>NZ_SOEF01000011.1 GCF_004366375.1 Halanaerobium congolense
TGTCAATAAATATATTCAACCACTCAAAGAAGGATTCCTCTTTTTATTTAAAAAAATTATCATAATTTTATTTACACAACTTATTATACATTACTGCCACCTAATATTAATATCTTTTAAAACTCTAAAAAACCTCTAAATATATATCAAATTTTTTGAGATAATCTAAAATTCTAGCTAATTAAAAAACCACCCGTACGGGTGGTTTTTAGCAAAATATTATTTTTTTTATTTTATCTCTTTTATATCTAGTGATGGTTTTTGATCTAGATCAAATTTTTTACAAAAATTATTAAATCTTTCTAAGATTATTCCACTACTGCCAAAGTTCATTCCATGAAGCAGTATAAAAATTTTATTATTACAAATAGATATTACATCCCCTGCTCTCAATTGTTTACCAAAATAGTCAGCTGCTTTTTCAATTATAAATTCATTTTCTATTTCTTCAAAATCCAAATTTAACAGAATAAATGAACTTTTTAAACGTTTAACATGACGAAACTCAAGCTCATAAATTTTTTCAAAAATATTAAAATCACAACACATTGCACCAGTCTTTACATTAATATCACTTACCAGATGATCTTCAATTTTCATTGAAAGCTCTCGACTCAACTTAATTCGGTGATAAACATTATTTAACTCCTGACCTGGCAAAAGATCAAGCTCCTCTTTAAGTATTCTCTCACATTTTTTATAACTGTTTATTGCTTCTGCTATTCTTCCTAGTTTAACTAGAGCCTTGATATAAAGCAGATAAAAATTCTCCCGATAAGGGTCAAATTCTATACCTTTATGAAGATAATTAACTGTATCCCGATAGTTTTGATTTTGATACAATTTTTTTGTTAATATTTCTATCAGATTCAAATAATTTACCCTTAAATTTTCTCTGTGTATCTCAGTCCAGTCTTCGTATTTTAAATTTGAATAAAAATCTCCCCGATAGAGCTGATATAAAGTTCTTAATTTTTCTATTGAAAAATCTTCTCCTTTAAGAATTTTATTTACTTCTTCTTCAAAATAATCCCAATCTGTCCAAATCTGATACTTATCATTTATTGAATATCCTCCACTTACAGACTGAACAATATCTTTAGGAACTCCATCTCTGATTAAAGATCGTCTTAAAAGATATATTGTGTTATAAAGCTTATTTTTTCCGTCATCTAAGTCAGATTCCGGCCAAAAAACATCAACCAATTCTTCTGCACTAATTTTTCTGTTCTTTTCTAATAATAAAAACATTAACAAATAAAAAGCACGCTTAGAGATCCATTTTTTTCCCATCAACTATTTTATCCTGAAATTTTAAATAAAATGGACCCAAACCATAAAACCTAATAATTTCCGCTTCCACCAGCAGCACCCCCTAAAATTGAAATGAATACCCGACATTTATTATAAAAGGGGCATTTGTCAATTATGCAAATGTCCATTATTTAAAAAGCTGCTTCTAAAATATTTTTTATATCTTCCCGATTAACCTGACCTGCGGAATTCAAAATAGCACTATTATGCATCGCTTTATCTACAATATCATCAAATTGGTTCCTTTTCACACCAATTTCTTTGAGAGTAACAGGAATACCAGTTAAAGAACGAAGTTCATTTAAAATACTGACTACAGCATTAACAGCAATTAGAGCTCTATCTTCTAGCCCTGTCTCAATAAACTTATCTCTTCCCTCCAAGGCAATTAAAATATCCTGATATGAATTTCTGCAGTAATCAAATTTAAGATTATAAAACATTCCATGAGGTAAAAGAACTGATAAAGCATCACCATGAGATACCCCAGCAATTTTTTCACAGGCATCACCAACTGCGTGAATAATACCAGCATGAGAGTTCGAAAATGAGATCCCGGCCATAACAGCTGCATTATTCATAGCAACTCTGTGTTTCTTATTATTGACATCTTTAACTAATTCGCGCAAATTCTGTCCTATTAGTTTTAGAGCTGCAAAAGCATACGCATCACTAAGTGGATTAGTCTGAAGACCCGTATAGGCCTCGACAGCATGGACAAGAGCATCTACTCCTGTAGAAGCTGTAAGTCGTGGTGGTAAAGAAAAAGTCATTGTTGGATCTATAACAGCAAGATCTGGAATTAATTTACTGGATATAAATTCTAAAACTCTTTTGCTGCTCTCATCATTAATCACAGCAGTTAAAGCAGCTTCTGAACCTGTACTGCTTGTGGTGGGAATCACAATAAATGGTTGCATATCTGCATGAGCAGTTTCAATTCCGGCCAAATCTTTCAAATCTTCAACCTGTTCCGAAATCATTAAATTGATTCCTTTAGCAGTATCTATAATCGCTTCCCCACCTAATGCAATAATTCCATCACACTCTAAATCTTTATATCTTTGAGAAGCTTTTTTTACAATTTCAATTGTTGCCTGGTTAGGAATTGTTTTGATAATCTGACGCTGATTTATTGAATCATTTTTTAGATGGGATAATAGTGTATCCAGTATTTTCATTTCATCTAAACTTTGATTTGTTAAAATTAGAGGTTTACTAACATGTAAACGATCTAATTCATAATTTAAAGTTGATAAAGCATGTTCTCCTGAAATTATTTTAACAGGACTAAAAAATTCAAAATAATCTGAGCTGTACATTAAATTTCACCCTTTTCTCTATATAAAAATAGTGCACGGATAATTAACTGCAGCCGAGAGATATTTCTTTTAAATTTATAACCTATAATTTTTTCAGAAAATTTTTCTGACATAATATAGGCTTCAACAACCTCAAAAATATAGATTAAAGATACCGCATATTCCAAATCACCTTCCAAAATTATTTTGTGTTCAGAAAATGCCTGTCTGATACCTTCTTTGGCTCCTAAAACCTCATAGGCAAATTCTTCATCTTTAAAATATAACCTCAAATCAATATTATTTGGCTCATAATGATAACCAAAATATTTAAATCTATTGTTTTCTTTTTTTACTATAATAGATGGTGCACCCTCTTCTACAGCAAATGCTGCTGTAAATTCATCAGGTAAATATGCTAATTCTCTTTTTATAATTGGCTCAGTATCAGTTAAAATGGTGAAAGAGCGGCCTATAAGTGAAAGAATTAATTTATCAATTAAATGATGCAGTTTTTTCAAATTAAAGCCTCCCTTAAAATTAATCTCTATATTTTGCTCTGGCTCCTCCAACAAGTTTTAATCTTGTCTTGGCAGCTGTAAGATGAGCTTCTCCAACCTGCTTGATTGATAATCTTACTGGCACTGCAACATTCTTAAGATGCATTCCGATTAAAGCATCACCAATATCAATACCTAAATCGGCCTCCATATTTTCTACAGTGACAGCTTCGGAAAATTCTTTAAATGCTGCTGTGGCAAAAGCACCTCCAGCACTTCGATGTGGAATAACATTTACTTCACTAAATGAATATTTTTGCTGACATTCTCTTTCAATAACTAAAGCTCTATTTATATGCTCACATCCCTGAACTGCAAGATACAGTTTATATTCTTTTAAAATTAAAATTATCCTTCTTATAATCTTGTCGCCTAAATCTACATCAGTTGCTGATCCAATCTTTTTCCCCTGGATTTCACTTGTACTTCCACCTAAGATAAAAATGGATCCGGTTTTTGGTTCTACAGTATCTATTAATTCTCTGACGGCTTTTTCAACATCAGTTAATATCTTCTCTGTCTGCATTCAAAATCTCCTTCCTAAACTAGGGTATATATATCTATTTTAACTCAAAATAATCTATATCGCAAATATGTATTTTTTTTTACAAACTAATAATGTAAATATATATTATAAATTATTATTTTTCAAAAGAAAAACCGGGAATTCCCGGTTGCATTTATTTATTTGACTGAGCTGTAATCTCTTTTTCTATATCAAAATAACGTTTTTTGGCAGATTCTGATAATTCTTTCATAATTTTTTCTCTATAACTAAAGGCTAATTCTTTACGATCATGATATTTGCCATCATTTAAGATTTCTGACCAGTTGATTTTATTGCTTTTGTTAAAAAGATCATAATCAACAAGCCTTTCTCCATCACTATTATATTCAAAAGCAAATAATATTTTTTTTATTTCTATAGGCTCAAGGAAAGTAAAGAGCCTTATCTGATAAGCAGTAATTGAAAACAAAGCAAAAGCATGATCTTTAGTCCAGGATTCACCAAGAATGATTCCCGCTTCTAAATCTGATAAAATTGTGATTAATCTTTTATATTCTAGTTCATATAATTCATCTGAGTCATAAATATTTATTTTGAGCTCAGACCACTGATGATTTTCTAAGCCATGGGTAATATATCTTACAGCATCCCGTCTTAATTCTTCAAAAACTAAAGTACTGTTCTTTGCAACTAAGATATTGTCTCTAACTTTTTTTAAAGATTTCAGTCTGGATTTAATAGGTTGATCCGTAAAAGAAATAATTGTACTGTCAGTATTACCTTTATCAATAGCTTCTAGAATTGACATTTCTTCCGCCTGATAATTTTCTGCAATTTCTTCTATTACTTTTTCACCCTGGTCGGGTATTCGCATAACTAGCTGACCTGGTCCTGTAGTAACTTTCTCAACTGCCTGACTTAGTTCATGTTGATTTAAAATCATTGCCAGCAGAGCTGTGGAATTTAGAGGTAGATATAAAATCAAATCAGAATCTTCAACTTTAAAACTATCTTTATTGTAATCACTTAAAAAAACAATCACTGATTCTTCTGCAGCTAATTTAATAGCTGTTTGAAAATTTAATTTTTTCAGCTTCGTTTTTCTAGAAAGTTCTTGACAAAATAATTTTGGTGATTTTACTTTTAAAAATAAATATCTGGGCCCACTTCTCACAAAATTCATTTAATCATCCCCAAATCATAATATTTTTAAATTTCTAAAAATTATTTTCAAATAAATAAGCCAGATTATTCAAAACCTGGCTGCTTAAAAATATTTAAATCATATTAAAAGTTTTATATTGCCTTCCCTGGTCAACTGTCCATGGATAATTAACTTTAAAGTCTTCTTTAGATGGAAGCAAAATATAATTTATATTTAAAATTCCATTTAAAAATTTATTATCACCTGTGAAATCCTGTTGATGATTATGACCAAAAAGATTAATATCAGCATCTAAGGGAAGTTTTTCAGGATAATGTGCTAATCCAATTTTAACTCCATCTAATTCAACAATACTTCCTTCAAACATAATTTCACTTCTATTTATATTTTCTTTAATAACATTTATATCATCATGATTACCTGGGATATAGATAATTCTGGCACTGGTTAATTTTTCAAGATTTCTAATAAATTCAGCTGATTTTCTTTGGTAAAGTGGTATAAGTTCATCTCCAGCATCTTCAAGCTTTAAATTATCCACTAAATCACCAGTATGAATAATCACGTCTGGACTGCTATATCTCAGCATCTTATAAACATGAGAATAAATTGATTCAGGTGTATCACTTATATGCATAATTTTTAATTCATTGGAATTATGATATTCTTTTGGCAATTTATATCTATTTTTAAAATCATAAATTCCACTACTAAAGTTTTTAATTACTTTCTTTAATACTGAAGTCATCTTACCACTCCTCTACTTTTCTGCTTTTGACTCCATTTAGATATTTGATTAACTTTAATTATAATACTTTTATTTCCATATTTCAAGTACTATTACCATTTAAAATATAAATTCAAGCTCAATATTCTCATATTATAAATTATTCAACGCTTTTCCATTCAGATAATTAAACAATCTTCCTTGATATGTATTTCTTTTATTCATTTCCTTAATAATGAGGTCATGAATTTCCCACCAGGGTGTGTCCCAATTAATAAAGATTGATTCTTTTCCAGGAGCTCTGCCAATCAAACGCTGAACAGCAATCTCAGGTGATAAATTTTCTAAAAACAAAATTACTCTCTCTATATATTCATTAAGTGAGCAAATTTCTAAATTTCCTGCTTTATATTTTTTTGCAAAAACTGAATTTTCTCTAATGTAAAGAGCATGCAATTTTACATGGTCTACTTCTAAAGCAGACAAAATTCTTGCTCCCTCAATTACATCTTCTCGTGTATCACCTGGTAAATTTAAGATTAAATGTGCTCCTACTTCAACTTCAAACTTTTTAGCTCTTAAAACAGCATCAATAAATTCAGCTAATCCATGCTGTCTATTTACACTTTTTAGAGTTTTATAATTAACTGTCTGCAGGCCAAATTCAAATGCTAAACTTATATCAGAATCAACTTCTTCTACAGCATTTTTTAAGGTTGAAATATATTTATCACAAATTGAATCAGGTCGGGTTGAAAAATAAATAGATTTAATTTTCTCTACCGCTGCAGCTTCTTTTACATATTTTTTTAATTTATCTAAAGACAAATAAGTATTGGTATAATTTTGAAAGTAGGCAATAAATTGATCTACTCCATAGCGCTCACCAATATAGTCTTTGTTTTCTAAAAGCTGTTTAGTAATTGACATATCATCAGGCAGCATTTCGAAATCAGCACCTTCTTCACCACAAAAATGACATCCTTCTTTTGCCAAATTGCCATCTCTGTTCGGACAAGTAGTTGGCAAATTAACCGGTAGTTTGTAGGTCTTTTTGCCATACTTATCTTTTAAAAACTGCGAATATTTATAGTATGGTTCTTCCATTTTTACACCTCTAAACTGTTTTCTTCAATTTATTTAATCTTTTCTGTCTTTGATCTAAATAATTAATTATATTTTCAGCTTTACTATTGATTATCAGTTCACTATCAAAATCTGGACTTTCAAAAATAAAATTGAGAGTTGAATATTCTCCAATTATATCATAGAAGTGTGCATCACTATTTACAGCAAGCTTAAATCCATACTTTTTTGCTAATTTTAATAATTTAAGTGATTCAGACTTTATTCCCCTTGTTTTAAATTTATTAGGGTTATAAGAACTTGCATTTAACTCTAAAATAACATTATTTTTGCCTGCAGCTATAGCTACCCTTTCTAGATCTATAGGATATTCACGCTGAACTGGATGAGTTATCATATCTAAATGAGGATTTTCCATTGCTTTAATTGTTGCTTCAGTATAGTCGCTTTTATTATTCAATTTATGTTCTGTTAAACGATGAATTCCCGCTGAAACAAATTCTAAATAACCGAGTTCTTCATCTGTTAAATCTAATCTACCATCTTTTAAAATATTTGCTTCTACACCTTTTACAATTCTAACCCCATATAATTTATCAGGTACAATTGAAAAATTTCCAAAATGATAAACATTCGGACCACCAGGCATATTGGGACCATGATCAGTAATTGCAAGTAATTTAATACCTTTATTAAAAGCACCTCTAGCCATTTCATCTACTGTACAATATGCATGACCACTGGCTACAGTATGAGTGTGTAAATCAGTATTAATTCTAAACACTATTAAGTTTCTCCCCCTTATATTACTTAGTATCACTAAGTAAATGTTATACTATTATATACCATTTATCTGTAAACATTTTAACAGTGATTATCTTTAAAAGCAAATTAAACATAGAAAAGCTCCCAAAAGGGAGCTCTAATTTTGACTTAATATTTTTGTTAAAAAGTTTTGGATACGTTCAGATTCTGGATTTACAAATATTTTTTCTGGGACAGTGTCACTTATTATTTTACCGTGATCCATAAAAAACACTCTATCTGAAACATCTTTTGCAAAACCCATTTCATGAGTTACAATCATCATAGTAATGTTTTCATCTGCCAAACCTCTGATAACTGTCAAAACTTCTCCAACTAACTCTGGATCTAAAGAAGAAGTTGGTTCGTCAAATAGCATTATATCAGGTTCCATTGCTAGCGCTCTCGCAATTGCAACCCTTTGTTTTTGGCCTCCAGATAATTGTGCAGGATAGCTGTCTTTTTTATCAGTAAGACCAACTTTGTTTAATAATTCTTCAGCTCTTTTTTTTGCTTCTCCCTTTGTCTCACCTTTTACAACTATTGGTGCTTCAATTAAATTACCCATAACAGTTTTATGTGGAAAAAGATTAAAACCTTGAAAAACCATTCCCATTTTTTCATAAGCTTTTTTGCCAGATTTTTTTACAGAAATTCCCTCTATAAATAATTTCCCTGAATTAATTTCTTCTAAGCCAATTAGTGAACGTAAAAGTGTGCTTTTACCAGAACCAGAAGGGCCAATTATTGAAATAACCTCTCCCTGCTGAACGTCAAACGAAACATCCCGCAGCACCTCTAATTCTCCAAAACTTTTATTTATATTTTTTGCCTTTATCATTTCCAAAATTATCACCTATTCGTATACAGAATATTTTTCTTCTAATTTGCGAAAAACTGTAACAATAACTGAGCTAATTATTAAATAAAATACGGCAGCTATTATAAAAGGGATAATAGAAAAATCCCTAGTTACAGCTACTTTGGCAGCCCGCAATAAATCACCAAGTCCAATTACAGCTACAAGAGCACTGTCTTTAACCAGATTAATTGCTTCATTACTGGTTGCTGGTAAGACTCTTTTCACAGTTTGAGGAATAATAATTCTACTCATAGTCTGTCGATAATTCATCCCCAACACCTTTGCTGCTTCATATTGACCATCACCAATAGACTCTATTCCACCTCTAAAAATTTCTGTGAAGTAAGCACCATAATTTACAATAAAAGTCAGAGCTGCAGCCGGAAAAGGTTCCAAAGTTATACCAAGTACCGGTAGACCATAATAAGCAAAGAAAAGCTGTAATAAAAGTGGTGTTCCTCTGAAAACCCAGGTGTAGAATGACAAAATAGATTCTAAAAGTGGAATTTTAGAAATTTTTCCTAGAGCACCCAGTACACCTAAAATAACAGAAAAAATTGCTGTTACCAAATAAAGCTGGAAGGTAACTAAACTACCTTCCAGTACATATCCTGATACGTTTAATATATAATCAAACAAATAAATGCCTCCTACTTAAGTACAATATCTTCTCCAAACCATTTTTCTGAGATCTCAGCTGCTGTTCCATCTGCAATCATTTCATCTAAAGCAGCATTAAGAGCCTTTCTGAATGAAACTGCTCCATCACGAATACCAACCCCATACTTTTCGCCACCAAAATCTTCTTCTAAAACTTTAAATTGACCGGGACGCTGACTAATATAATAACGACCAACAATTACATCTAAAACTACTGCTTGAACTCTACCTGTTTGCAAATCCATCAGAGCTTCAGTGTTGTTAGAAAACTTGCGCAGCTCTTTAAATGTATCTAACACTTCTGGCTCAGATTCTACAGCACTTACAGCACTACTTCCAAGCTGAATCCCAACAACTTTGCCGGCTAAATCTGCCTTAGTTTCAATATCACTATCAGCCTGTACTACAATACTCTGGGAGTTTTCTAGATATGGTTGAGAAAAATCAATGCTTTCTTCTCTCTCAGGAGTGATTGTTAGACCATTCCAAATTGCGTCAATCATCCCATTTTTTAAGCTTAAAATTACACCATCCCAATCAACAGCTTTAAATTCTACTTCAACCCCCATTCTTTTAGCTGCTTCTTTTGCTAAATCTATATCAAAACCAACAATTTCTCCATTTTCATCTCTAAAACCCATTGGTGGAAAACTATCATCTAAACCTACTACCATTTTTCCCTTTTCCTGAATTTCAGCCAAAGAATCTTCTGCCATTACACTGCCACCAATTAATAATAAAGCCAATAAAACAATAACAAAAATATTTAATAAATTATTTTTCACTTTATATCCCCCTCTAGTATATTTTCTTTTATTATACTTTATTACTTTATTATTGTAAAGTATTAATAGAAAAAAATATATTTTTTTATGAGGTCTAATATAAAAATTAAAATAGAACAAAATGTCCTTCGGACAATCTGTAATATAGTAAGGTTAAATTTTGTTGATAGCGAAAATTATGAAACTATAAATATTATCCACAACAAACCATCAGGTATAATTTCCTAGCTAATAAAAATAATTAAGAGGACAGTTAAGCCCTCTTAATTTAATATATATTTTTTTGATTGATATTATTTTAGATTTGCCTGACCTCTATAGACTAAGCCTCTAACACCATCTACAGTAAGAATTTCACCATCTTTAAAGTCATCACTAATGTCACCTGTATTAACTACAACAGGAATTCCAATATTAAGACCAACAATAGCTGGGTGAGAAGTTAGACCTCCACTAAATGTAACTACAGCAGAAGCTTTCTTCATAGCTGGTACATAATCTCTGTCTGTCATATGGGCAATCATAATATCTCCTTCTTCAATTTTTTCATTTGCCTCGTCAGCAGTTCTAACTAATTTAGCTTTTCCAATTGCTATCCTCTTTCCAATACCCTGACCATCAGCAATCGGCTTACCGACAACATCTACTTTAATTAAGTTTGTTGTACCTGAAATACCAACAGGAGCTCCGGCAGTAATTGTTACTAAATCTCCTTCATTAATTAAACCATGTTCTAAAGAAGATGAAATTGCATTATCCATCATTTCATCAGTTGTACTGCTTCTGGCTGCTAATAATGGAGAAACTCCCCAGGTCATTGACAGCTGGTGCAGCACTCTCTTATTTGGTGTAACAGCAATAATTGGTGTCTGTGGTCTAAATTTAGACACTGTACGGGCTGTTAAACCTGAACCTGTAGAAGTAATTATAGCCTCTGCTCCAAGTTCTTCGGCAGTTTGACAGGTTGCAAGTGAAATAGCAGCAGTTACAGATTCAGCTGCAAATTCATATTTTCCTGCAAATTTCTCTTTATAACTATCAGAATTTTCAACTTCATTTGCAATCTGAGCCATGGTTGCCACTGATTCAACCGGGTATTTGCCAGCAGCAGATTCTCCAGACAGCATTGTTGCATCTGTTCCATCAAAAATAGCATTAGCAACATCAGATGCCTCAGCTCTTGTTGGACGAGGATTCCTAATCATAGAGTCCAGCATCTGAGTAGCTGTAATCACAGGTTTTGAAGCTTCATTACACTTTTTAATCATCATCTTCTGAACAATTGGTACCTTTTCAGCAGGAATTTCCACCCCAAGGTCACCACGAGCTACCATAATTCCATCAGCAACTTCTAAAATGGAATCAAGATTTTCTACACCTTCCTGGTTTTCAATTTTAGCAATAATGAAAATATCTTCATTCCCACTTTCTTCTAAAATCTTTCGGATTTCAATTACATCATTTGATTTGCGAACAAAAGAAGCTGCAATAAAGTGAATACCCTGTTCTACACCAAAACGGATATCAGAAATATCCTTTTCAGTTAATGGTGGAAGACTTACTTTAACTCCAGGCAGGTTAACACCTTTACGCGATCCTAATTCACCGCCATTAACCACTCTACAAATCACATCACCATTATCAATACTGGTCACTTCTAGCTCGATTAAGCCATCATCAATTAAGATCTTATCTCCAACTTCTATATCTTCTGCTAAATCTTTATAAGATACAGATATTTTTTCTGGAGTACCTTCAATATCTTCTTTGGTGATTACAATCTCAGCATCTGCCTCTAATTGAATTTTATCACCTTTCATTTCTCCAGTTCTAATTTCAGGACCTTTGGTATCAAGCATTAAACCAACAGTTTTACCTGTTTCCTTTTCTATTTCTTTTACCAAATCAAATCTATGCTTATGTTCCTCATGATCACCGTGAGAAAAATTCATTCGGGCCACATTCATACCTGCTTCAACTACTCGTTTTATTGTTTCTTTATCATTCGTTGCTGGTCCTAATGTACATACTATCTTCGTTTTTCTCATATTAACCTCCCAATTATTTACTTACATTGATAAAATATTTGCTAGATTATAAATATCCATGTTTATGGTGTCATTTTTCTTAACTGCATCTTTTATTTCACAAACACCAATAGAATTATCTTTGTAGTTAACCATTTTATCACGTTTTCCTTCTAATAACAATTCTACTGCTTTAGCACCCATACGGCTGGCGACAATTCTATCTGTAGCTGTAGGACTTCCACCTCTTTGAAGATGACCTAGAATTGTAACTCTTGTTTCCATTCCAGTTCGCTCTCTAATCAATTCTCCCATAGCCATCCCAGGACTACCGTTGTATTCATTTAAATCAACAAATGGAGCTTCTACCCCTTCTGCTATAATAATTAAACTGTGTAATTTACCTCTGTTAAATCCTTGAGTGATTTTGTCACAAACTTCCTGAGGTGTAAAATCAATTTCAGGCAGCAAAATATACTCAGCTCCACCGGCAAGCCCAGTCATAAGGGCTAAGTAACCAGATTCCCGGCCCATACATTCAATAACAAAAGTTCTTTCATGAGATGTCGCAGTATCTCGAATCTTATTAACTGCATCTAAAATTGTATTCATGGCTGTATCTACACCTATTGTATAATCAGTACATGATAGATCATTATCTATTGTCCCTGGTATACCTACAGCTTTGATGTCACTTTCTTCATTAATTTTTTGAACACCCCGTAGAGAACCATCTCCACCAATTACAACAATTCCATCAATGCCTTCTTCTTTCATATTTGCATAAGCTTTTTTTCTTCCAGACTCAGTTTTAAACTCGTCACAGCGGGCTGATAATAAAATTGTCCCTCCACGCTGAACAATATCAGCAACTGAACCACGTTCCATGTCAAAAAAATCTTTTTCAATAAGACCTTTATAACCATGTCTTACTCCAACGACCTCTAAATTTTTATAAATTGCTGTTCTAACTACAGATCTGATAGCCGGATTCATGCCTGGAGCATCTCCTCCGCTTGTAAGCACTGCTATCTTTTTCATATCGATTCCTCCAAATTAAAAATTTTTATGTAAACAGGAATAAGCCTCTTCTGCTTCAATAGCCGGAACCTTAATCTGATATGATCCAGAACCGGCATCATCAATTTGAAGCATGAAACCTTCTTTTTCCATAATTTTTAAAATATTATCAGCTTCTTCTTTAGAAGAGGCTATATATACAACCTGCCACATTTATAAGCTCCTTTCAATTTCCAGTATATCAATGTTACTGGAAAACAAAGCTGTTATTTACCCTTCAGAATTAACTTTGCCGTGTTTACTCATTATTTCTGCTTTACCTCTTATTTTCATAGCAGAAACATTTTCAGTAAATTGAGCAGCTAAGATTTCTCCCTTGTCTAATTTTTCTGTATGATTAAATTTTGTATCTTTTCCTCTTGTTAAGCCAATAATTGTAACTCCATTTTCAAGTGCCTTAATTAAAATATAATCCGCATTAACATCCATGGTTTTCCTCCTTTATCCACTTAATAATATAATAAGCAAAAAAGAATTGTCAAGAAATTTGTCATAATATATCAAAAGATTACATTAATTTTTGAATTCATTTGAACATAAGTCAAAAAATATAATTTTAAGTTCAGATATATTTATATTCAGATTTTTTCAAAGCTCTTGCTAATTCATCTTTAGTAAGCTGATTATTATCTATATTATATTTATTCTCAGTAATTATCAGCTTATTATTTCTTTTCAACAGAACAGAAACATTACCTTCTTTTTTTAATAAGTATTTTTTTAATTTCATAATCCTCTTTTTGGAGAATTCAGAAACATCTATTAAAAGCAGATCACTATTAAGAGAAATGATTTTTTTAGCAATAATCTGTCCCTCAACTTTTTCCCCATAAACTAAAAGAGCTTTATTTGTTGAGAGATCAAAATTTATTTTTCTAAATATATCAGAAAATATAATTATTTCTATTTTTTCCTCTTGATCATTAATAGTTAAAAAAGCCATTTTGTTATTACGTTTAGTTACATGTTCTTTATAATTTGTTAAATAGCCTGCAGTCAACACTTTTCTTCCTTCAGAAATATTCAATGCTTTTTTAATTGGATAAGGTTTGATTTTTTCCAACTTATTTTGATACTGATCTAAAGGATGAGCTGAAAGATAAATGCCCAAAAACTCCTTTTCCTGCTCAAGTATAGTCTCAGTCTTTAATTCATCTACTTCAGTATAATTTAAATCTTCTTTCATAAATTTATTTTCATCATTAAATAATTCCGCAAATGACTGCTGTCCCTGAGCTTTACGTTTGGATAAATTATTATATTTATTATAAAGTTCTTCATAGTTTAAAAGCATTGAAGCTCTACTTTCAGCAATCTGATCAAAGGCTCCTGCTTTAATAAAAGCTTCTAAACTTTGAATATTAATTGCAGAAATATCAACTCTTTTCAAAAAATCGATTAAAGAAGAAAACTTTTTAACCTTTCTGGCTTTAATTACTGCTTCAATTGCAGCAGACCCCACATTTTTAATAGCTTTTAAACCATATCTGATTTGTTTATCACTTTCAGCAAAAAAATCATGATGGCTATTATTGATATCAGGAGCTAAAATTTTTAAATTTATTTCGCGTGAAGCTTTAATATAATCAGCGATTTTATCATGGTTTCCCATGACAGAAGAAAATAGAGCAGACATAAATTCAACTGGAAAATGATATTTTAAATAGGCAGTTTGATATGCTAAAAAAGCATAAGCAGTAGAATGCGATTTATTAAATCCATAACCAGCAAAATACTCCATTTGATCGAAAATCTCCTGAGCTGCTGCTTCAGTTAATCCTCGCTCAACCGCACCCTTAACAAATTTTTCTCTTTCAGCAGCAACTAATTTCAACTTTTTCTTTCCCATTCCGCGACGTAAAAGATCAGCTTCTCCCATGCTGTATCCTGCCAGATTACTTGCAATTTCCATAACCTGTTCTTGATATAAAATCATTCCAAAAGTTTCTTCCAAAATAGGTTTTAATTTAGGATGCAAATACTCTGCCTCCTTTTTTCCATGGCGAATAGCAATAAAATCATCAACAATATTACTTCCAAGTGGTCCCGGTCTTCCTAAAGCAAGCATTGCAATTAAATCACTAAAACGATCTGGTTTCATTTTTTTGTTTAAAGATTGAAATAAATATGACTCCATCTGAAAAACACCAGCAGTTTTACCTGTGCTTAAGAATTTATAAACCGCACTATCATCAAGGGGAATATTATTGATATCAATAACTTTATCTTTACGATCTTCTATTAATTGAAGGGTATTTTTAATTACAGTTAAATTTCGCAAGCCTAAAAAATCCATTTTCAAAAGCCCAAGTGCCTCTAAGTCTCCCATGGGTAACTGAGTAATTACACTCTCATCTTGTTTCTGTAAAGGGACTATCTGGGTTAAAGGTTCAGCTCCAATAATAACCCCTGCTGCATGTGTTGAGATATGTCGAGGCAGCCCCTCTACACCTCTCGCATAATCAATTAACTCCTTAATCTCTCCATCATTATGATAAAGCTCCTGCAATTTTTTTTGGTCTTTCAAAGATTGATTAATTCCTTTTCGGGAAGAAATTAGTTTTGCTACTTTATCTACTTTAGCATAAGGAACAGCAAGTACCCGGCCAACATCTCTAACTGCAGCTCGAGCAGCCATAGTCCCAAAAGTACCAATTTGAGCAACTCTCTCAGTTCCATACCTTTCTTTAACATATTCAATAATTTGATCCCTGTTTTCATCAAAATCAATATCTATATCCGGCATTGTTACTCGTTCTGGATTTAAAAAACGTTCAAAAATAAGTCCATATTTCAAAGGATTAACTTTAGTGATATTTAAAAGATAAGCGACCAAACTTCCTGCAGCTGAACCTCTACCAGGGCCAACCATAATTTCATTATCTTCAGCATACTTTACAAAATCATAAACTATCAAAAAGTAAGCAGCATAACCCATCTCAAAAATTATCTTAAGTTCATATTTTAACCGCTCAACAGCCTTTTGATCTGATCCCATTCCTTTGGCCTTTAAACCTTTTAGACACAGTTTTTTTAATAAATCCTCAGGACTTTTTTCTTGACCTAAATCTGGATATTCTGGCAGGTAAAAATGATTAAAATCTAAATCTACTTCTACCCTATCTGCAATTTTAACAGTATTTTGATAAGCAGAATCTAAATCAGGAAAAAGTTCTAGCATCTCAGCAGGAGATTTATAATAAAATTCTTGACCGGTAAAAGTCATTCTGTTTTCATCAGCTAAAGTAGTTCCGGTTTGTAAAGCTAATAAAATATCCTGTAATTCTGCATCTTCCTTATTTAAATAATGACAGTCATTTGTAACAACTGTTGGAATGTTTTCTTCTCTACTTAATTTTAGTAGTCCTTGAACCGCTTCTTTTTCCTGCTGCAAATTATGATTTTGTAATTCTAGAAAAAAATTATCTTTTCCAAAAATAGCATGATAATCTGAAACTGCTTTTTGAGCAAGATCATAATTACCATTAATTAAAAGCTGAGGAATTTCTCCTTGGATACAAGCTGATAAACAAATTAAGCCTTTACTGTATTCAGCCAAAAGTTCTTTATCGACTCGAGGTTTATAATAAAACCCTTCCAACCAAGCCTTTGAAACTAGCTGAATTAAATTATGATAACCTTCATTATTTTGAGCAAGCAGCACTAGATGATATCTTTTTCTATTTTTTTCAAAACGACTACCTAGACTCAAATAAACCTCTGCTCCAATAATGGGTTTTATACCTTCTTTTTTAGCTTTTCTGTAGAAATCAATAATCCCATAAAGTACTCCATGATCAGTAATCGCAGCAGCAGGCATATCATATTTTTTTGTTTTTTTAATTAACGAATCTACTCTAATTGCTCCATCTAAAAGACTGAATGCAGTATGATTATGAAGATGGACAAAATCGGACATTTAAATCATCCCTTTAAATTTATGCTTGTAAAATCTTGAGTTTTTTAGTATAATATAATTAAATGTTAATTTAGGAGGTGCAAGTATGAAAGAAGAAGTACAAAAATATATTGATAAAATCAGACCAAGTCTACAAGCTGATGGTGGAGATGTTGAATTAATTGAAGTAACCGAAGACGGTATCGTTAAAGTTAAGCTTCTAGGTGCCTGTAGTGGTTGCCCAATGTCAACCTTAACCATAAAAAATGGTATTGAAAGAACACTAAAACAAAATGTTGATGGTGTTAAAGAAGTTCAACCTGTCTAATCTTTGACTAAATTAAATAATTAAAAATATTTAAATTAAAAGAACAAAATGTCCTTCGGACAATCTGTAATACAGTAAGGTTAAATTTTGTTGATAGCGGAAATTATGAAAACTATAAATATTATCCACAACAAACCATCAGGTATAATTTCCTAGCTAATAAAAGATTTTAAAAGCATCCTCTTTCGGGGATGCTTTTTTATTTACAGATCTTATTTTAAAGATAATATTAATCTTCATTAATTAGATTCTTCTGTGTCATCCTGTACTGTGTCATCCTGTAATTCTTGCTCAGGTATACCAACTTCAATATCAGAAAATATTATTTTTTGAATATCATTAATCATTTTACTTAAACTATATTCTGCTTCTAAATATTTCTTCACATTATTATTAATTTCGATAAAATTTTGCAAGTTTTGTAATTTTTCTTTATCTTCTTCACTTAACTCTTCACCTGACATTCTCTTGGTCTGCATCTCCATCATTAAATTTTGATAGTCACGCAGCATTTTTTTAGATCCTTCTTTGGCCATAACTTTTTTTCTTAACTCTAAATAATTTTGATATTCATCAGAATTCTTAAGCTTTCTCTGCAGTCTTCTAGCAGTATCTTGTACTGACATTAAGATTCCTCCTTCAAAATTTTAATTTCAGATTTTATTTCATTACCTATTTCTATTATACCAAATGTAAATTTTTTTTCCAGACGCTTATCTGTTGGTGAACCAGAATTAAAAAATAATTTATCACTTAACCGTTCATTAAAAGGGCGGTGAGTGTGCCCAAAAACAATAATATCACTATCATTAAATGTATAATTTAAACCTTGAAGAATATTTTTGCCTCTAAACTGATGTCCATGAATTACAGAGATTTTTTTGCCTGCTGCTTCAAAAGTTATTTTATCTTTTAATTTTCTTTTCAGCTGCTGGCTATCTCTATTTCCGGCAACTGTTTTAACTTCTGCAATTGATTTTAACTTATTTAAATATCTTGCTTCACAATGATCTCCAGCATGAATAATCAAATCAACCTGCTTTAGTTCATGAATTAAAGCAGCTGGAAAACCAGAACCTGCATTAGGCAGATGTGTATCTGATATTACTCCAATCTTCATATATCTTAAACCTCCATTAGTTTGAAAAAAACAATTTGGCAAGCAGTGGATATTTTATCTCTACTGCATCATAAGGACATAATTCCTGACAGCAAAAACATCTAATGCATTCGTCTAAATTTACTTTCGGAAAATTATCTATCATAGTTATTGCCTCAGGCGGACAATTTTCAGCACAGGTTCTGCAGCCAACACACTTACCTTCTTTAAATACGGGTTTGGGACGCAAAAATTTTTCTAAGATGTCTGACAAAAATTCAGGCATCCTTGAATCGAGAAGATTATTTTCTTTTTCTATTTTAGGAATTTCAACATTATCTGCAGCAATTACTTTATCTCCTCTAATTTCTAGTTTGTCTTTTTTAATAATTTTGTCTTCCAAAGCCGCTTTTATTGACGGAACTTTTTCAGCAGGTTCAATTCCTAAAACTTTTACAGCTGCCAAATCTAAATAATAGGGGGAAGTTGAAGCCAACAAATAATTAAACTCTCTCGGTTTACCATTAGACGGCCCTTCACCTTCCATTCCAACAACTGCATCCATAATTGTTAGCTCTGGTGCTACAAGTGCTGCCAGATCATTTAACATCCTAGAAAAATCATGGACTGACTGCATTCTTAGATGATATTCTGCTTTTAAAACCCCAGGAATACAGCCAAAAAGATTTTTAACACCACCTGTATACATTGTTAAACCATGTGTTTTTAATTTTGGTAAGTTTATAATGAAATCTGCTTCTTCTAAATAAGAAGCCAGCTGAAAAGATTTATTGATTTTACCTTCTTTATAATCATACTTTTTTGAATCTGTATTATAATTTAATTTTATATTTTCTTCAGCTGCCATCTGATAAAGCCCTGATTTTTGATAAGCTCTTTTTAATAATTTATCGTTAAATAGTCCACCTGGGCTATCTGCAATTGTAACTTCTGCTCCCAAAGCTTTTACTTTTTTAGCAAGAACCCTAATAAATTCAGGGTTGGTGGTGACTGCTGTTTCAGGAGCTTTTCCCATTAAAAGATTAGTTTTAAATAAAACTTTATCTCCTACTTTAATAAATTCTTCTAAACCTCCCAATTCAGATAACAAAAGATCTAACTTTTCTGCTAATTCTGCTGTTTGATAACTATAGCATTTCTTTGAGGCTACAATTGGCATCTTTAACCCTCTTTCTTTAGTGACAGAAAAAATTAAAACCGGCACTAAGGCCGGCTTATTTGCGTAATTTTATGGCTCAAATATAAACTGGACTGTCACCAGCCAAAAATAGTTTAAGAAACTTTTTCACCCTTTTTTTCATTACTTTTAGTTGAGCTTTTATTAGAACTGTTGGTTGATTTTTTTTTATCTTGATTAACATAAAAATTAGATCCTTTAAAAATAATTCCTGGTGAACCAATAATCCTCTTAACCTCACCACTGCATTCCGGACATTCTTCTAAAGCATCCTCACTAATATTTTGAAATTCTTCAAATCTACCACATTTTTCACATTCATATAAATATGTCGGCATTTTTATTCCTCCTTCATATCCTGTTTTCGAATTTAGTTTTTATTCATTGACAATATTTAAATAACCCCAGTAATTATAAAGTTGGATAAAAACAAACAAAGCAGCAATTAACCACTTTGAGTGATAAATAAAATATCCAAGCCCTGCGACCGAAGAAATAATTATAGCGGTTAAGACAAATTTTCTTTTTATCTTAATTTTTAAAATCTGCCAGGGTATTAATCCCAATCCAATAAAAACACCAGAATCAACATTATAAACCAGGCCTGCAATTCCAACTATCACGAAAATAATTAATAAAAATAAATTCATAATTCGACCTCCAATTATGGAGTAACATAATTATCAAATATAAATTCCAACTTTATAATAATATATCATAAGAATACCAGTCTTGACAAGCTTTTTATCAAAAAATTGATACAGTAAGTTGCTTAACATTTTTAAATTTTACTAAGCAGAGCCACAGTCTCCAGATGATAGGTCTGTGGAAAAAGGTCGACTGGCTGTAATTCTACTAATTGATATACTTCCTTTAAATTACCTAAATCTCTTGCCAGTGTAGCTGGATTACAGGAAATATAAATAATTTGTTCAAGCCCTGCAGTTTTTAATAAATCTATAGTCTTTTCATCCAGACCTTTTCGTGGTGGATCAAAAATTATTGTGTCAATCTGATCTTTTTTTAATAATTCAGGCAGTTTATCCTCTACCAACCCCTGCTCAAATTCTACATTGCTGATCTGATTTAGTTGAGCATTGGCTCTGGCGTCTTCAACAGCGGATTTTAAAGATTCAACTGCATAAATTTTATCTGCCTGGTCCGCCAGATAAAGGGCAATGCTGCCTGTACCAGAAAAAGCATCAACTACTCTTGCTCTACCAGCATCTCCCAGATATTTTGCTGCTGTATCATATAACTTTTTGGCCTGCATGGTATTAACCTGAAAAAATGATCTGGCAGAAATTGAATAAGCTGTCTTACCAATATATTCAGTAATTTTATTCTTACCGGCTAAAAGTAGATCCTCTTTACCAAAAATAACATTTGTATTTTTAGTATTTATATTTTGAACTACACCTTTTAACTCAGGAATTTTACGCATCAGAGTCCTGGCAATTAAATTTTTATCAATAAAGTCATCACCATTAGTGACCATTACCAGCAAAGCCTGGTTGGTACAGGTTCCAACTCTAATTACCAGGTGCCTCAGCAGTCCCTGCAGAGTATTCTCATTGTAGACACTTAACTGAAATTTATTTAATTCTTCCAGTGTGATTCTTAAAATTCTGTTGATTAATGGATGCTGAATCAGACAGTCATGATTTGGCACAATCTCATGACTTCCTCTTTTATAAAAACCGGCAGTTATCTGATTTTCATCATTTAAATCCAGTGGAAATTGAGCTTTATTGCGGTAGCGAAAATCATCATCTGCCGCCAGCACATCCCTTAATTTAAACTCTTCAATTTTTGCTATCCGATTAATTAACTGTTTAAGATTATTCTGTTTAAATTCTAATTCTTTTTGATAATTAATATGCTGAAGCTGACAGCCTCCACACTCATTATAAACCGGACAGGGTGCTTTAATCCTACCACCTCCAGCTTCTATAACCTCTATTAACTCAGCAAAAGCATAATCTTTTTTGAGTTTAGTGATTTTTGCTTTTACAAGGTCTCCAGGTAAAGTTAGAGAAACAAAAACAGCCTTCCCATTTTCTGCTCTGGCTACTCCATCTCCACCATGAGCTAAATCTTCTATTTTAAAAGTTTTAATTTCATCTTTTTTCAAAATTGGCACTCCTCTATAATTATTATTGCTGTCCTGCCTGTCCTTATAAAAGTTTATCACATAAAACTCCAGCTTAGCAAACTTTACAGCTAGATACTTCTGTGGTAGAATAATTTGATAGAATATTTATGATTTAGAAACAAATTTAATTAAACTTACTTAATAATAAAATCTACCGATAACTAAATCTTTTCAGAAGGAGGCAGTACTTTGAATTTTCAGGTAGTCATAACCCAAATTATATCATTATTTCTACTAATTGCTGTCGGTTATTTTCTCAGGCGCAGTAAACATCTAGACAAAAAAGAAACCGGAGCCATCTCTAAACTGCTTTTAGACTTAATCCTACCTGCTATGTTAATTTCTTCCCTACAAATTGAAATCACAGCTAAAATGCTGGGAGACTTTAAAAATTTATTTTTATACTGGATTGCTTTCTATTTAATTCTAATAGCTGCTGCCTCATTAATTTCCAGGTTGTTTCCAATTTCTAGAGACAAAAAAATTGTACTTAAATTTTTCCTGATCTTTGGTAATGTTGGCTATATGGGGCTGCCTGTAATAGATGTGATATTTCCGGAAAACGGTATTTTCTTCGGCTCAATTGGAGTGGTAGTCTTTAATATCTTTTTATGGACCTATGGAGCCAATCTATTTTTACGGGGGAAGGAAGAGAAAAAGAGTAATTTAAGAGATATTTTTAATAACGGTGTAATTGCGATTATTATTGGCTTATTTTTAATGCTAACAGGTCTCAAACTTCCAACTGCAATAATGACAGCTGTTGATATGCTGGCAGAAGCTACTTTCCCGCTTTCAATGCTGGTTATTGGTAGTGGTCTGGCCCAGATTAAAATATCTGGTATTTTTAAGGATTTAAATATTATTGCCTATTCTACTTTAAAATTATTAATAATTCCTGCTGCAGCTCTACTGATTTTAAATTATTTTAAGATTGCTGATCCAATAAGGAGTATTTTAGTTTTACAAATAGCAATGCCGGCTGCTGCCAATGGAGTTATTTTCGCCGAAAGATATGAGGGAAATTATGTTTTTGCAGCTGAAAGTCTATTTTTGTCTACTTTAATGGCCGCATTCAGTATCCCTGTAATTTCGTATTTAACAACGTATTTTAAATAATAGATAACTGGAGGCAGTTAAAAAATGGAAAGTAATTCTCAAAAACTTGGTACAGAGCCTATAATTCCTCTGCTGATGCGTCTATCAATTCCCTCAATCATAGCAATGGCTATTCAAGCCTTATATAATGTAGTTGATAGTATCTATGTGGGAAGAATTAGTACAGATGCACTTTCTGCGCTATCCCTTGCCTTTCCTATTCAGATAATTTTAATAGGAATTGGAGTTGGAACTGGAGTTGGAGCAAGTTCATTAATTTCAAGGCGTCTTGGAGAAAAAGATAATCATGCGGCAGTAAATGCAGCGGAACACAGTATTATGCTCTCTGTTTTTTATGGAATTATAGTTGCTATTTTTGGTTTTTTATTTTCTGATCAGATTCTTCAGTTATTTACAGGTGAAGCTAATTTGATTAGGTTGGGAAGTGAATACATAAAGATTATTTTAATTGGCTCTACAGCTATGTTTTTCCCAATGATTAGCAATAATATACTGCGGGGAGAGGGTAATACATTCACACCTATGGTAGCTATGCTGATCGGCTCTATTTTGAATATCATTCTTGACCCATTTTTGATTTATGGGCTCTGGATTTTTCCTGAAATGGGAGTAGCTGGTGCAGCAACTGCAACAGTAACTGCTCGTCTAATTAGCGGCAGCTTTTTAGTTTATATCCTGCTTTTCAGCAAAAAAAATGAGCTTCAGATTTCTTTAAAAGACTTTTCTTTTGACTTTCAAATAATTAAGGATATCTATGTGGTTGGTTTTCCCGCAATGGTGATGCAATTTCTGGCAAGTTTTATGCTGGGAGGGATGAATAAGATTCTGGCAGGTTTTGGCAGTACAGCAATTGCAGCAGCTGGTATTTATTTCAGGCTGCAGTCCTTTGTTTTTATGCCAGTTTTTGGTCTTAATCAGGGTTATATGCCGATAATGGGGTATAATTACGGCCACAACAACCCTGAGCGGATGAAAAAGACCTTTAAATCTGCTCTTTTAGTTGCTGTAACTTTTACAACTACAGGCTTTATTATATTTCAAACTGTACCCGAATTATTGATTAAGATGTTTAACAGTGATCCGGAACTGCTTAAGATTGGCACAAATGCTCTGAAGAAAATAAGTATTGCTTTTCCTGTAATAGGGCCTGCAATAATTATTTCAACTACTTTTCAGGCCCTGGGTAATGGCTTCCCCAGCTTATTTTTCTCATTTCTGAGGCAGATTATAGTGCTGCTGCCTGTAATGTATTTACTGGGTCATTTTTTTGGTCTGGAATATCTCTGGTTTGCTTTTCCAATTTCAGAAGCCGCCAATATTTTACCGGCCTCAATCTGGTTAAGATTAAAATTTAAAAGTATTTTTGCCAGAATGGAAAAAAAATGAAGATGAATACTTAATGGTTTTTTCTTGCTAAATATATAAGATCTTAAAATATATTAATTTAAACAATTATAAAAACCCCGGCCAGAGTTTAATTTGATCTCTGACCGGGGTTTGAATTTAAATATGTTTTTATTTAAATAAATAGACTCATATTTGATTCGTCTGCTGAACCTAAGAAAGTTGCTACTCCCCCAACTTCAACACCTGAAATTAATTCTTCTTTTTTAATACCGAGCATATCCATTGTCATCTGACAGGCAACAAGTCTAACTCCATTATCTACAGCATTTTCGATTAGTTCTTCCAGAGAATCAATACCTTTTTTCTCCATAATGCCTCTAATCATTTGGGGGCCGATTCCCATCATGTTCATATTAGAAAGAGGGAGTTTCTTGCTGCCCTGAGGCATCATTTTAGCAAACATTTTTTCCATCATATTTTTATCAGCTTTAACGGGGCCGTCTTTTCTTAAAATATTTAATCCCCAAAAAGTAAAGAACAGGGTTACCTGATTACCCATTGCAGCTGCTCCATTGGCAATTATAAATGATGCTATTGCCTTATCCAGTTCACCACTAAAGACAATCATAGATTTCCCTTTCTGAACTGGTTGAGAAGCAGTATTTTTAGCCAATTTTTTTTCCTGCTGATCTGCAGTAGACTGACCTTTTAAAAGAGTAACTTCTATTTTATCGGCAAGCTCTTCTATTTTTAAAACTGTATTGCCTGTGTTTTTAGCCCAGGCTTTAATGTCCTGCATAAAACCAGGATCAGTTGCTGTCACTTCCAGAATATCTCCATTTTCCATTTTTTCCATTTTCTTATAAACCTGCATAATTGGACCCGGACACTGCAGACCACAGGCATCAAGTTCTACCACTGTACCTCGACTGTGTTTGAGCATATCTTTACTGGCCTGTTTAGCTTCTTCTGGACTTTCTGCAGAATTATAGCCTGCTTCAGCAGGATCTTCAATAACCTGTTCCTGATCATCTTGAACAGCCTTATATAATTTATAGCCGCCACTTAAGTTGCGAACTTTAGAAAAACCATTTTGCTGCATTATTCGCGCAGCTATATAGCCTCTTAACCCAACGGCACAATAAACAATATATTCTTTTGCTGGATCAAGTCGATCCAAATTATCCCGTAAATCATTTAATGGAATATTAATTGAATCTTTAATACTACCTAATTGGGTTTCAACTTCTTCTCGCACATCTAAAATAACAGTCTCTTCTGGATTGATATTCTCTAATTCCTGCCAGTAAGCAGTATCTACAACCCCTTTTAAGAGATTACCAGCAGCAAACCCTGCCATATTCACAGGATCCTTTGCTGAACCAAAGGGTGGTGCATAAGCAAGTTCCAGCTCCTGCAGATCAAAAACATCCATTTCCTGCCTGACTGCTGCAGCCAGAACATCTATTCTTTTATCAACCCCATCATAACCGACAATCTGTGCTCCCAGTACTCTACCGTTTTCGGGAGCAAAAATTAATTTAATCATCATTGGAACTGCACCCGGATAATAACCAGCATGATTATTGGAATTCGTATGGATAACTTTATAATCCCATTTTAAATCCTGAAGTTTTTTCTCCGAAACCCCTGTTGAAGCAATAGATAAATCAAAAGCCTTAGCAATTGAAGTTCCCTGAGTTCCTTTGTATTTTTCTTTTCTGCCGCAGATATTATCGGCTGCTATTCTCCCCTGTTTATTTGCAGGTCCGGCCAGAGGAATTCGTACAGCCTGACCTGTAACTAAATCTTTGACTTCAATTGCATCACCAATCGCATAAATACTGGGATCAGATGTCTGCAAATATTCGTTTACTTTGATCCCCTTACTACTTCCAATTTCCAGTCCAGCTTCTTCTGCCAGCTCAGTTCGGGGACTAACTCCAATAGATAAGATAATCATATCTGTTTTTATAGTTTTACCACTCTGTAGTTTTACTATTTTTCTTTGATCAGCCTCTTCTACTGCTGCAATGCCATCTCCTAAGTGAAGATCAATACCTTTAGTTCTGAGATGATTATGCAGCATTGCAGCCATTTCGTAATCTAAGGAACCCATCAGTTGATCCATCATTTCAACCACTGACACTTCGATTCCTCTTTCGTGAAGATTTTCAGCCATTTCCAGACCAATAAAACCTCCTCCAACTACTACAGCTCTTGTAGGCTTTTTGTTATCTACAAAATTCTTTATTTTATCTGTATCTGGAATATTTCTCAGTGTAAAAACTTCTGGAAAATCCAGACCAGGAAGAGGTGGCTTGATAGGTTCTGCCCCGGGAGATAAAACTAATTTATCATAGCTTTCTTTATATATTTCTCCACTTTTTAAATCTTTTATTTCAACGGATTTTTGCTCACGGTTAATTTTTACAGCCTGATGTTGAATTCTAACATCAATTTTAAATCTTTCCTGCATTGATTGAGGAGTTTGAACTAAAAGTTTTTCTCTTTCCTCAATTACTTCTCCAATATGATATGGTAACCCACAATTAGCAAAAGAAATATATTCTCCTTTTTCTAACATAATTATCTCAAGATCTTCATCCATTCTGCGCAAACGAGCTGCAGTACTTGCTCCCCCTGCAACTCCTCCAACTATAACTACTTTTTTTGACATCATTTACCTCCTAATTGTTTCATACTAAATAATTTTAACAAATAACCTAAATTATTTGTTTACTTTAAAATCTGCAAGTACTTCTATTATATCCATAACTTTTTTATTAACAACATAATAGTTTCTTTCCAAACCATTTCTTTCACTATTTAAAATATCAGCTTCTCTTAACTTGGCCAAATGCTGTGATAGTGTTGACTGTGGAATATTTAAACACTGCTGCATTTCTGAAACATTACATCCTTCTTCGGCCATTAAACCTTTAACAATAATTAGCCTTATTGGATGAGCAAGTGCCTTCAATAATTCTGACTCTTCTTCCAAAATATCTCTATGTCTTTCTAAAATTTCCTTTCCCTTTTCACCTGTAAAAAAAGGCATTTTCATACCTCCAATCTTAAATTATATTGCTTTATTCAAATAATACGATATATCGAATGCGATGTCAAGCTATTTTAAGAATTATTTAACAAATTTATTTATAAATAATTTTATCTAGAAAAAAACAGGAAAAACAAGCTAATGTTTTAAGATATCAATAAAAGTTTTAGTTATTTCAGCAGTAATTCCCCAAATTACCCTACCCTGATAACGATAAAAATATATTTGATAATCTCCCTGGCGCGGATTATATCTTTCTCCCTGGGGTAAAAGATGATAAGGAAAATCCTGATCAAACTCACTTTTTAAAACAGCTGCATATTTTTCAGCCTGGTTATTTAATAAAAACTTTAGAGGCACAGTGAAAATCTCTTCTACTTCATAATTATTAACTTTAATTTCTTCTATAGAATCTACATTAATTTTACCAACAAAAGCATAGATTATAAAATTAAAAGGAGTAATTAAATAATCTGTTTCTCCAATCAATTCAATTTTCGATTCAGGAATTAATAGTTCTTCACTAGATTCTCTTACTGCTGCCTGAGAAAATTCTTCACCTCTCTCAATTCGTCCACCAGGAAAAGAAATTTGACCAGGCTGTGAATTGAGATTTTGTGATCTTACTTCATAAAGCAGATGTATTTCGCCATCAATTTTAATCAAAGGAATTAAAACTGAAAAATAATGCTGAATCCTGGTTGGACCTGGTATTCTATTTTTTATTTTAGCTTCTATTTCTTTAAGATTCAAAAAAATCATCCTTAAAATTAGTTATTATTAAGCTAGCCGCTAAAATTATTAGGTTTCAGCAGCCAGCCATTTTTATTACTTTGTAGTATACAAGTTCAATATCAATCCATTAATTTATCTCTAAGCATCTGATTGACAAGACCAGGATTAGCTTTACCTCTTGTTTCTTTCATTACCTGACCTACTAAAAATCCAATTGCCCTATCTTTACCATTTTGTACATCTTCGACAGCATCTGGATTATCTGCAATAATTCCATCAACTATATTTTCTAATTCATCTTCATCACTAATCTGTTTTAATCCTTCCTCTTCGACAATAGTTTCCGGATCACTGCCGCTATTGTACATTTTCTCAAAAACTTTTTTAGCAATTTTACCACTGATAATATCCTGATCAATCATTTTTAGCATTTTCGCCAGATTAATTGGACTAACTCCAGATTCGAATGGAGCCTGACCATTTTCATTTAATAACCTCAAAAATTCTCCCATCATCCAGTTGCTCAAATTTTTAGGATCATCATAATCAGAAAGTACTTCTTCAAAGAAAACTGCCAGATCTTTATCTCCGGTTAAAACACCTGCATCATACTCAGGCAGCCCCAGTTCGGAAATGAAGCGTTTGTATTTTTCTCTAGGCAGCTCTGGAATTTCTTTTCCCATTTCTTCTTTCCAGGCTGCATCAATTTCTAAAGGAACTAAGTCAGGCTCAGGGAAGTAGCGGTAATCATGTGCTTCTTCCTTACCGCGCATAGAAATTGTCTTATTTAAAGACTCATCCCAGGTTCTTGTTTCCTGAACTACTTTTTTTCCTTCGTCAAGTAATTCCTGCTGCCTTTTAACCTCATATTCTAAACCCTTTTCTACAGCACTAAAGGAGTTCATATTCTTCAACTCTGCTTTGATACCAAACTCTTCCTGACCCACAGGCCGCAGTGAAACATTTGCATCACAGCGCAGTGATCCTTCTTCCATATTGCAGTCAGAAATATCAAGATATTCCATAATCATTTTTAACTCTGTTAAATAGGCTTTGGCTTGAGCTGGAGTCCTCATATCCGGTTCACTTACAATCTCGATCAGAGGTACTCCAGTTCTATTGTAATCTACTAAACTGCCCTTTGATTTATCAATACTTCCCTCATGAATCAACTTACCTGCATCTTCTTCCAGATGAACTCTGGTCACTCCAATGTTGAAAAGCCCTGCTTCAGTTTCTATTTCAATCTCACCATTCTCTGCAATCGGTAGGTCAAACTGAGAAATCTGATAGGCTTTAGGTAAATCTGGATAGAAATAATTTTTACGGTCAAACTTAGAGTATTCTGCAATATCACAATTTAAAGCAAGTCCTGCCATAATTGCATAATCTACTACTTTTTTATTTAAAACCGGTAGAGTCCCTGGTAATCCCAGACAGACCGGACATGTATTTTCATTTGGCTCTTTTCCAAATTCTGTACTGCAGCCGCAGAAAATTTTGGAATCTGTATTTAACTGGACATGGACTTCAAGTCCAATTACTGTTTCATATTTAGTGGTCATTTTTTCACCTCTCTCAATGATTTATAGTTCTGCTCTCTTTTCGTTAATATTTAATAATTTCTCTAAGGTATAAGCTGCCTGAATTATTTTCCCCTCACCAAAATGGGGTCCGATTAACTGCAGACCAATTGGCATCTCACTGCTGTCAAAACCACAGGGAACAGACATTGCAGGTACACCAGCTATATTTACTGGTACTGTAAAGATATCTGTATGGTACATTTCTAAAGGATCACTTTTTGATTCCAGTTCAATCGCTGTTGAAGGCGCGGTTGGAGTTAGGATCAGATCAAAATCATTAAAGATACGGTCAAAATCATCTTTAATCAGGGTTCTAACCTTCTGTGCCTTAAGATAGTAGGCATCATAGTAACCTGAACTTAAAGCATAAGTACCAATCATAATTCTTCTTTTAACCTCTTCTCCAAAACCCTCATGACGAGTATTTGTAAACATTTCATTAACATCAGAAGCATGCTCACTGCGAAGTCCATAGCGAACTCCATCATAGCGGGCCAGGTTAGAACTAGCCTCAGCTGGAGCTATTACATAGTAAGCTGCTAATGCATAAGAGGCATCTGTCATATGTACTGTTTCTACTTCAGCACCCACTTCTTTTAATTTTTCCACCGCTGCCAGGACACTGGCTTTAACTTCTTCATCAAATTCCAAATTGAAATATTCTTCGGGAATTCCAATTTTCATCCCGCTTACATCTTCTTTTAGATATTTAGTATAATCCTCTTTTTTACCTGCAATAGAAGTCGAATCCTGTGGATCATGACCTGCAATTACATTCATTAAAATTGCACTATCTTCAACATCTTTAGTAATTGGTCCAATTTGATCTAAAGAAGAAGCAAAAGCAACTAAACCATAACGGGAAACCATGCCATAGGTAGGTTTTAAACCAACTACACCACAGTAGGATGCAGGCTGTCTGATCGAGCCACCTGTATCAGAACCTAAAGCTGCTGCACACTCTCCGGCCGCAACGGCTGCAGCTGAACCTCCACTCGATCCACCAGGAGCATGATTTAAGTTCCAGGGGTTATGAGTAACAAAAAAAGCAGAGTTTTCAGTAGAAGATCCCATAGCAAACTCATCCATATTTGTTTTTCCTAAAATTACCGCTCCAGCTTCATTTAATTTTTCGACTACTGTGGCGTTATATGGTGGTTTGTAATTTTCCAGCATTTTGGAAGCACAGCTAGTTTTAATACCATCAGTTGACATATTATCTTTAACTGCAATTGGAATCCCAGCCAGCATTTTCTCTTTTTTGTTCTCATAGTCTTTTAGTTGGGCTTCTGCCAGCTCATAAGTCACTGTAATATAAGACTTTACTTTATCTTCTACATCATTAATTCTATCTGCGAAAGCTTTTTTTATTTCGCCAGGAGTTAGCTCCCCAGCAGAAATTTTTTCTTTTAATTCGTGTATTGTTAGATCATAAATATTCATTTTATTATTTTACCTCCTTAGCTGCTTAATCTGACATAATTTTTGGAGCTCTAAACTGTCCATCTTTTTCATCTGGTGCATTTGCCAGTGATTTTTCGCGTGGTAGAGATTTTTTTACCTCATCCTTACGCAGAACATTTTTCATAGGTACAGTATAGGCTGTTGGAACAACATCATCTGTATCTAACTCACTCAGCTTATCTACATAATCTAAAATTTCCCCAATCTGTTCAGTATACTTTTCTTTTTCTTCTTCATCAAGCTTAAGGTGTGCCAGACCGGCTGCATATTCAACATCTTTTTTATCAATCATTTAAATTCCTCCTCACTTTTAGGATAGTTACTCTTAAATTTATTCAACTAATGATTTTTCCTCAATCATTTCTTTGAAATCTTCCTCACTTAAAATTTCAACTCCAAGTTCTTGGGCTTTATCAAATTTAGAACCAGGATTATCACCAATAACAAGATAATCTGTTTTAGAACTAACTGAAGAGACGGCTCTTCCTCCTAATTTTTCAACCAGGTCCGTGACTTCAGAACGGGTATAATTGTTAAGTGATCCTGTAAAAACAAATTTTAGACCATCTAAAAACTTCTCATTTTCCTGATCTTTTTCTTTTTCCAGTCTGATTCCTGCCTGTTCTAGTCGACTTAAAAGATCCCTATTATGTCTTTCCTGAAAAAAACCGACTATGCTTTCTGCAATCACAGGTCCAATTTCATCAATTGCTTCCAGTTCTGCAGCTGAAACATTTTTGATTTCTTCTATTGAATCAAAGTTTTCAGCTAAAATTCTAGCTGCACCAATACCTACATGCCTGATACCTAAAGCATAAAGAACTCGGAAAAATTCACGATCTTTACTATTTTTAATTGCTTCAATAACATTTTTTGAAGACTTTTCTCCCATTCTGTCTAAATCTTTTAAATGAGATTGTTTAAGAAAATATAAATCAGCATAATCTTCAATAAGATTATTATCAAGCAGCTGTTCAATTAAAGCAGGTCCCACTCCATCAATGTTCATGGCATCTCTAGATACAAAATGAAGTATGCTTTCTTTTCGCTGAGCTGGACAGCTGATGTTAGTACAGCGGGTAACAGCCTCACCTTCAGCTCTAATCACTTCCCCACCACAAACAGGACACTTACCAGGCATCTTGAATTCTTTTTCACTGCCATCTCGGTCTTCTTTAATTATTTTTACTACCTCAGGAATAACATCTCCTGCTTTCTGCACCAGAGCAGTATCACCAATCCGGATATCTTTTCTTTTAATTTCATCTTCGTTGTGCAGAGTAGCTCTGCTGACAGTTGAGCCAGCAAGTTCTACCGGTTCTAAAATAGCAGTTGGGGTCAAGGCTCCTGTACGACCAAGAGAAATTTCTATATCCTTAATTCTGGTTGTTTTCTGCTGGGCAGGAAATTTATAAGCAACTGCCCAGCGCGGTGATCTGGCAGTTGTACCCAATTTTTCTCTTAAAGCCAAATTATTAATTTTAATGACCAGACCATCAATTTCAAAATCAAGACTTTCTCTTTCTTTCTGCCACTGCTCACAAATTTCGATTACAGCTTCTATCTCAGCAGCAGACTGATGCCAGTTAACCTTAAAACCCTGTTCTTTTAAATAAGAAAAAACCTCTAAATGGGTTTCAAATTCTCTGCCTGAATGAGAAATTAAATCATAGATTAAAATTGATAAACTTCTTTCTGCGGCAATCTTACTATCCAGCTGTCTAACTGATCCAGCAGCAGCATTGCGGGGATTAGCAAAAGGTGATTTATCATTTTTTAACCTTTCTTCATTTAAACGCTTAAATTCACTTTTAGGTAAATAAATTTCTCCTCTGAGTTCCAGTTCAGCTTCTTCTTCAATTTTTAAGGGAAGAGAACGAATAGTTTTCATGTTTTTGGTGATGTCCTCACCCACTTCGCCGTTACCGCGAGTAGCACCAAGTTCAAAACTGCCGCCACTGTAGCGCATTACTGCTGAAAGCCCATCAATTTTATGTTCAACAACATACTGATAGTCTTCACCATCAAGGTTTTTTTGTATTCTTTTATCAAAATCTCTTAATTCTCCTGCCCCAAAAGCATTATCCAGACTGAGCATTGTAGAAGAATGCTCTACTTTTTTAAACTCATCCAGAACCTCCCCTCCGACTCTCTGAGTAGGGGAATCCTCTGTTACTAACTCTGGAAATTCATTTTCCAATTTAATTAATTTCTGCATTAATTGATCAAACTCAGCATCAGAAATTGAAGGATCATCTAAGACAAAATACTTATATTCATGTTCTCTAATCTTTTCCCTTAATGCTTTTATCTTTTTTTCAGCTTTTTCTTTTGTCAGTTTAGCCATCTTTACACCTACCTATACTTTTTGAATTGGCGCAAATTCCGCCAATAAATTTCTAGTTTTGCCCTGTTCAAAGGCAATCTTTAATTCTGGATTTTTATCGCCTCTTATTGATAATATAGTACCAATTCCCCAGCGAGGATGAACAATTCTCTGTCCAATAGCATATTCAGTTCCAGAGTTGTCAGAATGAATCAACTTTTCTTCCTCTGCCATTTCAGAACGTTTATCAGCTGTCCCAGCTAAAAGTTCTTCAGGAATTTCTTCAATAAATTGAGAAGGAGGATTCATCTTTCTCTCTCCAAAACGGAGCCTGACCTGAGCCCTGCTTAAATATAATCTTTCTTCAGCCCGAGTCATTCCAACATAGCAGAGGCGTCTTTCTTCTTCCATTCCTTTTTGTTCAAACATTGAATTAGAATGAGGAAAAATACCTTCCTCCATTCCAACTAAAAAGACAACTGGAAATTCTAATCCCTTAGCTGAATGAATAGTCATTAAGGTAACTGAACTCTGCTTTTCATCCATTGAATCAATATCTGACATTAGAGTTACTTCTTCCAAAAATCCGGCCAGTGTATTATTATCACTATTTTTCATATATTCGTTGATAACCGAAAATAATTCTTCAATATTCTCCAATCTATTTTCAGCTTCAGCAGTTTTTTCTTCTTCTAAATTGTGTCGATATCCACTTTTATCTAAAAGTTTTTCAGTCAGTCTTGCTAAAGCAATTTCATCCTTTTCTGATCTCAATTTTTCGATAATTTCTGTAAAGTGAAGTACTCTCTTAGCGTAAGTTCCACTCAAAGCAGGATTGGCTTTAGATTTTAAAGCAGCTTCATATAAATTTAATCCCTCTGCCTCTGCAAAATCTTGAACTTTGCCCAGAGTTCCAGCACCAATACCTCTTTTAGGCCGATTTATTATCCTTAAAAAACTAATATCATCGGCTGGATTATAGATTAACCTTAGATAAGCCATAATATCTTTGATTTCCATCCGCTCATAAAAACGAACTCCTCCAACAATTTGGTACGGTATTCCATATTTCATCAGCATATCTTCAAAAGCACGGGACTGAGAATTAGTCCGATAAAGAACAGCCAGATCATCAAAAGTAAGTTCTTCTTTTTTAGTCAGTTCTTTAGCTGTTCGGCAGACAAAGTCTGCTTCTTCTTTCTCATCTTTTGCTTCATAAAGTTTCAGTTTAGGACCCTCACCCTGATCTGTCCAAAGTTCCTTCTCCTTCCGAGAAGAATTGTTTTTAATTACAGACTGTGCTGCTTTTAAGATATTTCCTTTAGAACGATAATTCTGCTCCAAACGAATAGTTTTAACGTCAGGATAATCGTCTTCAAAGTTTAAGATATTTCGGATATCTGCACCTCTAAAACCATAAATCCCCTGATCAGGATCACCCACAACACAAATATTACGGTAGCGCTCTGCCAGCAAATTCACCAGCTGATATTGAGCATGATTAACATCCTGATACTCATCAACCAGAATATACTCAAATCGCTCCTGATAGTGCTCTAAAACCAGTGGGAATTCTTTAAAAAGTCTTACTGTCTGCTGAATTAAGTCATCAAAATCCATCGCATTATTTTCTTTAAGTCGTTTTTGATATTCTTCATAAATATCAGCAGCGGTCTTATCAAAAAAACTGCCTGAGAGTGAACTCATCTGTTCTGGCGTTTTTAATTCATTTTTAGCACTTGAAATTTTATTTAAAACTGATCTTGGTTTTATTTTTTTAGGATCAAGATTTTTTGACTTCAAAACCTCTTTCACAAGTTTCCGTTGGTCAAGGCTGTCAAAAATAACAAAATTTTTATTATAGCCCAGTTTTTCAGCCTCCCGACGCAGAATTCGTACACAAAAAGAATGAAAAGTACTAACCCAGAGACTGCTGTTTACCCCACCAACCATCTCTTTTACTCTTTCCTTCATCTCATTTGCTGCCTTGTTGGTAAAAGTAACAGCCAAAATATTATAAGGGGAGACTCCGTAATGATTGATTAAATAACCAATTCTTCTGGTTAAAACCCTTGTTTTACCACTGCCGGCACCCGCAAGTACCAGTTCCGGTCCCTGATGATGTTTTACAGCTTCTTTTTGAGCCTGATTAAGATTTTTCAGTATTTCACTATCTTCCACCGAACCACTTCCTTATTTAAAATTATTTTTTTATTTACTAAATTCATTAAAATCTTTTTCCAAATTTCTGTTTTTTATTAATTCCTCTACAATCTTATTGCCTACCGCTGCTGAAAAATATATTAAATGACTGCTGCAGCTGCAGTCACTGGCACCAAAACCATCAATCAAAGTTTTTCCACCATTATCTATTAAAATCCGGGCTAGAAAACATTCTCCCGCCCCCGGCAGTTCAAAAACAAAATCACTTTCTATATCTGCTTCAGCTAAAAAATAATCTATATGCCAGTGATAATTTTTATCAGAACTGTAATGACGATCAATTCTTGCCTTAAGATTGCGCTGAGCTGTTCCTGCATAAAAGTAATATCCGGGAGGAAAAATCTTTTTCCCCAAAGCTCCAATCTTAATTTCTATTTTCTTTTCTAATTTTATTTTTAAAATATAAACTCCACCATCAGGGTAGTTCTGCATCTAAATCACTCCACTAAATAGTCATATTCTGGATTTAATCAACATTCTCCTGCATATTTAACAGAAAAAATGCCGGTATCCCAGCATCTCAATTATAATACATTTATTAGTTTTTATCAATTTTTTCACTTAATGCCATAACTATATCGAATAGAACATCAATTACTAAAGATAAGAAATAACCACTCAATACCCTTATCTGTGGTTAGTAAATAAAAAATAACCCAATTTTGAGTACCTAAGAATGACAAAAAGATGCTCAGGGGAGAGCATCTTTTTGCATAGAGTATATTTTAGCATTTGGGCAAATTTATTATAAACCTCTATTAATAATTTAAATTTAGAGGTCTACTTATTTTATTAATTTTAGCATTTTTTCTTTTCAACTTTACCAATAAATGAAAATTTTATTATTTTGTGAATAAAGTAACATGAATTTACAAAAAATTATTTACACATCTAAGTAAATATTTAAATTATATCTTGTACTCATAGAATAACATAATAATCTTATTATTTCAAACAGTAAAGTGTTTGATTTCACATTTTATTTTCTTTTAAAATTTGATTAGCTTCTTTATACTCTGTTATATCCTATTTTTACTTACTAAAATCAATTAATCTTTATTTTTACTAAATCGTTAAATAATAATTTATTGATTTTAGATTCTTTAAAAAAATGTTATAATATAAATAAGAACTAATCAATAAGTATTAATTCTTAAGACTTAAATTTAGGAGATGATAATATTAATAATAAATTTGAAATTAATGAAAATAATAATATGTATCAAATACAAGAAATGCAGGAAAAAGCAGTTTTAGTTGGTTTAAATGAGGGAGAATTAAAAGAACTCCAGCTGCTTATTGAGACTGCAGGTGCTAAAACTATTTTAAAAATGACTTATCATGACCGCAAAATTGATCCCGCTTATTATATCGGCAGTGGTAAGGTAAAAGAAATTAAAGAGGCTGCAGAAACAGTTGCTGCTAATTTAATCGTTTTCGATAATGAACTTTCCCCTGTTCAGCAGCGTAATTTGGAAGATAAGATTGAGATTAAAGTTATAGATCGAGCCCAGGTTATCTTAGATATTTTTGCCAGGCATGCCCACAGCCGCGAAAGTAAAATCCAGGTCGAATTAGCTCAATTAGAATATCGTCTTCCACGGTTACAGGGACGAGGTATAGAAATGTCAAGACTAGCAGGTGGGATTGGCACCAGAGGTCCTGGTGAGACAAAACTTGAGGTTGATCGACGCCGCATTGAAAAGAAAATTTATCGCCTTAAAGAAAATTTAAAAGAGATAAAGGCGAGTCGAGAAGTTCAACGAAGCAGCCGTCAAGACCCAATTGCAGCACTTGTGGGTTATACAAATGCTGGAAAGTCAACTCTGATGAACAAACTAACTGGAGCTGGAAGCCATACAGCCGATAAATTATTTGCTACTTTAGATTCTACAATGCGACAACTTCAACTGCCAGTAGGACAAAATATTATTTTAAGTGATACTGTTGGATTTATTAATAAACTACCCCACCAGTTAATTGCTTCTTTTAGAACCACTTTAGAAGAAGTTGAAAATGCTGATATAATTCTTCATCTAATTGATGCTTCAAATTCTGAAATGGAAAAAAACATGAGAATCGTAAATAAAGAAATTAACGAACTTGTAGATCCGAGCTGTAAAATAATTAAAGTATTCAATAAAATTGATTTAATTGAACAATCTAAACTTAATGATTTGAAAATAATTTATCCTGATTCCCTTTTCATTTCTGCTTTAAAAGAAATTAATATCGATACTGTAATTAATAAATTAAATGAAATTATTAGTAATGAAATGATTGAAATGGAACTTGATCTTCCTTACTCTGAAGCCAAATGGATAGAAAAGATTCATAATACAGCTAAAGTTTATGAAGAAAAATATCAAAAAAACAATATATATCTAAAAGTTTTAATACCTAAAAAAACAGCTTCAAAATTAAAAAAGTACCGCAGAGAAAGTTAATCCTCTGCGGTTTATTTTGATTATTATTTAGTTTTATTTATTATTTTCTTTTTCAAATATTATTTCCTCAGTATTAACCTCTGGTATTTCATTTTCTTCTATCTCTAGCTCAGATATAATAGTTTCTACATCTTCTTTTTCAAAAGTATAAGTATTGTTACAGAAATGACAGCGAACTTCTATTTCTCCCTGTTCAGCTAAAGTTGATTCAATTTCTTCTTTGCCCAGGCCGGCTATTAACTCAAAACTTCTTTCTCTACTACATCTGCATTTAAATTCAACATCTTTACGAGCCATAATTCTATAATCCATATCTCCTAAAAGTTCCTCTAACAATTCTTCTGGAGTCATACCGGATTCAATTAATTTACTGACAGATTTTACTTTTGTTAAATTATATTCCAGCATTTGGATGGTTTCTTCAGAAGCATCAGGCAATAACTGAATAATAAATCCTCCAGCAGCTTTAACACTAAGATCAGTATCAACCAGAACACCTAATCCTACTGCAGATGGAACCTGTTCTGATGCAGTAAAATAATAAGTTAAATCCTCACCGATTTCACCTGAGACTAAAGGAACACTGCCTGTATAGGGTTCTTTCATTTTCATGATTTTTGTCAGTGAGAGTTCACCCGCGCCAACAGCTTTTGCTACATCAAGCTTACCAGAATCGGTCTGATATAAATCCAAATTTGGATTTTCAATATAGCCGCGTACTTCCCCTTTTTGATTTGCGTCTGCAACAATTTTGCCTGCAGGTCCTGTACCCTCTATTTTTAAAACAACTTCATCTCCAGACTTAACCAAAGAACCAGTCAATAAAGCCCCTGTGATCACTCTACCTAAAGCTGCAGTTGCAACAGGTGTAGTTTGATGTCTTTCCTGAGCTTCTTTGACAATATCAGTAGATTTAACTGCTAGAGCTCTAATTTCTTTATTAGTTGTTATTACCCTAATTAAATAATCTTTCATTGTATAATCTCCTCCAACTTAAATTATATCAAAATTAAATTCCACTCATTTACTCATACATTATTTTATTAAACTGAGTTCTAAAGTCAAATTATTTTAATTTAAAGCAAAAAAATTATTGAAAATTCCCAGGTATTTAACTTCACTATCTGATTTTTCTAGAACAAAAATTGTAAAAAATACAAAATCATCTGCTTTTGTTTGCAGTTCCAACATAGGTGCTGCAACTGCTCCTCCAAAAATTCTTTCAATATCAGTTTCTGCTTCTGATTTTATTTCGGCAACACCCCAATTAATAAATTCTTCCCGGGTAGGATTAGTAATAGCTGCAGAAATTAAAATAATTAAAATAATAATTACAGTAATTAAAAGCTTTTGCACTTAATTCACCTCTTTCTTTTTTAATTGATAAATGTCCTCTGCTATTTTTACAGCTCTGATGACAAAATTAAAACAATTGATCTTTAAAGAATACTCAAAATCTTCTTTTGGCATCTCCGATTGAGCTGATTCCACAAAAAATCTGTCTCCAGCTGGACTTCGAAGTTTATCTTTGATTTCAGCTTCACTCAAAATACTATTTCCAATTAAAAGTTTATTTAATTCCTGCATATATAGATTATCTTCTTCAGCCTCAGCTGTTCCATTATTACCCATTGCTACAATTGAAAGTAATTCCGGCCTTTTATTTTTAATATATTCTGCTGCAGCATTGATATTAACAAAACTACCTGCAATAATTTCTTCTGCATTTTTAGCTGCAATTATACCTTTAGTTCCTGCACTGGTACTTAAAACTATTTCTTTACCAGAAAAATCGTTTTGAGAAATAAAGTAAGGTGAATTATTATAATCAAATTCTGCAATTTTTATTCCTTTTCTTTCTCCAATTAAAACTGGTGAATTCAATTTTCTTTTTAATTTTTTAGCTGTTTCAATTTTACTAACTATATAAATTTTATCCGCCTTACTACTGAAAAGATAAGCAGCAGTTGTATAAGCTCTAAAAACATCAACAATAACTGTTAATCCTTCTGCTTTTTTTGCTCCTGTTAGTAATTTTAAATTTTTTATTTTAATTTTTATCACTCTCCTACTTTGCTTTAATTGAATTTTTAAAAATAAAGCAGATCAGCTTTTTTATTTTGCCACTAAATTACTAATAAAATTCTCAATTTTAGCAGCATCTTTATTTTTAATAAACCTTTTAAAAGCAGAGCTTTCTTTTAAAAGATTCTTTAAATTTTTTTTATTTAAATTTGCCTGCCCTAAATTTTTTTCTCCGTTTTTAGTGATTAAAACTTCTCTGTGTGATATATATTCATAGCTTATAAATGCTTCTGCTCTTAGAAAATCTAGAGCTCGTTTAATAGTGATTTCTTCAACCTCAAGAGCAAGTGCTGCCTCTTCTAAATTAAAGATTCCATTTTTATTTTTTAGACTGTATTTTAATAAAGACAATACTTTTTTTATAAAATCATTAAAAGTTATAACATCATTTCTTGAATTTATTAAAATTAACTTTTCTGCAGCAGTTGAAAGTAAAGCCTCTTTTAAAACAGCAGGAGAAGATGGTAATGTAATTAAAACTAACTTTTCTGCTTTTCGATAATAATTTCGATTCACAAGTGGATAAAAATTATATTCCTGCAGTCCCTCTGCAAAATAAACAGTATTGACAGATCTAGTTTGAATTTCAGAAATATTTTTTTCTCTCCAATCAATAATTTTTATTGAATTTTTCTTTTCTTTTTTAAAATGAAAGTTTTTAGCTTTCTCTTTTAATGGCTTTAAAGCTTTAAGCACAAGCTGTAAATTTTTATTCCCTCTATAATTATTTTCAGTTAAATTACAGGCTGCTTTTTGAGTGTAATTATTTTCTACTTCCCCACTCCACCACCAAAGAGCAGTTATTCGATTATCATCACTGCTTAAAATAAGTCGTTTATGCCTGCCAGAAGAAATCTTACGGCTGCTGATAACATCTGCCTCCAAATAAAATAGTGGTTCTGGATTCGACTCACCAAAAGGCGCAAAGCGTCGTAAAGATTGATAAAATTCTTCATTAATTTGACAAAGCTCTAAATTTAAATCTGTTTTAATTTTAAAATCTGATTCAAGCTTATCTAGTTCCTGATCAATAAGCCGCTGAAGCCTTAATTTAAATTTTTCTAAACGATCTTTTTTTAAAGAAAAACCTGCTGCTGCAGCATGACCACCATGTTTCTCTAAAAGATCAGAACACTCAGAAATTAAATTATTAATATTAATACCTTCTATTGAACGCGCTGAACCTGTTATAAATTCTCCGTCCAAAGTAGATGTCATTAAAACTGCAGGGATCTGATAGTTTTCAGTTACTCTTCCAGCTGCAATTCCAATTACTCCTTGATGCCAATCAGAATTATAACTGATTAAAGCCTTTCTTTTTTGAGGATTAATTTCTTTTTCAAGTTCTAAATAAATTTGCTGACTTATTTTTTTTCTATAATCATTTATTTGACTTAATTCAGCAGCTAAACCAGCAGCTTTACTTTTGTCTTCTGCTAAAAGTAATTCCAATCCTTTTTCAGCACTATCAACTCTACCGGCCGAATTCAGTAGAGGACCAATTTGAAAACCAAGTGTTTTTTCGTTTATCTCTAAAGGATTAATGTCAAGTTCATTATATAAAGCTTTTAAACCAATTCTTTCTGTAAATTGTAATTTTTTTAAACCTGTTTTAAATAAATAACGATTTTCTCCTTTTAATGGTACTACATCTGCTATTATTGCTAGTAATAATAAATCTAAATAGTCTTCCTCTTCTCCCGTTTTATCTGCTTTTTCAAAGATTGCTTTGATTAAAAAATATGCCATTCCAGCTCCAGGCAGCCAATAGCCCTGATGATCCTCTGGTAATAATCTAGGAGAAATCACATAATCAGCAGGTGGTAATTTATCTGGTAAATCATGATGATCTGTAACAACAAAATCCATACCTGCTTCTTTTGCAAATTTCACTTCGTCGTAGTTGCTGATTCCACAGTCACAGCTAATAACTAAATCCATTTCAGCTTGATACCCAGCCAAAACTTTTTTATTAAGCCCATATCCTTCTTTAAATCGGTCCGGAATATGATAATTAATTTGATCACTCAGCTGACTGAGAGCACCAAATAGGATTGAAGTTGATGTGATTCCATCAACATCATAATCTCCATAAATTAAAATTTTACTGCCATTTTTGATATGCTGTAAAATAAAATCAGCAATTTTATATATTTTTGGAAAATCATCTAAATTTAGGGGAATATATTTGTCTATCTCTAAAAACTGGATTAGTTTATCTTTTGTATCTAAGCCTCTTTTTTTTGCTAAACAAGCGAGTTTTTTGCTTTTTAAATATTCCACCAATTCAGCTGAGGGTTCACATTCTTCCGCTTTAATTATTTTCATCTTTAACCTCTCAATCTCTATACTTAAAAATTATATCAGAATTAAGATATCTAAAATATCTTCTCTTTTTATCTTTAAGTTCTTTACGATCAAGCACAGACCCATCCCAACTATTAAAAAGATCATCATATTGATCTAAATTAAGTTCAATTAAAAAGCATTATTATGTCGATTTGTATGATAAATATAACGAAGCTGATAATCATCTTGATTTTTAAACATAAATTATTGAATAATTTTTTTAAATTTATTCTTAAAATTAACCTCATATTAAATAATTACTATAATCTTGTTTTTGTAGCTTTTAAAATTCCATTTCTTCTACTGAGTCCCAGTCAAGATTTAATTTTAAATCATCCTCAATTATTTCTTTATTTTCAGTAGTTTTTCCTCTACAAATTGGTCTGTATTCACAAAAACGACATTTATTTAAGTCATCAGTTAATGAAAATTCATTTTCATTTAAAATTTCATTGATTAATATTTCAAAATAGTTTTTATCCTTTTTAAAATCATCTTTACTGTATTCTATTTTCACTTTTTCTTTTGGATAACGAGGATTCCAATAAATTAGTATAGGCATATTCTTTAATTCATATCGATTTAAAAAATATTTATAACCAGCTTCAAATAAAAGAAATAAATAGAAACGACTCTGCATTGACTTCTCAATATCTTTTTCAGTCAAACTTTTTTTATCAGTTTTCCAGTCAAAAATTATAAATTTCTTTCCTTCATAATCATATTTTAAAAGATCATATTTTGCCAGTAATTTAAGATTATTCTTTTGAAAACGCAATTCCTGTTCTGCAGAAACTACATTTTTAGCTGCCGCAAAAGATTTTAATCTATTCAGCCAGGACTGCAGCAGTTGGTTAGAATTTAGAACAGTTTCTCCCATAGTTTCACTATAATATCTTTCAGCTAATAGGTGAAAAAGCTTTCCCTGTTTAAGATCTTTTTTTACTTCTTCATTCATCCCCCATTCAGCAGGCCAATATAAACCGTCTAAATAACGATATTTAAAACGCCTTCTACATTTATTAAAAATTGCCAAAGCAGATTGAGAAAAATAAAGATCATTTAACGTGCTTAATGGCATTTAATCAGCTCCCTGCTGCTTTTCTTTTTTTCTATTATTGATAAACTTATCTAAAGAACTAAAAATAAATGCAGGATCCTTTTTCCATTTTCCATGTTTTAAATGCGTACTTAAAAAAAGATTGCTGCGGGCTCTAGTAATTCCCACATATAAAAGACGTACCCTTTCAGCTATCAGTTCCTGTCTTGCTTTATAATCTACATTTCTTTCTTTTTTTTCATTCAAAATATATTCTAATTCTGCTCTAGCAGAAGCTTTTGGATTTTTTATTTCTTCATTTAGATAAAATTTTTCTCCCATAAAATAGTCATCATTATCATGCTGAAAATGACTTGATGTCAGGCTGCCAATAAAAACAGTATCCCATTCCATACCTTTAGCTTTATGAATAGTAGACAAAGTTACCTGATCTGGTTTTGCTTCAAAACCTTCCATTTCAGTTAAAGTTTCAGCAAATTGCTTAATTCGATCCCTTATTTCAGGAAGTTCTGCTGTTAATTGATCCAAGCGCCAGGCCGGATTATCTTTTAAAAGTCTGCCGAATTCTAAGGCTAAATTTTGAGCTAAAGCCAGTTTTTTACCTGTAAGTCCGATTCTTTCAGCTAAAAACAATACCAACTCATCTGGTGGTAATTCCATCGAAGCCTGAAGCCACCCTTGAATTTGCAGTAAACTCTTATAAAAATCTTCAAAACCATCTTTTTTTCTAAATTCAAGTTCAAAATTATCTCGATTTAAACCTGATAGAGGAAAAATTAATTCTTGATTTTCATTTTTGTCTAAGCTGGTGTCTAATAGCTGTGTCAATTCTGGCTTTTCTTTACTAAAGAGTTCAGCAAAAACCAATTTTAAATTATCCTCTGAGGCAGGAGAGGTTAAAAATTTTAATACTATCTCTATTTCTGTTAAAAAAGCATTTCTCGAGCTGCTGCCAGCAAGCTGGAACTCTCCCCCCAAACTATTTATTTCTCTGGCAATTTCTTCTAACTGCCACCCTGTAGGCATTAACACTGCTGTAGTTGCTTTAGTATTTTCATTGGCTTTACGCAGAGCCTGGCGAGCTATAAATTTTTTTTCTGTTTTCCAAGTTTTAAAAGCACGACTCCCAATTCTATACCCTTTCGGCTGAGGATTAGGCGCTGGATCATCTTTAGAAACTGCTTTTATATATTTAGATTCTAAAGGCTCAATTTCTCTTTCGGAAAATTCTTCCTGACTCCAGTCAATAAGGTAATTAGCTAAATCAATAATATCCTGGCTGCTGCGGCTGGAAACAGCCATAGTTTCTACCTCAACCTCTTCTTTTTTACAGTAACTACGAAATATTTCTGGATCAGAAAGAGTAAAAGTTCCTGTAATCGCCTGGTTGCTGTCCCCAACTCGAACTAAATTATTATTATCACCTGTAAGTAAATAAAGCATTTCCTCTTGAGCTTGATTAGAATCCTGTGCTTCATCTTCAAAAACATATGCATACTGAGAAGCAATACGCTCAGCAAAATCAGCGTCTTCTTTTAATAATTTTAAGCTCTGCTGAACAAGATCATCAAAATCTAAAAGTCCAGCTTGAGCCATTTTAAATTCATACTCAGAAAAAATATCTACTGCTGGCGTTAAAATATTTGCAGATTTAAGATCCGAATATTTAACCATATTTTTTAATTCTTCCCCATTTAAAAGCTTAAGCTTGAAATATGAAATCATAGAACCTACAAAAGCTGGAAAATCTTCCTCTTCCCATTTTTTTAGATATTTTTCAAATTTATAACTGTTTTTTTCTAAATTGAAAAAATGCTGGAGCAGTTTATTATTTTCTCCTGCCCATCTGCGGCATAAATCTTTTATCCAGCGATAACGCTTACCTGATTCAATTAATTGAAAATCTTGATTAATTAATCTTGACTCAGGTTTTTCTTTAATAATGCCAAGAGCAAGAGAATGTAGAGTTTTAACACTATAACCCCTACTGCGGGGTAAACCTTTTTCTGCCAAAAAATCTCCAATTCTTTTACGGAAATTTGCTACAGCAGAATTCATATAGGTTACTATTAATATTTTTTGATTATTATTTAATTTTTTCTCAATCAGCTCTGCTGCAAGATGTGCAAGAACTGTTGTCTTACCTGCTCCTGGAACAGCAGGTACAGCAAGCTGTCCACCTTGATATTCTAAAACTTCTTTCTGTCCAGATCTCGGTTTAAAATTCATTAATTACTCTCCTCTCACATCAAACCAGCGATAAAGTGGTCCTTCTTGCTCTCTACCACTGCTGTTCAAAAAACTATCTGCTACATAAATACCTTTTTTTACTTTATAAATCAAACTAATCAAAAAGTCACTAAGTTGATTTAATCTGATTTGCTGATCAATTTTATCATCCCAGGCTGCCTGTTTTTTCCACTGATCCGTATAAATATAAGGATTAACTAGTTCCTTGGCAATACTCTGCATCCATTCATTACTTGAAATATCAAGCAAAAATAAATAATCTACTCCTTTTAATTCAGGTGAAAATAAAAATCTATAGGGAGAAGCAAGAATCACTCCTTTGTCTTTTTCCTGACCCTTAAAAAGAGTTTCAGCAGCAAGAGTCCCCTCATAAATCATATTAATGTAACGCTCACTCAAATCATCTTTTTCCTGATGAAAATTTTCGACTGTCTGATGAAAACGTGCTACTGATTCAATCATTTGTCTGCAGGCAAAAACATCTTCCTCAGAAGGATTTAAAGGAGCTAACAGTTCACTAAAAACTAGTTGAAAAAAATCTTCTATTTCTAATTTATTTTCTTTTTTGTCCTGGAGCCAATCTCTTAAATAATCATATTTTTCTGCAGAATGAAAATTAATTTTTCCTCGTAAGTTTGATTGATCAAGATCAATTAAATTCATTCCAGAAGCAGCGATTTCTTCCGCTAAGATATATGATCTTAAAGGATCAAGTTCTAAAAGAAGACTTAAAGCCTGCTGCAGTGATGAAATGCCAACAATATTTGTCTTACCACAATAAAATAAATATAAAATTAAAAGTGCTCTGGCGAAAGGAATATCAATTAATCTTTTAGATCGATTAAAATTGCTTAACTGATATCCATTTTTTTCTAGAATTTGTTCTAAACTAAAACTTAACACCTTATCAATATTAGGAGAAATCACTGCTATTTGATCAGCTTTTGTACCTTTTTTAAGTAAAGTAATAATTTCCTTAGCTACTTTAATTAGCATTTCTCCTCTTAATTCACTATCTATTTCCGCTAACAAAAGTTTTGATTTTAGTGTATTTTTTTCTCTTTCCTGGACAACCTCCTTTATTTGCTCTGCTAATTCAACGCTGGCACTTGAAGATGTATAGTTTGCTTTTAACTGAATTATCGCTGCCTCTGAATTAAAAAACTTTTTTTTAGCTGCAGCTGGATTACCCCCAAAGAATCTATTAAAACCACCACTTTCATTAAAAGTAAAAATTCCTTTCAATCTATTTTCTGTTAAAGTTTTAATTAAACTTTGACCGGCAGGAACAAGTTTTTCTAAATCATCCACTAAAAGATAACTATAACTATTATTTAAATTATTAAGATATTCTGAGTCAGATAAGAGATACTGATTAAATAAAGTCACTGCAGCTGAATAATCAAAAAGCCTATAATTTAGAGAAAATTTCCTAAATGTTTTCATTATTCTAATTGACTGCTCAGCATATTCTCTTCGTTCTTCATCATTTTGAGTCCAGCTTATTAGTCTCTGCCTAAGTTCTTCGAAATTAAGCATGTTAAAAGCTGCTAAATTCAAATTATCTATTAGCTGTACTGCAATCTGGACCGGCCTTGCTTTTATATTTCTAAAATAAGCTTTTTCCTCTCTATATTTGGCTACATAGTTGCTCATCAAAAAATGGGAAGTTTCTATGTTCATAAAAGTAGGTTCAATAATCTCATTTTCTCCACTATATCTTCTCTCTACTGCTGGCCAGTTCTTATTTAACTGCTGATTTACAAAGCCAAAATAAGTATAAACATTTAAGTTACCAACCATTTCTAAGTTTATTTCTTCTCTGAATTGGCTGACAGAACGAGCTGAATTCAAAAATAATAGTATTTCTTCACTTCCAATTTTAGAAGCCAGCTTCTGATATTCTTTTTTTAATTTAAAACTTTTACCACTTCCTGTACTTCCACTATATATTTTGTACACTGTCAGCCTCCTTTGCTTTTGTGCTAAGCTTGATGTTTAATCTATTCGCAGGTTTAATATAATTAAAAGATATTTTAATACACTTCTTAGTAGATTTCTATAAAGAACCATACCATTAAAAAGATCTGCATAGCTAATCTAACTGCTGTACTAGTTAAAAATGCTAATATGCTGCCCACTGCAAGTCTAAATGAATCTTTTTTATTTCTACTCTGCCAGTATTCTGTGACAAAAATTAAAATAAAAGGTGCAATTATAAATCCTAATGGTCCTAAAAATATTGTTCCAAATATCATACCAATGACAGCTGCAAATATAGTTTTATTATTGCCACCACGTTTTTTAATAAAATAAGCATTTGCTAAGTAATCAGCAAAAAAGATGAGTACAGTTATCAAAATCGCTCCAGTCCAAAAATATGGAGAATAATTAATACCATTTTTAATTATTTTATATAAAATGATAGCAGACCAGAAAAAAATAGAATCTGGCAGTACTGGTAAAAATATTGCAGCGATTTCAATTACAAATAAAATTACTACCATAATTATTAAAAATATATCCAAGCTTTTCACATCCTTTGAAAATAATATAATTAGTTTTTTGATATCCAAACAATATTTAATTTTTCTTTAAGCCTGAAATTAATTATAACATAAATAACAAAGAGCAAGCAAAAAACCCTGTTTATTATAATAAACAGGGAGTTCACTTACTCTTAAAATTAGTTTTAGAATAAATCAATTATTAACTTTTTCTCTATTTTACTTTGAATAACAGGAATCTTGAATTTTATTTTTAGTAGAAATTAATTATTTTTTACAGCAGTTAATACTTCATTTATATCAGGTAGTTCAGGAATATCATATTCTTTAATCCAAAGAACTTTTCCCTGATCATTGACTAAAATATTTACTCGACCAGATATTCCTTTTTCTTCAATAAAAATACCTAATTTAGAAGCGAATTCTCCGTGAGGCCAAAAGTCAGATGCTAATTTTAAATTTTTTAAACCTATATTTTCAGCCCAAGCTCTCTTAGATGGAACAGGATCAACACTAATTCCAATTGGAACTGTATTATTTTTTTCGAATTCTTTATAATTATCTTCTAGTGCCTGCATCTGATTACGACATACACTTGTCCAAGCTAAAGGATGAAATGACAAAAGAACATTCTTTCCTTCAAATTTGTCTAATGTAATTTCTTCATCATTGTGATCTCTTAAATTTATTTCTGGAATCTTAGCTCCTACTTCAATCTTCATTAAATATACCCCCTATTAATTATATTTAAACCTGAGTTATTAACTTGTATTAATTATATATAAATTGAAAATAAATATCAAGTTAAAATTTAACAAAATCGATAATTATTTTCTTTTTTTTTATAATAAATTATGATATAATATTTTATAATATCCGCTGGCTGTGGCGCAGCTTGGTAGCGCGCTTCGTTCGGGACGAAGAGGTCCGGGGTTCAAATCCCCGCAGCCAGACCATTATTTTAAAAACCAATAATTTGCAAACAAAAAAGCAGCAAACTCAATCTTCAGAGACTGAGCTTACTGCTTTTTTAATTATATTTTATATTTTAGATATTTTTTTCTAACTTTTTCATAATTGAGCGAGCTATTACAATTCCAGAAACAGAAGCCTGCATCAGACCCCTTGTTATTCCAGCCCCATCTCCACCAAAGAATAGATTTTCTACTTTACTTTCCAGCTTGTCATTAACATTTAAGCGTGAAGAATAAAATTTAACCTCTACTCCATAAAGCAGTGTATCTCTTCCATAAATTCCTGGAGTTATTTTATCCAGAGCCTTTAACATCTCGATAATCCCTGTCAGATGTCTGTGCGGCAGTACCAGTGATAGGTCTCCTGGAGTTGCATCTTTAAGTGTTGGCTCTGTAACCGATCTAGCCAACCTCTCTTCGGTAGTTCTTCTACCTTCAAGCAAATCACCCAGTCGTTGAACTAAAACCCCTCCAGCCAGCATATTAGCAAGTTTGGCAATGTCTTTACCATATTTAATCGGCTCGTGAAAAGGTTCAGTAAAAGTCTTACTAACCAACAGAGCAAAATTAGTATTATGAGTTTTAATATCAGAGTGGCTGTGTCCATTAACAGTAATTAAGCCCTGATTATTCTCACTTACTACCTCACCATATGGTGACATACAAAAAGTTCTTACCTTGTCCTCAAAGGTGGGAGTATGATAAATCAATTTTGATTCGTATAAATTATCAGTCATATATTCCGTTATTGCAGCCGGACATTCGACCCTAACTCCGATGTCTACTGGATTAATTGCAGTCTGAATATCTAATTTTTTTGCCTGATTGGTTAACCATTCTGCATTCTCTCTTCCGGCTGCAGTCATTACAAAATCCGCTGTAATTTCATCTCCGTCAGCAGTCTTAACAGCTTTAATTTTATCATCTTCAACTATAAACTGCTTAACATTAATCCCAAATCTAATTTCTACCCCATTTTCTTCCAAATAATCCTGCATATTCTGCAGAACCACCTGACTGTAGCCGGTTCCTAAATGTCTTAAACTGGCAGGGATAAATTTCAATTCAGCTCTTACAGCTTTTTTTCTAATTTCATCCTGCTGATCCTCAGCAACTCCAAAAACACGGTCAGGTGCACCAAATTCCATATAAATATCATCTGCATAGGAAATATTATCAATCAGTTCCTGTCTTCCTATATAATTTTCCAGATTCCCTCCAATATCAGGAGAAAGTGAAAGCTTACCATCACTATAGGCTCCAGCTCCACCCCAACCTGAAACTATTGCACAACTGGGACAGTTGACACAGCCCATACCAGGGTTCTCTTTCATTGGACAAACCCTTTTTTTTAAATTAGTTCCTTTTTCTATAATTAGAATATCTAAATCTGCTTCCTTTTTAACAAATTCTACCGCAGTAAATATTCCAGTTGGTCCAGCTCCAACAATAATAACATCATAATTTTTTTTACTCATTAATTTTTTAACCTCCAGGTTTTTAAATAAAGTCTAATTAATTTCTTTAGACAAACCAATATTATAATTTCTAGACAAATATCTAAATTCCTGCTTTTAATTTATTTTTTTCTTTCACAAATAAAAACCGGCCCTATAGACCGGTTTACAAAAATATACATGTTATACATATATAATAATTTATTTAATGTGTTCTTCTAAATCACTTATTTTTTCAATACTCATTTCTTCTGCCTTATCTTCCTTCATCAGCAGACAAAAAGTATTATTGGCTTCTGCATAATCCAGCCAGATAATATTATTATTTTCTTGATCCCATTCTTTTACTGTCTGATAAGCCTCTTCAGATTCTATAATTTCTTCTTCATATCCCATGGTTGTCATTAGAGTTGTTCCAGTATACTCCCAGTACATATCAACTTCTCCTGATTCAATAGCAGGTCTTAAAACTGCAGTTTCCCCAAGACTTGTTCTATCATCTACTGGATAACCATGACTTTCAAGCAGCATTATAGTCATATTTCCTAATATCAGCTGTTCTGTCCAGGGTTTTGAAGCAACTGCGATTGTCGGTCCATCTTTTTCTTCAACATTTTCAGCTAAAAGATTATTTGCTTTTAGAAAATCTTCAGCAACTTTTCCAGGGGATTCTTCTTCAACAGCTACTCTTTTATTTAAATCAATCTGGGTTTCTTGATCAAGCAGAGGTGGCAGCTCATTGATTAAACTTTCAAGCTCTGGGTAACTCGCTAAAATTTCCTGTCTGATAGTTGGTGCCGGATTATATACTGGAAAAAATCCTTCGTCATCTTCTAGAATTCTAAGATCCATAGAAGCAATTCTTCCATCAGTTGCAAAACCAATTGCTACATCAACCTTATTGGAGTCCAGGGCTTCATAACCAAGTCCTACCTGCATTGTATTTACATTATCATCATTAAATTCAAACCCATATGCCTCCTCTAAACCACTAAGACCATCCTTTCTCTCATAAAAATCTATAGTTGTTGCCAGTCTAATACCTTCTGGTTCTGCCGAGCTTTCCATTTCAGCAGCTGTTTCTGTATTCTGAGACGTCTCTTGAGCCTGATTCTGAGCTCCATCCTGTCCACAGCCAGTTAAAACTAAAGCAAAGACCAGTGAAAGAATCATTAAATAAAATAAAACTTTTTTCTTTTTTAACATATTTTCACCCTTCCTAAATTTTTTAAATTTAGATTACTCCAGTTTGAATATTTCTAATTAATTATTCTGCAGCATTTTTTCTATCAGATCAAATAAACGATCAATTATTATGGCGATTATTGCAGATAAAATAGAACCCAGTAAAATTTTTTGTGTATCAAATCTGACAAGACCAGTAAAAATAAGCTGACCTAAACCTCCTGCGCCAATCAAGTTGGAAATAACTGCTGTACCTACACTGATAACAGCTGCAGTTTGGATACCTGCAATAATTATTGGTAGAGCAAGAGGTAATTCAATTTTATATAAAACCTGAAAAGGAGTCATTCCCATTCCCCGAGCCGCCTCTATTATCTCATCTTCTACATTATTTATACCAGCTATAGTATTCCGTACAATTGGTAAAAGTGCATAAATAGTAAGTGCAGTCACAGCTGGAAAAAAACCGATACCCAAAAGTGGGAGAAAAAGAGCAATTATAGCCAGACTTGGTAAGCCCTGAGCTACATTAAAAACTGCAATGATTTTACCTGAATAATCTCTCATAAGATCTCTACTTAAAAGAATACCTGCAGGAAGTGCAATTATAATTGCAGCTGAAACAGCAATTCCAACTAATTGTAAATGTTCAATCATTAAATAAATACCTTCATCAATAAAAATTTGCCAGATCTCATTCCACATTTATTTTCCCTCCCCGGCTGAATCCTCTTTTAATAAACCAGGTGAGACTAAAATCCTTTTTAAAATCTCCATCATAATATCAACAATAATTGATATTAGTGAAATTAAAATAGCGCCGGTAACAATCATTTCTGTTTTAGTTCTAACAATTCCCTGATAAATTAGCTGGCCTAAGTTACGCTCACCTATAAAAACTGCCAGAGTAGCAATTCCAACCATCATTACAAGCGCAACCCTTATTCCAGCTATAATGACCGGCATCGCCATCGGCAGCTGCACCTTCCACAGAATCTGTTTTTCTGTCATCCCCATTCCTTTAGCCGATTCCAAAATGGCTGGGTCTACTTCGTTTAAAGAAGTATAAACATTTCTAACAATTGGAATCATTGAATATAAAACCAGTGCAAAAATTGCACTTCTCATATTAAGACCAAAAGCCGGTAATGTCATTAATATACCATAAAGTGAGACACTGGGGACAGACATAATCAGGCTGCCAAACCCCAGTAATGATTTTGCGGTTTTTTCCCTGTTTCTAATTATAATTCCTACACTTACCCAGAGAATTAAGGAAAGTATAATTGAAATTGAAATCAAATAAAGATGTGCTAATGTATATTCTAAAATTTTATCCGAATTTTCAAAAAAATATTCAATTACAGCCATCTTAATCCCCCTTTATTCTTCCTGATTATATTCATCACTAATATAATTTTGAATAATCTCCATTGTAATTGTTGCTTTCAGATTATTATCACTGTCAACTATAGGAATTAAAGTTACATCATTTTCTATCATTTTATTTAAGACGTCTTTTAAAGAGGCATCCTCTTCTATCACAGGAGTCATTTTTATATGTTTTTCCCAGTCAGACTCCTCATTTTCTTTGAGTCTTTTTAAATTAACATAACCCATTAATTTTCTTTTATCTGCAGTTACAAGAATATACTTCTGTTTTGATTCTTCCAGTTTTTTTATTACCTGTTCATAACTTTCAGATCTATCTGCTTTATAAAATTCTTTTTCCATTACTTTTTTAGCCTTTAAAAGATTTAAGACTTTTAATCCTCTATCTGAACCAATAAAATCTTCAACAAATTCATTTTTGGGGTTAAATAAAATATTTTTTGGAGTATCATATTGAACTAATTTCCCCTGATTCATTATGGCAATTTTGTCCCCCATTTTAATTGCTTCATCAATATCATGAGTAACAAAACAGATAGTCTTATTAATCTTTTTCTGCAGTCTAAGAAATTCATTCTGGAGATCAGCTCTAGTAATAGGATCAACAGCCCCAAAAGGCTCATCCATTAACATAATTGGAGGATCTGCTGCCATTGCTCTGGCCACCCCCACTCTCTGCTGCTGACCCCCTGAAAGCTCATTAGGATATTTATCCAGATGGTTATCAGGATCCAGTCCAATAGTTTTTAGTAATTCTTTTACCCTCTTGTCAATTCTTTCAGGATCCCATTTTAATAATTTTGGAACAGTGGCTACATTTTCTTTAACTGTTAAATGCGGAAAAAGACCAATTTCCTGAATTACATAACCAATCTCTCTACGCAATTCACTTTTCTCCAATGAAATAGCATCTTTTTGATTAATATAAATTTTCCCGGAAGTTGGTTCAATTAATCTATTGATCATTTTAAGAGTAGTTGTCTTACCACAGCCAGAAGGGCCTACAAAAACGCAGATTTCGCCTTCTTTAACTTCTAAATTTAAATCAGAAACTGCCTCTTCTTCAGCAGTAAAATATGTTTTTGATAAATTTTCTAATTTAATCAATTAACATCCCTCCTTAAAAAGAAAAAAGCGTCTCCTATTGTATTATTCTAAATTTTAGAAATTAATCAAACTAAATAATTTGTACTTCATTTTGTCTTTTGATATAATTTACCTGGGATGGAGTATATTGCGGCTCTTTTAAAAGAGTAACGCTCTAACATTTGTGTACTCCGTCCCATTTTCTTTTGTTTTATAAATTTGTTCATAATAGGTGGATTAGGCTAGTATCCTCCTTGCGGCTCTATCTTACTAGAGTAACGCTTTATACGAAACTGCCATCCACCTATTTTATCATCAGAGACGTTAAATAGGACGCTGCGAATCAACGCTAATCCAAATAGGGCACGCCCTGATGATAATTTAAATAAATCTAATTAAGTAGCTGATCACTGTGGAACATCAAAACTACGTATTTGTCGATGTTGATACTCACAAAAACCAGCATACCGCCTATGTCTTAAACTGTTTTCATCAGAAAATAGTATTAACTCAAACCCCCAATAATCCAGCCAGTTTTGAAAGTTTTATTCAGGATATTAGTTCTTTCAAAACTCCTGATAAATCTGATGAAATTGACGCTGAAGCCAGAAATACTATCATCAAGAGCACAATTGAACACCTGAGATTACTTGCAAAATCTCTTGAGAAAATAAATAAGCAACTTAAAAAGGCAGTTGAGAAAAGTCAGTATCAGCTAACTACTATGCCTGGTATTAATTTTAAACTGGCTGCATTATTTATTTCCAATTAAACCATGCTTTTTATATGCTTGCATTCAAACAGGTAGGTAAAACCAAAAATAGCAAAATTAAAAATCCTGTTTCCTACAAGTACTACCAGAAAACATTGATTATGAAGTACTTGATAAAACTGGTTAATTTAAATTTCTAGCAAATTTTAAAAAAGCTAATATCTAATCACTGAAAATTCTTAACTTAAAAACCAATCCCATTTTCTTTCATGGAATTTTTTAACTTTACATAGGATGTCTCGTATAATATAGTTAGTGACATTAAAAATTTATCACCATTTAAAAATAAATTTAATTGTTTCTATTAAGTTTGGATTTAGTCCCTGATATAATAATATTTAAAGATATCTAGGGTAGATTTAGCGTCTCCTTGTAGCATGTAAATACATGACTACTTTAAAAGTATGATCCCATGAAGCTGATATGAACTCCTTTTAATAAGTAGACACTTTCTAATCTATAGATTATTTATATTTTTAATAGCTTACTCGATTGAATAAAGCATAACATATTATCAGAAAAGTTTCAAAATTGCAAATCTGTGCGCAATTTAAATAAGTTAATTTTTAATATTTAATCTGCTGTTTTGTTTTCTTCTAAACGAGCCAAAATTAAATTATAGCCATCTTCACCATATTCTAATGAACGTTTAACACGGCTGATAGTCGCTGTACTAACACCAGTCTCATCTACAATATGATCATATGTATAGCCTTCTTTAAGCATTTTAGCTACCTCAAGCCGCTGCCCTAAGGCCTTAATTTCTCCAATAGTAGCTATATCCTGAAAAAAATTATAACATTCCTCTTTACTTTCCAGTAACAAAATAGCCTCAAATAGCTGTTCAGTAAATTTGTCTTTTATAGTTCGGGCCAAAGTTTACACCTCTTTTCTAAAAATTACTCCCATTCTATTGTTCCAGGAGGTTTTGATGTTATATCATACACAACCCTATTAACTTCTTCAACCTGGTTAACAATTCTATTAGAAATAGACTGCATAAGCTCATATGGAAGTCTTGCCCAATCAGCAGTCATAGCATCATCACTATTTACTGCTCTTAAAATAATAGGATAACCATAAGTTCTTTCATCACCCATAACTCCTACGCTTCTTAAATCAGGTAGAACCGCAAAAGACTGCCAGATATCTCTATAAAGACCAGCATCTCTTATTTCTTCTTGAACAATTGCATCTGCATTTCTTAAAGTTTCTAGTTTGTCCCAGTCAACATCTCCAATAATCCTAATTGCTAAACCAGGTCCAGGAAATGGCTGTCTCCAAACAATCTCTTCTGGTAAACCTAAAACTTCACCTATTTTCCTTACCTCATCTTTAAATAGAAAGTGAAGAGGTTCAACAAGTTCAAGATTCATCTCTTCTGGTAAACCTCCAACATTATGATGACTTTTTATTGTTGCTGCTTTATCAGTTCCTCCACTTTCTATAACATCAGAGTAAATAGTTCCTTGAACTAAGTAGCGAACATCTGACAAAGTTTCAGCTTCTTCATCAAAAACCTGAATAAACTCATCACCAATTATTTTTCTTTTTTCTTCTGGGTCTTTTACTCCAGCTAATCTATCTAAAAATCTTTTTTTGGCATCAACATAGATTAAAGGAATATTAAATTCTTCCCCAAAGGTTCTTTTTACTTGTTCAGCTTCTCCTTTACGCAAAAGACCGTGATCAACAAAAATACAGGTCAACTGATCACCAATAGCTTTATGTACTATAGCTGAAGCCACAGCAGAATCTACTCCCCCAGAAAGCCCACAAATAACTTTTCCGGTACCAACTTGACTTCTAATTCTCTCAACTTCTTCATTGATATAATCTGACATATTCCAATTAGCCTTAACTTTAACAATCCTAAATAAAAAGTTATGCAGTATTGTTTTACCATGGATAGTGTGATTTACCTCTGGATGAAACTGAACTCCATAAAAATCACGTTCAAAATCTGCCATAGCAGCTGCCTCAGTTAGTTCTGTTTTAGCAATTATCTCAAAGCCTGCTGGCACTTTTTTTACATGATCACCATGACTCATCCAAACTTGTGAATAATTATCTATTTCTTTAAATAATTTTTTTTGTGTAAACAACTCTAAATTAGCTTTTCCATATTCTCCGTGCTCTGCTTTTTCAACCTGACCTGCTTCTAATAATTGTGCCATTAATTGCATTCCATAACAAATACCTAAAATAGGAATTCCTAATTCAAAAACACCCTGATCAACACCAGGTGCTTTGGATGCTGTTACACTATCTGGTCCTCCAGAAAAAATTATGGCTGCTGGATCAATTTTTTTAATTTCTTCTAACTCAATATCATGTCCTCTAATTACAGAATAAACATTAAATTCTCTTACCCTTCTGGCAATCAGCTGACTATATTGACCTCCAAAATCAAGAATAAGTATTTTTTCGTAATCCATCAAATTCCCCTTCCACTTTTATTTACTAAAGTATACAGGTTAAAGACTGCAGTTGTCAAGCATAATAAAAGCAATAAGATTAATCTTCCTCAAACAGTAAAACTCCCTTCTATTAGCTTAAAATAAATAGAAGGGAGTTAAATAATTTAACAGTTCGATTAAAAATTTATTTTTTAACTGTGTTTGATTGCAGACTGTGCTGCTGCTAGACGAGCAATTGGAACTCTATAAGGTGAACAGGAAACATAATTTAGATTGTTTTTATGACAGAATTCAATTGATGAAGGTTCTCCACCATGTTCTCCACAAATACCAATCTTCAATTCTGGTTTTTCTTCTCTTCCCAACTTAACGGTATTTTCAATTAGTTTTCCTACACCATCTTGATCCAGAACCTGGAAAGGATCTTTAGCAAATATTTCCTGGTCCAGATATTCACTAATAAATTTACCAGCATCATCACGTGAAAATCCATATGTCATTTGAGTTAAATCATTAGTACCAAAAGAGAAGAAGTCAGCAAATTTAGCAATTCTGTCAGCTAAAAGTGCAGCTCTCGGAATCTCAATCATAGTACCAATAGTATAATGAATTTCTGTATCAGTATTGTCTAATAACCCTGCAGCTACTTTTTCTGATTTTTCTCTTATAATTTCAAGTTCTTTATCAGTTCCAACAAGAGGAATCATAATATCTGCTTTAACATCATAACCATCCTCTTCTTTCACTTCAATAGCTGCGGAAATTATTGCTTTAACCTGCATTTCATAAATTTCAGGATAGCTAATACCTAAACGACAACCGCGATGGCCTAACATTGGGTTCATTTCTTCTAAATCGCTAATTGTACGTCTTAATTCCTCAACAGAGATTGATAATTCTCCAGCTAGATTTTTAATATCTCTCTCATTTTGAGGTAAAAATTCATGTAATGGCGGATCTAATAATCTTACAGTTACATTCATATCCTGCATAACTTTAAAGATGCCTTTAAAGTCTTCTTTTTGATAAGGAAATAATTTATCCAGAGCTTTTTTACGTTTTTTCTTGCTATCAGCAACAATCATTTCACGTACTGACATGATTCTTTCACTATCAAAGAACATATGCTCTGTCCGGCAGAGACCTATACCTTCCGCTCCAAAATCTACTGCTACCTGAGCGTCATTTGGAGTATCTGCATTAGTATAAACACCCATATCACGATACTCATCTGACCATTCCATTAACATTTTAAAATTATCTGTTAAATGAGCATCGGTTGTTTCTACAATTCCGGCATAAACTTCTCCAGTACTACCATTAAGAGAAATATAATCACCTTCATTAAATACTCGGTCATCTACAAAAAACTGTCTTGTACTTTCATCAACTTGGATATCACCAGCACCGGCAACACAACATTTACCCATACCTCTAGCAACTACAGCTGCATGTGAAGTCATACCACCACGAGAAGTCAAAATACCATTAGATTTAACCATACCTTCAATATCTTCAGGTGAGGTTTCTTTACGTACTAGGATTACATCTTCACCATCAGCAGCAGCTTCAGCCGCATCTTCTGAATTAAAGTAAATCTTACCAATTGCAGCACCAGGAGAAGCTGCTAGACCAGTTGCCAATAAATCAGCTTTTTCTAACTCATCTTCTTTAAAATTAGGATGTAGAAGCTGACTAATATCTTCAGGGTCAATCCTCATAATTGCAGTTTCTTTGTCGATCAAACCCTCTTCTTCCATATCTACAGCAATATTAATTGCTGCATCTGCAGTTCTTTTACCAGTTCTTGTCTGCAGAAGGAATAAGTCTCCTTCTTGAATTGTAAATTCAATATCCTGCATATCCTTATAATGCTGTTCCAGTGTTTCTGTAACTTCCATAAACTCCTCATAAACTTCAGGCATTAAGTCCTTTAATTCACTAATATTTTTAGGAGTTCTAATACCAGCTACTACATCTTCGCCTTGAGCATTTAATAGGAACTCACCAAACACTTTATTTTCTCCAGTAGCAGGGTTACGAGTAAAAGCAACACCTGTACCAGAATTATCACCTATATTACCAAAAACCATAGTCTGAACATTTACTGCTGTACCCAAATCATGTGGAATATCATTGTGATTTCTATAAGAAATAGCTCGATTATTATTCCAGGAACTGAATACGGCTTTGATAGCCATTAATAATTGTTCCTCTGGCTTTTGTGGAAATTCTATGTCTTTTCTATTTTTAATTAAAGCTTTAAAGTCCTTAATGATATCTTTTAAATCATCAACTGTAAGATCAGTATCATTATCATAATTCTTTTTCTCTTTTTTTCTTTCTAGATAGTTATCAAATTCATAACCTGGAATTCCAAGAACAACATTACCAAACATTTGAATCAATCGTCTATAACTGTCATAGGCAAAACGAGGATTGGAAGTCTTTTTAGCTAGTCCTTCTACACTCTTATCATTCAGACCTAAATTCAAAATTGTATCCATCATACCGGGCATAGAAATTACTGCTCCAGATCTTACGGATACTAAGAGAGGATCATTTACATCACCAAAATCTTTACCTATTGCATCTTCTAAATCTGATAAATGTTCAAAAATACTTTCTTTTAAACTATCTTCTAATTTTTCACCAATTTCAATATAGTGAATACAGGCTTCTGTAGTGATTGTAAATCCTGGAGGTACCGGTAATCCGATTTTACTCATCTCCGCAAGATTGGCACCTTTACCACCCAACAATGACTTCATTTCTTTTTTTCCTTCTTCAAAAGCATAAACATATTTCTTCAACAAAACCCCTCCTTTTGTTAGTTAAGATCATTTATGATATCAATGACTAAATTTGCTGCTTCTTCAACAGCTTTTTTAGTCATATCAATTACTGGACAGCCAAGTTTCTTCATTATTTTTTGAGCATATTCCAATTCCTCATAAATCTTTTCAATTGACACATAATCTACACTATTATCAAGTCCCAAAACTTTAATTCGTTCACGTCTAATTTCTATTAGATCAGATGGATCAATCATCAAACCAATTATTTTTTTTCTTGGTACTTCAAATAATTGATCAGGAACTTTAGAACCTGTCACAATTGGAATATTAACTACTTTGTAATTTTTGTGGGCTAAATACATACTCAAAGGAGTTTTAGAAGAACGAGAAACTCCAATCAATACTATATCAGCCTTTAATATCCCCCTGGGGTCTTTACCATCATCATATTTTACTGCAAATTCTACAGCTTCAACTCTTTTAAAATAATTTTCGTCTAATTTGCGAATAACTCCAGATTCTCTTAATGGTTCCTGGTTTAAAAAACTACTAAATTTGTCTAAACTGGGAGCCATGATATCAATATATGTTATATTTTTTTGATCACAAACTTTTTTAAGATATTCAGAAATTTCCTGATTAACTATTGTGTAAACAAAAATTGAATTTTTAACATCTACATTATCAATAATATTATCAATTTTAACTACACTCTCAACATAGGGATATTTTTTGATTTCATAATCTGTATTCTTATACTGTTCTGCTGTAGCTCGAGCAACCTGCTCAGCCGTATCACCTACTGAATCTGATAATACATATATCACAAAACTCTTTTTCATCTAATCACCTACCCTACACACTTTTTTATTTAAAAAAATATTTATCTATCACCACCTGTATTATTTTCTATTTTTTGCAAAAAAAGTATTTACTTTTCGCAAAAAATTATGAATTTTTAAATTAAAGTCGTATTATTAAAGTCGTATTAATTTATATAAAAATAAATTAGCCTTTTTAAAGAATATTAAATACTGTGGTTAATATAAAGATAAAACTTTAATTTAATCCTTCATATTAATATATATTTTCTCTTATAATATTTATTCTCTATTAATCAAAAAAATCCTTTTTTAAAAGAAGAAAATCTCAATTTATAATTTATATTTAAATTAAATTAAAATATAAAAAGGTGTATGACTTTTTAAAAGAGCCATACACCTTGATAATTTATTTACTTAAAATGGTGTTTCGGGCTTACATCATACCGCCCATTCCACCCATACCACCCATTCCTCCGGGCATACCACCAGGCATTCCGCCACCATTATCGTCATCATCATCGCTGTTATCAGCAACTAGACATTCAGTGGTTAAGAGCATTGAAGCAGCACTTGCTGCATTTTGAAGAGCAGAGCGAGTTACTTTAGCAGGATCAATAATACCGGCTTTAATCATATCTACATATTCACCTTTAAGAGCATCAAAGCCAATTCCTTCACCCTTTTCTTTAACTCTTTCTACAACAACAGACCCTTCATGACCTGCATTATTAGCAATCTGCTTAATTGGAGCTTCTAAGGCTTTACGCACAATATCAACTCCAGTACCTTCATCTCCCTCTAAGTTTAAGCTGTCAAGAGCAGCCATTACTTTGAGGTAAGTAGTACCTCCTCCTGCAACTAGACCTTCTTCTACAGCAGCTCTAGTAGCAGATAATGCATCCTCAATTCTATGCTGTTTTTCTTTCAATTCAGTTTCTGTTGCTGCACCAACTTGAATTACTGCAACTCCTCCAGCTAGTTTAGCAAGTCTTTCTTGTAGTTTTTCTTTATCAAAATCAGAACTTGTGCTTTCAATTTGCTTTCTTAATTGAGAAATTCTATCCTGAATTTTTTCCTTATCTCCATTACCTTCAACGATAGTTGTATCATCTTTAGTAATTGTTACTTTATGTGCCTGACCAAGGTCATTAATACTTGCATTTTCAAGCTTTAGGCCAAGATCTTCAGTAATTAATTTACCACCAGTTAAAACTGCAATATCTTCTAACATTGCTTTGCGGCGGTCACCAAAACCAGGTGCTTTTACAGCTACACAGTTAAATGTTCCACGAATCTTATTAACTACTAGAGTAGCTAATGCTTCTCCTTCTACCTCTTCAGAAATGATTAATAAACTTTTACCTGACTGAGCAACCTGCTCTAAGAGAGGTAAAATATCCTGAATACTGGAAATTTTCTTGTCAGTAATTAAGATATATGGCTCTTCTAAAGAAGCTTCCATTGTATCAGTATCTGTTACCATGTATGGAGATAAATATCCACGATCAAACTGCATACCTTCTACCACATCTAAAGATGTTCCCATACTCTTAGATTCTTCAACTGAAATAACTCCATCCTGACCAACTTTTTCCATAGCTTCTGCAATTAAATTACCAATTTCTTCATCATTACCGGCAGAAATCGAAGCAATTTGAGAAACAGCTTCTTTTCCTTCTACAGGTTTTGAAACTGAAGCAATTTCCGCTGTTAAAGTTTCAACTGATTTTTGAATACCTCTTTTAATCAACATTGGATTTGCACCAGCAGCTACATTTTTAAATCCTTCTTTTAATATTGCTTCTGCTAATACTGTTGCAGTTGTTGTACCATCACCTGCAACATCATTAGTCTTAGTTGCTACTTCTTTAACTGCTTGAGCACCCATATTTTCATAACGATCTTTTAATTCAATTTCTTTTGCAATACTAACACCATCATTAGTGATAGTAGGTGAACCAAAACTCTTTTCTAATAATACATTACGTCCCTTTGGTCCCAGTGTTACCTTTACTGCATTTGCTAAACGTGAAACTCCTGTTTCTAACTTACGACGTGCATCTTCACCGAACTTTAATTGCTTTGGCATCTAAATCCCTCCTGTATATTTAAACTGAGTTATTTTTTATTAAATAAACATTACAAAATTTCTAATCAAATCTATTTAACAGTAAAATAAATTAGCATCTGCTAATTTACAATTATCTATTCAATTACTGCTAAAACATCATCAATTGATAAAATTATATATTCTTCAGAATCAATCTCTACTTTGGTTCCAGCATATTTGTCAAAGATTACTGTATCTCCCACAGCAATTTCTGCTTCTCCGTCTTCTGGAGCAATGTTTTTACCTACAGCAACAATTTCTGCCTGCTGTGGCTTCTCATCCTTTTTGGCTGTGTCAGGAAGAACAATTCCTCCTTTTGTTTTTTCTTCACCTTCATCTTTTTTTACATACTGTACTACAACTCTGTTATCTAGTGGTTTAATACTCATTTAAAAATAACCCCCTTCTAATATTATATTTTTTTATGTTAGCACTCAATCAAAGTGAGTGCTAACAAGCACTGTAAATATAATATCTAAGTCAGAAGCGAAAATCAAATCCTTTAATTCGTCTTTAAAAGTCTTTAAAGACGATTATTGTTTATTAGAGTTGATTAATTAGTTCATTCTCTAATTAACGACTGATAAATCTTTTAAATTCTTCGAGTTAATAATTAAAAATTTAAATTAATACAATTTCTGCTTCAAATTCATCTTCAAGCTCACTATAATGATTACCCAATAGATCATTTCCATAATAATCATAAATTATTTTTGGCAGTATTATTCTATCAACTTTTATATCTGCTGTTCTTAGTGTTTGAATCAAATCACTATTACATAGTAAACCAGCAGCAAAAATTGATCCGCCAAAAAACAAGTTATTAGACTTTAATATAGTTAAGTTAAAATCTTGATTTAAATAAGGCTTTAACATTTTTTTTATGAATTTATATGCTGGTATGGATGCTATAACAGCAGTGTTCTTATCTTTTTTGCTTGCTTCTGCATAAGCAGTTAATTTATTTATTTGATTTAATGTTAAATCATAAGACATAATTAAACCAGAATCCTTATTTTCTTCTTTAAGCATTCTTGTTTTAAGTTTCTTATTCTTACGAATAAATTCAATTTCAGGATTTTTTGCAGCTTTTATTTTATAAAAAGCATCTACTCTACTTTTTACATCAATCTGGTTTATTTTTGAAATAATGTCACCACTTTTGAGTCCAGCAGCTTGTGCAGCTGAATTAGTTATCAAATTATTAATTTCAGCCTCCAAGGATGAAATCAATTGAGGCTCAATAATAATTGGAAATGAATAATATTTTTGTTGCTGCTTAATGAAATTATTTAATTTATAATACTCACTTTTTTCGATAATTAAATCTTCATCTGCAAAACCACTAAACCCTGCAAAAAAAACTCTCAAACTCTGGGGAGGATACTTTTCTAAAAAATCAAAAGTCCTTTTTAAATAATTACAGCCTTTTAAATGATGCATCGACACAATACTTGAATCAAATTTTATCCTCTGTTTTTTTAATTCAGGTATTAATTTAAAAACATTATCCGGCCGTGTATCATTCATTAAAAAAACCCGTTCCTCAGGAGCGGGACCATTTAAAGATATATTTAATTCTAAAGGCTCTAATTTTTTTAACAAATCTACCTTTTCAGGCTGAAGAAAGGAGCCGCTGCTGGTAATTTTAATTTCTATCTCGGGCCAGCGCTGTCTTATATAATTTAAAATTTTATAAATATCAGGGTGGACAAAAGGCTCACCCTCAATAATTTTACTGGCAGATTCTCCAATAAAAACTGGCTGCTCTGGATCTAAAAATTCAATCATTTTTTTAATTAAATCAAATTCTAAGTGGCCAAAACTGTAAGTTTCTATTTCTGAAGGATTATTTTTATGACTGCAGAAAATACAGTTCAGCTTACATATTGATGTTATGGGAAGAATATTATTCTCTTTAACTGTTTTAAAAAGTATTTCCTCCTTTGATCGTTTACTATTCATTATTTATCACCTATAATTTCAAAGCAGGATCAGCACTAATACTCAGAGGTGCAAAATCATGCTCAAGATACTGATAATATGCAGCTACTCCAATCATAGCTGCATTATCAGTACATAGTTCCAATTTAGGATAATATAAATCTAAATTATATTTTTCTATTCTTTCTGATATTACTTCTCTAAGTCTCTGATTAGCCGCCACCCCACCTGATAGAACAACACTCTTAACATCATATTCTTTTACAGCCTTAATTATATTTGAGGCTAAACTATCAACAACAGCTTCTTGAAAGCTGGCAGATAAATCATTTTTGTCAATCTCATTTCCCCGCTGTTCTTCATTATTAACATAATTCATTACAGAAGTTTTTAAGCCGCTAAAACTAAAATTATAACTATCTCCTAAATCAGCTCTGGGAAAATCAATAGCAGTTTTATCCCCGGAACGGGCTGCTTTTTCTACAGCCGGACCACCAGGATAACCCAGCTCCAGAAAGCGAGAAATCTTATCAAAGGCCTCACCAGCTGCATCATCTAGTGTCCGTCCAAGAATTTTGTAGCCTCTTAAATTTTCAAAATATAATAAATCTGTATGTCCACCTGAAATTGTTAAACAAATCAGAGGTTTTTCAATATCTGGATTTTCAATGAAATTTGCATAAATATGACCAGCAATATGGTTAACCCCAATCAAAGGAATATTTAAAGAAAAAGAAATTGTTTTAGCTGCAGTTAAAGTTACTAAAAGCCCTCCCACTAAACCTGGGCCATAGGTTGATGCAACTGCATCTAGATCTTCAAATCTAATCCCGGCTTCTTCTAAAGCTTGATCAATAACAGGAAGTAATAATTCCAGATGTTTGCGAGACGCAATTTCTGGAACAACTCCACCAAATTTTTTGTGAAGATCCACCTGAGAAGAAACAACATTTGATAAAACTTCAAGTCCATTTTTGTTCACAGAAGCAGCCGTTTCATCACAGGAGCTCTCAAGTGCTAATATATAAATATCCTCTGTTTCATTTTTAATTTTATCTTCAAATTTCAATTTTCCCACTCCCATTTTAGTTATCACCATATTTCTTTTGCCAATCAATTTCAGCCTGAGGTTGTTTTAAATAGGTAGGTTTTAACTCATAAATATCATCTTTCTGTCCCTGATCAATATAATCCCTTCCCAATCTTGCTAAAACAGCAGCCCGAGGTATATTCTTTTCAGCTGCACTTTGATTTACTAGAAATTTATTTGTTTTTAAATGATCTATTACCTCATGCCTTTTTTCTCCAATTACAGTAATCTCTTTATCTTTATAATTTCTCAAAATATTAGAAAGTTCAGAAATTCTAGCACCGGCTGCAGTCAATAAAGTCTTAGGTAGATAATCATTTTCTTTATAATTTAACTTATAAAAAGAGTAGTATACACGCTCCCGTCTGGCATCTAGAAGTGGTAATATATATTCTGATTCAACTCCTGCAGCCATAATTTCTAGAGTAGATATTCCTTTTACAGGAATATCAAAAATTCTAGCCAAAATTTTAGCTGTAGTTATTCCGATTCTTAAACCTGTAAATGAGCCTGGTCCTATTGCCACTACAGCTGCATCTATAGCTTGAGGTCTAATTCCTATATTAGCAAAAATATCTACCATTAATGGTAGAAGTTTTTCGCTATGTTTTCTTTTTAAACTCAAATTATATTCAGCTTTTATTATATCATTTTCAATTAAAGCCAGTCCTAAATTATCAGTAGAAGTATCAATACCTAAAGTTAACATTCTTGATTCAACCTTTCTATTAATAAACTGCTGTGATTCCCTTCTCCACGAACAGTTATTTTTCTCTGATTATCTGAAATTTTTTCTATATCAATAAAAATAAAATCAGCCGGAATTAAAGATAAAGCAAGTTCCGGCCATTCTATAAATACAACTGCTTCTCGATTTAAATAATCTTCAAAACCTATTTCCACAAGCTCTTCACTGCTATCTAAACGATAAAGATCCATATGGATAATCTCCAAATCAGCCTGATATTCTTGAACAAGATTAAAAGTAGGACTAGTTACATCACCATGATAACCTAATTCGGAGACTACGGCTTTGGTAATTAATGTTTTACCAGTGCCAAGATCCCCCTTTAGTAAAATTAACGCTGGTACTTTAATTAACTCAGCTAATTTTTTAGCAAAATCTATAGTTTCAGCTGGTGAATTTGTAGTTGTTGAATAATTTTTATCCATCTATTCCCCCAACTCCTCCGAACGTTCAGCAGCCTTTTCTACAGCACTGATAACAGCTGACCTAAAAGCACTTTTTTCTAATTCAGCTACACCAGTTATAGTTGTCCCAGCAGGTGAAGTGACCATATCTTTTAATTCAGCTGGATGCTTACCGGAACTTAAAACCATCTCTGCTCCACCTTTTACAGTTTGAGCTGCTAATTTTAAGGCTGTTTCTCTTGTAAGCCCCCTCAATACACCTGCATCAGCTAAAGCTTCAATGAAAATGTAAACAAAAGCGGGACCACTACCACTAAGTCCAGTTACTGCATCCATATCATTTTCTTCAACCTCAGTAGTTTTACCAAAGGAATTAAATATTTTCTCAACAAAGGCCTTTTCATCAGCTTCTACAGAAGATGAATAATAAAGTGCACTCATTCCTTCAGCAACCAGGGCTGGTGTGTTGGGCATAACTCTAATTATTTTTGCATCTGCAGTGAAATATTGGGATAAAACTCTGGTGTTTATACCAGCTGCTATCGAAATAATAACTTTAGATTCAGCAAAATCTTTTATATCCTCCAGCACAAATTTAATTATTTGTGGTTTAACTGCTAAAATAACATAATCAGCTTCCCTGACAGCTCGCTTATTATCAGCTGTAACAATAATTTCTGAAAATTCATCTGAAACTTTAAAATTAGATTCAGCAAATTTTTTATCTGCTGCTATTATATCTTTAGCTTTAATAATTTCAGCCTTAAGTACACCACTTAGAATAGCCTGCCCCATATTTCCCAGACCTATAATTGCTAATTTCATCAAAAAATCCTCCTCTAACTATTCTCGTATCTGTCCATCACCCATAATAATATATTTTGTAGTAGTTAATTCTTTAAGCCCCATAGGACCTCTTGCATGTAATTTCTGAGTGCTTATTCCCGTCTCTGCACCTAATCCAAATTGTCCTCCATCAGTAAATCGGGTAGATGCATTAACATAAACTGCTGCTGCATCAATTTCATCTAAAAAAGCTCTAGCAGTTGTATAATTCTCGGTAATTATTGCCTCCGAATGTTTAGTTCCATAATGATAAATATGTTCTACAGCTTCTTCATAATTATCTACAACTTTGATAGACATTATATAATCTAAATATTCAGTTGCGTAGTCCTCTTCTGTAGCTTTTTTAATTTTTGGAACAATATTTCTAGTTCTCTCACAGCCTCTTAATTCCACATTGCTTTCAGCAAAAATCCTTGCCATTTCTGGCAAAAACTCTCCTGCTATTTCTTGATCCACTAATAAACTCTCGGCTGAGTTACACACTGCAGGCCTTGAATATTTAGCATTAAAAACTATTTTTTTAGCCTTTGTCAAATCAGCATCTTTATTTACATAAACATGACAATTTCCAACCCCTGTTTCAATTACAGGAACTTTAGATTCGTTGACAACTTTTTGAATTAGACCTGCTCCACCTCGAGGGATCAAAACATCTAAATAATCATTTAAAGTAAATAAAATGTCTACTGCTTTCCGATCAGTAGTCAAAATCAACTGAACAGATTCTCTAGGAAGTCCAGCTTCTCTTAGACCATCCTGAATTATATTAGTTAAAATTTGATTTGAGTTAAAAGCATTCGAACCACCTCTTAAAATAACTGTATTTCCAGATTTTAAACATAAACCAGCAACATCAACAGTTACATTTGGTCTTGCTTCATAAATAATCCCAATAACACCTAAAGGAACTCTAATCTTACCAATTTGAAGACCATTTGGGCGTCTCCACATTTCTGGAACTTCCCCAATTGGGTCATCCTGTGCAGCTACTTCTCTTAATCCCTGGGCCATTCCCTTAATTCTAGATTCTGTTAATTGAAGTCTATCTAATAATGCCCGGCTTAAATCATTCTCTCTGCCTTTTTCCATATCTTTTTCATTATTTGCTAATATCTCATCCTGTCTTTCAATTAGATTATCAGCAATTAAGTTTAAAGCCTTATTCTTTTTATCTGTGCCGGCTTTTGCAAGTTTACGCGCAGCCTCTTTAGCTGCTTCAGCCTGTGAAATTAACTCTTCTCTAATACTCATCTTTATCTCCTCCTATTACCATATTATCCCTATGGATTACTTCACTTTTATTAAAATATCCAAGAATATTACCAATCTCTTTCGAATGAGCACCTTTAATTTTTTCAATCTCATCAGAGCTGTAATTAACTATACCCTTGCCAATTTCTTGTTTACCATCACTTATAGTTACAGGATCTCCACTATTAAATTCTCCAGTTAAGTCAACGATTCCTCCTGGCAGTAAGCTTTTTCCTCTTTTAACAAGAGCTTTTGCAGCACCTTGATCTACTATTATTTTCCCCATTGGGGCTAAATTAAAATTTAACCACTGTTTTCTTTTGGAAAGTCTATCTTTTGCTGTTAAAAAAGTAGTCCCAAAATCAAAATCCTTGTTTTCAGCCATCTCGACCAGCTGCAGTAGTGAATTTTTCTCCTGTCCAGGACCAATAATCATCACAACACCTGAATTTACAGCAATTTTAGCAGCTTCAATTTTTGTTTCCATGCCACCAGTTCCAACTTTACTGCCTTTACCACCAGCCATTTTTTCAATTTCTTCTGTAATTTTTTCCACCTTAGAAATTAGTTTTAACTCATCACTTTTTTTATTTGGATTACCATTATACAGCCCCGGAACATCAGATAAATTAATTAATAAATCAGCTTCTACTAAACCAGCTACTCTTGCTGCTAAAGTGTCATTATCTCCTACCTTAATTTCATTAGTAACAACCGTATCATTTTCATTAATTACCGGAATAACACCGTGATCAATTAAAGTTTTCAAAGTATTAAAAGCATTTAAATACCGATTTCTATTTCCCAAATCACTTGAAGTTAATAAAATCTGAGCACATTTTGCTCCATACTCTCTAAAAAATTTATTATAGATTCCAATTAAAACTCCCTGTCCAACAGCTGCACAGGCCTGTTGTTCTGGAATAGATACTGGTTTTTTGGCATAACCTAATTCTCCCATACCAGCTGCTATTGCCCCTGAACTAACCAATATCATTTCTCGACCTTGATTTTCTAAATCAACTAGCTGTCTAACTAATGCATCAAGTTGACTAAAATTAAGCTTAGCATTTTGATTACTTATTGTACTGCTGCCAACCTTTACTACAATTCTTTTAAAATCCATTGTTAATCATCCCGTCTTTAATATTAGATAAAAGCGTTTTGTTTATTATATCAAATTTATCTAAATATAAAAAGGGAAATAACTAAGTAGTTATTTCCCTTTTTGTCAATCATTATATTCAAATAAATTATTTAATTAAGCTAATTCTACTTTAAGAACTTTTGTTCCAGCCTTTACTTTACCTGTTTTAACCAATTCTATACTTTTAACTTTTTCCATATTGGTAATAATAACAGGAGTTGAAATAGAAGGAGCGTTATTTTTTATATACTCTAAATCTACTTCTATTAAAGGTGTTCCCACCTTAACTTGATCTCCATTTTTAACTAATTTTTCGAATCCTTCTCCATCCAACTTTACAGTATCTATACCGATATGAACTAGTACTTCTAGTCCTTTTTTAGTTTGGATTCCAACCGCATGACCTGTAGAAAAAATCTGTACAATTTCTCCAGCACAGGGTGACTTAATAACATTTTCTTCTGGAGTTATAGCAAAGCCGTCCCCCAGCATTTTTTGAGCAAAGGCTTCATCTGGTACCTGTTTTAAATTAGTAACTTCCCCGGCAAAAGGTGCAGTCAGATATTCCTCTTTTTTCTTAAATATATTGAACATCAAATCTCCTCCTTTAAATCATTATAATACATTTACTTTAGTTTTGACAAGCTAATTAAATAAAGTCCCTATTTTATTTACATTAAACTTTTTATTTTATCCTTTAAGGCATCAGATTCTGGTCCAAATACTACTTGAACACTGCTGCCTGATTTCATAACACCTGATGCTCCTAATCTTTTCAGCTCTTTTTCATCAAGAACACTATTATCAAGAACTTCCAACCTCAATCTTGTAATACAGGCATCTACACTTTCTAAGTTTTCACTACCTCCTAAAGCAGCTAACACATCTGCAGCTCGCTGATCTTTACTAACTGGTTCGTCAGCTGCTGAATCTTCAGCATCACTACCTCTACCAGGTGTTTCAAAGTTAAAAAGTGGAATAGTAAAATAGAAAACTGTAAAGTATAAAACAGCCATTATTGGGCCAACAACAAGCCAAAACATCATTGGATTACCTAAATTAGATAAACTTAAAACATAGTCAATTGCACTCGCTGAAAAAGTATATCCAATTCTGATATCAAATAAATTTGTCAGCAGACCAGAAATGAAACCGCCTACTACATGGAACAAATAAAGTGGTGGTGCTACAAAGATAAATGAGAACTCAATTGGTTCTGTAATACCTGTTAAGAAAGAAGTAATAGCAGCAGTTGTTAACATACCAGCAACTTTAACTTTGTTTTTAGCTCTTAAATACATTGCCAGACAAGCAGATGGAAGAGCAAATAACATTAATGGAAATTCAGCTGCCATAAAACGACCCGCGGTAGGATCTCCAGCAAAAAACCTAGCAGTTTCTCCTCTTAAAACCTGACCTGACTCTGTTGTAAAACGTCCAAATTCATATAAAAATGGTGGATAATATACATGATGCAGACCAACAGGAATTAAAGCTCTTTTACCAGCTGCATAAAGTGCAGGACCAATAGAAGAACTCATAGCAAATCTTGCAAATTCATTAATTTGAATCTGGATTGGAGGCCAAATAAATGATAGAAGAACTCCGGCCAAAACAGAAGTAGCTGCTGTCACAATTGGTACCAATCTCTTTCCAGCAAAAAAGCCTAAATATGGGGGTAATTCAGTACTGTGAAACTTTTTGTACATCTGGGCAGCAATTACACCAACAATAATACCACCAAAAACACCTGTGTTAATTGCTTCAATACTTCCGCCTGTTTGCTCAGAGATGTTTATTATACCTGCCATTACGTCAAGCACTTTAGCATAAACTGTAAAACCAACACCTGCTGCTAAAGCAGCAACTGCATCTCCAGCAAAGCCAATTGCTACACCAATAGCAAAAATTAATGGCAGCTGTTCAAAGATTGCAATCCCACTGTTAAACATTACCTCACCAATATTATAAACCAAACCGCTCTGCTCCTGCAGCAGTCTTCCAATTGCTACTAAAATACCAGCAGCTGGTAAAACTGAAACTGGAGTCATCAGAGCTTTACCAACCTTTTGTAACTTCTTAAAACCTTTCATTAAAATAATTCCTCCTCTTGTTTTTTGTGTTGTAAATAAATTTATGATTTGACCACCAAAAGACAGCGTTTTAAAAATTAAACAGACAGATTATTGGCAGGTATATTAATTTTAAAGTTAAAAAATAATATACTGACA
>NZ_SOEF01000012.1 GCF_004366375.1 Halanaerobium congolense
GAAGATTAAAAGGATTTTTAGCTGCTCGAGAAAAACTAATTCAACTATTTGAAGAAAGATATTAATTTATTTACACAAAATACTTGACGTTACCTCTGATTTAGGTATATTGTATCCGATCCCATTCATTGCAACACAATGTTTAATATTATAAAAGATATCCTGATCATCTTTGAATAACTTTCTCTTTGCAATTCCAGCCCCTGTAGAAGCTCGACAAAGTATATCTGATTCTTTTTTGTTAATTCTAGATATATTATCAAAGAAAGGGAGCCAATTGTGAGCTAAATTTTGTTCTAAATCTTTATTCAATGTTATTAACTCAGGGGTAGCTGGATCCACAATTCGTTTAATTATCCGAGATAAATTACTTTTCGCAGTTCCTTTAATCCCTTTTAAATGTAAAACTGCATGTGGAATGTTGGGAATAAAATCAGTTGCTATATAAATCAATAAAAACATAGCCTCTCGTGATTTTTTATCAATATTCACAAAATCTAATAGTTTTTTCACGTCTTCTATTGATGATTTTTTTGCGATAGTCTGTTCGTTCATTTGCTGATACCTTTTAAATAAAATCGGAGAATCTTTTTGCTCTAAAATCTCCCATCTTCCAGGCTTTATAATAATCTGTTGCCATTTATCATTACATAAATCATAATAAATAGCACTATCATCTTCTGCTACTCTTAAATGAAGCTTTTCTTTTTTAGCTCGATTTGTCGCAATTGCTGCAAATGTCTCAACTGCTGTTTTCAAAGTATCATCTTTTATTGTTTTATTATAAGTTTCATAATAATGATATCTTAGCCAATTAAAATTTCTAGAATTAATAGGTCTTAACTCAACAAATTTCCCATTATTAAATTTTATCCATGGTTCTTTAAATTGATCTTTAAGAACCTCCGCCTTTTTTTCTAACATCATATTTACAGCTTTCTCCGTCTGATTGCTTCCAGACATTTTTTTAATCATCTATCAATCTCACCTTTCATTTTATTTTTTATGTTAAAGTAAAATGTACCTTTAATTTCATTTTTAATCAGTGTATAATAACCTTTCATATTTCCCATCCCTATTCTCATTTGTATATAAATGCTTTTTATAAACTGGTGAGTCACTTAAATTTTCTATAATCTGATCATATTCATTTTTGAGTAAATCATAAATTTTTAAAGAACGATAGACATTAATTGCTAGATCGCCTAAGTCTTCAAACCCTGGATTTAAAGAATCATTGAAAGCAAGATTGTCTATAGCATATCTACCAATAAAAAGCTTAGTTTTTCCATTTAATTCACCCTGATAAACATAATCTAAAAGATATTTTTCATTTAACAGCTTTTCTATAATTTCATTTTCATTAACATAACCAAGCACTTCAACCAGATCTTCTAACAACATTGTCACATCATCATATTCACGCAGTTCATTTACATAAAAATCAACGAGTTGTCCCTTATATTCTATTTCTCTGTACTTATTGAATTTTGTCATCTTTTACCTCCATTGTATTTTATATTGCAATCTTGCTAATAAATAAATCTGTGTAATAAGCCTTAATCAATTCAGCAAAATCATTGAATTTAATCAGCTCTGAAAACCCATAAAAGGCTGTCTTATTACCCTTCTTTCTGAGTGCTGGACTCAAAATCCCATCATCATCTTGATACTTCAATAATGTTTCTCTAGTGGCTAGACCACATATATAAAAGAAATGATCATTAACTTTCAAGTTGATTATTTCCGGGCGTTTTGGTTTCTTATGTATTACAGGTAATTTACCCATCTCAACGGTCTTAATCCCGATATTTAAATTAAGTTTTGTTAAATCTGCTTTATTGTAAAATTTGGCTGCACCAACAGTCCAATTAACAAATTGCTTATGTATTAATTCTTCTACAGCTACTTCACCTAAAACTCCTGTCAAAAATCGTTTACTCATTTTATTATTATCTCTAAAATAACTTTCATCATCTTTTTTTGCTCTCACGATATTTTTTACAAATGAATAAACTTTGTCGACTCGACTATTCGGAATAGATATTTTTGTAAACTCATTTAAATAAGGATTTACACATTTATGAAATTCTTTAATAAAAATTCCTCCTTTCCAAGAATTTAAATTCTAAATATAGCTTATGTCTAATTGATTACTTTTTCTATACTTTGATTATTATTTTTTTATTTTTTCTTATTTAATAATCTCAAATAATACTCTTAAACCTTGTTATATCAACAACTATTTTTTTAATAAAAAATTAAATTAATTTGCAAAAAAATTATTTTACTCTTAAATTTTTCTCTAAATCAAGCTTTTATCAGCTATTTTTTTATATTGATGGGATAAAACAAGCTAATAAGTTGGCAATAAAAAAAGACCCACTTTAGCAATTATTACAGCTGCTAAAATAGGTCTAAAAAGAGAGAGCCTTATTCAATTTTTATTAACATTTTCTAATAACTTTTTCAAGAGTTAAGCTAATTTTTTTATTTAATTCATTGACCAGGTTGTACTTCGCTCTGATAAATCAACAATCTTTTTCTTTTTTAAAAGAGCTAGATTATCAGAAATAGTACTACTATCTTCTCCAATTATCTCGGCCAATTCTTTTGCTTCAAGGTTATCATCTAGGTATAAATAATAAATTAATACCGCTTGCAGCTCACCTCTTCTTCGATACTCAGAAGTCCTTTCAATATTTTTTGAAGGTATTCTATATGGATTTTTCTGTGGAATCTTATTAATGAAATCATCTCTTGACTCTTCTTTTATAGCTAGATACTCTCCGTGTTTATGTTGAATATAAATATGATGTAGACCTAACTTTTTCAATTCTTTTATGACTGTACTCAAACTACCTCTATTCTTAGTAGTGATCATAAATAAATCTTCACCTGAAGCTGTTTTATAAGTAAGCCCTGTTATATCAAACCAGCCTGCAATATATTCTCTTGGATAATCTACTTCTATATCATTTTTAGGAAACTCGCCAAAAATCTCTTTTAATTTATCTTGAAGGGATTTACTATTATAACTTAACTGGTAACGCTTGCTTTTATTATCCTTTCTAATAACCTCATAAAGCTTCGGCTGTATATTAAAAGCCTTGTCTAAATTATCCTTTAAAATTTGAGCAAAAGGGGCTTCTCCTGGATCAACCTCTGTAACAACAGTTCCTTTTTTGCAAAATATTCCTTTCCCATGTAGAACACCAACAGCATAATTAAAATACTTCTGATCAATAATCTTACACTCTAACAAATGCATTTTGCCGCCACATTCTCTCGAGCAATATTTTTGCCCCGGTTTTAGCTTCTTACCACAGATACAGTTAGCCATTTTACCACTCCTCAATTTTTAAATTGCTATTTAAACTCCAGCTATCATTTTTCTTTGTCTTCGATATCTCACCTTCATTAAATAACTCTGCCAATTTTTGAGTAATCTGACTACCAGAAGTATCTAGTCTTTCTGCTAATTCTTTATTACTTAAATCAGTTTCTGCCATAATGAGTTCTAAAACTTCTTTTCTAAAATCTCCTCTCGGGCGATAAGCATAAAACTCACCGTGATCCAATGCAGCTTCTACAGCTTGCTTTTTCTTCGGAAACTTTAGTTTAATTCTATTTGCAAAAACTTCCGTATCAATACTCCAAATTCTCAAATAATCTGTCTCAGTTAATTCTTCCCATCTATCATCTTCAAATGTACTCACATTATAGCGTGATATTCCCACCTCTTCTAAAGCAGCTTTAACAAAATCAATATTATGATTAGATTTTTGAGAAAATATACACTCTAATCTTTCCTCTTCAAACTTAGCATATCCATCAGTATCCCACACTCCTGCCAGCCACTCTTCAGGATAATTTAATTTCTTTGGGATTGACCACAAACCTGTTGTTGAATCTTTATACTGAGAAATTAATCTTGTCAGCTTTTTGGATTTAAAATGCAAGATTTTCATTGTACCATCCTTTTCAGTATGAATCGTAGGTTTAACATTGAAAGTTTTAGCTCCTAACTCATAAATTGTCCTCAAAAACTCCTGCTCTTCAGCATGGATTGAAATCCGAACCAAATTATGATCTTTTCTAACATTTCCATCTCCCTGAATCACCCCAACTAAGTACTCAAAATCTCTCTGATTTGTAAACATTTAATTTCCTCCTTCTCAAATATGATTTTTAAAATAAAAGTTTTAATATTTTGAATATTAATATCAAAAATTTCTTCTCTCACTTTTTCTAAGGGGGTGGGGCTCCGAACGTTTTTCTTTTTAGATTGTTATACTAATAGTTGGGGTCACGAATTTTTTAGATTTTTGATTTTCTATATAGCTTTTTCCAGCAGCTTTTTATATTATTGAAAGGATACTACTATAAGAGCTCCACCATCCTAACAGAAAGATAAACAAATTGCTCTTTCTATCTTATATACAAATTCAATCTACTTTAATTTAATGTGCTCTTTTCTAGTGTTAACAAACTGGTTAATTGGATTAAACTCCTCGAAATTTTCTTTTAAATCTTCACCGTACATATTTACGTACTTTCTTACCATTTCCATATTGCTATGGCCCAGGATTTTCTGGAGCCTAAAGATATCACCACCGTTCTTAATCCACCTTTTGGCAAAGGTATGGCGGTATAAATGGATAGAAGTCTTATCTACTCCTCGTTTCTGATTATAAGTAGGAATAGCAGAACTAATCCCTTCAGCAGTTAACTTCTCACCATAAATGGAACAGAAAAGATACTGGTCTTTATCTTGATTTAAAAAGGTCAGATACTCCTGTAGGATTACTATCAGCGATTTTGCTATGGGAATTATTCGCTGCTTTTTATTCTTTACTTCCCGGAGAACTACATAACCATCATTTAAATCAAGATCACCAATCTTAATATTTCTAACAGTCCTTGAACGATTTCCTGTAGCTAGAAGCCAGTTTGTTAAAACCCAGTTTCTATATTCTGCAAAACCACAATTTTTAATATCAGGTTTTTTAAGTAGTTTTCTTAACTCACCATCTGTATAGGTAATCTTTATTTTTTCTGTCTTTCTGAGTAATGTAATTTTAAACTCCTCTAAATAACCCAGATCCATTAAATGATACAAAAAAGCTCTTACTGCTCTTAAATAAGTATTAATTGAACTATTTGTTCTATCGCCTTCTTTAAGAAATAGAATATAATCAGTCATGACTTCACCATTTATTTCACTAATTAAACCAATATCTTCTTCCAGCAAGAAATTATTAAATCTTTTGAAATTATTATTGTAATACCATAATGTTTTTTCACTCAAATCCTTTGCCCTACAAAACTTAATAAATTTTTCATAAGCCTCTTCCACCGTCATCCGATCACTGTACTTAATTAGGTTCATTTTAGGCATAAAAAAACCTCCGAATTTAATAAATTCGCAGGACTAATTTGAACTTCTTATTAAGTTGAATGAACCTAAATGATCAGACGGCTTGAAAGCCTGTATTTTTTGGAAATCCCCGTCATTACGGGCTTTACACGCCGAACCCTCAGCCTACTGATCCGTAGTCAATCGCTCTATCCAGTTGAGCTACGGGCGCACGCTGAAACTTTTCTTAAGCAACAATAAATATTATAACAGCTACTCTTATTATCGTCAAGGAGTTTATGAGAAAAAATTATATTCATTGATCTGACAGCATTTATGAGCTGTTTAAGTTGGTAAGTAAGCTGTCTTGACGACAATAAAAAAAGACAATTTTTAGAAAATATTTAGAGTTATTTAAGTAAGATTTCCAGTATTAAAATTTGAAAAGTGTTTGACTTTTTGGGTATTAACACTTTTGATCCTGCAAACCTTCCGTAGTTTCTAGACTACATTATTTGGGTTGAAAAGTCAAGATTTTTTATTCTTGTTAGGATGGGGTTTTTGGACTAAAGTTTCCATAATTATAGTTTGATTACCTAATTTTACTTTAAACTGTAGTAATCTGTTAATTATATCACAATAATTTGAATATTTCACCTAACTTTATTAAAGTTAGAGCTTTTCTATTTATGAAAGAAAAAAAGCCTCCAAATGGAGACTTTTTTAAAGCTATTATTTTTGCACCTATTCTCGCCAAAACCGCCCGCCTAGAGTTTTTAATATCTGCCCTGAACCATTTTCTTTTATCTCAACAATCTCTCTTACAGAAGAACTTTCTTCATGACGAATATTTCTATCAAATATCTCACTTACTATTTTTAATTGATAAGTGACACGATACTGATTATTACCCTTTTGTTCTACAATTTCAAGATTTGTAATCTGGAAACTTATATTATCAAAAACCCTAAAATTGCGGATAAGTGTTTCTTCCAGATCCCATAATGTAGTGCCATCAGCAGATTCCCAATCATCAGCCAGCAGACTCAAAACACCATATTCATCTTTGGACTGATATCGATAAGCAAACTCCTTATAAAAAGCATTGATTTTGTTTAATGATTGCTTTGATTTCTCCTCATTTTTACTAACTAAATTTTCTGCTTCTTTAATCAATTTTTTCAATTTCTCCAGTAATTCCGGACATCTACTGCCGGGGTCCTCTCCCGGTAAATCTCTGTGTTCCATTTTTAATTTTTCCAATTCTTCTTCATAAAGCAAAGCATTTTCATAATCCTTTTCTCTAATAAAAAATTCAACTGAATCAATAGCTCCTTCTATTCTATATGCCAGCTCATCATAGGGAATTAATCTTTCGCTTTTCTTGCGGTATTCTTCCTGAGCCCTGTGGTTATATTTATAAAAGACATCTCTTAAATCCTGGGCAAATTGTTTATACCTTACAGCAAGTGTATAATCTGCAAGATATTCCAGGGATTCCTCTTTTATTAAGTACTTAATTTCTTGCATTACTTTTTCGCCACTTTCATTAATAATAACTCTTCCCCCAACGGAGGCCTCTTTAGCAGCCGGAAAACTTTTCACCTCTGCAGTTAAAGGAAGCAGTTTAGAAATTTTTCTGATATTATCGATAAATTCTTTTTCTTTTATTAATCTATAATTTTCATCTATTTCTCCTTCAACAATCTCAGCTGCCTCAGCCAATATCTTTTCTGCTTCTGTAAGATTACTCTCTTTTATTACTTTGAAATTTCCAGCTTGAGCCAGGGCCTCCACAGTATTTCCCTGCAAGATATAGGCAGGATGAACGATTATATCTTCAGTTGCTCCCTTAATAGGTGGGTGTGATCTATCCGAAATTATTTTTAAATCAAGTATATCATTTAATGTCTTTAATGAATTTTTAGCATAAGTATTATAAAAACTGTAAACATTATACTCAGTAAATTTCTTCTTGATAAGCTCTATATCAGATTTCAAACCACTTATTTCACTTTCTTTCATCAGGTGTGGATATGGCTTAGCCGTTAATATCATACCATCAAATTCACTTTTTTGTTTATTCTGAGCATTTTCACCTATATAGGCATTACCCTCGGGAAGATTCAACATAAAATTGGCTTTAATTAAACCTGAGGATTCAAGGTCCTCAAATAATAGTTCTATTCTGTAGGCAGTATCTCTGACCCACTGAATATGTCGCTGAAAATCATCAGCATAATTAACAAAAGCAGCATTGAGTTTAGCAAATACAGGAGATATTTGCTTACTTTCTTCTAACAGACGATTTATTTCTATTCCTAATTCTTTCAGTTCTTTAACCGAAAAATCCTTATCCACCAGTTCTTTTATTTCCTCTTCTTCTTTGCCATTGGGAATCTCAATTGTTCTCCATATTTTTTCTACAGACTCTACCTGGCTCTTAACTTTACGAAGCCTCATTTCCCTCTCCATTAAATCATCAGAAGATATTGAGAGTCCTCTTGAACTTATATAGTTCTCCAGTTGGGAACTGATATCTACAAAGTGTGAAGAAATATTTATATCAGGAGAATATGAAAAAATCTCCATATAATGCTCTCGGTCACTTTCTAACCAATCAGTAATTGAAAAAGAAAGCTTATCTTTTAAAGCCACTTCTTTTCTTCTGCCATGTCTATAACTAATTCCTGGCTCAATCAATATGCCTTCTATTTTATCTAATTTACTTTCTATACTGTCATACTGCTGTTTTCTGAAACTAATTCTTCTAATGACAGCATTATGTCTATCTCTGAATGAGCGGTCGGTTTCTCTTAAATATATCTCTGCCGGTCTGACTACAGCTTCATTAACCGCTTCTTTGGCTTGAACTACAAGTCCGCGTGAGAGAACACTTTTTTTATATTCAATTACTCTTTTTGGATTAGGATGATTTATCAAGTTTCCCCCATCATCTAGAAATAAATCACCGGGGTTTTTATTATATTTGGAATCATATTTACTGATTATTTGAGAAACTTGAGCTTCAGCAATTTCACTGATCCTTTTTACAACTTCTCGATCTTCTGTACTGGCTTCAGAAATATTTTCTCCTTTTATGAAACGATTATATAATTTTTGCCGTCTCTCGCAGGCATAAGAAATTGATTTTAATTCTTCATTGCATTGATTATAATAAGGTCCCCATTCATAATTAATTATCCTATTGAGACCGTCAACATCCACCAGTGTATTTTTATGTCCCCAGATTTCCTCCCGATAATGATCTGTACTGCTGGTATTTTTTAATTTACTTAGATACTCACTCTTTAATTGTTCGATATAGCTTTTATTTTTAATAAATTCAGGTTTTTCCAGCAGACCAGATATTAATATAGTGAATATTTTGGGTATTTTTTCTACTTTATATTCTGTAGTTGTTTCATAGGCTGCGGCCGGTTCATTTATCATGGGTGGTAAATTTTCAAAAATTTTAATCCGCAACTCATGCCAGTTGCGTATATGGAGCAAGTAATCATCGGCCAGAGGTTTCATGCCAGCCCAGCTGATATCCCGGCGTTTAGGAGTCAATTCATTTTCCCATTTTACTGTTTCACTATATAACTCACTGAAAACCGAGCGTTTTTTATCCGTGTTTTTTATATTGTTAAACTGTTTATTAACAAGGATATAATTTTTTTCGCTTTCCACCAGGATTTCTCTATATGAATCTTCCCTAGCCTGAATTTCCTTTATTTTCGCAAAAGCACTGATCATATCACCAATATTAGAACTAAATTCACCAAATTCCTGAGAAAATACTTCGAACTCAGTCATTAATTTATTTAATTCCTTTTCTTTATACCACCTCTGTGCTTCCAGATTAACATCTTCCATTAACTGTCTGATCCAGTTACGGGCTGTATTTTTATATTTACCAGTAAGGGCAGCCACTTCTTCATTTTCAGCTGTATCGATTCCGGCTCCAATAGTACGTAAATTGTTGAGCCAGCTGCCCCAGCTTTCTTCCGGCCATTCTTCTCCCAGACGCTGCTCTACATAGGCCCTTACCATTGTTCGTCCAGAAGGGTCAGTGACAATATATTTATTGAAAAAGTAATCCACTGTATCAGAATTTACCGGTATCTGTTTCATCTCTCCCTCTTCAGCTGAAAAAAGGCGCCGATCCTTATGCATCATGTAGAATAATCTGGCTATCTCTGTTTCAGCCTTTGTGTCTTTTACCATCTGGTGAGATTGGTAGGTTAACTTCGCCGCCGCCCAGGTAGCATTGACCAGGGGATGATCCACTGTATTTACAGTTGTCTCTAAAGTCTGATAGAGAGCTTCATCATATCTGCCTGCATCCACAGCCAGAGCAAACTCAGTAATACCATTTATAACGGTCTGAATAGTATCAAATTTTCCCTTGATTTGATTTATCTGGCTTTCGCCAAGATTACCAGTAATTAAATTTTCATAACCACCTGCTGCCTCCCACAACCAGTCGTTATATTGGTCCTTTGAAAAATTTTTTATTCCAGCTGCTGCATCCTGACTATTAGCTATTTCAGCAACAATATCCAGACCTTCTCCTGCTAAGTCTGACAGAGCTGCAGCAGGCTGAATTAGACTGCAGAAAAGTATAATTAATAATATTAAGCTTAAAAATAATTTGTTAAAACTCATTTAAAAAACCTCCTTAGCAACAGGAATCTAATTATTAACAAAATACCTTCTACTATTATTTTCTTAATTTCAAATAGATAGGGAAAGGAGTAAGTGCCTATTAAAAATTAAGCAGCACTACTCCTCTCCTCTTGATTTATTTAAACACCCTTTTATTCATAATGGAAAAGTTAAAACTATGGAAAAGTTAAAACTGCCTGCCTCCATCATCTCGATATTTGTATTTAAATCTAATTCTATAAAATACCTCGCCTATATCTGCATCATACTCACTATTTACTTCTTCAGCTTCTTCAAAATAAACAACTGCATAATTACCGTCTGGTAAAGAAAGGCCATAACATATATCCCATGTAATACCGTAAGGCAAATCCCATTGTTCAACATAACCAGTCTCAGGTAATTCTGTTACGTTATTAATATCTGTTTCATTTAATTCTAATACCCTGACATCGTCATTCAAAAATATTATATTTGTTTCAATATAAAAATCACAATATCCGGTAAATCTCTCCAGTATTTGTCCATCAGAAAAACGATATCCTTGATTATACCAGTTGCCATTTCCATCATAAAAAACTGAAGCTATACTTTTTTCTCCACTTTCATAAGCAGGCATTTCTGAACCGCCACTGTTATCATCTTCATTGTTCATTTCAGCAGTCTCATTCACTATTTCATCAATAGATTTCAATTCAATATTCCCCTGATCATCAACTGCAATTACCTGCTCATTTTCAGCTGAATTAATAACCCCGGAGGCTACATTTGAGGCATCACTGACTCCAAATATCAGAGGATGTCTCATACTATAAAGCACAGGTCCCTGTTCTTCCAAATTAAAGACAAATTCTGTTAAACCGCTATCAGCTAAAGTACTGCCGTCATTATTTGATATTAGTCTCCGATCATATTGTAGTACTATGGAAATCATACCATCATTATTAATGGCCAGATTTATTAGATTATATTCAATCGCGATATCAGCAAAATTACTAAAATCTTTATTTAAAGCCTGTTCTAATATAACATCTCCACCTACGAAATCCCAGCTAACATATTCCATAAAACTATTAATATTCTGCATTTCATAGGCAGTAAACATTTCAGCTAATCTTTCTTCAATTACCTGCTGGTAATTAGATTCCGAAACAATTACCTTTTTATAAGTCTCATCAACTTCATTTGTCCTACCTGCTGTTTCCATAGCTTCTATATATATCTCGTATTCCCGACCAATTTCAGGACTAAAATAATACTGGAATGCACCATCATCTGAAAGTTCCGCACTATCCCATGTCTCTTTACCATCTATTGAAACCAGGACACTTCCTATTGTTCCCTTTCTGATAACTGCTCTGCCCTGTATATTAATCAATCCATCTTCAAGCAAATCCTGGTAGAGTGTAATCTCCTGGCCGCTTTCATCATAAGAAATTCCATTTATATATAAATAGCTTATATTCACCTGATCCTGATTTTTGCCAAATAACCACCAGAAAGCCTCTGCCTCCAGTGGGCAAAAAATCATCAACATAATTAATAAGATAATAATGAAATTTTTCATTTTTTCACACCTCCTTAAAAGTTTATAGTAATTCCACTAGAAATGCTATTTTCTCTGATATCTTTATCAGAATTTTCGCTATAACTCAAGTCATTATACTTTAATCTTAAATATATACGTCCCTGATTATATTTTTCTAAAAATAAAGGTCTATAATAAAAACTAAAATTTGCGAATAATTTTCTGATATCTTCCTCTTCTCTATTGTCTTCCTTCTCCCCAAATCTAATACTTGAATTAATTCTACTCTCTGGTATATCCAGACCAAGTTCAAAAGATTTTTCAAAACTACTATTACTAATATCCTCAGTCTCATTATCATTATTAAAATATCCAAATCTAAGAGTAGGTCTTAGTATATATTTATTTATAGTTTTTCTTGTACTTAAAGAAATATTAGAGGTTAACTCATCCTCTTTTTTTAAATCATCACCTAGCTCTGATTCTTGATCTGAATAACTCATACTTATTCTCATATCTAGCAGTTTAAATCTATCACGATAGTTTACAGTATATCTGTTATCCTTTACTAACATATCGTCTGATTCTTTTTTATTCAAATTATATTTAAATGAAGTTGAAGCATAACGCCTATTAAAAATATGTCTAATACTAACTCCTAACCCCGGTTTATGATAATAGGTGGTGGAAGATTTTGTTCCATCCAAATTATCATAAAAATAGATATAATCAAAATTATAATTAATTCGCTCACTATACCGGTAAAGTAGAGAACCTTTATATTTTACTCTATCTGCCGTAGCCGAACCTAAAAGAGTCTTAAAACCGGGTTCAACACGTTCATAATCAATTGACGCTCTACCCTCTTTAGCGTTGGAAAATATTTTAATTTTATGAGCAGTTCCTGAAAAACTACTATTTTCAGATTCTTCAGTATCCCCATATGCAGAACTACCTTTTACAGTGAGCCCTTGTATTGGATAATATTCCCAATTAAAGCCATAGATATCATTATCATAGAGAATATCATTATCATTAACACCCTTCTCATCATTAGTCTTTAATAGACTTAAACCCCACTTAAACTTCTCATTTTGCCTATTATTATAATTCATCCCCCAACTCTTTCTTGAAACTGCCTGATAGTCATCATTAAAAATATTTTCCCATCTCGGATAATCATAACCAAAAACAAATTTAAAGTTCCCATTATTCGGACTATTGTATTTATAAGAAATTCCCTTCAAAGAACTATTTAACACATATTGATCAAAATATTCAAAAGTATCACCTATGTTAAATACTGATGAATTGTCTTTGCTGCTAATGCTGGCTTTAAGACGAGAAATTAATAGATCTTGCTCTTCACTGATTCTATCTTCCTGTGTATTGAGCCCCATATTGAATAGAAAATTATATTTATCCATCTCATTTCTATTAGTATAATTAAAATTCCCATTATACTTAAAACCATCATTAAGAATACTATTATTAGCCCCAGGTCCTGAAACATCATTACTAATTAACTCTACTTCACTTAATACTATAGAGTCCGCCTTAACATTAACTGCCGCTATAAAGACATATATTAATATGAAACATAAAACATATAACTTGAAAATACTTGTTTTTTTAAACAATAAAATCTAACCTCCTTTTTATTTGGGTATATTCTCGGCTAAATAATCCTTTATATTTCATGGGCTCAAAGGCCCTAATTTTATCTATATCTAAAATCAATTCTTTAAATTATATAAGCTTCCCCCATTAAATTAGACACAAAGTTTAGGCAATTTCCTGTCGTTTTCATAATCTTCTAAACTTTTATAATTTAACGCCGAATACATTCTGATTCTGTTGTGGTAAACAGTTATATATTTAAAAATTCCTGTCTTGCCTGGCTTCCTATAGCGGCCGCTATGCTGCCATTGTATTTTAGCTATTTTTAGTTTTAGTTTATCGTTTTTAAGTTATCTTTGACTGGGTTTTCTATCCAGACAGTCATAGAAAGTAGACTGGAAACCTTCTAATACCTGGTATATTTTCGTCACGGGAACACGGGAAATCGCTCTCTGTGTCACTGGATAAAATCATAGATTACCATAATTATATTACTATTAATATAAAAAATAAATTACCCAAATGGGTAATTTATCATAATCATAAGCAAATTTTATAAAAATAAAACTTACAATATCAATATTTTACTCTATATAAGTAAAGCTGAATATAATGTTTCTAAGCCCGTCGAAGAGATTCCCAAAAGTTTTTTGTAGTAATTTAAATTATGCCAGTTAACTTGACATGATCGTTTTCTTCCTTCAAAATGATAATATCTCTGAGCTCTGCCGTAAACATGGTATTTATGAGAGTCAGTTTTATCAGTGGAAAAAAAGACTTATTGGTTCTGCAGGCAAAGTTTTTAGAAACAAAAAGAAAAAAGATCCTGAAAAAGAGAAACCTAAAGATGAAGTTGAAAGATGTAGATGATAAAATAGATTTTACAGAAAACGCTCAATAAGATTTTACGGATATTACTAGATAATGTAAAAACACAGATTTTGTGATGGTAAATATATTAAATTAATCCTGTACAGTGAAAACTATAGTGATTTAATCTACACTCATCAGATTCCATCTTCCAGTTTAAAATTTAAATCCATTCTTTCTGTATTTGTTTCTACTTCTGCAAACTCAGTTTCCAGATAGGAGACAATTCCAGACATCTCGACCTTTAAAAAATCAGCAAATAACTTATCTATATCGTGCATTACGGAAAACGTAAGTAGTATATAATACCTGTTCGGAAGATCAGTTAGCATCTACCTGTAAACTTCTGCTCATACATCTTTTCATCAGCCTTATTGTAACATTTTTTAATATTTTTAGCACTGGGATTATGGTTATTACAATCTGTTGTTTCAAAACCCAGTGCAACACTCAAAGGTTCAGGCAATTCTTCTTTTTCATTAACTTCTTCTATCCTATCCAAAATTCTTTCAGTTACCTCCTCAGCTGCATTATAATTAGTGTCAGGCAGAATCACTACAAATTCATCTCCACCTATTCGGGCAACAATATCCTCTGTTCTTAAACTACTTTTTATAGCTTCCGCTGTTAGTTCAATATATCTATCGCCCATGCTGTGACCATAATTATCATTGATATCCTTCAGCCTGTTTATATCTCCAACAATAATACTAATTGGATATTTTCTAGAATTACTCAAGCGCTTAAGTTCTTCATTAAAGTATCTCCTGTTATAAAGACCTGTTAGTTCATCATGATTGGAAAGGTATTCAATTTCTGCTGCCGCCCTTTTCTCTCGGTCTATATCAATATGAACTCCTACAATCCGAATGGCATTTCCAGCTTCATCTCTTTCAGTCACTTTTCCAATATCTCTAATCCACTTCCAGCTGCCTGACTTAGTTTTTAATCGATGCTCATTATAATATTTTTCAGTTTTACCTTCTAGATGATCTTCTAAATCTTTTAAAGCCTGTTCCTTATCATCAGGATGAACTAAATTAAGCCAGGTATTAAGGTTATTCTCCAGCTCAGAAAGTTCATATCCCAGCATCTGGGCCCAGTTTTCATTAAAATGAATGTATTCTTCTGCTGCATTCCAGTCCCAAATTCCGATAGTAGCACCAGAAACAGCCAATTCAAGTCTCTCCTTAACTTCCTTTAATTCCTTTTCTCTTTCTTTACTCTCAGTAATATCATCAACCACAGCATATATTAGTCTGTCATGTTCTTTATTATCTACAGAAAAAATATGAACATTGCAGTATTTGATTTTATTATCAACTTTAAATCTTACTTCATTTTCCCAATCTTCTTTTGCCAAAATTTCATTGATTTCTTTTTCTATATTGTTTGATTCTTCATATAAATCAACAACATTCAAAACAAGCTTATTTTTAATATCACTTTTTGAAATCTCAAATATTTCTTCAAATTTATTATTGGCATCCAATATCCTAAATTCTGAGTTCAGTAAAATGATTCCTTCCAATGAGTTAGTAAAGAAATTCTCAAAAATTATATTCTGATTTTTTAACTCCTGCTTTTGCTGTATGCGGTGAGAAATATCTATAATCTCAAAAAGCATTTTTTCTTCATCTAATTGTGAATAACGGAAATTAAAATATTTATAATCACCAGCAGCAGTTGTAATTTTATATGTTCGATCCTGAATATTATTTTCTAGATCATACTCAAAATATCTTTTTGCTTTCTCTCTAGATTTCGGATCTGGATAAGCTTTTTTGTACCAGTCTTTCATTGTTTTAATTTCAGCTTCTGTATATCCAGTCATCTCTCTAATAGTCTGGTTAGTAAATAAAAACTGGCCCTGTTGGTCAGCAATTACAACTCCAATTGATAATTTATTTATTAAATTCTTCATTAATTGATCATCTCTTTCCATAGTTTTCTCATCTCAGACATCATTTTAGTAATAATACTTATATTATTGATTCTACATTAACTTTTAAAACCCTGTATTTATTTCTTTAAATTGAGCTTATTTAAGATAAATTCCAGATGGTCTATTATTAAAATAATAATAAAGGATTATTTTAATAAATCTTGAATTAATATATATAATATTTTTTGAGGAGGAAAACAAATGGTGAAACAGAAAAACAGTGATTATTTATTTTTTAGAACAGTGTTTTTAACCTTTTTATTTTTAATTTTGATTACAAGCAGTAGTTTAGCAGAAGAGAATCCAGACCCTTATATGGTCCAAATGAAATTTATTGATTCTATTGAAACAGAGGGGGATTATGATTTAATCAAAGAGTATTTAGAGATGGGAGCAGATCCAAATTCGATGGTCGCTTATCGAGGAGATGCCTTAAGTTTTGCAGCAAGATATAAGCGGGATAAAGAGATTATTCAGCTTCTTTTAGATTATGGAGCAGAGGTAGAAAGTGCTAATCTGGTAGAATTTATACTTTATGGGGCAGAAATTGAGGTGCTTGAATTATTAGTCGAGTCGGTGCCTAATCTTAACGATAAAGTTTTAGTTGATAAAATAACAGATCCAATGGTAAATTTTAATCAGAATTTTATTAATGAGCGTAAAAGTTCTAATCAAGACTTCAAGGCTGAAGCAGCAGAAAAGTTACTGGGAGAAGATTACTTATATCCACTGCTTACTGCTGCTCTAGCAAATAGAAAAGATGTAGTGGAACTACTTTTGGATAATGGAGCAGATATTTCTATTACAGATTCTAAGGGACGAAATGCCTACCAAATAGCACAGGAAAATGAAGTTAGTCCTCTGCTGCTGGCAGAATTATATAAGGCTAAAAGTAAATGGGAAGAAGAAACTGGAGAGACTTTAGCTGCTGATACTGGTAATTCTGATAAAAATGGACAATCTAACAGCAGTGCTAAAAATAAAACTAAAAAAATTGCAGTTACTACAAAAATTAGAGAAGAGAGAAAAAAAGAAGAGAATAAAATTATCGAAATTGTAACTAAAGAAGATATAGAAAAATTATATGATCTGGAAAATAATAAGTATATAGATATAAGACGGGGTGGTTTTGATGGTGCTCTGTTCAGTCAAAATGGGGAAACTCTTGTTTTGATTGAAAATTATGATCGAGGAAAATCAAATGGGAAGGCAAGAGATTATCATAAATTTAGTTTTTATCAGCTTGAAAATGGTGTTTATAAAGCAAAAGATAGCTATGATTTTAATACTTTTGTAGATACAATGGGCTTTACTTATCGACCTAATGACGATCTAGCACTATCACCTGATGGAAGTCTAATTGCATTACGTAAAGGAAATAAAATTGAAATATATAAAACAGCTAATTTAAAATTATATTCTACCATAACTCTACCTAACATTTATACAGGCAGAGATTATAGTGCCAGATATTTTGCTATCAGTCCGGATAATAATTATTTTTCAATTTTAGTTAATAATCGATACGGAACTTATATTGATCAGTGGTCAATAAACACTAAAAAAAGAATCACAGAATTAGAAAAAATTAATCTGATTCAAAATAATTCTGAAGGTGACTTTTCTTATGGAAGAATAAAATATTCTCCTAATGGAAGATATTTTATAATTAAGGGGAGATTAATAGATTTTCCTAAGGATGCTAGTGTGGTAACTTTAGTAAATACTCAAACTCTAGAAGTGATTAATGATTTTGGTGCAGCACAAAAAGCTTTTACTTTAGCAGATAATGATTATGATTTATATTTTGATGGCTTGAGCAGTTATGCTTTCTTTCACAGCAATGAACAAGGCAAGCTTTATGATCTAAAAAATAATCAGTTAAAAGATATAGAGTTTGATGAATTTAAAAGTTTCTGGTCTATGAACAATTTGGTTGGAGGAGCAATCCATCAGAACTTTCTGGTTGGACTTTATGAGGATGATAAATTCTATGAGTTTATAATTGATGAAATAGATAATGTAGATCAACCGGTAAAAGGTATTTTAAGACAGGAAATCAATTTGGGAAATATTTATGGAATAAGCTATTTAAAACAAACTGATGAGTGGGTCATACTTTCCAAAAAAGGCCTGCATTATGTTGAAGCGACAAATAAAGAAGATTATGAAGCTGAGCAAAAAGCCGCCGCTGCAGAAAAAGCCCAGGCAGAAAATAGAGCCGAAAGATTAGAGGAAATGATCACTGCCAGACAGAAAAAAAGAGAAAAAGCAGAGGCTCTATATCAAGAAGGATTTGAACTGATGAATATTGGTTTTGTTGAACAGGGATATAATAAATATTTAGAAGCGATTAAAACAGATCCAATTTCTGCAAAAAATATTCCAAAAACTAACCAGCTGTATAATCTTTTGGGGACTATTGAAGTTTATCAGCTGGCAGATATTTTCCGGACTCAACAGGAAGAAATTTCGAATATGGAAAAACAGACCAAATTAGGTTTTATTCCTGTTTTAGAAAATAATCAATGGATAATAAAAGCAGTTTTTGCTGAAACTCCAGCTGCTGAAGCTGAAATGGAAGTTGGTGATCATATTCTCTTGTTTGATGGTGAATATTTAGATAATAATGATGATTTATTCTGGTATCTACAGGATAAATCACCTGGTGATCAGATTGGACTGACTTTTATCAGTGTAGATGCAGGTGGAGATTATAAAGAAGATACTTACTTTAAAACTGCTGCAGGATTTGAATATAATATTGCTGCACCCAGCCTTTCTACCAGATTATTTGATTATGGACTGCTTGCAATCAGAAGTGGACATATTAATCTGGCTCAAAAGAGTATCCAGAAATTAAAAGATTTGCCAGAAAAATATCCTGCTGATTATAATAAAAGTACTGAAAAGTTCAACAATGATGCAGTTATTCTTTTAGAAACATTGATAAAAGCTCTAAATAACAGCAGTGATGCTTATAATTATCTCCTGGAAGGTCTAGACGGAGCAAAACTGCACCAAAATTTCCAGGGATACTTTAAATTCCCGGTAACTGCAGAATTATTAGCACCACTATTTGTCGACCGAGCTAAACTTGCTTACTTTACTGGAGCTGCAGAGGAAGAATTAGCAGAAGTTAAAAAATGGGAAAAAGTTAAACTGAGTTTTGTTGATTTAAATGGTAATTTTATTCAGGGAGAGGCAGCAGATCCTTATTTAGAATAACTGCAGATATCTAGCTTATTTTAACAGCTCAAAAAATAGAGCAGGTCTTTAAAGACCTGCTCTTAAGTAATTTATAATAAAAATTACCAGTATACCCGCTCATAGATATTTCCACTTATATTTAATTCTGTCCAGTTACTGTTAAAAACATATTTTCCAGTTGCTGTTTTAGCAGAAGATGTATAAAAAGTAACAATGTTATAACCATTATCTTTTGTCAAACTTTTTATTTCATAAGCTAAGTAGGGATCATATTGATCACCATTTTTTGAATAACGTCCAATTAAGTTTGTATTAAAGTTAACTGATATTAATTGAGCCTTATCATACCTTAAAAAGTACATATCCCCTTCAGCTGCTACTGCTGCACTACTAAATATACTCAGAGTAACAAAAAATAAAATTAAAATTAATAGATACTTTTTCATCAAAATCACCCTTCTTTTAAATTAATATAATTAAAAAACTCCCGAAAGCCTTAAAAGCAGCCGCCTTATAAATTATTCTTTTCTTCCTGTTTTATTTTTATAATAATTTAATTCTACATAACTTAATTAATTCCTTTATTTTCATTATTTTTTTAAAGCTTTTTTATGGTTTAAAGAATGATAAAAAATTAATTTTTAAAATAAAAAGCCTTCCTCCATTTTTTATTTAATATTTGACAAAATCTATCGGTATTTATATACTCAATTATGCAAATTAACATAAATTATTTATATAAAGGGAGTTTTTTTTAATGATGAAAGTAAACAGAGATAGATGTATCGGTTGTGGTGAATGCATAAAAGATTGTTTTGTTGACGATATTATGTTGATAAATGGGAAAGCTAAAATAAAGAATGAAGCTTGTTTTAAATGTTGTCATTGTATTGCTGTCTGTCCTGTAGATGCAGTATCGACTGATGAATATGATCTAGATGATGTTAAAGAATATAATGAAGATGAATTTTCAATTTCAACAGACAACCTTTTGAATTTTATCAAATTCAGAAGAAGCATTAGGCAATTTAAAGATAAAAAAGTAGAAAAAAATAAAATACTTAAAATTATAGAAGCAGCACGCTTTACTCCTACCGCCGGCAACCAGCAGGATCTTTCCTTTACAGTTGTTGATAAAAATATTAATAAATTCAAGGAACTAATCCTAGAAAAATTAAATGAAAAAGGAAAATATATACTTAATAATTTAAATTCAGAAACAATAAAGGTTAAGAGGTATGCGGAAATGTGGCTTGAAATGTACCAGGATTTCAAAAATCAAACTAAAACCAGTGACCGCTTATTTTTTAATGCTCCAACAGTTATTTTAGTATCTGCTAAATCAAATATAAACGCTGGTTTAGCTTCTGCAAATATGGAGTTATTAGCCAATACCCTTGAACTAGGTGTATTATTCAGTGGATTTACTCTAAGAGCTGCTAAAGATGACAAAAAGATTAGGAACTTCCTTAAAATTGAAGCTGAGAAAGAACTAGTTACTGTATTAATTATTGGGTATCCTGATGTTAAATATTTTAGAACAGTTCCCAGAAAAAAAGCTGATATCAGCTGGAAATAAGTATCTATAATTATTTTAAGGGACAGCAGCTCTGCTGTCCCTTAATTATATTAAAACTATAAAATTACAAAATTGGAGAAAGCAATCTGGAAACAGATTCCCTTAATTTCATTGTCCAACCTCTATTTTTAAATTCTTCTCTAGTTATCTCAGAAGAAAATTTTAAGTCTTCTTCAAATAAATTATCATGCCAGCGTGCCTTTTCTTTATCATAAATAAAGGCATTAATTTCAAAGTTTAATTTAAAACTCCGGACATCCATATTTGTGGTACCTATAGAAAGCACTCTGCTGTCAATACAAATTGTTTTACTGTGCAGAAAGCCTCTGGTATAACGATAACAGCGGGCCCCAGCTTCCAGGAGCTGCCCTACAAAAGAATTGTTAGCTGCATATACAAAAGGATGGTCTCCCCGGTCAGGAATCATTATTTTTACATCAACCCCGGAACTTGTTGCGATCTTTAAAGCCTCCAGCATTGATTGATCTGGAATAAAATAAGGGGTTTGAATATAAATTGACTTCTCAGCCTCATAAATCATCTTCAAAAACATCGCCTTGATTTCTGCCTCCCTAGAATCAGGACCACTACTTACAATCTGAACTGCAGATCTTCCTTTAACTTTATTTTTTGGAAAGTACTTTTCCTCTTTTAAAAGATCATTACCTGAAGCAAATTTCCAATCAAGTAAAAAACGGTACTGCTGACTATTAACACTTTCTCCCTGGATTTTAAGATGTGTATCCCGCCAATCTCCAAAGTGATCAGAACAACCTAGATACTCATCACCAATATTAATACCTCCAAGATAACCAATTTTGCCATCAATAATCACATTTTTACGATGATTTCTGTAATTTATGTCCAGTACAAACGGAGCGAAAGAAACGACTTCAACCCCAGCGTCCTCTAAATTGAAAATCGAATAACGGGAGAGCTCTCTACAGCCCATTTTATCATAGAGAAGCCTCACTTCTATCCCTGCTTCTGCTTTCTCTGATAGAATTCTTATAAATTTATTACCCAGTTCATCATCATTTATAATGTAATAATTAGCATGAATAAATTTCTCTGCATCTCTTAAATCCTGAAAAAGATCTTTGAATTTTTCCTGACCGCTGCTGTAAATTTTTAAATCATTATATCCAATTTCTGCTGGAATTTCATTTTTAAATCCTATCCGCATTATACTCTGTTCTAAATGACCAAAATTAAGTTTTTGATCTTCTAGTGGACAATTGCCATCTTTTATTCTATTATTTAGCTCATCTTCCTGCTGTTTTTTTTGATAAAGCTTTCTTTTTTTTGGTGTAAGACCAAAAAAAAGATAAAGTATAAAACCTAAAACTGGAATTAAAGTTAAAATCAGAAGCCAGGCCCAGGTAGCGGTAGGATCTTTTCTTTCAAAAAAAATCAATAGAATAATAAAAATAATATTTAAAATTATTATTGCTGTAGGTAAAAATGATAGAAAATTCATAAGCACTCCTAATATTTTGGTTATTTATTATAATATTTTTATAGCTCGGCTGATTATTTTTGTGTTTTTGATTCTTTGAACGTTGTCTTAATTGATTATATCAGAAAAGAATGGCTTTTTAAAAGCTTTTCTAGAAGCTTGATTTAAATTTAATAAATGATAATTTTGACCTGAGATCGTCTTTTCATAATTTCCCAAAGGATAAATTATTCCATTATGTGAATAATTTCCTGTTTTAACGACTACAGTTCTATTCTCAACTGCCCGCAAAACTGCTGCCTGCCACATTAAATTCTTCAACAGTCGGCTCTCTTTAAACCAGGCTTCATTAGTTTGATTTACTATAAAATCTACATTTTTGGAGCCATCTTTGACATAATCTGGATATAATATTTCAGAACAGATTACAGTTTTCCATTTAAAATTCTTATATTTAAAAATATGCTGCTGCTGACCGGCATTAAGTGAAGAAAAATTATAAGGAATATATTTATTCAGAGTATCCTCAAAAGGAAATCTTTCTCCAAAATAGAGGAGTAAATTCTTATCGTAACGAGAAATGATTTTTCCGGCAGGTGAAATTAAAAATGAACTATTAAAGCGACCACTAATTGAATCTCTGCCTGCTAACGATCCAATTTGAACTGGTTTTTTAAATTCTGCTGCTATTTTATTCAAAAATTTTTCTCTATACTTTTGATTAGCATGGAAATCAAAGGTTATATTTGTTTCAGGAGCAATTATTAATTCTGCTCCCACCAAATTTGAAGCAGCATCTAAGGTTAGATTAAGATTTTGTTCAAGCTGGCTTAAATTCCATTTTCTATTTTGATCAATTCTACTTGTAATAATTCCTATTTTAAAATTTTGATCAGCTAAAAATTGACCTGTATTTTCAGAAACTATTTCTGCTCTATAATTAGCAAAAATAAAAATAAACAAAAATATTAAAACTATAACAAAAGCATTTTTGGCTTGCCTATAAAAAATGAGTTTAAAAATCAAGGCATTTACTAAAACCATAATAAAAGTTAAAATCCAAATTCCACCAATTTCAGCCAACTGAATAAAAGATAAAAATTCAACTTGTGTATAAGCGAGATTTGCAAGGGGAAAGAAATAAAATAAGTAATAGCGAACAACTTCCATTACAGTCCAAACAATTGCGAATAAAAATGGATTAAATTGATTACCTGCAAATAATTTTTGCTGAAAATAAAAATAAATCATAAAGAACACTGCATAAACAAAGGCAAGTAATGAAAATAATAAGATTAAAATAAATATTATTAAAAAAAATGAAGCCTCTGTATAGATCTCGATTGAATGATAAAGAAAATTTGAAGAAAAGATTAAAATCCAAAAGCCGAGATTCCAGCCGGCTAAAAAAGCTCGCTTATAATTTAGCTCATTCTTGTTTAAGATAAAAATAAAATATAAGAAAGGAAAAAAACCAATCCAGCTCAAAAAATATAAATCAGGATAATAATTGGCTGCTGTTAACAGCGCTGCTGATAAAATTGTTAAAATAACTAACATTGCTAAACTCGTTTCTTTAAAAAAGGAGCTACCTGTAAGCTAATCAAAATAATCAAAGCTGCAGCAATTGATAAATCGTATAAACCATATCCTACCGCCAGACCTAATCCCGCTACTCCCCAGAGGCTGGCCGCAGTTGTCAAACCTTCAACCTTATCTTCCTGTTTAATAATTGTACCTGCACCTAGAAAACCAATTCCACTTACAACCTGAGCAGCCAGGCGAGCAGGGTCACCTTCAACTCCACTGCTTCCAATTCCAGTTTTAGCGACTTCCACTGACAAAATCATAATCACACACGAAATAACAGCAACAATAACATTTGTTCTAATACCTGCCGCTTTATTCTGCTTTTCTCTATCATAACCAATTAATGCTGCCAGAAAAGCCGTTAATACAAGTCTAAAAATTCCTGTCCAATTCAAAATCAACTGCCTCACCTCCACAATATTTCTATACATATAATATTCTTCGTAATCAATACCAATCCTTTAATAATTCCATTATAATTAGATTAATTTTAGTAAAACTCATTACAAATTGTTCGATTATTTAATTTAATTGTAACGCCCCCTAAAAGTATTGGACAGACACCAATTAAACATCTTATATTTTAAATAAGAAAGACTTTATAAAAATTATTTGAAGTCTTGAACAAATCGCATTATAAATTTATTGTATAAACTTCTTTCACCACCAAAATAGTCCAGAATTTCTTTTTCTTCAACTAAATCACTTTTTTCTTCTCCTAAATAGGTCCTATAACTGCTCCAACGATAATCTTTGGGGGTTAAGGCCAGCTTATCTTTAACCGGATTAAGGTGGATATAGCGATTTACAATTAAGTTGTAGTAATTATTTTCTATTATTTTGGAAACATAACGCCCCTGAAAAACGTGACCTACTGTGCTGTATCGCTCATTAAAATATCTTGCATAACGCCAGTTGATTCCTTTCATGATTTTCCAGATCTCAACATCAAAAGTTCTTACCTGAAGGTGAGTATGGTTCGGCATTAAACAGTAACTAATAATTGTAAAGGGTTGTTTTCTATTCATTTCTTTTAGAATATCTAAAAAGATTTGATAATCAACTTTATCTAAAAAAATATTTTTCTTTTTATTCCCCCGGCTTATTATGTGATATTTTGCCCCGGGATACCAGATTCTCTTTTTACGAACCATTTAATACACCCTCCATTTTTTTAGTTCATTTTAATTTTATTATATACTTTTATTTGTATAATTTCAATATTTTTACAATAAAAATAAAATTTAAATCATTTTATTTTTCGACACAAAAAGACATAATCCGGGTGGTACACGGCACCTGTACGTTTAAAAGCAAAAAGACCAGCGGCGTCCCGCTGGTCTTTTATCCTTGCTCTTTATATTTATTTTTAAGCTATTTTTTCTTTAGAATTACTCTTCATCTTCAGGAGCATAAGCTTCTTCCAGTCTCTTGTAGGACTGATAGCGCTCTTTTGCATCCTGTTCTGATCTTTCAAAGAGTTCCTCAGCAAGATCAGGGAATGTCTTCTGTAGGGAGGAGAAACGTACCTCGCTAAGAATGAAGTCTCTGAAGCTTTCTGTAGGCTCTTTGGAATCCATGCTAAATGGATTCTTTCCTTGCTCTTTGAGTTCTGGGTTGAAGCGGAATAAGTGCCAGTATCCTGCCTTAACAGCATCTTTCTCCTGGCTAACACTACAGCCCATACCTTTTTTCAGACCATGTGAAATACAGGGAGCGTAAGCAATTACAATGGAAGGTCCATCATATGCTTCAGCTTCTGCGATAGCTTTAATAGCCTGGTTCATATTAGCTCCCATAGAAATCTGAGCTACATAAACATAACCATAAGTCATAGCCATCTGGCCTAAGTCTTTCTTCTTGATCTTCTTACCTGAAGCAGCAAACTTAGCAGCTGCAGCAGTTGGAGTAGCTTTAGAGGACTGTCCACCGGTGTTGGAGTATACCTCTGTATCAAAGATTAATACATTTACATCATCACCAGAAGCGATAACATGGTCTAAGCCACCATAACCGATATCATAAGCCCAGCCGTCTCCACCGAAGATCCACTGAGATTTCTTAGTAATGAACTCTTTGCGGTCCACGATCTCAGCAATTACTTCGTTTTCGCTGTACTTAGCGAGTAAAGGCATCATTTTCTTCTTGATTTCTTTAGTTTTCTCGCCGTCATTATAGTTATCTAACATTTCCTGCATTAGTTCTGTTAATTCAGCATCTAAGTCAAGCTCAATTGCTTCTTCCATCAGGTCAGCAATCTTAGCTCTAATCTGCTGATTAGCTAAGAACATACCGTAACCATACTCAGCGTTATCCTCGAATAAGGAGTTAGCCCAGGCTGGTCCGTGTCCTTCTGGGTTAGTAGAGTAAACAGATACAGGAGCAGATCCACCCCAGATTGAAGAACAACCTGTAGCGTTAGCAATTAACATTCTGTCTCCAAATAACTGAGTTACAAGCTTAGCATAAGCTGTTTCTCCACAACCGGCACAGGCACCGTGGAACTCAAGTAGTGGTTCCTGGAACTGACTACCTTTGATATTAACAGGATCCATTAAGTCATCCTTAATAGAAATTTCGTCAATAGCATAATCCCAGTTGTCTGCTTCTTTGGCTGCCATTTCTGCAAATGAAGTCATTTCTAATGCATCAACAGGACAGACATCAGCACAAACTCCACAACCTGTACAATCATAAGGACTTACCTGAATCTTATACTGTAAGCCTTCTAACTGCTTACCGCGAGCATCCAGAGTTTCAAATCCTTCTGGAGCATTTGCAGCTTCTTCTTCATCCAGTAAGAAAGGTCTAATTACAGCATGTGGACAGGCTAATGAACACTGGTTACACTGAATACACTTGTCGCTTAACCAGTTAGGTACATTAACTGCGATTCCACGTTTTTCGTATTTAGATAGTCCTGGAGGGAAGTGTCCATCTTCACGGCCGACAAATGTACTAACAGGTAACTGATCACCTTTTTGAGCATTAACAACTCTCAGTACATCTTTAACAAATGCTGGCACGTCTTCTTCCTCTTCCTTTTCTGCAGCTTCTGCGCTGGACCATTCAGCAGGTACATCAATCTTAACTAAAGCGTCCATAGCTTTGTCTACAGCTTTATAATTCATTTCAACAATCTTATCACCTTTATGGCCGTAAGATTTCTGAATAGCTTCTTTTAAGTATTCAATTGCTTCATCAACAGGAATGATATCTGCTACTTCAAAGAAGGCAGTCTGCATAACCATGTTGATTCGCTGACCTAAGCCAACTTCCTGAGCAATATCTACAGCATTAATTGTATAGAAGTTAATATCATGATCAGCTATATACTTCTTCATTTTTGCTGGAATATTCTTAGCTAATTGATCTTTGGACCAGGTACAGTTTAGCACAAAGCTTCCACCATCGTGTAAGTCCTGTACCATATCAAATTTATCTACATATGATTCGTTGTGACAGGCCACATAATCAGCTTCGTCAATTAAATAAGTTGATTTAATTGGCTGGTCTCCAAATCGCAAGTGGGATACTGTAACACCACCTGATTTTTTAGAGTCATAAGAGAAATATGCCTGAGCATACTTATCTGTATTATCACCAATAATCTTAATTGCATTCTTGTTAGCTCCAACAGTACCGTCAGAACCAAGACCCCAAAACTTGCAGCGAACTGTACCTTCTGGAGAAGTATTAATATGTTCTTTTGGTTCAAGGCTAGTATGTGTAACATCATCATTAATAGCAAGTGTAAAGCCATTTTTAGGTTTATCCTCTTTAAGGTTATCAAATACAGCCTTAAAGTGAGTAGGTGTTGTATCTTTTGAACTTAAACCATAACGTCCACCAACAATTACAGGACGTTTTTCATGATCGTAAAATAAAGATCTTACATCTTCATAAAGTGGTTCTCCTAATGCACCAGGTTCTTTAGTTCTATCTAATACAGCAATCTTCTCAGCAGTTTCTGGAAGAGCCTTCATGAAATATTTTTCAGAGAAAGGACGATATAGCCTAACTTTAATCAGACCAACTTTTTCTCCCTGGTCAACTAAGTATTTAACTGTTTCTTCAATAGTATCAGTTGCAGAACCCATAGCAACAATAATATATTTAGCATCTTCTGCACCTACATAGTTAAATGGATGATACTCTCTACCTGTCAGTTCAGAGATTTCCTGCATATAATCTTCTACAATATCAGGTATTGGTTCGTAGAAACTATTACAAGCTTCACGTGCCTGGAAGAAAATATCAGGGTTTTGAGCTGTTCCAATAGTTTTAGGACGCTCAGGATTTAATGCTCTATGTCTAAATTCGCTAACTTTACCATAGTCAACCAATTCTGCTAGATCATCATAATCTAAAACTTCTATTTTTTGGTACTCATGAGATGTTCTAAATCCATCAAAGAAATGTACAAAAGGAATGCTTGATTTAATTGATGCAAGATGTGCAACACCAGCTAAATCCATAACTTCCTGCACACTACCGGAAGCTAACATAGCTGTACCAGTCTGACGAGTAGCCATCACATCAGAGTGATCACCAAAAATTGATAGAGCATGTGTAGCAACAGTACGTGCACTAACATGAAAAACGCCAGGTAATTGTTCACCAGCAATTTTGTACATATTAGGCAGCATTAATAATAATCCCTGAGAAGCTGTGAAAGTAGTTGTTAAAGCTCCTGCCGCTAGGGACCCATGTACTGCACCAGATGCCCCTCCCTCAGACTGCATTTCAGTTAATTTCACTTCTTGGTCAAAAATATTTTTACGACCATTTGCACTCCATGAGTCAACTAATTCAGCCATTGGAGATGAAGGAGTAATAGGATAGATTGCTGCTACATCTGTAAAAGCATATGCTACATGAGCTGCAGCAGTGTTTCCATCCATCGTTTTCATTTGTTTTGCCATTATAACTTTCCCTCCTATTATAAGTTAAATTTATATTGATATTTCCTCTTTAAGTATAATACTTTACAATTCTACTGTCAAATTTTTCAACATCTTTTATTGGCTTTAATCTGTATTCTAAATTATTAGAATTATTTAAATTAGTTTATTCTTGATATTCGCGTGTTGTTTAATAGTTTCATGCTTTTTTACCCATAATTAAGATAACTTGATTCTTCTTTTTTTTTATTAGCTGTCCAAGTTTCAGGCAGGAATAAAATAGACAGATGCAGAATTATATAATATCACAATAAAATGGGGAGGGGATTAAATTGAAGAAAACTATTTTGTTATTGGTGGTATTTTTGCTGATTTTACCAACAGCTGCTTCTGCAGACAGGGGATCAATACCATATATTCCAGAAGTCAGAATTTTTGAACCAAGTCAGGATGCTCTAATTGCCTGGAATGGTGAAGAGGAAATTCTAATTTTATCTACAGAATTATATGCTTCAGAAGCAACTAAAATTTTACAGGTTTTGCCTCTACCAGCTGAACCTGAGGTTAAAAAGTCAAGCCGCGATGTTCTAAGGAGAGCCAATGAATTTGTTATTCAGAAATTTTTTGATAATTTACGGCAGCCAGTTTTTAGAAGCGAAATATCAAAAACTCCTGCTGCTGAAATTAAAGAAGAGGTAGTTATCGGATCACATGATATCCTTGTAGTTAAAGTTTTAAATCAAGATTACTTTGTTAGCTGGGTCAATAATCATCTAGAAGAAAAAGGGGAAAAGACTCCTCAAATTTCGGACAGTCTAAAGAGTACAATCAATAACTATATTAATCGCGGTTATAACTATTTTGTTTTTGATACAATTGAGGTCAGTCCTGATCCAGAAATAAATGAGGCAATCTCTTATAAATTTAAAACTGATGAACTCTATTATCCTTTAGAAATAACCAAATCAGATCATGGCGTCAGTGAGATCAGCTTGCTTGTTTTGACAAATCAGAACCTAATTAACTATGGTGGAATTGCCAAAAATAGAGTTAATGAAAAAAATCCTACTGTTGAATTAAATCTCTTTGATGTTGAATACATTTCATCAGATATTCATGATCTATTCATCAAAAAAAATGACGATCTGTTAACATATAGTTCCACCATTCAACTTTTAAACTGGTCAATAAAAGATGATTTAGCAAACTTTAATTCTGATCTGCTGGTTGACAGCAAATTAGAAGGGCTGCTTAAAAATGAGGTTATTTATCAAGGCACAACTTTTATAGATTCCCAGGCTGAAGCTAATTATCCTTATCCAAGTGAAAAAGAAATGGAATCTATCTCAGGTGTAGTAGAAATGAGAATGGGAAGTAGAATGCACCCCTGGTTAGCTCCTTCAATTAATGGTAAAGCATTATTTAATGCCCACACAAATAGAATAGTTAATAACTTTGATGCTGAAGGAGAAAAGATTACAGTTAAAGGTTACAGCAGTAAAGATGGGCAAATTACAATGAGAGATCCCATAGACAAAATGCCAGTACTAATAAATATTAGTGATGTTTTTTATGTAACAGAAATAGTTGGCTGGACTCCATATACTGGTATTGCAATCAGCAGTGATGGTAAATTAAATAATGAAAGAAGCCGTTTTTGGTTAAAAAATAAATAAAGTTTAACAAGCTCTAAAATTTAGCTATGGAGTTGAATTTTAAAAAGCATCTTCCTTTTTGCAAAAAGGAAGATGCTTGCTCATTTTAAACTAATTATTGTTGAATAAATCTCTAGTATAAACTTTTTCTTTTACATCTTCTAGCTCTGCAGCCATCCTATTTGCCACAATAATTTCTGATTCTGTTTTAAATTCATCCAAATCTTTAATCACTTTTGATCTATAAAATTCATTTTCTTCGAGGGTTGGTTCGTAAATAACTACCTCAATTCCCTTAGCTTTAATTCTCTTCATCACACCTTGGACAGAAGATTGTCTGAAGTTATCAGAGTTTTTCTTCATTGTTAAGCGATAAACCCCAACCTTTTTCGGCTGCTGTTTAATAATCATTTCAGCGATATGATCTTTTCTAGTTCTATTGGCATCTACAATAGCCTGCATAATATTGTTTGGCACATCTTGATAATTAGCAAGCAGCTGTTTAGTGTCTTTTGGCAGACAATAACCTCCATAACCAAAAGAAGGATTATTATAATGATCACCAATTCTTGGATCTAAACCAACACCTTCTATAATTTGTCGGCTATCTAAATCTCTGACCTCGGCATAAGTGTCAAGCTCATTAAAAAAAGCCACCCGCATTGCCAGATAAGTGTTGGCGAATAATTTAATTGCCTCAGCTTCTGTTGAATCTGTATATAAAACAGGTATATCTTCTTTTTCTGCACCTTCAATCAAAAGGTTAGCAAATTCTTCTGCTCTACCAGACTGTTCTCCTACAATAATACGGGAAGGGTATAGATTATCATAAAGCGCTTTACCCTCTCTTAAGAATTCTGGTGAAAAAATAATATTCTCTGTATCAAATTTTTCCCTCAACTCTTCCGTATAACCTACCGGCACCGTAGATTTGATAATCATTACTGCATTTTCGTTAAAAGAAAGCACATTTGCTACAACAGCCTCAACTGTCCTTGTATTAAAATAATTTTGATCTGGATCATAATTAGTAGGTGTTGCAATCACAACATAATCTGCTTCTCTATAAGCTTTTAATGAATCAGTTGTTGCTTTTAAATCAAGTTCTTTATTGGTCAAATAATCTTCAAGTTCAGCATCAACAATTGGAGATTCTCTACGATTAATCATCTCCACTTTTTCTTCTACTACATCTACTGCAGTTACTTCATGGTTTTGAGCAAGTAAAACTGCATTTGAAAGACCAACATAACCAGCGCCTGCAACCGTGATTTTCATTTTATCATTCTCCCTGTATATAAATTTTATTGATGAATAATTTCCCAATCTAATTTTATTATAAATATCCTTGATATTCAAACAAAAAACTCGACATATTTTGCTATTTAAAGCCCAAACTGATAAAATTTCATTACAAAAGCAGGAAATAGCTGATTTATTTATAATATAATAATATATAAGTAATTTTATCAACTTTAATCTAATTTAAAACATCTAAATTATCTTAGAAAGGACAGATTATGAATTATAAAAGCCAGATTAATACATATGTAAATTATTTTGAAAATGCTGAAAGCAAAAAAGAATGTCATAAAATTGGAGTAGAGTTTGAACATTTAATTTTAAATGCTGATTTAACAGCTCTTTCTTATTTTGAAAAGATGGGTATAGAAGAATTACTGGAAGAATTAGCAAAAAATAATGCCTGGGAAGAAATTTATGAAGGAGAACACTTAGTTGGACTAAATAGTGAGCATAAGGCTGTTACCCTTGAACCAGGTGGACAGCTAGAGTTAAGCATTATCCCCTTTTCTGACTTAAAGCAAATAGAAAAAATTTACCTTGATTTTATCGATGAGCTTAAATCTATTTTAAACAAATGGGATAAAAAAATAGCTGTTTTAGGATATCAGCCAGCAAGTAAAATTAAGGATATTCCTTTATTACCGAAAAAACGCTATGATTTTATGTATAAATATTTTAAAGATAAGGGCAAATATGCTCATAATATGATGAAAGGGACTGCTTCAGTCCAGATGAGCATTGATTATATCAATGAAAAAGATTATATTAAAAAAATGAGGGTTGGCTACTTTTTGTCTCCTTTAATTTATTACCTTTTTGATAACACACCTTTTTTTGAAGGTGAAAAAGCAGCTAATGCCAGTATTAGAGAAGATATCTGGACTAAATGTGACCAGCAGCGTTCTGGAACTATCAATGGAATTTTCAATAAAGAGTTTGGCTACAGTGATTATGCAGCATATCTATTGAATACAGAACCAATTATCAGAAAAAAAGACAATGAATTGATTTATACCGGAAATAAAACGCTAAAAAATGTCATGGAAAATGATAATCCAGAAGAAATAGATCATTTTCTTTCAATGGTTTTTCCGGATGTTCGAACAAAAAAATATATTGAAATCAGAGCTGCTGATGCTCTCCCTTATCCCTATAACTTCTCTTTTGTGGCTTTATTAAAGAATATTTTTTATAACCAGGAAAATTTAGATTATTTATATCAGCTTTCTTTAAACTACAATCAGGAAGATTTCTTAAATTTTAATAACAAAATGATTAATGATAAAAAAAATAATCAAAGAAGCAAGCTGATAGCAGAAATCTTAAAAAGAGCAAAAAATAATGCGTCAAAATCTGAATTAAAGTATTTAAATAAATTTGAAAAAACTTATTTAAAATATGGACCGCTTAAATTTAAAACCCTAGCTAATTTAGAAAAGGGGAAAGAAAAAGCACTGGAATGGTGTTTCTTAAACTAAAAATAAAACCCAGAGGATTTCACTTTGATAGTTGAAACCTTCTGGGATTTTTTATTGATATTTAATTATTCTTCTTTCATAAATTCTTTAAAGAAAACTATAAAGACAGCCAACATTAATCCAAGCACTGCCGCAATAGCAACATTTAGTTTTGTGTTGGGACTGACTGGATCTTCAGGTAGATTAGGTGTTGATAATACTATAAAATTAAATTCTCTTTCAGCTAAAGCTTGATCTAGTGATCTTATTTTTTCATTAGAAATATTATATGATTTTTCACTATTCGTTAATTCATCTTGAATTATTGTTTTTTCTTTAGATAAAACAGAAATTTTCTTCTGTAGTTCTGAAATTTCTTGATTTAATTTTTCTCGATCTTCAATATAATTTTCTAAATTATTCTCTTTTGATGTAATCCTGGTTGATAAATTAATCTCACGATTAATTAAATTTTCAAATTCAGGATTCAAAAATTCTTCTTCTGTATTTAGTAAATTAATTAAACTCGTTTGAGAATTAACAGCCTGAAGTTTCTGTAAAAATTCATCGCTTATCAAATTTTTACGAACTAAATATCTTTCAGTATTTTCCAGTCTTGAAGTTATATATTCAAGTTCTTTTTTTTCTGCTTCTAAAACATTTTTTAAATCCATAATATTTAAATTTAATTTTATAACTTTACTTTCTTTATTATCTAAATTTTTTCTTAAAAAATTTAGATTATTTTCACTTCTAAAATTAGTTAATTTTTCTAATGCAGTTTGATATTTTTTATAATCAGCATTAGCCTTATTTTCAATGTTTTTATAATAAGAATTGTTCTCATTAACTAAAAACTCTTCTATTCTATTAATAAAAATATTAATCCATTGTTTTAGAATTGACTGAGTTTTTTCGGGATCGTTAAAATTAAATTTAAAATTTATTTGGTCAGTATTTTCGCTCATACTATAATTTAGTCGATCTAATAATCCTTGTATTTTAATTTCATTATCTTTACTTCTCTCCTGGTTGACTATGTCTAGTATCTCTTTCATTACCATATCACCAGTTAAAACAGCTATATAATCTTCATTAGAAACAACATTACCATTTAATAATTGAAAATTAGGAGCTATAATATTGGCCTCACTTTCATACTGAGGTGAAAGCACAAATGAAGATATAACAAAAGCAGCAATTACTGCTAAAACAACTATTGCTCCAATAAAGAGTTTATTATTCCACAATAATATTATATATTCTCGTAAATCTATCTCATATTCATCGTAATACTCCGGCCCATTATTCCCAAACTCTTGACTCATCAACTATCCCTCCAAAATATATAAACAATTTAACATAATTTATTCTAACTTATTATAAATACAAATTCAAGATTAAATTCCAAATTTTATCTCTAATTAACAATTAATTTTTGCAGATAATTTAAATCCATCTCAAAAATTTCTCCAGCAGATGGCCAGAGTATTAATCTTTGTTGAGAAAAGTTAGCTTTAACCTCTGAAGCATTTTTTCTGTTAATCAGATATAAGTCTTCATTTTTAAGATATTCAATGCTGACTATATTACTATACCTTATATTTAGTGGACTTCCCAGTGATGTTTTGATACTAACACTGTCCTCTACAGTATTGGCAAAGAAAAAATCACCATTTGTAGCTGTTATATTAACCCCTCTATTATTTTTAAAACTACTTGTATTTGAAAAGCTAACCACCTCAATTTCAGCAGGACTAAAAGTTCTCTCTCCTGAATCAGATGCTATAGTTATATTGTTCAACAACTCACCAGTAAAACGGTTGTTTTCAGATAATCTAAACACAAAGCCTCCATTTTTATTCTTTATGCTTTTAAGAAAACGGCTCTGGACTTTAATTTCAGCATAAGGAGTTCTAATCTCAACGTTATTATTTTCAATAGTTCCTCTTAAAGACTGTCCATTCTGCAAGTTAAGTTGATCTGCAGAGACAGACATTGTAAACACTAATATAAAAAGCAGAGTTAATATTAAAAAATTATTATTTCTCATTTTATAATCCCCCTTAAACAAAAAATCCCATTGATTTTGAATTAATTATTCCTCGAACATACTGTGTAGAATACTAGAAACAAAACTAACAATTATTGAAGCCAGTAAAGCAGAAAAAAATCCATTTACCATAAACCCCGGAACAAGTACTGAAGTTAAAGATATCATAATTGCATTAATCACCAGCAAAAAAAGTCCAAAGGTTAAAATAGTAAAAGGTATAGTCAAAATTGTAAAAATAGGTCTAATAAAACCATTAACAAAACCTAAAACAACTGCTGCAAAAAAACCTGTCCAGATACCTGCTACAGTTATTCCCGGTAATAGATAAGCAGCTACCAATAGAGCAACCATTGTTGAAAATACTTTAGCAAAAAAGTAAGTCATTAAAATTCCCCCCTTATCTCATACTATAAATTATAAATTTCATTACTTTCTTATTTTATTTAATTCTACAGTAATTATATTATACCTTTTTATTTCTAATAATGAAAGATTTCCTTTAAAAATTTAGTTTTACAGCTAAAAAATATAATTTATATTCTTTTTTCTAAATATAGTTGACAGTTTTAAAATACTATATTATAATATAATTCAAAGTAAAGTAATCAACTTTAAAATCGTTTGAAATTTAGGAGGAATTTTAATGATTTTTAATAATGTAACTGAATTAATTGGTAATACTCCTTTAGTTAGGTTAAACAGTTTAGTTTCTGATACAGATGCTGAAGTTGTTTTAAAACTGGAAAGTTTTAATCCTGGAGGCAGTATCAAAGATAGAATAGCTTTTAATATGATTTCTGAAGCTGAAAAATCTGGTGAAATTGAACCAGGTGGTGTTTTAGTTGAACCAACCAGCGGTAATACAGGAATTGGAATTGCAATGGTAGGTGCAGCTAAAGGTTATAAAGTAATCTTGACAATGCCAGAATCAATGAGTGAAGAAAGAAAAAAAATGCTGAAAGCATATGGTGCAGAATTAGTCTTGACACCTGCCTCAGAAGGTATGAAGGGTGCAATTTCAAAAGCAAAAGAAATTTCAGCTGAGAGAAACGGCTTCATTCCGTCTCAATTTGATAATCCAGCAAATCCAGATATTCACCGAAAAACTACTGCTGAAGAAATAATTACTGAAACTCATGGTAAAATTGATTATTTTGTAGCAGGTGTTGGTACCGGTGGAACTATCACTGGAACTGGAGAAAAATTAAAAGAAATCATTAATAATCTTAAAGTAGTAGCAGTTGAGCCAGAAAATTCAGCTGTTATTTCTGGAGAAGAAGCTGGACCACATAAGATTCAGGGAATTGGTGCTGGTTTTATCCCTGGGGTCTTGAATACTGACGTTATTGACCGAGTAGAAAAAGTCAAAAATGAAGAAGCTTTTCAAACAACAAAAGATTTAGCTGTTAAAGAAGGTATCTTTGCCGGTATTTCCACTGGGGCTGCAGTTGCCGCTGCACTTAGATTAGCTAAAGAGCTTGATCAAGAACAGAGAATAGTAGTCATTGCCCCAGATACAGGTGAGCGCTACCTATCTACTGGTGTTTTTGCCTAAACATGCCTCTTTTTGGTATACAGGCAATTTTATTTGATTTTTATATTTTTAATAAAAGTTTTCCATGATAATTTGATATAGAATAATTTCCCCTGTGAAAGGCCCGGAGGACCCCCAACCTACCGGGCTATTCCTATGTTTAGTTATGTTCATTTATGTTCACCTACCAGTATGTAAACATAAATGAACATAACTTGTTATTATAAAAAAAATAACATATAATTAAAATACATTTTAAAATATTTTAGCAAAAAAAGGGGAGATTATTATGACAGCTAAAGTTTTTAGAGCAGATATGAAGGCTTCATCGGATAGTGAAAGTCTTGTTAAAAAGTTAGGAAAATTATTCTATAAAGCAGGTTTTCAGGAATTAATTGCTGAAGATGATTTTGTGGCAATCAAGCAGCACTTTGGAGAACCAGGAAATACAGCTTTCATTCGACCCGTATTTACCAGAGAAATTGTTAAAATAGCAAAAAAATTAAAAGGGAAACCTTTTTTAACTGATGCCAACACTCTGTATACAGGAGAGCGTTCTAACTCCGTCGATCATTTGAATGCAGCTATAGCAAATGGTTTTTCATATGCTACTGTCCAGGCACCAATTATTATTGCCGATGGACTGAAAGGTAAAGGATCAACTGAAGTTGAAGTTAATCTAAAACATTTTGACAAAGTTCGAATTGCTTCAGAAATTCTGGAAGCTGATGTCTTAATTAGTCTGGCTCATTTTAAAGGACATGAGCTGTCAGGCTTTGGTGGAACATTTAAAAATATTGGTATGGGACTCGGCAGCAGAGCCGGGAAACAGATGATGCATTCAGCAGTATTACCAGAGATAACTGAATCAGAATGTATTAAATGCATGCAGTGTGTTAAACATTGTCCGGAAGATTGTATAACTATTAATAAAAATAAAAGTTATATCAACCATGAAATTTGTATTGGCTGTGGAGAATGTGTTGTAACCTGTCCAACAGATGCAATTTCTGTTGAGTGGGAATCTACCAGTGAAGGGATGGGAGAACGTCAGGTTGAATTTACATATGGAATTGTTAAAGATAGAAAAAATATATATATCAATTTCATTACCAATGTTTCCCCTGACTGTGACTGTGCTGGCTGGAGTGATCGACCAATAGTAAATGATATTGGTATTTTGGCTTCTAAAGATCCGGTAGCTTTAGAACAAGCTTCTCTAGATTTAGTTAATCAGGCTGAAGCAAAAGGTATGCTTGCAGGTAAAGACTTAAAACCTGGAGACAATAAGTTTAAAGCTGTACATCCCAGTACTGATGGTGGAGTTAAACAAATAGAATATGCTGCTGAAATTGGAATGGGCAGCCGAGAATACGAATTAATCGATTTATAGAATTATGAAAACTGAAAAATTGAACAAATTAAAGGCTCAGCATTTTTGCTGAGCCTTTTTAAATCAATATTACTTTACCTTAATTTAGTCTACTGCATAACATCACTTTCACCTAATTTATAGTCCACAATCTTTAATTTATTTTTTACATCAATCCCATATTTACAAGCCTTAAAATCAGCAGCTCTTTTCAATAAATCAGCAGCTTTAATCTCTAATTTTTTATATCTTTCTCCTGCTATTTCTTTGTTACCAAACCAGAATCGGAGACGATCTCTCAAAGCATAATCAGCAGGATTTCTAGGCCTACCATCATACATCTGACGGTCATAATAGCCCTCAATTTTGAATAGATTCTTTATATTTTCCCCATATTTTTCAGAGACAGTGCAGTTATCACATTGACGGCAGATATAATCTCCTAATTCTTCTGCATTAGAAAAAAGCTGCTCTTTTTCTTCATCTGACATTGGTTTATATTCTTCGATCAGTTTTAAATCCATTTTCAACATTTCCTGATTATTCATTCCTGTAACAACAGCATCTATCGGCAGAGATAAAACATAGCGAAAAGCTGCTTCTACATTTTTCCAAAGAAATCCATCAGCCAGAGGCTTCATGCAAAGTGTACCAATATTTTTTTCCTTAACTAAAGGCAGAAGTTCATCTTCTAGCTTTGGAAAATTAAACTTATCAAAATAATTGAAATGAGTCATCATCACCTCAAACTCGCCTGTTTTTAATGCTTCAATTAATACATCAGGCTGTCCATGAGCAGTAATTCCGATATGATTTACCTTTCCCATTTCCTTTGCTTTTTTAGCTGCTTCTAATGAGCCTCCCGGCTTTAATATTTCTTTTAAATCGGCTTGATTTCGGACTCCATGCATAAAAATTATATCAAGGTGGTCAGTCTGCAAGTTTTTTAGACTTCGGTCAATCTCTGCCATTGCTCCTTCGGCATCTCTAACACCAGTTTTACTTGCCAGAACAACCTGATCTCTTCTATCTTTTACTATTTGGCCAATCTTTTTTTCAGATTCCCCATCACCATAAGAAGCAGCAGTTTCTAAATAATTTCCACCCTGATTGAGATATTTATTCAATAATTGTGCCGCCTTATCAGCTGGAATTTCTATTAAATGAAATCCTCCAAAACCAATCAAACTGACTTCTAATCCAGTTTTTCCGAGTACTCTTTTTTTCATAGTCGATTCCTCTCATTCTATTATTTAAACTTATAAACTGCTTTCCACATAGAAACTGTCTAACTAAAGATTCACCAGAACTTAAGAGAACCTAAGCTGCAGTCTGCCTCCCCATCTTTCTTTGACTCTCCTCGGGGCAAGCCCTCGAGGTTTGCAGGCAGACTTTTACTCTATCAAATCAAGAAAAAAATGACAGCTCTTCTCTTCTGAAAAAGCCGCCATTAATTTATAATAAATCAAATAAAATTTTTAGTCTAACTTTTAACCTGCATCTTCAAACGAATCTTTAGTTAAAATTTCTTTTTTTAATTTTAAAAACTCGGTTTCCAATTCACTTAATTTATCTTTAATTGGGTCAGGTAAATCAGCATGTTCAAGGTCCCGTTCTGGATGGACTCGGCGTCCATCACGGCTGACAACTCGGCCCGGAATTCCAACTACTGTAGAATTTTCTTCAACATCTTTTAAAACTACAGATCCTGCTCCAATTTTAGCATCATCACCAATGGTTATTGAACCTAAAACTTTAGCTCCGGCTCCAACAACTACATTATTGCCAATAGTCGGATGTCTTTTTCCTCTTTCTTTACCAGTTCCACCTAAGGTTACTCCTTGGTAAAGTGTTACATTATCTCCCACTTCAGTAGTCTCACCAATTACAACTCCCATACCGTGATCGATGAAAAAACCACAGCCAATTTCTGCTCCTGGATGAATTTCAATTCCAGTCAAAAAGCGGGCCAGCTGTGAAATCAAGCGAGGAATCGTATGCAGACCTCTTTTATATAACCAGTGAGAAAAACGATGAAACAAGAGTGCATGCAGACCTGAATAGCTTAAAATTACCTCAAATAAATTATTAGCAGCTGGATCTCTATCAAATATTGCGTTAATATCACATTTAAGTGTTTTAAACATTTATTTACCCCCTAAAATCACACCAAAGTCATTTACAGTTAATGCTGACCTAAAAGCAAAGTTATTTACTCAAGTTAATTATATAAAGTCCAGCTGTTAAATGCAAATTTATTTATTCATTTTGCTTCTCTTTTATTCAACTGAAGCTTGAGGAACATTAGAAATTGTAAAACCAATGTCTGTTCTATAATGCATGTCTTTAAATTCTACCTCATTAATATAATCATAGACAGTATCAATAACACTCAAAATGCCTTCACCAACCACTGTCATTCCAAGTACCCTACCGCTGTTGGTAATGTACTTACCATCCTCAAGTTTAGTTCCAGAATGAAATACAATTAAGTCATCATGCTGTTTTAGATTTTCAAGACCTTTAATTTCATAACCTGTTTTATAAGTTAAAGGATAACCAGCTGAAGCAAGAACAACACAAACTGCATCATTATCATAAATCTCAATCTCTTTTTTATACTTTAGTTTAACATCATTAGTTCTCTGCATCAGTTCAAGTAAGTCCTCAGCCAGCAGGGGCATAATCACCTGAGTTTCAGGATCGCCAAAACGGGCATTATAGTCAATTACTTTAGGACCACTTTCGGTTAAAATTATCCCAACATGCATTACACCTCTGTAATCTATTCCTTCACTATTTAAGGCATGCAGAGTTGGTCTTAAAATTTCTCTACAGATCTGATCCATCATTTGTTGGTCAACATAAGGTGAAGGTGAATAAGATCCCATTCCACCGGTATTTGGGCCTTCTTCTCCTTCAAAAACAGCCTTATGCTCTTTTGTACTGGTAACTGGTAATATTGTCTGGCCATCAGTTAGAGCAAAAATTGAAATATCTTCTCCCTCAATAAAATTTTCAACTACAATTCTATCTCCCGCATCCCCAAAGGTCTTATCTTCCATAATTCTGGCCACTGCGTCCTGGGAATCTTGATAATTGGAAGCAACTATGACACCTTTGCCCCCAGCCAGACCATTAGCTTTCACTACAAGTGGATAATCTGCATTTTTTAAATAATTAAGTGCTGTATCTGGATCAGTAAAAACCTCATACTCACCTGTAGGTATATTATATTTATTTAAAATTTCTTTCGCAAAAGCTCTGCTTCCTTCCAGCAGTGCTGCCTGTTTTTTAGGACCAAAGATCGGTATTTTTCTTTCGACAAAGTAATCAACAATTCCTGCTACAAGTGCTTCTTCAGGGCCAACCACAGTCATTCCGATTTCATTTTCCTGAGCAAATTTCGCTAAATTTTCTATGTCATTTGAATCTATATCTACTCTTTCTGCAATTTCAAACATCCCATCATTACCTGGTGCTGCATAAATTTTATCTACATGATCGCTCTGATAAAGTTTCCAGGCTAAGGCATGCTCTCTGCCTCCATTCCCTACTATTAATACTTTCATAACCGATCCTCCTCGTATAATATATTTATCTAATGATTGCTTGTTCACGACCTGGTCCAACACTTATTATTTTGGCTGAAACTCCAATTAAATCTTCAATTCTTTCTATATATTTTTTTGCATTTTCAGGAAGCTGATCATAATCTCTTATTTCTGTAATGTCTTCTTCCCATCCGGGCCATTTTTCATAAACCGGCTCATAAGGTATTTCACTTTCTAAATAAGGTGGAAATTCTTCTACAATTTCTTCTCCATGCTTATAAGCAGTACAGACTTTGATTTCATCAAGACCGGTTAAAACATCTATTTTAGTTAAAGCTATTTCTGTTAATCCATTAACTCTAACTGCATGCTTTAAAATTGGTATATCAAGCCACCCACATCTGCGTGGTCGACCTGTAGTTACACCATATTCATGTCCTTTTTCTCGTAAATATTCTCCCCACTCATTATCTAATTCTGTAGGAAAAGGTCCAGCTCCAACCCTGGTTAGATAGGCTTTAGTCACACCAATCACATCATCAATAGTTGTTGGTCCCATCCCACTGCCGGTGCAAACACCACCAGCTGTTGGATTTGAAGAAGTTACAAAAGGATATGTACCATAATCTATATCAAGTAATGTTCCCTGAGCACCTTCAAAAAATATTTTTTTATTATTTTTATGGGCTTCGTTTAAAAGTAAAGAAGTGTTAGTTACATATGGTCTTAATTTTTCTATATAGGGCTGATATTCCTTGATTATTTCTTCCACCTTTAATTTTTTAGCACCATAAACATTTTTTAGCAGCACATTGTGATAATCCAGAGCTTTTTCTAATTTGGCTCTAAATCTTCCTTCATCCAATAGATCCGCAATTCTGATGCCGCGGCGGGCTGTTTTATCAGTATAGCAGGGACCAATTCCTTTACCAGTGGTGCCGATCTTACTGTCACCTTTGCGTTTTTCTTCTAAAGCATCAAGCATTCTGTGATACGGCAGAATAACATGTGCTGTTTCAGAGATATAGAGGTTTGCTAGAGAAATTCCTCTCTTTTCTAAACCTTCCATTTCTTCAACCATTGCTTTAGGATCTATTACTACTCCTCCACCAAGTACAGATTTCTTGTCTTCATATAAAATTCCAGATGGAATCAAATGCAGCTCATACTTTTTTTCACCAACTATTACAGTGTGGCCTGCATTATTTCCACCACCATAGCGAACTACTAAATCAGCAGTTTGAGCAAGCATATCAGTGATTTTACCCTTGCCTTCGTCTCCCCACTGTGCACCAACAACTATTTTATTAGACATTTGAATTCTCCTCACATATTTATTATCTCTTAACTATAGTTTAACAAAGATTTTAGTAAAGTGCATCTTTTCTTATTTATCTTATTCTGAAAGCCCGTTTCTTTTAAAAATTTGATCAATATTTTTTAAGTAAGCCTGCCAGTCAAAAATTCTTTCCATTTCTTCTTCACTTAAATATTTACTTATTTCTTGATCAGCAGTCACTAATTTTCTGTAATCTGTCTTTTTTTCCCAGGCAGTCATTGCATTTCTCTGGGCCAGCTCATAGGCTTCTTCCCGACGAAGACCCTTTTCGACCAAAGCCAGCATTAAACGCTGCGAAAAAGTTAGACCTAATGTTTTTTCTAAATTTAATTTCATATTATCTTCATTAACTACCAGTTCCTCAATAACTCCTTGGAACTTAACAAGCATATAATCTAACAAAATTGCACTATCAGGCAAAATTACCCTCTCAACTGATGAATGAGTCAAATCTCTTTCGTGCCAGAGGCTTATATTTTCTAGAGCCGGAACTACATTCCCTCGAACAACCCGGGCCAGCCCGCTTAAACGCTCACAAACAATCGGGTTTTTCTTGTGCGGCATTGCCGAAGATCCCTTTTGACCTTTGCGAAAGCCTTCTTCCACCTCTAAAATATCAGTCCGCTGCAGATTCCTTATTTCTGTAGCAAATTTTTCGATTGAGGCAGCTGCCAGAGCAATTCTTTCGATAAAATCAGCATGACGGTCTCTCTGTAAAATTTGTGAGCTAACCAAGGCATTTTTTAAACCCAAAATTTCGCAGACTCTTTTTTCCACTTCTGGATTAATAGTTGCAAAAGTTCCTACTGCTCCTGATATTTGACCAACAGCAACTACCTCCTGCAGCTGTTTGAATCGTGTTATCTGTCTTCCGATTTCTTGATACCAATTTAAAAGTTTGAGACCCCAGGTAATCGGCTCCGCGTGTACTCCATGAGTTCTACCAACCATTATTGTATCTTTGTCAGCTAAAGCTTTTTCAGCTAAAATTTGATGTAAATCTTCTAAATCTTCTAAAATTATTTTACAGGCCTGCTTCATCTGCATAGAACGAGCTGTATCTTTAATATCAGAAGAAGTAACTCCCTCATGAATGAAACGTGATTCTTCGCCTAAATTCTCTGAAATCCCCTCAATAAAGGCAATCATATCATGTCGAGTTTTCGCTTCGATTTCTTTTATTCTTTTGAGATCAACTTCAGCTTCCTGCTCAATTTTTTCGGCTGCTTCGATTGGTATTTCACCCAATTCAGCTCTAGCTTTTAAAATAGCTAGTTCGATTTCAAGCCAGATCTCATATTTCTGCTCCTCACTCCATACTTTTTCCATTTCTGCGCGGCTGTATCTTGAAAGCATATAAATAATCTTCCTTTCTTTTCCCCATATTTAAATTATATTTCTTCTAAAATAAATATTAGGCTTATTTCAGCGTTTTTAATGCTGATAAGCCATAAATTCAGCTATTCTCTTTTTTTCAGTTTAATATTAGCAGATGCAGTTGGTGCTGTCAAGATACGAGGCCAGTTGGAGTTGAATTTTAAGGCAATAACACATATAATTATTAACTGCAGCTGATAAATTTATAGATTCTTCTTAAAAAATCTTTCAAATCTGATATAATAAAAACAGATGTTAAATTTCTGAAGGGTTAATGGTGATATAATGGAACATAATTATTATAAAAAAAGTATTGATTTAAGTGAAAATGAAAGCAGACAGCTTTTAACTTTAGGTGACAGCTTAATTGAAAAAGGTTTTTTGCGACAGTTTTCTGGTGATGAAACTAAGGTTTTACTCTATCTTCTAACACACCTTAAACAGGGTAATGAGATAGAGATTGAACTTCCACTAGCTGCTGGTGCTCTGGGGCTTAAAATTGAAAATTTGCGGAAGCTAATTTCTAATCTGACTAATCTGGGAGTTATAAACCGCAGGACAGCTGAAGGAGAAAACTTTTTTAATTCTTATTTAAACTTAGATGCTATCATTAAGAAAAAAGAAAAAGCTCGAGTAAAAAACGATTCTTCTACAACCGGTTCTGAAATCAGACAGCAGTTAATTAACAGCAATTCAGCTTCTGAAAACGAGATTGCTGCTGCTTTAATTTCTTTTTTACCACCTGCCAACAGAAATATTCATCGGCGGGAAGAAATAAAGAGCTGGCTTAATGATTTTGAAAATCAAATGTTAAAAGAACTAGTGCGGAGAGTTGATAAATGGCTCAAACGCCAGGGCGGTAGTGACCACCTGCAGGGTGCTTATGCTTATTTAAAGGCAATTATTGATAACTGGTATCAGGAAGAAATTACAAGTTATGAAAAATTGCAGCAGCAGGATAAACTGCACCGAGAAACTAAAGAGCTGGCCCGAGCTTATGGAATTAGATCATTTTCCTCTAACACTGCTCAGCTTAAAACTTTTCAAAGTTGGTTAACCGGAGAGCAGGCTTTAAGCAAAGAACTGGCACTGGCTGCTATTAGAGAAGCTGTACACCGCAAAAGAGATGGTCAGCCATCTTTAAAATATGTTGAAGATAATTTTATTAACCCAATTAAAGAACTTGGGATCAGCAATCTAGCTGATTTTAGACGTTGGCTGCAGAAAGAAATGGACGGCAAAGCAGCTGAAGCTGATACTCGTGATCAAAGTGATTCTAAAAGTGAAAATGAAAATAAAAAGAAAAATAAATCAGGAAAATCTAAAATGAATAAAGCAGATGAAGATAATGATAGTTATAAATGGAAAGATTTTTTCATTGATTTCGATAAATATAAGGAGTAACGTTCACCATTTGGAAAGGGGATAAATTATGCCATTACAATTTAATTCAAATAAGTCTCAGGGTAAGGCCCGAGAGAAATATATGGAAGCTGAAAAAAGAATAAAAAAAATTCATAACCAATATCCTGATGTTGAGCAGGCATATAGTTATTTGAACTCCCTCAAAAGAGAATATAAAATGCTAAAAGTCAGCTTATTCAACCGAGAAAAAGATAATGAAAATACTGCGGAAGAATTAAAAAAAGAAATTAAACAGCTGGAAGACCATTACCATGAACTTTTAAAAAATCATAATATTCCGCTGGATTATAAAGAACCAACCTGGGATTGCGAAAAATGTCATGACACAGGCAGAATTTATAGAAATAATCAGTATTTGGTCTGCAGCTGTGCCAAAAATGATTTGAGAAAACGCAAACAAAAAAATGGTAATCTTCCTCAGCATCTGCACAGCGCGACCTTTGCTAATGCCAATCTTAACTACTATGAAGCTGATTTGGTAACTGGAAGTGGTATGAACTACCGTGAAAATGCTCAAAAAATTTATAGTCTGGCTTCATCTTTTGTCCAAAAATACAATTCAGATGCAATTAGCCAGGGCTTAATTATCGAAGGCCCAATTGGAAGTGGAAAATCATATCTTTTAGGCTGTATTGCTAATGCTCTAATTGATCGAGGGATTCATTTTCGCTATATAGTCTATTCAGATTTATTACAGCAAATTAGAAGTACTTATAACCAGGACAGTCCTGAAGCTGATGAAAAACAAATTCTAAATACTGTTCAGCAAATACCAGTGCTTTTAATTGATGATCTTGGGACTGAAAAGGCTACGGAATTTGCCTCTTCTACTCTGTATCAAATAATCGATCACCGCTATCGCGAAGAAAAACCAATTATTTTATCAACTAATTATTCAATCAAAAATTTAAAAAATCGTTTTCCGGTTATGGGAGAGCGCATTTTTCAGCGCCTTTTAGAAATGAATAAGTATTTAGAACTTGCCGGTAACGTCAGAGTTAAAAAAATTGAAGAACGACAGGAGGCCTAATTATGTCAGCAGAACTAAACAATGTTAAAAAAGATGATCGATATAATAAAAATGAATACCAGCTTTTGGGCATCCTGCTGCAGTATCCTGATAAAATTGATGAAGTAGCCGATTTACTAGAGGTTAAACACTTTTTAGATCCACAGGCTCAAATAATTTTTGATCTGCTGCTTAAACAATACCAACAGGATAATCAAATATCACGAACAAAACTGTTAATTGACCTTCAGAATCAAAACTATGTAGATCAGGCAGAGGAAATTATAGAAAGGCTTACTTCAGGGTTTAATACTATAGATGAACTTGATCCTACCATTGATTTAATTAAAAAGGATTACCAGCGCTCGCTTTTACAAAGAGCATCAAATAAACTGCAGGAATTAACCCAGGCCAATAATTTAACAATTGACGATTATCAGGCTAGAGCTCAAGAAATAATTTTCCAGGCAACAAATGAAAGCAGTGATTTAGAAAAGCATATTTATAATATGGAAGAAGTTTTAATGGAATCTTTTTCCAACTATATGGACCGCAAACATAAAAAAGCTGATGTTGGACTGCGGAGTGGCTTTATCTCTCTGGACAATCTGATTGGCGGCTTTAAAAGAGGCCACCTGAATGTTATTGCTGCTTCAACTTCAATGGGAAAAACAGCCTTTGCAATTAATATTGCTAAAAATGTTTTAAAAAGAAAGGCTAAAGTTGCTATGATTTCGCTTGAGATGGATGCAGCTGAGGTTGTAGACAGAATGGTTATCCAGGAATCACAGGTTAATGCCTGGAAGTATACCCAGGGAGAAACAAATGATGAAGAGGATCAGCGGATTTCCAAGGCTTTAGATAACCTACATGAACTGCCCTTAATGATTTCTGATGAACGCGGCCTTAATACAGCTCAAATAAGAGCTCGCCTCAGGAAATTTAAGGCCCAAATGGATGGCCTTGATTTAGCAATTGTCGACTATCTGCAGATGATTCAGCTGCCGGAAGAACATGCACAAAACACTTCGCGTGCAGTTGGTCAAATTGTACTGCAGCTTAGAAATTTAGCTTCTGAGCTTAATATTCCAGTAATCTTAATTTCTCAGATTTCACGTAGTTTTACCAGCAGAACAGATAAAAGACCAGTTTTATCTGATTTGAGAGACTCCGGTAATATCGAGGAGGTAGCAGATGGTGTTATCTTCCTTTACCGTCATGCCCACACTTCTGCTAAAGCAAGAGAAGAGGCTGAAGCTGAAGGTACAGAAAGTGATACAAATATTATAATTGCTAAACAGCGTACAGGTCAAACTGGATCAATTACACTTTTTTTCGAAGAAGAATTTATTCGTTTTGTTGACCCTGAAAATCTATCACTGGAAGGAACGATTCCACATGGCTAATCTTGATAGTTTAGATTTAAAGCTGGTGCTCTCCTTTGCTAATGCTTACCGCCGGCTCAATGAAAAAGGTGAGATCAGTGATCAACAGTTAAAAAAGGTTATGACTTTAGTCGAAAATTATCAGAATTATGCTCCAGATGAATTTAAAGGGCGTCTGCAGGAAATTTTCCCAGAAAGTGATTTTTAACGTACAGGTGCCGTGTACCACCCGGGTTTTGTCGTTTTTTGTCAAATAGGAGGCTCTTTTATGAAAAAAGAAAAAATTGATAAAATCAAAGAAATTCTAAACGATTATGATCTGCAGCTGCTTATCTTATTTGGGTCTTACGAAGAAGAAAATTTTACTAAAAATAGTGATATCGACCTGGCTGTAAAAGTCAGTCACTGTAAAAACCTTAAAGAGAATCAGGTTCAGATTTTAAATCAACTTTCTGTATTATTTGAACACCATCCTGTTGATCTGGTCTTATTAAATCACGCTGATCCCCTAATTAAATTTAAAGTTGCTTTAGAGGGTAAACTGCTTTATCAAAATGAAAAAGGCCTCTTTGAGAAATTTCAGGTGAGAGCAGCAGCTGAACATAATGATGCCCAAAAATTTTATCAGCTTGACCAAAACTTTATTGAAAATTTTTTAGAAAGGAGCCCGACTAATGACCGATCCTCTCATCGTGCGCCGAAAATTAAATAAGATGATCGAATATCTGGGACAGCTGAAAGAAGTCAATCAATATACAATGGAAAATTATCTTGATAACTTTTTTGTTAAACGGACTGCAGAAAGATTAATCCAACTAATAGTTGAAAATGCCACAGATATAAATGGACATCTGATAATTAGCTCAGGCCATAAACCTCCTGTGGATTATTACACTTCTTTTATTAAATTAAGTGATTGTCAGATAGTAGATCAAAAATTTGCTGAAGAGATCGCACCTTCTGCTGGATTGAGAAACAGACTTGTCCATGAATATGAAGAAATTGATGATCAAATAGTCTATCAAAGTATTCAAAAAACTATTGAGAGTTACAATAAATATATTAGAAAAATTGAAAAACACCTCAAAAACATAGAAAACTCCAGCCGCTAAGCTGGAGTTTTTTTTGCTGCTAAATATCATAATATTTAGGATCATCATCACTACCATTTTTGCTCTGGTCAGTTTTGCTATCTTCTTTGCTCTGATCTTCATAAACAGGCTCTGAGCTGACATCATAATCAACATCTATATGTGCTGGCCTTTCGGGAATGATGGCCCAGGCTACAACATAAGCTAAAAGTCCAGCTCCCCAAATAAAAATTAAAATAACTGCACCCAAACGAACCAAAGTAGGATCAAAACTAAAATATTCAGCTATTCCACCACAGACACCACCAACTTTTCTATTTTCGCGTGAGCGGTATAGTTTTTTCATAAAATTTCACCTCTTTATTTAAATTAATTTTAAATATGATTTCAAAATTCCTCTTATGTCTTTTAAATTATTTTTTAATAAATTAAAAATCACATCTCGATCTAAATCCATATAGTCATGAACTAAAATATTTCTAAAGGCAATTATTTTAATAAATAATTTTTTTTCTTCTTCAGTTAAATAGCCATTTTCTGCCAAAATTAATGCAATATCTTTATACACATTAACCCTACCTAAATTATTATCTGATATTATATGATTTCCTATATCAATTAAAGCTTCAATTGACAAGTGTAAAAACCTCTCAGCACTTCCATATAATAATGGCTTACTATTAAAGTCATCAAATTCTACACCTTCAATAATTTCTTCCAGCTGACTGAGGTATTCATTACATTTTTGAGATCTTTCGAGTATTATCTCTTTTTTAACCATGTAAAAGTCTCTCCTTAAATTTTTGTTGATTTTTCTTCAAATAATATTCAAAATCAAGATATTTTCTAATTGTTAAAGATTGATATGAAGCAGCATCAAATTTATTTTTTTTATAAATTAAACAATTTTCTTTTACAACTTCATATTTCAAAAGAGCAGAGGCTTGATTTAAAATAACTAAATCAATATTATCTAAACCATTTTTTGTTAAATCTTCATATAGTTTTACTTTTATTTCTCCGAAACTTCCTGTATAATTATCTTCAATAAGTAGTGCAATATCTATATCACTATTTTCCTTAGAGCCATTTCTAGCCTGGGAGCCAAAAAGATAAACAGCCTCAATAATATTATAGCCCTTTATTATTTTTATTATTTTGTCAATTACCTGCTGTTTCATTATTATCAACTCCTATCTAATTTAATTATAAAACAAATCACAAGAAATTAACAGAGGGGGAAATATATTTTGTCAAAAACATTTAGATTAATTTCGCTTTTTTCAACCGTTGAACTCGTTTTACACGGAATTTGGGAATATACCGCCTGTGGTTTCCTTTATTCAATGGAAGGCCAGGGGTTTATTGAACATCAATTACTAATGATTCAAGCAACAATTGGTGATGTTTTTATTGCACTCGGACTCTTTTTGATGCTCGCTTTTGTTAATCACTCATTCAGTTGGTTTTTGAAAAATTGGGAACGAAAAGATTATATAATTTCAACTTTATATTCGGCCTTAGCAGCTTTTTATTTTGAAGCCCATGCCCTACAACTTGGTCGCTGGAAATATCAGGATACTATGCCGCTTGTTTATGGAACTTCAATTGCTTTAGTTCCTGTTATTCAGCTGGCTTTACTGCTGCCACTTGGTTTTATTATAACTAAAAAAATATATCAGATAACTTAAAGTCATTTCGAGAGCTTTACTCTCCTTCCTTCAGTTAATTCTCGGCTGAGATTGGTCAATTGGAACTCTTTTTTTGCTTCGACTCTCCAGGCCTTCATTCTGACCAGCTCTTCTTCAGTGCTGACTGAAAAATCTGTGAGCATAAAAGCTGTAAATCAAAAGGAGCTTTTATTAAAAATTTATCTTAATATACTAATTAATTATAGTAAGCCGCTATAATTTTATCCATTACAGCTGTAGTTCTGGCAGCAGTCTTTCCGGTAGAAGGTGATTTCCCTTCGCCTAATAAACTTGCTACTACTTTTGTTAAAAGAGGCTGCTGAACATGTTCTGGATAAGCAAATTCAATCTCCTGCCTACCACCTTCATTTTCAATAATAATTGCTTCTTCACTAAAAGAAGAAAACAGAAGTCTACCTTTACTTCCTATAATTTCATTCTGGTCCAACTCATGATAAGCATTAAAAGTCCAGCTTCCAATTCCCTGTATTCCATTTTCAAAACTAAAGCTCATTACAACATTATCTTCAGCAGGATAAAAATCTCCCTGATTAACTGCAAAACCAGATGCTGATTCAATTGGGCCAAAATAGTAATCAAATAAATCAAGTGTATGTGATGCTAAATCTAAAAACTTCCCCCCACCTGCAATTTCTGGAATTACCCGCCACGGCAAATCATTTTCATTTTTTTCATCTTCTCTAACTGGTTGAGTCAATCTGATATTTATTGTTCTAACTTCACCAACTGCACCGGAATCTATTAACTCTTTAATTTTCAGAAATCTAGGCATAGCTCTTCGATAATATGCAACATGCAGCTGGACTCCATTTTCCTCACAAACTCTAATCATTTCTTGAGCCTCTTTGTGATTTCTAGCCATTGGTTTTTCAACATATACCGGCAGACCGGCCTCAGCTGCCATAATTGTATATTTTTTATGTGTTGACGGCGGAGTAGCTATGTAAACTGCATTTACTTCAGGATCATTTATTAATTCCGCTGCCTGATCATACCAACGTGGAACATTATGCCTCTCAGCATAATCTTTTGCTAGTTCTCCAGTACGCCTCATAACTGCCACCAGTGAAGAATCCTCAATTTTTTGCAGAGCTGGACCACTTTTCTTTTCAGTTACATCCCCACAGCCAATAATACCCCAACAAATTTTGTCCATTTTTACTCCTCCTATCGTGTTATAAATAATTTTTTAATTTACCCCTAATTTCTTTTAAAAAAGCTCCCTTTTAAGGGAGCTTTAATAAAATCTTTAATTATCTTTACTCTAAAAATAATTATTTTACAACCATAACTGTTCTTCTAGAGTGTCTAACAATCTTATCACTAATACTTCCAAGCAAAAATCTTTCAACTTTTCCATGGCCCTTGTCTGCAACAATAATTAAATCAAAATCATTTTCCTCTGCATATTCACAAACTTCATCTGCAGGATCACCATGAAGTAATACTTTTTCGGGTTCTATACCTTTTCTTTTAAAAAATTCTGCATCCTGATCAAGTATTTTCTGTCTTTTTTCTTTAATCGTATCTTCCTGCTGTTTCATAATATTTTCTAGAGTTTCAGCAGATAGATAAGAGGCCACTTCATTAAACTGGTTGACTGGAATTTGAGCAGCCTCTTTGTAAACATGAATTAATGTTACCTCAGCCTCTAAACTTTCAGCAAGCTCTGCACCTTTTTGTGCAGCCTTTTGTGCACTTTTAGAACCATCTACGGCTACCAGAATTTTTTTCATAATATCGACCTCCCTGTAAATATATAGTTCTCTATTGCTTAAAAAAATCCTTTTTTTGGGGGGGTTTAATTAACCTGGGCAGTGCTTTCTCTTATTATCAATTCAACATCTAAATTTTTATTTTGAGCCTTGACAACATCATTTTCATCTTTATTTAAATTTTCTAAAAGAATTTCTGCTGAAAGTTTACCTACATCAGCAATAGAACGATTGATAGTTGTTAAGGCCGGGCTGGAGTATTCAGCAAAATTAACATTGTCAAAACCAACCACACCAGCTTCTTCTGGCACTTTAATTCTTCTTCTTTTCAATTCTTTTAAAACTCCAAAAGCTGAAGCATCATTAGCGGCAAAAATTCCGATTTTTTTATTTTTATAATTATTTTTTTCTAAAAAAGATGCCATCTTTTTAGCTGATTCTTCTTCAACAAAAGAAGAAGAAAGCATTACATAGTTTTGACCATTAATTAAATGTTCCTGCATACAATCCTTAAAACCTCTTGATCTATCAGCGGCTGTAACTGTAAAGCCAGGCCCTTTTAGATGAATAAAATATTCATAACCACATTCAATTAAATGTTCAGCTGCCTGGTAACCACCTTTATAATCATTAATCCGAATTATATCAATTTTATCTGATTTAATTTCTCTATCTAAAACAATTATTGGTATATCTTTTTCAGCCAGTTGATTAATATATTTTTCACTTAAAGAAGTTGAGGCTAAAATAAAGCCATCTACCTGTCTTTGAATCAAGTGTCTGATGTATTCTTTTTCTCTTTTAGCCTCCCATTCTGTATTTCCAATAACAGCATAATAACCAGCTGTTCTCAGTTCTTTTTCTATACTTTTCACAAGATATGAATAATATAAATTAGCTACATCCGCTATTAAAACTCCAATTGACTTGCTTTTTTTAGTTACTAGTCCCTGAGCCAGCCCATTTGGTATATAATCAAGTTCATCAACAGCTCTTAAGACTGCTTCTTCCTTTTCACGTGAAACATTTGCATTTTGATTAATTACTCTTGATACTGTAGATATTGATACATTTGCTCTTGCTGCTACATCATTTATTGAAACCACTGTTCTTCACCTCAATCTAATTATATTTGTTTTGGAAAGTGTTTTCAAATTATACAGTTAACCAAATAAATATTGGTAAAGTAAATCCCATAAAAACTATGGTGGCAAAAATTGCTGCAGAAGCAAAATCACTTTTATGACCATACTTTTCCATTATAACAGAAGAGCTAGCAAAAACTGGCATTGCCGCTAGAATAGTCATTACCCCCCGCAATAAAGCCTGAATGGGAAATAACGACAAAGAAAAATAAACTATTCCTGGAAAAACTAAAAGCCGCAATACTGAAAGCAGATAAATTTTTTTGTTGCCCATCACTTCAGAAATTGTACTTTTAGCAAGCTGTAGCCCAATAAAAATCATAGCCAGGGGAACAGTTATCCCTCCAATACTTTCCGTAATATTAGAAATAGCACCTGGTAAACTAATGCCGCTAAAAACTACTGTTAAACCTAATAAAAGCCCGATAATCGGTGGAGAAAATATATTAGCAAAAAAGTTGCTTTCTGAATTTTGGCTGCTGTCTTTCAAAATCCAAATTCCAACAGTCCATAAGATAAGCTGCATTCCAAAATCATACAAGATCGCTAAGATCAAGCCTTGAGGCCCAAAAAGTGCATAACAAATAGGTGCCCCAACAAAAATATTATTACTAAAAACTGTAACAAAGGTAAATTCTTCTTTTTCTTTTTTAGAATAACCAAATAAATTACTAATCAAAAAAATAATTGCGATTGAAATAACCGTTATTATTAGGGCTGAAACAGGAACAATTAGGTACTGTTTCAACATATTTAAATCAAAATCTTTAATAATATTTGTGAAGATTAAAGCGGGAAAGGCAATATCTATTGTCAGCTCAGCAATTCCTTTTTCTGCTGCCTGTTTAATTTTCCCAGATTTATTTAAATAAAATCCAAGGGCAATTAAAACCCCCATTAATAGTAGTTGTTCTAAAACTGGATAAAGATCTGTCATTAATCAAACTCCTCCATTTTTGATAAAATTAAAAAAGACTGCTTTTAAGAGTTCTACTAACTATTTTTCTAATGATGTCAGTTCCAGCATTTTCTGGGTTGGATATAACTCTAGATCAATTAGTTTAAGCAGTTCTGCTGTTTGTTCAATTATTTTTTGGTTATCTATTGATTTAAAAAATAAAAATTTTTTTAAGGGTTCTCTACCAAAAAATATATTTTCAGCTACTGTCATTTCTGGAAAAACTGTCGACTTATTTTCCTCTTCTCCCTGTTTGTTGAATTTAAAAATCCCAAGTGGATCTTTTTTGGGATTAACAGCAGAATACTTATTAATAAAATAAATAGTTTCTCTGCCAGCTTCTTGAAATTCTTTTCGGTTAAGCAATTTATCATTTAAAAATATGTTTATTCACCTTATACACCTCTTATTAACTAAAATTATCAGTTAAAGTTAAATATAGCATATCAGAAATTAAATCTTAAGGCAAAGCAAAAAATCAGAAAAAGCCTGACCAAATATGACCAGGCTCTCCTATTTTATTCAATTAAAAAGATTTAAAGAAGATATTTGTTCAAAGTAGCTCTAACTGCTCCCTCTTCTGCTATCATCTCTTTAAAGTATTTTTCTATTTTTTCTCCCAGACCTACTTCATATAAGTCTAATCCCATTAAATTCTCATTACTTAGGATAGACTTCAGCTTATCTCCTACAGTTTCTGGATTGCCGATCTCAATTCCCTCTAACTGCGGTGTTAGCTCATCCAGCATCGGGTCTGAGCTTAAAGGCATTTCATTACCTTGATCATCTACTGCGAGAAGATATCGTAACCAGCCTGCAATTGCCAGGGGTACTACAACCAAATCTGCTGGATCTAAGTCTTCAGCATTTCGGTAAGATTTAATTGTTTCTCCAAAGCGAATTGCCACCTTTTGTGAAGTATCTTTAGCTATTCTTTGAGGTGTATCTGGAATATAGGGGTTAACTAATCTTTCGTTAACTACCTCATCAATAAAATCTTTTGGATCAAGTACTCCCGGATCTACAACAACCGGCAGACCTTCTTTGTAACCTATCTGCTCAACTAAGGCTCTAATTTCTTGATCTTCCATCTCTTCTGCAATTGATGTGTGGCCTAAGAGACAGCCGTAAACTGCCATTGCTGTATGCAGTGGATTGAGGCAGGTCGTTACTTTCATAGTTTCTACCTGATTAACTGTATCTCTGTCTGTATAGATTGCTCCTGCTTTATCTAGAGGAATTTTGCCATTGGGAAAGCTGTCTTCTATTACTAAATATTCCGGTGCTTCTGAATTTACAAAAGCCGCAATCTCTGTGTTTTTATTAGTTTTTACAATCTCTGTGTTTTTAAAACCGATCTCTTTTAGTTTCTGCTGCACATCTGCTGCAGGTCCTGGTGTTATTTTATCGATCATTGACCAGGGAAATCCAACTTTGGATTGATCATTTAAATATCCCAGAAAACCTTCTTCAACCAGATCGTTTTCTAGCCATTTTTCTGCCATAGTTATTACAGCATCTTTCAGTTTCTGGCCGTTATGAGAACAGTTATCCATGCTGGCAAAAGCAAAAGGATAAGCACCTGCTTTAAAGCGCTCATAAGCTAAGGCAGTTACTTTAGCCATTAAATGGTTCAACTCTCCTTCAGGTCCAGCTTTAAAATCTTCAAGAACAAAGGGGAAAAATTCGCCCTCCATATTATCCAGGCTGTAACCTTTTTCGGTTACAGTAAAGCTGGCCATTTTCAGGCTGGGTTTTCTAAAAATTTCTTTCAGCTCTGCCCAGTCTTTTTCAAAGCTGGAATCAGCCTTTAGTCCTTCTGTAATACTGGCCAGCAGAGTTTTTTCTAACTTGCCATCAGCAAACATCTTAACCACCAGACTTAAGTTATCAGCTGGCTTGTAGACCTTATCTATAATCTCATAATCAAAGCCTTCAGCAGCTATAATTCCTGTTTCAATCTCACCCTCATTTAACAGTTCCTGCTGCAGGCGGGCAATAAAAGCTCTGAAGATATTGCCAGCACCAAAATGTACCCATTCAGGGTTTTCCTTTGTGTTATCAACTAAGTTTTGATAATCAAACTGAGGTGGGGTTATTCCAGCTTCTTCCCACTGAGCTTGATCTTTTAATTCTTCTTTTTTAAGTTTTAACATGGTAAAACTCCTTTCATTTAAATTCTAAAATTAACTCAAAATATTAAAATCTTAAAAAAAGAACCCTCTTTTAATTCAAACAGGCTAAAAGAGGATTCTTATTTTATCTTATTTACTGCTTTTTTTTATTGCTTCCCAAAGACCATTCAAATAAGTTGCTCCTAAAGCACGATCATATAAACCATAGCCTGGTTTACCTGTTTCTCCCCAGATCATACGGCCGTGGTCTGGACGCAGTGGTCCCTCAAAACCTACATCATAGTAGGCTTTCATAATTTCGTAAATATCAAGTGAACCTTTTTCACTTAAATGAGCTGATTCTTCAAAGCTCTCTTCTCCTGTGATTTTAACATTTCTTACATGAGCAAAATGAATTCTGTCTCCAAATTCTCTGATAATATCGGGTATGTCATTATCAGGATTAACTCCCAGGGAACCAGAACAAAGATCAAGTCCATTTGCTGGAGAATCAACAAGATTTAGGAGTCGGCGCAGATTTTCTTTGCCAACTACAACTCGCGGCAGACCAAAAATAGACCATGGTGGATCATCAGGATGGATTGCCATTTTGATATTTTCTTCTTCTGCTACTGGAATAATTTCTTTTAAGAAATACTCTAAATTATCCCAGAGATCTTCCTCATCAATTTCTTGATAAGCTGTCATTAAATCATTTAATTCATCTTTTGTATAACTTGTATCCCAGCCAGGAAGATCAAGTTCCCCACTTAAAGGATCCATTTTATCTACTTCTTCTTTTTTGTAAATTAAGGCTTCTGAACCGTCATCCAACTTGTGATCAAGTTCTGAGCGAGTCCAGTCAAAGACGGGCATAAAGTTATAGGTTACTACTTCAATTCCCGCTTTAGCTAAATTTCTTAAAGTTTCTTTGTAGTTTTCAATATAGCGGTCCCGGGGCTCAACACCCATTTTAATTGCTTCAGGTACCGGCACACTTTCGATAGCTGTGATTTCAAGTCCAGCTGCCTCAACCTTATCATTTAATTCCTTAATTTTCTTATAAGGCCAGGCTTCTCCTGCTGGAATATCATAAATTGCTGTCACAATTCCTACCATACCAGGAATCTGCCGAATTTTTTCTAATGTTACAGGATCATCATCTCCATACCAGCGAAAAGATAGTTTCATAAGATCACTCCTTTTATGTGATTATTTAGTAATTTGAAAGCGTTTTCAAGAACTATAAAAATTATTTGTTAATCTCATCTTATTGTATTTTTTTCGTGATGTAAAGAAAAATTCCTTCTTTTTTCTAAAAGAAAACAAAAAATTGTAGATTCAACAAAAAAGTACATAACTAGCCGCTTTAAAATCTATCTCTACAACTATTATTAAGCCTCAGTTAGATAAATCCAACTGAGGCTCTTAATTTACTTTTCTTTCACATTAATTTTTAATGATGCTGTTATATCATCATAGATTTTAACTTCTACAGTATGCATTCCCAAAGACTTTATTGAATCATCAAGGTCTATTTTTCTTTTATCTATATCATAACCTTTTTTAGAAGCCGCCTCAGCAATATCTTTTGTATTCACTGAACCAAATAGTCTACCGTTATCTCCAGCTTTAACCTTCACTACAAACTTTTCAGACTCTAATTTAGACTTAAGCTGGTTCGCATCTTCTCTTTTTTCTGATTCTAAACGGTTTTTCTTGGCTTCTTTTTCTTTTAATTCTTTAATCTTTTGTTGAGTAGCTTCAACTGCTAAACCACGCGGCATTAAATAATTGCGTGCATAACCATCAGCTGCATCAACAACATCACCTTTAGAACCTAACTTTTTAACATCTTCTGTTAATACTACCTTCATAATAACTTCCTCCTTATTTTTAACCAGGTTGATTACTCTGTTTTCTAAAATTAAACCACATATCTAATAGCCCTAATAAAATTAAGATTATTGGAATTGGTGGGAAAACAAAAATTAAAAATATCAGAAAAGACTTTATTAAAATTGAACTATTTTTCTTTGATAAAAAATACATTAATACTGCAAAGCCCTGCAAAAACGCCAGGAAAAACATAAAAATATTTATGTTAATAAAAACTGGATTTGAAGTTAACAAAAGAGAAACAACAATTAAAATAGATACAACCCAGCGCGGTAAATACCAGCGACTTACAGGTTTATATAATTCAATATTTAAACCCCTTCTCCTTAAATACCAGGCAGAGACATAATAATTTAAAATACCGGTTATAGTTGCTGAAATAACTAATAAAGAAGGGAAAATCATCCTAATTAAATTAAATTGAGTAGATATTATCTGCTCTACAGACTGCTGATCTAATTCTCCACTCAAATTTTGAAGTGCCTGCTGCAGCAATGTTTGATAATTAAGATTCAACATTCCAGAGGCGACATAAAAAATTAAAAGTTGTGAAATTGCTACGGCTATTACAGAAATAATTAATGTTTTGAATGGAGATAAACCTTCTTTAATTACATTACCAATAACAAAACCTACTAGTCCGAAACCAATTATGGTCATTAACCCCATTACAGTTCCAAATAATAATCCATTTATTAAAGCAGCTATTATAATTACCTCAATTACGCCACTGCTCTTCTTTTTTTGAACAAGATATACTATTGGCACCGGCCAGAGTATCATAACTGCCATTGATAAAAATGGAATAAAGTAATTAACTGCAGTTAACAAAATTATATAAGCCAGAGTTCTAATACTATCTTTATATCTTCTAATATCCATCTAATTTACCACCTCATCTGCCGGCAAAATTAACAGTATTATGAAAGAAAGGAGGCGCCATCATAGATTTTGCCTCCTTAATTAATACTTATTCTTTTACATATGGCAGTAGAGCAACTGATCTAGCTCTTTTTACTGCTTGTGTAATTAATTTTTGATGTTTGGAACAGTTACCTGTTACACGACGCGGCATAATTTTACCACGATCTGTTAAATATCTATTTAAAGTTCTTAAGTCTTTATAATCAATTTTTTTATCTTCGTTTGCACAAAAATGGCATGACTTATTTCTACCTCTAGGCATTAAAATTTACCTCCTTTTTAAAATGGTACATCAAAATCATCAGCATCAAAATTATCATCAAATTGCGCATCAAAATCATCCTGCTCCTGCTTCTTGTTCTGCTGAGCAGATTTATTATTTTTCTGCTGATTATCATTTTTATTTTGGTCCTGATTATTACTACGGCTGCTGTTATTGCCGAAATCCAAAAAACGAACATTATCAGCGTTAACTTCAGGATTTATATAAGTTCTATTGTTATTTTCACTTTTTCTAATCTGCAGTGATCCATCGACTCCAACCAGTCTACCCTTCCCGAGATGACGGGCACAATTTTCCGCCAGACCCCGCCAGGTTACGATATTGATGAAATCAACATCTCTATCACCATTACGGTTAGTATAGTTTCTTTCTACCGCCAGTGTAAAATTACAAACTGGAGTTCCATTACTGGTATAGCGAAGTTCAGGATCTCGTGTCAGGCGGCCGATTAAAACAATTCTGTTTAACAAGAGCATTCACCACCTAAATTTATATTATGCATCATTTCTAACTACTAAATAACGAATTACACCATCCATAATCTTAAAGATTCTTTCCAATTCATTAACTACTGTAGTCTTAGCATTAAATTCTAAGATTGTATAATCACCTGAACGATAATCTTTAATTTCATAAGCTAACTGCTTCTTACCCCAAGCATCAACCTCAGTTACTTCTCCTTCATGTTCAGAGATAGCATCTTTAACACGCTGAAGAATAGTCTGCTTTTCTTCATCTTCAAGATCAGGTTTAAGTACAAAAGTTGTTTCATAATCTCTTTTTCTAATTTCCATTTACATTCACCTCCTCCACACGGACTAATGGCCCTGCTGCTAGCAGAGCATGGATTTTTAATCAATCTAAATTATAACAGCTATTCAGTTAAATTTCAAGTTTTATTTTACACTATGTTTACAGTTTCCTCTTAAAAGAAGCAGCTCCCCCATATTTTTAGATATCCTATTAAAATTTTACTCCAACAAAATTTAAAGTTATAGCAATTATCCAGGCAGCTAAAATATCAGAAGGATAATGGACTCCAACCATTATTCTTGAAATAGAGGTTAAAACTGATAAAAAAATCATAAAAACTCCTAGTTTTAAATTAATATTTAAGACAGTCAGAGCAATGATCATTGAACTTCCGGAATGGGTGCTGGGAAAAGATTGGTCTTCCCGCTGTTTAACTAAACTCTTTAGTTTATACTCAGCAAAAGGACGACTTCGATTATATATCAAAGGAATTATTTTGACTATTAGATAAACCGCTGCCGGAATTAAAATAAAATTTTTAAGTCTGGGATCGTTTTTATAAATAAGCCAAGCACCAACTGTAAAATAAATAAATGAAAAAACCTTAGAAGAAAATTTTGTAATAAAAACTACCTGCTTTGAAATCAGACCATGGCTGACAGTAAAATTATACAGTGCAAAATATATTTTTTTATCAATGTTTTTTATCATAACAATTGCCTCTTAACTTCCCCACGCCTTTAGAAAAATTAATATCTAAATCCTTATATCAACTAGATTATTTGAGTTCTAATTTGCACTCCAATCAAAATAGGCTGAAATATATACAAAGAGATTATCCGCACTTTATTTTATGAATTCAATCGAAGTAGATTTTTAGGAATGAAAAAGCGTTAAAAATTTTCTTCATACAACCATACTACACTGATGCATTAGAAAATTTAGCTTTTGAAGCTTTATATAAGATAGATTATCAATAGTATAATTTGTGAATTCAATCGGAGTAACTTTTTTGGAAATTAAATGCGTAAAGATTTTTCAAAATACAACCAAACTCCACTGACACATTAGAAAAATCAGCATTTAATTTATCAAAAAAGTGTCAACGGAGATTGTAACAAATTATACTATTGATAAGATCAGACATTAAATCTGAAATGACAGACATCTCCATCCTGCATTATATAATCTTTACCTTCAAGCCTTAATAATCCTTCTTCTCTGGCCTGAGCCATCGAACCTACTCGTTTTAAATCCTCAAAACTAACAATTTCTGCTCTGATAAATCCTTTTTCCATATCACTGTGGATTCTGCCTGCTGCCTGAGGAGCGGTTGATCCGCTTTCAACAGTCCAGGCTCTACATTCTTTTTCACCAGCTGTTAAAAAAGTAAGTAAATTTAATAGCTCATAACCAGCTTTAATTACACGATCTAAACCGGAATCATTAAGCCCTAACTCTTCCAAAAACATTTCTTTTTCTTCTTCATCTAATTCAGCTATATCAGCTTCAATTTTAGCACTTATTTCTACAACTTTTGCTCCATCTTTTTCGGCATGGATTTTCACATCTTTTACTAATTTATTCTGATTTGTATTAATATCATCTTCATTTACATTGGCTAAATAAATTATAGGTTTAGCACTTAAAAGCTGCAGTTCTTTAACTAGACGGTTACCAGTCTCATCAAGATCTAATTGGCGAATATTTTTGCCTTCCTCTAAAGCATTTGCAATTTTTTCTAATGCAGCAACTTCTTTTAAATAAACTTTATCACCACTTTTAGCCTGTTTTTTTGCTTTTTCTAATCTTTTTTCAACCTGAGCCAGATCAGACATCATTAATTCTGTATTAATAATATCAATATCACGATCCGGAGATATTTTTCCGTCAACATGAGTTATATTTTCATCATCAAAGCATCTTACAACCTGAGCAATTGCATCTACTTCCCTAATATGTGCTAAAAATTTATTTCCAAGTCCTTCTCCACGGCTTGCACCTTCAACTAAACCAGCAATATCTACAAATTCGATAACTGTAGGCGTTTTTTTCTCTGGTTGATATTTTTCAGCTAACCAATCTAACCTTTCATCAGGGACTGGTACAACCCCGATATTAGGATCAATAGTACAAAATGGATAGTTTGCTGCATCAGCTCCAGCTTCTGTTAATGCATTAAAAAGAGTTGATTTTCCTACATTTGGTAATCCGACAATTCCAATTTTCATTAAAGAATCTTCCTTCCTAAAAAATTAAAGTTTTTTCTTAACACTTTTTTCAAATTTATTTCTTGGCAGCATTATTATTCTTTCACAGGTCTCACATTTTGCTTTAAAATCCATGCCTACTCTTAAAATTTCCCAAGTTTTACCCCCACAAGGGTGAGTCTTTTTGAATTCCACTCTATCTCCTACTGAATAATCTCCCGGCACTTTAAGACCTCCTTTTTATTAATTAAAATCAATTTTAAAATGCTAAATTTATGTTAAAATAAAATAAAGAACTGTAATTAAAACTACTGCTAAAAAAACAACAAATAAACAACCTCGGTTTTTATAAAATGGCTTGTCTTCACTTAGCTTATAACTAAAGCTGCCTTTTTTTCTGGCTTTTTTTAGGTATTTTACAGATTCAGAATAATTTCCTTCTTCTCGATAAATAACACCAAGATTATTATAAGCCGGGCCATAATCTTCATTGACCTTTATTGCTTTTTTATATAATTTTTTTGCTTTTTCTAAATCTCCCTTTTCTCTAGCAATACTTCCTAAATTAGTTATTGCTGGAGCGTAATCAGGATCCTGATTTAATATTTTATTCAGTAATTTCTCTGCCTGATTAAAATCCTTTTGATAAATATGAATTACTGCCATTTTATTTAAAGCAGGAAAAAAATTAGATTTTTTCTGCAAAAATTTTTTTAGTCTTTTTGACGCCTTTTTTATCTCCCCACGTTCTAATAAATCAACACATTTTTTATATTCTTCTGCATTTTCTTCAGTCAGCTGCTTCTTATAATAAGATTCTTCCATATTTTCACCTACTTTTTGTTAACTTCAATTTTATATTATATCACAAAAGAACCTAATACTGCAAAAATGGCCCTAATAGGGCCATTTACAGTATTTTACCATAAATTAACAAAGAGGGTCTTTTGTAATTTATCAAAACCCTCTGGGTTTTAAATCTTACCAGTGTAGATTAGGATTTCTAGCTGCTTCTGTTTCATCCAATTTTCTCACTGTGGTTGAATGAGGAGCATTTTTAACCAATTCTGGATCCTCTTTTATTTCCCGGGAAATAGTCAATAATGTTTCTACAAAATGATCTAAAGTCTCAATGTTCTCTGTTTCTGTAGGTTCAATCATCATTGCCTCTTTAACTACTAATGGAAAATAAATAGTTGGAGCATACTGATCATAATCTAAAAGTCTCTTAGCAATATGCAGAGTTGAAGCTCCTTCAGCTTTCTGCCGGCTGCCTGATAATACAAATTCATGTAAGCTATCTTCAGCATAAGGTAGTTCAAAATCATCTTTTAACCTGGATTTTAAATAATTAGCATTTAAAACTGCATTTTCTGTTGTCTTTTTAAGACCAGCACCTCCGACAGTTTTAATATAAGCCCAGGCTCTGAGCATTATACCATAATTTCCATAAAAACTATGAACCTTCCCAATTGATTTAGGGCGCTTTTGATCCCAATAATATTTTTTTTCATCTTTTTTTAATACTGGTTTTGGTAAATAAGGAGCTAAAAAGTCTTTCACTCCAACTGGGCCAGACCCAGGTCCTCCACCTCCATGAGGAGTAGAAAATGTTTTATGCAGATTAAAATGCATCAAATCAAAATTCATTAATCCTGGTTTAGCATAACCCATAATTGCATTCATATTAGCTCCATCATAATAAACTAAAGCTCCGACCTCATGTACCATTTCGGTAATCTTTAAAATGTCTTCTTCAAAAATACCAAGTGTATTTGGATTAGTAAGCATTAAAGCTGCAGTGTCTTGATCCAATGCTTCTGCTAACGCCTCTAAATCAACCATTCCTCTTTCATTAGATGCTATTTCCACAACTTCAAAACCAGCCATAGTTGCACTAGCAGGATTAGTTCCATGAGCTGAATCAGGTACAATAACTTTAGTTCTTTTTTCTTCTTTATCTTCAAAATATTTTTTCACAATCATCAATGAGGTAAATTCTCCATGAGCACCAGATGCAGGCTGTAGTGTTATTTCATCCATAGCACTAATTTCTGCCAGATCTAATTTAAGTTGATATAATATTTCTAAAGACCCCTGCAGCTGTGCTTCTGGTTGATAAGGATGCAAATTACTTAAAGCAGCTATTCTAGCAACTCTTTCATTTCTTTTAGGATTATATTTCATAGTACAGGATCCTAAAGGGTAAATTCCAGAGTCTACCCCATAATTCATTTCACTTAAGGCTGTATAATGTCTAATTACATCAACTTCACTGACTTCAGGCAGCTGAACATCTTCTCGTAAATAGTCACTCAGTTCACTGTTGAATTCACTTTCTTCTACCTCAAGTGGAGGCAGAGAATATCCTTTACGACCAGGGCTGCTGTAATCTTTAATTAGTTTTTCCTCCACTTAAAGCACCTCCAATTTTTCAATTAATTTATCAAGCTCAGCCTTTGTTCTTTTTTCTGTTACACAAACTAAGATTCCTTCTTGGCCAATTCTTTTTAAATCAAATCCCAGCAGTATATCCTGCTGAATTAATTTTTTAAGAACTTCATTACTTTTTTTATTTTTAACTTTAAGAATAAATTCATGAATAAAGTTATCCTTATTTGCTACTTCATAACCTGGGAGTTGATCAATTTTTTTTGCCAGATAATGAGATTTATGATAACACTGTTCTCCTACTTCACGAAGACCAGTTTTACCCATGGTTGATAAATAAATAGTGGCCATTAAAGCATTAAGTGCTTCATTTGTACAAATATTAGAAGTTGCTTTTTCCCGACGAATATGCTGTTCTCGTGTTTGAAGAGTTAAAACAAAACCTTCTTTTCCTTCCACATCTTTAGTCTTACCTACTATCCTACCAGGTAACTGCCGCAGCATTTTGCGATCATCCTTACAAGCCATAAAACCAAGATTTGGACCGCCATAATTAAGGCCATTTCCTAAACTCTGAGCCTCACCAACAACTATATCGGCTCCAAATTCAGCTGGTGGTTTTAAAAGTCCTAGTAAGATTGGGTTAGCAATTATAACAAAGACAACTTTTTTATCTTCGTTTATTATTTTTGAAATTTCTTCCATTTTCTCTATTGAACCATAAAAATTTGGATATTGGAGAACTACTACTCCTGTGCTGGCATCAATTTCTTTTTCTATTAAAGAAGGATCAATAATTTCCTGTTCACTATTTAAATTAATGAATTCTAATTCTGCTCCAGCTCCATATGTTTTTATAACTTCGCGGTAAGCTGGATTAATAGTATCCGGCAGCAGCACTTTAGATCTCCTAGATATTCTAGCACCCATCGCAACAGCCTCGGCGGCTGCTGAAGCACCGTCAAGCATAGAAGCATTAGTAATCCCCATCCCTGTTAAATCACAAATCATACTCTGATATTCATATATTGCTTCTAATGTTCCTTGACTTAACTCAGCTTGATAGGGAGTATAAGCAGTATAAAATTCTGAACGAGAAATCAAAGCATCAATAATGCCAGGAACATAATGGTCATAAGCTCCAGCCCCTAAAAAAGAAATTTGTTGATCAATACTTTTATTTTTTTTTGCAGTTAGCTGGGCTTTTCTCATTAATTCCAGTTCGGAAATACCTGATTCAATATTTAACTGCTCATCAGCTTTAACTTCTTTTGGAATCATTTTAAAAAGGTCTTCAACTGCCTCTAATCCGATCTCTTTCAGCATTTTATTTCTTTCTGCTGGCGTATTGGAAATATAATCCATTATTACTCCTCCTCTATAAATTCAGCATACTCCTCTGCAGATAAGAGTTCATCTAGTTCAGAATCATCAGCAGGATCAACTTTTATTAACCATCCATCGCCATAAGGATCATCATTTATTAGCTCTGGATTGTCAATTAAATCTTCATTAACTTCTATAACTCTACCACTTATTGGAATAAAAGTATCTGAAACAGCTTTAACAGATTCTAAGACTCCAAAGCTATCATCTTTATCAAACTCCTCATCTACCTCTGGTAGTTCTACAAAAACAATATCCCCTAATTCTTCTTGGGCAAAATCAGTAATCCCAATTAACAAATATTCCTCTTCTTCCCTAATCCATTCATGATCTTCAGAATAATATAAATCATCTTTTACACTCATTTTTTGCCTCCTTAAATTTTTTGATGGTATTTAATATAGTGTTTATGTTTTAGGCCTTAAACAAAAGGACCTGCAATAACCTCTGCTGCAACTCTCCTTTTACGAACTTCAATCTCAATTTTGGTTCCAGGATCTGTATATTCAGATTTTAAATAGGCCAGAGCTATTCCCTGTTTTAAACTTGGAGAATAACTGCCACTTGTAATTTCTCCGATCTTTTTATCTGCAGCATAAACTTGATGTCCGTGACGAGCTACTCCGCGACCTGTAATTTTTAGAGGAGTTAGTTTTTTAGAACAGCAGTTAGCCTTTATATTAATAAGTTTCTCTCTTCCAATAAAATATCCTTTATTTAGAACAACAGTCCATCCCATATTTGCCTCATAGGGGTTTGTTTCTTCACCAATATCATTACCATAAAGTGCAAGCATTTTTTCTAGTCTTAAAGTGTCTCTAGCCCCTAAACCACAGGCTTTAATTCCAAAATCAAAGCCAGCTTCCATGAGCTGCTTCCATACATTTTCCGCCTCTTCCGGTTCAAAATAAAGTTCATACCCTAATTCACCAGTATAACCCGTACGTGATATTATCATTTCTATTCCAGCTGCTTTAGCCTTTCTAAATCTATAATATTCTAATAAATTTAGATCTATATCCGTTAACTGGGTTAGTACCTTTTTAGATTCCGGGCCCTGTAAAGCAAGCATAGCATAATTATCTGAAAGATTTTCAACAGTAGTGTTATCTAAAATGTTTTCTTTTACCCAATCAAAATCTTTTTTTATATTTGAAGCATTTACAACTAATAAAAATTCATCATCTTTTAAACAATAAACCAGCAGATCATCGATTATTCCTCCATTTTTATTACAAATTGGGGTATAGATAATTTTACTCTCTTCTAATTTTTCCATATCATTTGTAATTATTCTCTGAAGAGATTCAAAAGCTTTTTCCCCACTAACTAATATTTCCCCCATATGAGAAATATCAAATAAACCACATTGATTTCTTACTGCCTTGTGTTCTTCAATTATGCCATTATATTCCACCGGCATTTCCCAGCCACCAAAATTTGTCATCTTAGCTCCTAAATCTTTATGCAGCTGATTAAGTGGTGTTTTTTTCATAATGCCCCTCCTCCTTGCTGATACGTTACGTCAAATCTAATAGTTTTTTTAAAATAAATTGAAAAACAGGAAGCCGGAAAAAATCCGACTCCCTGTTCACAAATAACAAAATTATGTTCAGAGCTGCGTCCAGCTAAATTCTTTTTGCCTGAGAGTTTCGGTTTTCCCTTGCTCCTTCGGCGCCAATAAAGGTCTCTCACTCAGCCTTCTACCGCTTTAGTTTAACTTTCTACTTTAATTATATATTATTCTTTTAATTATTGCAAAATTAAAATACAAAAGCAGATAAAACAACAGCTACCAGTAAAGCGGGTAGTAAATTACCGGTTTTTATTTTACTTACTCCCAACATATTTAAACCAATTGCTGTGATTAAAAGGCCCCCGCTAGCAGTCATTATTCTAATCATATCTTCGGTTAAATAGACAGCTGCCCAGTTTGCTGCTAGGGTTATACTTCCCTGATAAATAAGGATAGGAATTACAGAAAAAGCAACTCCAATACCAGTGCTGGCTGCAAAAGCAATAGAAGTTATGCCATCTAATAGTGATTTAGTAAATAAAATACTAGGATCATTATTTAATCCATCCTGAATTGAACCCATAATAGCCATAGCTCCTACGCAATAAATCAAACTGGCCTGAACAAAACCCTGCACAAACAGGTCATCTTCTCCGCCAAATTTATCTTTTAAACTTTCCCCAAAGTCATTTAACCTTTTTTCAAGCTGCATCAATTCACCAACAACTGCTCCAATTACCAAACTGAAAATAACTAATAAAATATCCGGGTCTTTTTCAATACTAAAAGCCATCTGCATTCCGATTAAAATTACCGCCAAACTTATTCCGTGAATCACTGTATTCTGCACTTTTTCAGGAAATTTACCTTTAAACAGTACGCCCACTGTACTCCCACCTAAGACAGATGCCACATTAACAATGGTTCCTATCATTATATAATCACCTATCTACTCTCTTCTATATATTTGTTTCATGTGAAACACTGCTAAAGTTTTTCTAATAAATCATTTAATTTTTCTATACTTTCAATTTCTATTTGTATTAAATTATTTTTTTTTCTTTTTTTAATTTTAACTTTTGTTTTTAATTTCTTTTCCAATTCAGCAGCTGCTTCCTGCCAAATAGGTTCTAGTTCTTCTTTTTTTTGTTTATTTTTTTGGTTTTTAAAAGGATTTTTTAATTTATCAATATATTTTTCGGTTTCTCTAACAGTTAAATCTTGAATAATGATATTTTCACAGGCGGCAATTTGGGTTTTATTATTTTCTAAAGCTAAAAGAGCCCTAGCATGGCCAATTGTTATTGCTTCCTGCTGCAGATAATTTTTTACTTTATCATCAAGTTTTAATAGTCTAATCATGTTTGAAACATTAGAGCGGCTTTTACCAACTTGTTTTGCTAACTCTGCTTGAGTTATTTCAAAATTTTCAAGCATTTCCTTGTAGGCAGCAGCTTCTTCTATTGGATTTAAATCTTCACGCTGTATATTTTCAATTAAGGCTATTTCCAACATTTCTTGATCATCAAAATCTCTAATTACAGCTGGCATTTTTTTAAGCCCAACTAGCCTAGAAGCCCGCCATCGCCTTTCACCTGCCACAATCTGATATTTTTCTGCTTTTATTTTGCGAACAGTAATTGGCTGAATTACCCCTTTTTCCTCAATAGACTTTGCAAGTTCTTTTAAAGAATCTTCATCAAAATCACTTCGAGGTTGATAAGGATTAGCTTCTATCTGATCTATAAAAATTTCATCAATCCTACTTTGATCAATATTATCATCACTATTAATAAGCGCACTCAAACCCTTACCAAGTCTTTTCTTGCTCAAGAGAGATCACTTCCTCTGCTAATTTTCTGTATGCTTCTGCACCTTTAGAACTGGAACTGTAGTCAATTATTGCTTTACCAAAACTTGGTGCTTCACTTAGCCTAACATTACGAGGAATAATTGTTTCAAAAACCAGTTCTGAAAAGTAATCTTTAACTTCATCTATCACCTGTTCTGATAAATTAGTCCTCGCATCATACATTGTCATTAAAACTCCCTCAATCCTTAAATCAGAATTTAAGTTTTTTCTGACTAATTCTATTGTATTCATCAGTTGACCCAAACCCTCTAAAGCATAATATTCACACTGAATTGGAACCATTACACTATTAGCAGCAGTTAAAGCATTTAAAGTTAATAAACCAAGTGAAGGAGGACAATCAATTATTATATAATCATATTTATCGTCAACTGTTTTTAAGGATTTTTTTAGTCTGCTTTCCCGTGATATTATAGAAACTAATTCGATTTCAGCCCCTGCCAATTCGATATTAGCTGGAATAATATCTAAATTATCACTATAACTATTCAGAATTGCTTTTTCAGGGGAGTCTAACTCGATTAATAAATCATAAATTGTATATTCTACTTCTGCTTTTTCAATCCCCAATCCACTGCTGGCATTTCCTTGCGGATCAATATCTATTAGCAAAACTTTATTGTTTTTTTCTGCCAGGCCCGCACTTAAGTTAACAGCCGTAGTACTTTTGCCAACTCCACCCTTCTGGTTGACAATCGCTATTTTTTTTGCCATTATTTCACCTCTTTAACTCTCTTTTGAAAGTTTTATATAATACTCTATGCTGTTTTGATGATCGTTTCGATCATATTCAACATTAATACCAGAATCTTTTATTTCTGTAATTCTCTTTTCCAGAGAATTAGCAAAAAGCCTTAAATCATCTGATATATGCTTAATTTTTTTCTTCTTTTTTACTGGTTCCTTTTTTATTAAATTTTCACTTTCACGGACATTTAGCCCTTTTTTCTTGATTTCCTTAATTATTTTTAGCTGTTCTTCAGCTGAATCAAGTTTTAATAAAGCTCTTCCATGCCTTTCACTTAAATTAGCAGCTATCAGTTCGTTTCTAACACCAGCAGAAAGCTTTAATAAGCGCAACTTATTTGCAATAGTAGACTGACTCTTAGAAACCCGATTTGCTAATTCTGATTGGGTTAAATTAAATTTATTTATGAGCTGCTGATAGGCCTGGGCTTCTTCTAAAAAATTTAAATCCTTACGCTGTAAATTTTCAATTAAAGCTATTTCAGCCATTTCCTGATCATTTAAATTTCTAATTACTGCTGGAATGAGCTCCCTACCCAAAAATTTAGCAGCTCGAAGCCTTCTTTCACCGGCAATTAATTCATATCCAGTCTCTTTTTTTCTAACAGTAATTGCCTGAATTAAACCAAAATTATCAATTGAATGGGCTAGTTCTTCAATTTCATGCTGTTTGAATTCCTGACGGGGCTGAAATGGATTTGTTTTTATTTTGTCAATTTTTATTTCTGTAATTTGTTCTTTATTTTTATCACTATTATGATTTAAAAAAGGAATTTTCATTAAAAATTACCCCCCACTTAGCAATATATTTCTCTGAAATAGCTGAATATCCTTTATAATTATTCAATAAACTATCAATCTAAATTATTCATTTAAATATTATTATTTCACTTTAAAGGGGTCTTTTTTTTGGAATTCCAGCCCGACGTGGGTATTTTTCTTCAGTTGAATTATTTTTCACCACTTTACAAAAAAATTAGATAAAAAATTGGCGACTTATTCCTTCTTTTGATATAATATTTGTTACCTACAACAAATATGAAAGGAATAAAC
>NZ_SOEF01000013.1 GCF_004366375.1 Halanaerobium congolense
AATTCATAAGAGGTTTAAGCAGGAAATTAGGTAAATTTCGAGAAAACATAACTTAGGATCCCTTCCTTTCTGGGTGTAGTAAGTTGTGGTTCTCTCAATTACTATTTACGAGCTCAGGGGGAGGGATTCCTGCATTTTATGCAAATTCCTAACCTGACAATTATGATAACTATTAATATTTTTAAAAAAACTATTAGATTTGACGTAACGAATTAGGACAGAGGAGGAGATAAAATGGGTAAAGCAACTGGATTTATGGAATATAAGCGGGAAACTCCGAAAGAGCGCCCGCCGAAAGAGCGAATAAAAGACTGGAAAGAATTTAAAAATAAATTTAGCGAAGAAGCTGCTAAAATTCAGGGAGCCCGCTGTATGGAATGTGGAATTCCCTTCTGTCACAGCGGCCTGGAAATTGGAGGTATGGTTTCTGGCTGTCCTGTAAATAATTTGATTCCGGAGTGGAATGATCTAATCTATAAAGATAAATGGGAAGAAGCAGTTAAAAGACTTTTAAAAACCAATAATTTTCCCGAATTTACGGGTAGAGTCTGTCCGGCTCCTTGCGAAGGTTCATGTACAGTGGAGCTGAATGACCCGGCAGTAACCATTAAGGCAAATGAGTATCAGATTATTGAAAAGGCTTTTGCCGAAGGCTGGATCAAGCCTGAGCCACCAGAAAAAAGAACAGGAAAATCAGCAGCAGTAGTTGGTTCTGGACCTGCTGGTCTGGCTGCTGCTGATCAGCTAAACAAATTGGGACACAAGGTAACAGTTTATGAGCGTCAGGATAGAATAGGTGGCCTTTTAGTTTACGGTATTCCTAATATGAAGCTTGATAAAGAACTGGTTCTCAAACGTCGGCTTGATATTATGGAGGCTGAAGGAGTAGAATTTATCACAGAGATTGAAATTGGTAAAGATCTTAGTCTGGAAGCGCTTGAAAATAATTTTGATGCTGTAGTACTGACAGGTGGAGCAACTAAGCCTCGAGATCTTGAAGTCCCAGGAAGAGAGGCAGCTGGAGTATATTTTGCTGTAGACTATCTAAAAGCAAATACAAAGCATATTTTGGGTGACCAGAATGAAGATTATATTTCTGCTGAGGATAAAGATGTGATTGTAATTGGTGGTGGAGATACGGGAACTGACTGTGCCGCAACTGCTATTAGACAGGGTGCAAAAAGTGTAAATCAGTTTGAAATAATGCCTAAATCACCATCTGAGCGTCAGGCAGATAACCCCTGGCCTGAATGGCCCAAAACTCTTAAGGTCGATTATGGCCAGGAAGAAGCGATTGAAGTTTTTGGTTCTGATCCGCGAGAGTTTCTAATTATGACAGAAAAAATTATGACAGAAAAAATTGACGGAGAAAAGGTTGTCAGTGGAGTTAAAACTGTTAAAATTAACTGGGAAAGAAATGATGAAAATCGTTTTGTGCCAATAGAAAAACCAGGAACAGAAAAAATCTGGTCTGCTGATCTAATTTTAATAGCAATGGGTTTTTTAGGGCCAGAAAAGACTCTGATTGAAAAAGCAGGTATAGAACAGGATCGGCGGTCTAATGTTAATGCTGATTATGGTGATTTTAGAACAAATGTTAAAGGAGTTTTTGCTGCTGGTGATATGCGTAAAGGCCAGAGTCTGGTAGTTAATGCAATTGATGAGGGTCGAAAAGCAGCTAGGGAAGTAGATAAATATTTGCACGTACCGTTTACCAAACCAATTTATGGAAATTAATTTAGCTTGCTTTATCAAGCACTTCATAATCAATGTTTTCTGATAATTTGTACTCTTGATTTTACCATTTATGGTGCCGCCAATTTGTTGGAATGCAAGTAAGTAAAAAGCATGGTTTAAATCACGACAGCCGTGCTTTTTGTAGCTTAAGTTTTTAGAGGTGCCAGAGCTATGTTCTACAGGTGCCCGGCATGGATGTCAGCTGATACTGGCTTTTTTCAACTGCTTTTTTAAGCTGACTATTGATTTTCTCAAGAGATTTTCAAGCAGTTTCAAATGTTCAATACAATAGTACTTTTGATAATAATATTTCTGGGGCTTTGGTATCAGCAGTTTTTTCCTGTTCTTATCTACCAGAAAAAGTATAGTTTCAACTTTATCATTGCCTATAGATTTAACTTGAGATCATTTAGAAAATCCTGGAGCCTGATTTCTCCATAATAGTCAAGCTCTGAGGGATGAGGAAATTTCTCATAAAAAGCTATAACAGTTTTACCGATGGGATCACTAAAAAAATTTTAGTATTCAAGATACTGCTGGTGAATTAGATTATGGAATCTGTTTTTAAGTTTTGTCTGTTCTTTAACTAGAGTCTTACGCTGGTTATTTAGCTGTCTGATTGCTTTAAAATTAGCATCATAGATATAGCATCAGGAAGCTCATTGAAATCTGCCAACAATACATTGGCAATGGCTTCAGCATCAATTTCATCTTAATTAGAATTTAAATTATCATCAGGCGTGCCTTATTGGATTAGCGTTGATTCGCAGCGTCCTATTTGACGTCTCTGATCTGATGATAGTAATAGGTAGGTGAATTGCAGTTTCATTTAAAGCGTTACTCTGATAGATAAAGCCGCAATGTACTTCCATCCCAGGTAAATTATATCAAAAGACAAAATGAAGTACAAATTATTAAGTTTGATTAGTTTCTATAATTTAGAATAACACAATAGGGAGGAAGTATATTAATTTTAAACTAACATTTTCTTTGATTATAATCACCTATTATGGTATAATTTAGTCATATAGAATTTAAATAAGTGCCAGTGACTGAAATTATTAAATATAGAGATAAATGCCGCTCATGGAAACCATTAAGAGATAGGTGGTGTTAATTGTGAATCAGGAACTTTTAGATAGTATTAGACAGATAATCAGAGAAGAAATATCTGGAGTCAAAGGTGATGTATCTTCACTAAAAGGTGATGTATCTTCACTAAAAAATGATGTATCTTCACTAAAAGGTGATGTATCTTCACTAAAAAATGATGTAGCAGAAATGAAGCCTCAACTAGAAGAAAATACTCAGATGCTTAGGACTTTACTTGCTCGAACTGATAATCATGGAGCAATGTTAGAACAGCTTAATATAAGAGTGTCTAGACTCGAAGGAAATGAGAAGAGATATAAGAAATTAAATAATGATTTTTATTATCACAGCCATAAAGTAGTTGTTGAAATAAAAGAACCAGTATTTGAAATTGACTCAAATGACCATTCTGATTCTTGACAATTTTCTAAAAACAATATATAATAAAACAAATTACAATTATATAATTAAAAGTTATGAGAGGGAGGAAAATAATATTTAATGATTACAGAGAGTCGGAATGCTGAGACCCGATATTAAAAAAATTATTTTTGTAGCCCTTGAACTGCAGTACCGAATAAAGTAAGTACTGTCGGAATCTTTGTTTAAATGCATCCGTTATCACATGCAGAAGTATAAATGATTAATATCAGGAGTACTGAAGAGGCTGTCTAACAGCAAATTCGGGTGGTACCACGTGAGATAACTCTCGTCCCTATTAATAGTTCAACTATTAGTAGGGATGAGAGTTTTTTGATTTTGAGAATGTTAATTAAAATTCATTATTTTAAGAAGGAGTGAGCAGCATGAGTAGTAATGATAAAAAGATGATGAGTGGAGCAGAAATTTTTGTGAGGTCATTAGAGTCAGAAGGTGTAGATACTATATTTGGCTATATTGGGGCAAAGGTAATAGATATTTATGACAAATTATATGATTCAAAAATTAGACATATTATGCCACATCACGAGCAGGGAGGAGTTCATGCGGCTGATGGATATGCTCGTTCGAGTGGAAAGACAGGAGTCTGTATTGCGACCTCAGGACCCGGTGCAGCAAATATGGTTACTGCCTTAGCAACCGCAAATATGGATTCAGTTCCCCTTGTTGCTTTTACAGGTCAGGTGCCAAATAATATGATCGGTACTGATGGTTTTCAAGAAGCTGATATCAAAGGGGTAACTATGCCAATCACCAAAAATAACTATATTGTTAATGATGTTAAAGATTTAGCCAGAATAATTAAAGAGGCCTTCTATATCGCTTCTACTGGACGTCCTGGACCTGTACTGGTTGATATACCTTCGAATATTTTAAAAGAGGAAGCAGAATTTAATTATCCAAAAGAAGTTGATCTTCCCGGCTATAAACCAACTTATAAAGCAAATAAACTGCAGTTGAAAAGAGCTGCAGAACTAATAAACGATTCCAATCAGCCGATTATCTATGCTGGAGGGGGCTCTATTATCTCGGAAGCAGAAAAAGAAATAGCAGAATTGGCAGCAAGTGCTGAAATACCTGTAACAACCACCTTAAATGGAATTGGGGTTTTTGATGAAAATAATTATTTATCCTTAGGAATGTTAGGAATGCATGGGACAACTGAAGCTAATTTAGCAATTACAAATTCTGATTTAATTATTGCTTTAGGAGCTCGTTTTGATGATCGAGTTACCGGGGAAATAGAAGACTTTGCTGTCAATGCAGATGTGATTCATATTGATATTGATCCTGCAGAAATAGCAAAAATTATAGAAACAAAAATCCCAATTACAGCTGATGTTAAGACCGCTTTAAAAGAATTAATACCGCAAATTAAAAAGGTTAAAAGGCCTGCCTGGATCAAAAAAATCAATAACTGGAAGCAAATTGATCAAAAATCAGATCCTGGAAAAAGTCAAAAATTATTACCATCAGAGATTATAGAAACTCTTTATGAGTTAACAGCTGGAGAGGCAATAATTACTGCTGGTGTAGGTCAGCATCAGATGTGGGCTGCTCAGTATTATAAATATAAAAAACCTAGAACCTTCATCAGTTCAGGTGGTTTGGGAACCATGGGCTATGGTTTTCCAGCTGCAATAGGAGCTAAAATTGCTAATCCAGAAAAAGAGGTTTTTGCACTTGTTGGTGATGGTAGTTTTCAAATGAATATTCAGGAATTAGCAACTGCAGCTAAAAACCATGTAGCAGTAAAAATTATTATATTTAACAATCAGTATCTTGGAATGGTAAGGCAGTGGCAGGAGCTATTTTATGACAAGCGCTATTCCGCTACCTGTTTAAGAAGACAAAGTGACTGCCCGCCTAAATGTTCCGGCCCTAATTCAGAATGTCCAGAAATGATTCCTGATTTTATTCAGGTAGCAAAAGGTTATGGAATTAAAGGAGAAACTATTACTGAACGAAAAGATATTAAATCAGCAATTGAAAGAACTATTAAGGCTAAAGAAAGCTATATTTTAAACTTTATAATCGAAGAAGAAGAGAATGTGTTTCCTATGGTTTCTGCTGGTGGGAGTTTGGAAGATATGATTTTAAGAAAGGATAATCAGAAAAAATAAATTTAATCTATCTCAATTTATATCAATTATCGTCTTATCACAAAAAATTTAAAAAATATTTTCTAATTTAATTGCATATTTTCTAAAAACAACATACTATTAAAGTAAGAGAAAATATATGGGAAAGGTATAAATTGAGATATTTTAATGATTTAAGCTTTAAGAAAAAAATTATATTTCTTTTATCTCTTAGTCACTTCATTTTTCTTTGCAAATTTATGGTATAATAGGTATTTTTCTAACTATTTAAGTGTTGCTGATATTACTATGGGGCAGGGAATAAGACCATTCAAAGTTTTATTCAGACAGCTAATTAGCTATTTAGATTTGCTTTTCATTTTTGAAATAGCAATTTTATTGTTTTTCTTATTTTATAGTTCAAATTTCAGGACAGTAAAAATATCAATGGCCAATAATAAAGGATATAGACGTTATATTTTAGCATGCAGAACCAGGAAAAAGAGGATATTGAACAAATAACCGATTCAGAAATTGTTGGAGAAGAAGATTTAAACCAGTACCATCAACTAGAATATATTAAAAATATTATAGTTATTCAACTAGAGTCTTTTGATCAAAAAATAATTAATTACCGCCATAACAATAGAAAAGTAGCTCCTTTTTTAAATAAGCTTAAGGAAAATTCTCTTTATTTTAATAATATTTATGCCCAACATGTTAATGAAAGTTTTGATGCTGAATTTTCTTTTTTGACCTCCCTTTATCCTAGAAATAAGAATTATGCTTTTAAAACTAATGATATGTCAAAGTTTAATTCAATAGTTAAAGTTTTGAAAAAAGAGGCTACCAATTCTTAGCTTTTCATGGTAATAGCGGTGATTTCTTTTATCGAAATAAAGCTTATCCGGAACTAGGTTTTGATAAATTTTACAGTAGAGAAGATTTTGAAATTGAAAATGCCAAAATTGCTGAAGAAAGTTATCTCGGAATTGACGACTACGATTTTTTCGACCAGTCTATTGATTATTTAGAGCAGGCAGCAGAGCCATTTTTTGCTTTTTATATAACGGTAACCAGTCATATGCCATTTGATTTTTATCCAGAAGAATATAGCCAGGAGGAATTTGAGGATTTAGAACCTCCGATTGTAAAATATTACTTTAATTCAGTTTACTTTACTGATCAGTCAATAAAACATTTTTTTGAAAAACTTAACTTAAAGAAAAGATTTATACCAAGGTACTCTTTTTGTCTTTTACTCTAATCATAGTTCTGATATAAAAAAAGAAACATACAGTTCAGCTGGAGAATTTGTTATGGAAAAAAATATTTCAGAAGAAAATGCTCAAGAATAGGGAGGTCCAAGTAATGAACAAATTTATTAAAAAAGCTTCAATTTATATTTTAGTAATGTTATTTGCAGCTGCAGTTATTTTTACAGCTAATTATTATTATGGACAAAAAATAGCAGAAGATGTGGAAATTGAAATCAGAAAAACAGCAGCGGCTAATGACTATCAGCTCCGCAGTTTGGAGGTTGAAAGCAATCCTTTGCTTCAAAAAATAGATATCAGAGATGCTAGTATAACAAAAAGAGATCAATTTAATTTAATTGTTAATCAGGCAGAAATTAGTTTTAACTGGCAGCAAATAATTAATTATATTCGTAATCAGAATTTTGAGTTTAATAAGAATTTAGAGACAAAGATTGCTCAAATTAATTATTCTAATTTAAATAAAAACTATCAAATTAATATAAAAGGTGCAGAACTTCATTACCAGGGTAATCTAACAGAAGAAAATATTTTAGCTATCAAAAATGAAAATGATCTTCATCTTCTTTTAGAAGATAATCATAATTTAGATTTTACTGCAGCTGAATTAAAGTATAATTTTCCCTATTATAGAAGTTATGGTCTCAGTGAACAGGATTGGAATAGATTGTCGACATTTAGTGATTTTAAATTAAGGGTAGATTATGATCAGGCAAATCAAAACTTAAAACTGGAAGAATTTAATTTAAGCAGCGAATTACTGAAAATAATTTATAATTTTGATTCAATAATTGATTATAATGAGCAAGAGCAGCAAATTTATGTTGAAGAAGCAAAAGGTAATTATGATTTTCATTTAACAGCATCAGATTTGAATTTTTCAGCTAATGATTTTTATCAGGACCTTGAATTTAACCAATTTGATTTTAATGGAAGCTTTGATTTAACAAATCAGAATAATCGAATTAAGGTAAATCAGCTTGAATTTAATTTGAATTTAAATGAATTGAAACTTGTGCTGGCAGAAATCATGGCTCAACAATTAAATGAAAATAGTTTTGGTATTTTAGCTGAAAATAATCAATTTGAAATTTTAATCAACAAATTTTCTTATCAGCAGCAGTACAGTCATCCTAATGGCAGCAGTCATTCGGAATTAGATTCTTCAATACTGTTGGCTGAATTAGATGCTGAATATAATTATAGTGAAGAAATCCCATATATCAGCAGTGGTGAATTAAGATATAAACCGCAAACTGCTAAAGTTGAACAGCTTAATTCTTTTCTGCAGCTTGTGTTAAGTGAAAGAATAACTAGAAATGAAGATGGTTTTTATCAGCTTAAATTTTGGGGTCCAATAGATTCTTTAAATTTAGAGTAAAGAGCAAAACATTCTAAATTATTAGAAAGAGCTGTTCAAATAGGAAAAACAAACAATTATGTGAAATTACTTTACAAACTTTAATTTAGATGCTAAAATATAACTAGTAAATTTAATAACTAACGAGGATGGGTGAAATTCCCTACCGGTGGTAAAGTCCACAAATCCATTAGGATTGATCTGATGAAATGCAGAACCGACAGTAAAGTCTGGAAGGGAGTTAGGTTATGGGTTAATTAATCTAATTTGTTTATTTGTCATTTAATTTATTATAGATTTTAAATATTTTAAATCTATAGTGCTGAATAAATAGTTATAATTAACTTATATTATAATATTTGATTATTAAAGTCCTTCCAGTTTTGGTCAGTTCTGGAAGGACTTTTTCTAATTTCCGAGGAATTATAAAATTATTGAGTCGGAGCAGTTGAATTTTAGGCTAAAAATTAAACTATAAAAATGGGGGTATGGGGGTAGATGATGCAGAAATTTTCTAGTATCGATTACAAGCACATGAAAAGAGCCTTGGAGTTAGCAAAATTAGGTGAAGGAAAAACTTCACCTAATCCAATGGTTGGAGCAGTAGTAGTTAAAAACGGTGAAATAGTTGGAGAAGGTTATCATCAGGAATGTGGTGGCCCACATGCAGAGGTATTTGCACTTGAAGAGGCCGGGAAAAAAGCTGTAGGAGCAGATATTTATGTTACTTTAGAACCCTGCAGTCATTATGGGAAAACACCTCCTTGTGCTCAAAAACTAATTGATACGGGGATAAAAAAAGCAGTAGTGGCAATGGTTGATCCGAATCCAGAGGTTTCCGGACGAGGAATTGAGATGCTCAGAGAAGCTGGTATTAAAGTTGAGCTTGGATTATTAAAAAATGAAGCTCAAAAATTAAATGAAATATTTTTGAAATATATTCAAAGCGATTATCCTTTTGTTTTTTTAAAAAAAGCCCAAACTTTAGATGGCTATATTGCCAGCAAAACTGGTGATTCAAAATGGATAACTAATTCAGCTGCTAGATTAGAAGGCCATAAATTAAGACATCGAATTGATGCAATTATGGTTGGTATTGGAACTGTTTTAGCTGATGATCCTTCTTTAACAGCAAGATTAGATACCAGAGAAGGAATAGATCCTCTGCGGATTATTTTAGATCCCGACTTAGAAATACCAATAAATGCCAGGATTATAAATCAAAAGTCAACAGCCAAGACTTTAATTATTACAGCTCAAAATGATGAGCCTGATATTTTAGCAAAAAAAGAAAGATTATTGAAACTGAAACAGGTCGATATTATATCATTTGCAGCTGAAAATAAATATTTTGATCTCAGAGAAATTTTGAAAACCTTAAAAAAAAGAAAAATAAGTAGTCTGTTAGTTGAAGGAGGCGCAAAACTCAGCCATACATTTCTAAAAGAAAATTTGGTTGACAAATTTTATTACTTTATTGCTCCCAAAATTTATGGTGGTAGTGATGGAATAGCATCTTTCTGCGGTAAAGGTCCAAAACTGATGTCAGATACTGTTGAATTAAAAATTCTAGAACAAAAATTATTGGAAGACAATATTTTACTAATTGCTGAAAGAAAATAATTTTTTAAAATAGATTTATGTGGCATCTATTTTTAGGAGGTGGATTTATTGTTTAGCGGGATAATTCAAGAAAAAGGTAATTTTTTAAGAAAATTTAAAGGAAATAATAAATATCAATTGGAAATTAAATCAGAAAAAGTTTTAGAAAATATTAAAACCGGTGACAGTATAGCAGTCAATGGAGTTTGTTTAACTGTGGTGGATTATGGTAGCAATTATTTTAGAGCTGATGTAATGCCTGAAACGCTAAAAGATACCAACCTAGGTGATTTAGAAACTGATTCAGTCCTCAATCTAGAACAATCTTTAAAAGCAAATGATTTTATTGGCGGACATTTTGTAACGGGTCATGTAGATTCTACAGCTGTGGTTAAATCAATTCAAAGAGAAAACAATGCTCAAATAATTAAAATGGAAGTAGACCAAGAAACAGAAAAGTTTATCGTTCAAAAAGGTTCAGTTGCTTTAAACGGTGTCAGTCTGACAGTAATGGGAATTGAAAATGGAATTTTAAAAATATCATTGATTCCTGAAAGCTGGTCTGAAACAAACTTATCACTTTTAAGTGCTGGTGATAGAGTTAATATAGAGACTGATATGTTAGGAAAATATGTTTATAAGATGTTGAATAATTTAAATGGACAGAGAACTAATGAAGTCAAGATTTCTAAAAGTTTTTTAGCCGAAAATGGATTTATTTAATCTCAAATTCAAAAATAATTATCCGAAAGGAGATTTGGTATGGATAAAATAGAAGCTGCAGTAGAAGACATAAGAGCTGGGAAAATGGTAGTAGTGGTTGACGATGAGGATAGAGAAAATGAGGGGGACCTTTTGATGGCTGCTGAAAAAGTAGATAAAGAGGCCATTAATTTTATGATTAAAGAAGCAAGAGGTCTTGTTTGTACTCCAATAGAAGAGGTTCTAAGTGAAAAATTAGATTTAAAAATGATGGTAAAAAATAATACAGAAACTCATGGCACAGCTTTTACTGTTTCAGTTGATCATACAGATGTTACAACAGGAATTTCTGCTCAGGAAAGAGCTTTAACAATTCAAAAACTTATTGCTCCTGCTGCAAAAGCAGAGGACTTTATGCGTCCTGGTCATATATTCCCTTTGGTTGCTAAAAAGGGTGGAGTTTTAAGAAGAGCTGGTCACACAGAAGCAGCTGTTGATCTGGCAAGGTTAGCGGGTCTGAAGCCAGCCGGTGTTATCTGTGAGATAATTAAAGAAGATGGAGAAATGGGGAGACTTCCGTTCTTAAAAGAATTTGCCCAAAAACACGATTTGAAATTAATTTCTATTGAAGATTTAATTAATTACCGAAAAGAAAAAGACAAGCTGATTAATTTAGCAGCAGAAGCTGAGCTTCCGACTGATTTTGGTGATTTCAAAATCAAAGTCTTCACTACAAAAATTGATGATAAAGAGCATATCGCTATCATCAAAGGTGAGATAGAAAATAAAGAAGATGTTTTAGTTCGAGTCCACTCACAGTGTATTACTGGTGATATTTTTGGTTCAAAAAGATGTGACTGTGGTGAACAGCTGGCAGCAGCCCTGCAGCTGATAGAGGATGAAGGCAGTGGAGTTGTTTTATACATGCGTCAGGAAGGAAGAGGTATTGGCTTAGTTAATAAAATTAAGGCCTATAAGCTCCAGGATCAAGGAATGGATACTGTGGAAGCTAATGTTGCCTTAGGCTTTGATCCTGATTTAAGAGACTATGGAATTGGAGCTCAGATTTTGAGTGAACTTGGTTTATCTACAATTCGTCTCCTGACAAATAATCCAACTAAAATCATAGGTTTAGAAGGTTATGGACTTAAAGTTACCGAAAGAGTTCCTTTAGAAATTGATCCCAATCATGAGAATGAGTCCTACTTAAAAGTAAAAAAAGATAAGATGGGTCATCTTTTAGATTTTGACCATTAAATCAACAAATTTTCGAATAATTTATAAATATTAAAGAAATAAATTTACAAAAATAATAATTAAGAACTAAGATAATTATAAAAAAATTTAAAAAGGGAGAATGATAAAATGAGAACTATTGAAGGAAAATTAAATGCACAAGGTATAAAAACCGCAGTTGTAGTAGGCCGTTTTAATGAATTTATTTCAGGCAAACTATTAGAAGGGGCAGTAGATGCTTTAAAAAGACACGGAATGGACGAAGCAGATATTGATGTAGTTTGGGTACCCGGTGCTTTTGAAATACCATTAACTGCAAAAAAAATGGCTGTAAAAGAAAAATATGATGGGGTTATTGCCTTAGGTGCAGTAATTAGAGGTGAAACACCACACTTTGATTACGTTTCTGCAGAAGTTTCTAAAGGAGTTGCTAAAGCAGGTCTGGATACCGAAAAACCAGTTATTTTTGGAGTTTTAACAACTGATACAATTGAGCAGGCTATTTCCAGAGCAGGAACTAAATCCGGCAACAAAGGTTATGATGCAGCTGTTTCTATGATCGAAATGGTTAATCTTTTTAAAGAAATAGGCTAAATTAGTTAAACTATTTAAATTAATAATATAATCCCCTGACGGTAACAGATTAAGTCAAAATAATCTGTTTTCTCCGAAAGGGGATTTTTAATTTTTCTTTATTGAATTAAAGCTTAAAATTAGTTATACTAGTAAGTAAATAGTATAAAACGAGGGTAGGTTGGATAATGAAGAAAAAAAGATTTTTTTCTTTCTTAAAAAATGAAGTTAGCAGCATCAGCTTTAATAGTTTAGAAAACAATATGTTTTTTGTTTTTCTAAGCAGTTTTTATATAATTGGTGCAGTATTATTAATTTTAATTAATTCGATAAATATAACAGGATTAAATATTTCGCTTGATACCACCAAAGGATTAATATCACAGCTTCAGATTTTAACACTTTTGTATCTAAGTTTAAATTTTAAAGAAACCGGAATAGCTGCTGCTTTAGCACTAAATGTATTTTCTCAGTCCTCAATGATTGCAATCATGATTATGGAAAATACATTTATTTATATGCCGGGGATAATTGCTTATACAACATTTTTAATTGTAATCTTTTTGATTCATAATTATCAGCAAGAAATTAATTCAAAAGTAGAAGAGTTAGAGACAGAAAAAGAAAAACTGCAGCATTTGGCATATTATGACAGCTTAACGAAAACAGCCAACAGAGAAATGTTAATTAAAGAACTTGATTATTTGTCATCTTTATCTGATGAAAAATCAATCAATTATACCTTAATTTTTATTGATTTCAAAAATTTTAAAAGAATTAATGAATCTTGGGGTTTTGATATTGGTGACTATATTTTGAAGGAAGCTGCCCAAAGGTTGAAGAAAATTGTCCATGATTCCGATTTGATCGGACGTTTGGGTGGAGATGAATTTGCAGTAGTTGTTCATCAGCAGTTAGAAGAGAAACAATTAAATAGATATATCAGGAGCATCAAGAGAGAACTGGAAAAACCATATAAATACAAAAGCAGAGAAGTATTATTGAACAGCAATTTTGGAATTTCAACTTTTCCGCAGGATGGTAAAAACAGTAAGGAGATAATTAGAAGTGCTGATATTGCAATGTATAAAGCTAAAACAAATGTAGATAAAGAAATAGAATTTTTTGCTGAACATATGGAAAAAGAGGTTGTCATGGATGTTCAGCTGGAAGATGTCTTGAAAAAGGCTATTAAAAATGAAGAATTTTATCTTATGTTTCAGCCTCAGTATAAAACAAATGGGAAAGAGCTGCGGGGTTTTGAGGTTCTTTTGCGTCTGCATTCATCAGAATTCGGTACAATCAGTCCTGTTAGATTCATTCCCGAAGCTGAAAAAAGTGGTTTAATAAAAGAAATTGGAGATTGGGTGATTAGAAGCTCAATTCAGAAATTCAATAGTCTTAAAAATCATTTTGAGCAGGAATTGGTTTTATCAATTAATATTTCAGTAGTTCAGCTCACAGATCCTCAATTTTTAGCTCAGGTAGAAGATATCATAGGAAAAGAAAAACCAGAGGGCTTTAAAATTGAATTTGAAATAACAGAATCTCACTTTATTTCTGATCAAGAATATGTAATAGATGTTTTATATAAACTCAAAGATTTAGGAATCAGTATTGCCTTAGATGATTTTGGGACGGGTTATGCTTCTTTAAGTTATCTGCAGCATATTCCAATAGATGTATTGAAGATAGATAAATCTTTTATTGATTTAATATCTCACAACTCAGCCAGAGAAAAAATGATGGTTGCACCTTTAATTGAAATGTCACATCAGTGGGAGGTAAAGGTTATAGCAGAAGGTGTGGAAACAGTTGAACAGCTGCATTATTTGGAAGATCACAGCTGTGATTTTATACAGGGATTTTTATTCAACAAACCCTTAAGTGAACATCAAATTACAAAATCTTTTTAGAAATAATCTATAATTAGCAAAATATTGCAGGTAATTCAAATTAAGCGTCGAATTATATTAATATAATTGGGATCCTTTAGCCCTCTTTTAAGAGAGGAGTTTAAGATGAAATATCTGCGAAAATATTATTTAATATTTTTTATCCTGCTGTTTATTATGATGATCTGGCTTAATTATCAGAGCTATCGCAGAACAGAAAAAATTGTTAGAGAAAATTTTGAGACAGAAATTGAACTAATTAAAAACAATGTTTTTAATTCTTTAGAAAACGCCTTTGCTGCTTATTCTATTTCCGAAATTGTTTTAAATCAGGAGATGGAAGAAAATTCTCAGATATTATTAGCAGAATATGCCGAAAATCAGGATCCTATAAGCTGGAACTTAACTGAATTAAAAGCACAAATGCCTGATTATGAGATCTACATAATTAATGATCAGCTAAAAATTATCAGTACTACTTTAAAGGCAGATTTGGGGATGGATTTTTCACAATACAGAGAGTTTTCTAAATTGCTGTATTCCAGGCTGAAAAGTGGAAGATTTGCAGCTGATAAATTAGATCTTGCCCAGAATACAGGTTTAATTAATAAATATAGTTATCAGGCAACTTCTGACGGCAGATATTTGTTTGAACTGAGCATTGATATCAGCAAACGATTTCCGATACTTGGAGATTTTAATATTTTTGCAAAGGCTGAAGAATTAGTGCATAAATATGAGCAGCTGCGGAGTATTAATTTTTATAAATTTGGCCAGGATAGTAACCGAGTTGGAATCTTAAAAAGCAGCAACCCAGATGAATTGGAGCCTGTGTCTGCACAGGTAAAGGCAGTAATTAAAAAAACAGTCCTAGAAAATAAAATTCAAAATTCAAGTTTTAAAGAAAATGACTATCAAGTTACTGATTTTTATTTACCTTTTTTAGTTAAAGGAAAAGAAACCGATTCCGAGTGGTGGAATTCATTTGTAGTAAGGGTTCGTTACGATAATCAAAATTTACTCAATGAATTAAGTCAGGAACGTAAAAATATTATCTTTAAAATAATCATAGTTCTTATTTCTTTTATTATTTTTTCAATGATAATGCATTATTTTATAAAAAATACGGAAACTATTGCTTATCATGATTGTTTAACCGGTCTCCCAAATCGGCAGGCTTTTCAGGAATATTTTAATCAAAGTAACATTCGAAAAGCAAAAGAAAAAACAGCAATTTTATATTTAGATTTGGATGGATTTAAGGAAATTAATGATAATTATGGTCATGAAATTGGAGATAAACTGCTTCAAATTGTAGCGGGTCGCTTAAAAAATTCAATCAGACCTAAAGATAAAGTATCACGAATTGGCGGAGATGAGTTTACAATTTTATTACCCAACATTAAAAACTCCGAAGATGTTGAGATAATAATAGATAAAATTGAGGATATTATATCAGAACCATATCAAATTGACGGTCATAAAATTAATATTAGCTGCAGTATAGGTTATAGTATAGCAAATAATACTGCAGATTCCTTAAAAAAATTATTAAATAAAGCAGATAAAGCAATGTATGAAATAAAAAGTGAAAAAAATAAAATGGAGTGATTTTAATGTCAGAAATAAAATGGGAAAGATTGTTAAGTGGTACAGATGTGAGAGGTAAGGCAATCTCAAATGAGCAGAAAAAAGCAAATTTAACAGAAGCAGCTGCTTTTGGAATCGGTTTTTCTTTTGTGCAGTGGTTGACTGATACCCTGAATAAGAAAAGTAATCAGCTTAAAATAGCGATCGGCCATGATTCAAGATTAAGTGCTGAGAAATTACAGAATGCTCTTGGCGGAGGAATTAAAATGGCTGATGCTGAGTGTTTAACTGCAGGTCTGGCTTCCACTCCAGCGATGTTTATGTCAACTGTTTTAGAAGAATATCAATATGATGGAGCAATTATGATTACAGCCAGTCATTTACCATTTGATAAAAACGGATTCAAATTTTTTACAAATAAAGGTGGTTTAGAAAAGGAAAATGTAAAGGAAATTCTTAAAATAGCAGCAGCATCAGAAAAAGAATTTTTAGATGAAGCTAAAATAAAAGATAAGAAGTTTAAAATTGAAAATATTGATTTAATTTCAGACTATGCCGCGCATATAAAAACTATTATCCGGCAAAATCTGAAGCCGGAACTTGACCAAAAAAAACCTCTGGCAGGTTCTAAAATAATTGTTGATGCTGGTAATGGAGCCGGAGGGTTTTTTGCTAAAAAAATTCTAGAAGCTTTGGGAGCCGATACAGCAGGTAGTCAATTTTTAGAGCCAGATGGAAACTTTCCCAATCATGCTCCAAATCCGGAAGATAAAGAAGCAATGCATTCAATTCAAAAAGCAGTTCTAAAAAATAATGCGGATTTAGGTATCATTTTTGATACAGATGTTGATCGAGCTGCGGTTGTAGACAGCAGAGGTCAGGAAATTAATAGAAACAAATTAATTGCCCTTGCTTCAACAATAGTTTTAGAAAATAATCCTGGAGCTACTATTGTCACAGATTCCGTTACTTCTGTTGGCTTAAAAGAATTTATTGAGGATAAGTTAGGTGGAATACATCACAGATTTAAAAGAGGATATAAAAATGTGATTAATGAGGCTAAAAGACTTGAAGCAGAAGGAGTTAATGCACCGCTGGCGATAGAAACTTCCGGTCATGCAGCTTTTAAGGAAAACTATTTTCTTGATGATGGTGCTTATTTAATAGCAAAAATTTTAATCAAAATGGCTAATTTAAAAGCAGAGTCAAATCAAAAAATTGGGGATTTAATTGCTGATTTAAAAGAAGCTGAAATTAAAAAAGAATACCGAATGACAATTGACCTGGATAATTTTAAAGATTATGGTCAGGGAATCCTTAGTGATTTAGAAGATTTTGTTAAAGAAAGTGAGAATTGGGAAATTGCACCTAAAAATTATCAGGGGTTAAGAGTAAATTGTGGTGGTAATGATTGGTTTTTATTAAGAATGTCTTTACACGATCCTGTTTTAGTGCTTAATCTCGAGTGTGACAAGGAGCAGGATTTAGAAGAAATATTAGATAGTTTACGAGAATTTTTAACTAATTATAATCAATTAAAATCTATTTTATAATCAGGAGGCTAATAATGAAGTATAGACATTTAGGAAACTCAAATTTAAAAATTTCTGCAGTTGGTTTAGGTACCTGGGCTTATGGTAATGATACCTTTGGTGAGGTAGATGATCAGCAGTCAATTAAGGCAGTTAGAGCAGCTGTTGATTCCGGTATTAATTTGATCGATACAGCTCCAGCCTATGGTGATGGACATGCAGAAAAAGTTGTAGGTAAGGCAATTCAAGGAATTAGAGATAAGGTTGTTATCGCCACAAAATGTGGAACCCACCGGGATGGACCTAAATATGTTCGAGATTTAAGCCCGGAACGAATTAGAACAGAAATTGAAAACTCTTTAAAAAGGTTAGATATTGAGCAGATAGATCTTTATCAGATTCATTGGCCTGATCCAGATACTCCTTTAGAAGAAAGTGTAGAAGAATTATTAAAGCTAAAAAAAGAAGGTAAATTTAAATATCTGGCAGTCTGTAATTTTGGAGTAGAGCTGATGCAGGAAATATCTGAGATGACTGATATAATTTCACTGCAGCCTCAATATTCACTGCTTAAAAGAGACATAGAAAATAAGATTATTCCCTACCTTTTAGATAATAATTTAGGGACCTTAAGCTACGGAACTCTTGGGGGTGGGATTCTAAGCGGTAAGTATCAGGAAAGACCTCAATTTGATGATGAAAAAGACAATCGAGCTGGCTTTTATCCATTTTTTAAAGAAGAAAATTGGGAACAGACTCAGAGCTTAATTACATTATTAAAAGAAATTGCTGCAGAAAATGGACAATCACCGGCTCAAACAGCAATTAACTGGTCGATTAATCGTCCAGGAATTACAACCGCTTTAGTGGGTGCCAAAAATGAAAAACAAGCTAGAGAAAATGCTGAGGCAGCAGATTTCAGCCTAACAAAGACCGAAATGACAGAGTTAACCAAAAAATCTGATGAAGTAATTAAAAACTTGAAAATTTAGATTAAACTGAACTCGATTTAAAAAACAAGATGATGTTCTATACAGAGTAAAAAGATGGCAGAATAGAGTTGAAATAGACAGCTAAAATATATTATTAAAAAGTCCTGCAGCAATATCAAAAGCTTCAGGACTTTTTGTTTTCTATAAATTTTAAAGATATAGCCTATTTAATAGACATAGTTATATTCTTTCGATATAATGAGTTATAGTTATTAAAAACATGACAAATATAATATTTAGTGGAGGTAGAGAGTATGGAGTATATGAGTACTAGAGGTAATTATAAGCAGGTTAATTCAGCTGAAGCAATTAGTTTAGGGATGGTTCCTGAAGGAGGGCTTTTTGTCCCAGCAGAAATACCTAAACTTAATTTAGAAGAAATTACAGTCCGAAAAAATGAGAGCTATCAAAAATTGGCAGCCTGGATATTTAAGAAATATCTAACTGATTTTAGTGAGGATGAAATAGAGTCAGCTGTAAAGGCAGCTTATAATGATCAAAGTTTTCCGGAAGCAGAAAAAACACCACTTGTAAAGCTTGATCAAAATACATATATATTAGAGCTCTGGCATGGTCCAACAGCAGCCTTTAAAGATATGGCTCTGCAGATTTTACCACATCTGCTTGCTGAATCGGCAAAAAAACTTCAAATTGGAAATGAAATAGTAATTCTTGTAGCAACTTCAGGTGACACAGGTAAGGCTGCTCTCGAGGGTTTTAAAGATGTAGAGGGAGTAAAAATCATTGTTTTTTATCCAGAAGCCGGAGTAAGTAGAGTTCAGGAAGACCAGATGAAGACAACTGGTGGAAAAAACACCGAGGTAGTTTCGCTTAAGGGAAACTTTGATGATTGTCAAAATGCAGTTAAGGAAATTTTTGCTGATAAAGAACTAAAGCAGAGGCTGCAGGAAAATAATTATCAATTTTCTTCTGCTAATTCAATTAATTGGGGAAGGCTGCTGCCTCAGATTGTTTATTATTTTAAAGCATATTTAAAACTACTGCAGGATAAAGAAATTGAAGCAGGTGAAAAGATCAATTTTACTGTTCCGACTGGTAACTTTGGTAATATACTTGCCGGCTATTATGCTTATCGAATGGGACTTCCGGTAAATAAGTTCATCTGTGCCTCAAATGATAATAAGGTGTTAACCGACTTTTTAGAAACAGGAATTTATGATATTAACCGTGATTTCAAAAAAACAATCAGCCCCTCAATGGATATTTTAATTTCATCAAATTTAGAGCGCTTTCTTTTTGAAATGAACGGACATGACAGCGGTAAAATTAACGAGTGGTATCAAAAGCTGCAAACAAATAAGAAGTTTAAAATAGATGGGCAGACTTTCACAAAAATCAGAGAAATGTTCAGCGGTAAATTCAGCAGTGAAGATGAAGCAAGAAAAGCCATTAAAAAAACATATCAAAATTATAATTATTTAATTGATCCACATACAGCAGTTGGAGTTGACTCTCTTTTTAAATATCGCAGTGAAAGTGGAGATGAAAGCAAAGCCGTTGTCGATTCTACAGCTAACCCTTATAAGTTTAGTCGGGCTGTTTTAGAATCATTAAAAGATAAAGAAATTAAAAAAGACGAGTACAGAATTATAGAAGAATTAGAAGAAATGACTGCAGCTAAAATCCACCGAGGTCTGGCAGGTCTAGAAAATATGGAGTCCAAACATCAGGAGAGCTGTGGTCAGGACGGTGTAAAAGAAAAATTAGAAGAGCTGCTTAATCTTTAATTTTTTTGCTTCACACTATTTAGTAGAGCGCTCTGGATAGGTCGAAAATATTTAAGTAATGACTGGATAGCTAAAGCTTATATTTTAATTAATCGAAGAAGAAATTATGGTAATTGATGCAGGTTTTAATTAATTTAGAAAGAAATATATGATAGAGAAAGATTTTAACTATAATATTTAAAAATTATAAATAAACAGATTTTGTCTGAGGAGAATCATAATGATTAAAAGACAGGAAATATATTTAAAACTTAAATATTTAAAAAATAGAACTGTACTTTTGATTTCAGCTATTTTTCTATTAATAACTTTTATTACATTCTTTGTTTATCAAAGTGGGGGGACTAGGTTTAGCTATACCTATTTAGTTTATATTCCAATAATTTTAGCTGCCTATTTTTATAATATCAAAGGCGGTCTTTTGGCTGCTTTGATAGGGGGTCTTTTTTTGGGACCTTTGATGCCGCTTAACACGGAAACTATGGTAATGCAGAGCTTTGAAAACTGGTTTTTTAGAATGCTTTTATTTATGATAATTGGTTCTTTTTCAGGCGCTTTATTTTCTTTTTTAGAAAGCCAAATAGAGGAAATAAATAAAATAGCCTATTATTATCAGGAAACGGGATTGGCAAATTTAATCAAAATGAAATCAGATTTAGAAGCTAAAATAGAAAATGATGGGGATTTCTATCTTATAATCATCAACATCAATAATTTTTTAGATATTTATAAACTGATTGGTTTTACAAATTTTTCTAATTATATAAATAAGTTTGTAGAACACATTAGAGACTTTAAAAATATCAAAGATAGTATCTATCAACTTAATGAGAATAAATATGGTTTAACTATTGATAAAAATAAAGTTGATAATTTTGAATTTTTTTTGAAAGAATTTGTTATTTATCTAGAGCAGGCTATTGATTTTAAACATGTCTCAATATTTAATGAAATAACTCTTGGTATTTCAACTTCACCTGAGCAGAGTCAAATTGCTGATGAGCTAATCAATCAATCTTTTTTAGCATTAGAAAAAGCGGCAGAAAAAAGGATCAATTATTGGATTTATGAGGAACAAGAAAAAGATCTTGAGTATTCAGATAGCAATATAGAAATACTGGCCCAGGTCAAGAATTCAATTACTGAAGATAACTTTGAGCTTTATTATCAGCCAAAAATAAATTTAAGAACTAATGAAATTGAGGCTTTTGAAGCTTTAATTAGATGGCACCATCCTGAAAAAGGATTTTTAACCCCTGATAGATTTATTTCTATAGTTGAGCAGAGCAGTTTAATTGAATCACTTACTAACTGGGTGATAAAGGAAGCAGCAGCTGACTTAAATATTTATAAAGAAAAAATTAAAGCCAGTCAAATTAATTTAGCAATCAATATTTCAGCTAGAAATTTACAGCAGCCTGAGTTCACAGATAATTTAATAAAAGTGCTGAGGCAAGAGGGGGTTGACCCCTGTCAGCTTAGGTTAGAAATTACTGAGACGGAATTAATGTTGGATATTAAAGAAAATATTAAAAAGCTGAAGCGTTTAAAAGATCATGGAATTCAAATTTATTTAGATGACTTCGGCAAAGGTTATTCTTCTTTGAAATATTTAAAGGAGCTGCCGGTTGATTTCATAAAAATTGATGGTTATTTTATCCGCTCAATTTCTATTGAAGAGTCTGCTGAAAACATAATTTATTCAATTATAAATATGGCTCATGCTTTAGATTTAAAAGTAGTTGCTGAAGGTGTAGAAAATCAAATTCAGTTAGATTTTTTAAATGATTTAGGTTGTGATTTTGCCCAAGGCTATTATTTTGCCAGGCCAGGCAGTAAAGAAAAGATTATTCACTGGATAAAAAATAATAATTATTATATACTAAAATAATTTAGAGGTGAAAAAATGGAGTTTAGACAGGCAGAAATGAAAGATATTCCTCAGATTATGGAAATTATTCAAGCTGCTCAGCAGTATTTAAAACAGGAAGGAATTGACCAATGGCAGAATAATTATCCTAATCCTGATTCATTAAAAGAGGATATAACAAATAATAATTCTTATTTAATTAAAGATAGAGATAAAATAGTGGCCACAGCTGCAATTATTTTTGGCGATGATCCTACTTATAGCTACATTGAAGGTGGAAAATGGATTAGTAAGGGTAATTATGGAGTTGTTCATCGTGCTGCAGTTGCCGAAACTTATAAGGGCCAGGGTATTATTTCAAAAATATTTGTTCAAACTTATCAACTGGCAGCAGCAGATGGTATCACAAGTATCAGAATTGATACTCACCCAAACAACAAAGCAATGCAGAGGGCAATAGAAAAAGAAGGGTTTAAATATTGTGGTATTATTTATACTGAAGATGACAGCAAAAGGTTTGCTTATGAAAAATTAATTTAATTTTTTTAAAAACTTAAAACTTATTTAGGATTTAGCAGTACTTGAAAATAACTGCTGCAAAAGGAGGGACAAATGAAAGACTTAAAATATTTAAAACTATTGTCAGAACAGTTTCCAAATATACCAGAAGTCAGCACAGAAATTATTAACTTAAAGGCTATTTTAAACCTGCCTAAAAGTACAGAGCATTTTTTGACAGATTTACACGGAGAGGCTGAAGCTTTTAAATACATGTTGAAAACTGCTTCAGGGGTTATTGAATATAAAATAGATCAGATCTTTGGGAATCGGCTAAAAGATACAGAAAAGAGAGAACTTGCTACTTTGATTTTTTATCCCAAAACAAAAATGAAAGAGTTAAATGAAAGAGGTGGAATTCCACCAGAATGGTACAAAGAGGCTTTAGACTATATGGTTCGCATTACTCAGGAGGTCTCTTCGATTTATACCAGATCAAAGGTTAGAAAAGCTCTGCCAGAAAAATTTTCATATATTATTGAAGAGCTGCTGCATATTAAAGAATGTGATCCTAACAAAGAAGCTTATAAAAATAAGATATTAACAACCATAATTGAAATTGGTAGAGCAAAGGATTTTATTGTCGCCCTATCAGAATTAATTCAGAGTTTTGCAGTTGATAAACTTCATATTATTGGCGACATTTATGATCGGGGCCCATCGCCAGATGTAATTATGAATGTTTTAAAATCACACCACAATGTTGATATTCAGTGGGGAAATCATGATATTTTATGGATGGGAGCAGCTCTAGGTCAAAAGTCTCTGGTTGCCACTGCTTTAAGAATTGCACTCCGCTATGGTAATTTAGAATTTTTAGAAGAAAGATATGGAGTTAATATGAGACCACTTTCTAGATTTGCAATGAATTACTATCCGGAGCCTGATCCAGAACTATTTGAACCGCAGCTGATTAATAAAGAATTAGACAAAAATGAAATTAAAATTATGGCTCAGATGCAGAAAGCTATAGCAGTAATCCAATTTAAATTGGAAGGACAGTTAATAAAAAAACACCCAGAATTTAAGATGAATGAAGCTTTATATCTAGAAAAAATTGATTATGATAACTCAATATTAGAACTTGATGGGAAAAAATATCAATTGACTGATACAAACTTTCCAACTATAAAATCAGAAGATCCTTACAGTTTAAGTACCTGGGAAGAGGAAGTTATAGATCAATTGAGTTATTCTTTTAAAAATAATGATAAACTGCAGGAAGACATTAAATTTCTATTTAATAACGGCAGCATGTACAAAAAATATAATGGTAATCTTTTATTTCACGGCTGTGTACCCCTAACAGAAGATGGTGATTTTTCAACTATTGAGGTAAATGGAGGGAAATATCAAGGCAAAAAATTAATGGACTTTTTTGATGATATTGTACGCCGTAGTTATTCAAATAAGGAAGAAGAAGCCGATTTTAAAGACTGGCTCTGGTATCTCTGGCGGGGAGAGCTCTCTCCTTTATTTGGTAAGGATCGGATGACAACATTTTTAAGATACTTTACTGACGAAGATGAGCCTGAGCTATATAAGGAGAATAAAAACCCATATTATCAGGCTCGAGAAAATGAATTTATCTGTAAAAAAATTCTATCTGAGTTCGGTCTGGATACCGAAAAAGGACATATTATTAATGGACATACTCCTGTAGCAGAAAAGATGGGTGAAAGTCCAATTAAAGGTAATGGAAGACTGCTGGTGATTGATGGTGGAATTGCAGCTGCTTATCATGAAAAAACCGGAATTGCCGGCTATACCCTAACTTACAGCAACACTAAAATGCGTTTGATGTCACATGAGCCCTTTATCAGTAAACAGGATGCTCTGCATAAAGACAGCAGGGATACAATTTCAGCAGTAGAAGTATTAAAGTTTGATCGGCCTCAAAAAATTGCTGATACAGATATTGGTGAAAAATTAAGTGAAGATGTAAAGTATTTAATGCAGCTGCTTGAGGCTTATAAAGATGGTATTATTAAAGAAAAATATAACTAAATTTCAGAACCAGAGGGATAAAATCCTCTGGTATTTTTATGTTCATCTACTGGGTACGTGAACATAAATAGATAATCTAATCACCAGCAATGAAAGGCTTTAATATAAAAGACAAAACTGAAGATTATAAATTCTGTCATTTATTACAGCTGCCATAACTATTTTTCTTTTCCTTGTCATTTAAGAGTTAAAAGAGTAAAATTAATTTAGAAATTGAGAAGAGCAAAGAAATAATTATGCATTTAACTGACATAATTTAATAAGAGCAGCATAACTTTATAACTTATGACTTCTGAATTTTAAAAATTTGCAATTATCAGTTTAAAATTAACACTTTTGGCCAAAAGGAGTAATAATTATGAAAATTAGTTCTAGAACAAAAAAAATAATTAAAATTTTAATTAATAATGTTGATTATATTGTAACTGAACAAATTGCAGAAAAGTTGGATGTAAGCTCCAGAACTATTTTAAGAGAACTCAAAAAAGTAGAAAAGTGGCTTCAAAAAAATAATATTTTACTAGAAAAGAAAAAAGGAACCGGAATTCGTTTGGACTGCAGTCCAGCTGAAAAAAGAAGAATAAAAGAAATTTTAGAATTTGAAAATGTTGATCAACACTATTCACCAGCTGAAAGAAAAATGATTATTTTAGCAGAACTGTTAAAAGATCAGAGGCCAAATAAATTATATGCCTTTACCAGAGTCTGTAATGTTTCTGAGGCAACAATCAGCAATGATCTGGATGAGATTGAAAATTGGCTCAAAGAATATCAGTTAAGACTAATCAGGAAGCCGGGGCTCGGAGTTTATATTAATGGAAGAGAAAGAGATATTAGAAAGGCAAGTATTAACCTTCTTTATCAAAATTTTGATTTAGAAGAAATATTGCTGCTGCTGCAGGATAAGTATTCTGAGAAAGAACAGTCATTAAGAAAAACACTTTCTAAAAATAGGCTTTTAAATTTAATTGGACTGGATACAATTAACCTCTTAGACAACTATATCAAAGAATTAGAAGAAAAAATGAACTACAGACTGGCTGATGACTCCTATGCAGCGTTAATGGTTCACCTGGCAATTGCCTTAAAAAGGATTAAAGATGGAGATCAAATTATAATAGACCAGAAGCTTTTAGAAAAAATTAAGACAAATGATGAATTTTTGATTGCCAGAAATTTGGTTACTTCAATAGCCGATGCTTTTAACGTGGAAATTCCAGAAGCTGAAGTTGCCTATGTCACGATGCATTTAATGGGCAGTAAAGGGCGTGGAGGAATCTATAATGATGAGATATCAATGACCGAAGATTATCATTTAGTTCATATCACAAGAAAAATGATAGAAACTGCTGAAATAGAATTGGGAATTTATTTAGAAGATGATGAGGAATTATTAATTGGTCTTGTTCGACATCTAGAACCAACGATAAATAGAATTAAACTTAATTTAGACATTCGAAATCCACTTTTAGAAGAGATTAAGAAAAAGTACGCAAAGCTTTTTCAAGTATCAAAAAAGTGTGCTGAAATTCTGGCTGAGAAAGAAAAAATTAAAGTGCCTGAATCTGAAGCTGCGTATATAGCAATGCATTTAGGTTCAGCTGTTGAAAGAAAGAGAAAACCTCAGCAAAAGTATAGAGCAGCTGTTGCCTGTACCAGTGGAATTGGCGCTTCAAGGCTTTTAGCTTCAAGATTGAGCAAAGAATTTGAAAATATAGAGATAACTTCCTTAATTTCAACTTTAGACTTTGATAATCAAGAAATTGAAAATATGAACTTAGATTTAATAATTTCAACTGTTGCAATTCCAGAAAGTAAAGTTCCGGTAATTGTCGTTAATCCTCTTTTAAACGAGAAACAGCAGCAGGCAATTAATGACTTTCTTTTAAGCCATCAAGCAAAAAAACAAAATAATAATAAGCAAATTACTTTAAAAGAAAAGTTAGAAATGATCAATAACTATAATCAGGGAATTTTAGAAGTTTTAAATAATTTTCAGCTGCAAAACAATTATGACTATCAAAATATTGAGAAGTTAATTAAAGATGCTGCCCAAATGCTGACACCTTTAGAAGAAAAAAGAAAAGGTATTGAAGCTGATTTAAGTTTAAGGGAAGAAAAGGGGAGCACAGTTTTAAAACATAATCAAATTATGTTATTACACTGTCAGAGCAGTGCGGTTAAAGAATTATATTTTGCGGTAATTAGACCAGAATCAACTTTTAAAATTCAAACTGAAGCTGATAAAAAAACTGAAATTAAGATTGTTATTTTGATGGCAGCTCCACTAAAAGGGAGTATTCAGGGCAGAGAAGTATTGAGTGAAATAAGTCATTTGTTAATTGAAAATCAGGATTTTATAGAGGCTGTAAAAAGTGGAAGTAAAGAAGATATTTATTACGGTTTAGCAGAGCATTTCGATTATTTTTTACAGCAGAAAAGTATGGTGAATTATCACAAGGAGGAAAATTAAATGCAAAAAAGCAGTTTTCAAAATAATGTGCAGAGTTTTGGTAGATTTTTAAGTGGAATGGTAATGCCTAATATCGGTGCCTTTATCGCCTGGGGTTTAATAACTGCCTTTTTCATTCCAACAGGTTGGATTCCAAATGAAGGTCTGGCAAGTCTGGTAGGTCCGATGATTACTTATCTTCTGCCGCTATTAATAGCTTTTTCTGGTGGACGCTTGGTCGCGGGAATAAGAGGTGGAGTAATTGGTGCAGTAGCTACCATGGGAGTAATTGTTGGTTCAGATATTCCAATGTTTATTGGAGCAATGGTCATGGGACCCTTTGGTGGTTGGACAATCAAAAAGGTTGATCAGTTATTTGAAGGTAAAATAAAATCCGGTTTTGAAATGCTGGTTAATAACTTTTCAGCCGGTATAGTTGGTGGATTACTCGCTATCTTAGCCTATCAGATTATTGGACCTATTGTTGGTGGACTAAATGAAGTTTTACGATTGGGAGTAAATGCCTTTGTGAGTCGCGGTTTATTACCTTTAGCTTCAATTTTTATTGAGCCTGCCAAAATATTATTTTTAAATAATGCAATTAATCATGGAGTTTTAGGTCCTTTAGGAATTCAAGAAGCAGCTGAAACTGGGAAGTCAATTTTCTTTATGCTGGAAACAAACCCTGGTCCTGGTTTAGGTATTCTTTTAGCTTACTGGATTTTTGCTAAGGGTATGGTTAAACAATCAGCACCTGGTGCAATAATTATTCACTTTTTTGGAGGAATTCACGAAATATATTTCCCCTATGTTTTAATGAAGCCTTCCCTTTTATTAGCAGTCATTGGTGGAGGTGCAGGTGGAATTTTTACATTTAGATTATTTAGCACAGGTTTAGTAGCAACACCTTCTCCTGGTAGTATCTTTGCTTATCTGGCAATGACACCACGAGGGAATTATCTGGGAGTGTTTGCCGGTATTTTAGTTGCAACAGCAGTATCTTTTCTAATAGCTTCGGCTTTAATTAAAAGATCAGTTGCCAGAGGAGATACAATGGAATTTGAATCAGCTCAGTCTAAGGTGAGAGAACAAAAAGGTAAAGAACTTCATCTGGACAAAAAAACTAAAGAAATGACTGCTGCTGAAGTAGATAAAATTGTTTTTGCCTGTGATGCAGGTATGGGATCTAGTGCAATGGGAGCAGGAAGATTGCGTAAAAAAATTGAAGCTGCTGGTTTAGATATTACAGTTGTTAATAAAGCAGTTAATGAGATTCCCGAAGATGCTCAGATTGTAATTACCCATCAGAATTTAACTGAAAGAGCTAAAAACAAGGCACCACACGCAGAGCATATTTCAATTCAAGATTTTCTGCAGACACCGGTTTACGATCAATTAGTAAATAGACTTAGTGCAGAAGCAGATAATTCAGCAAAAGCAAATAATAGAAAAGAAGAAGCAGCAGAAGCAAAAACTGAGAGCAGTTCTGCTGCAAATAAAGAAATTCTAAAAAAGGAAAATATAAAACTGGGTTTAGAGAGTATTAAAAGAAATGAAGCTATTAAGATGGCAGGTCAACTGCTTGTAGATAGTGGATATGTTGATCAAGATTATGTAGATGCAATGCTGGATCGGGAAAAAGAAATGACAACTTATATCGGCCAGGGAGTTGCAATACCTCATGGAGTAGGAGCTGCCAAGAAAAAGATTAATAAAACAGGGATTTCAATACTTCAGTTTCCAGATGGAGTTGACTTTGAAGGAGAAACAGCTTATCTAGTAATTGCAATTGCAGGAGTTGGTAATGAACACCTTAAAATACTGGCCAACCTCTCAGAATTGATTGAAGAAGATGAGGCAGCGGAGAAACTGAGAACCACAGATGATGTCGATTATATTTACGAAAAATTTACTCTTTAAAATATTTAAAAAAGTAAATAAAATTTTAACAAAGGGTGGTCAACTAATGAAAACAAGAGCAGTACGTATATATGGTGAAAATGATCTTAGATTAGAGGAATTTGAGCTTCCAGAAATTAAAGAGGATGAAATTTTAGCAAGAATTGTTTCTAACAGTATCTGTATGTCGACATATAAAGCGGTAATTCAGGGTGGACGCCACAAAAGAGTTCCCGATGATGTTGCAGAAAACCCTACAATTACTGGGCACGAATTTGCTGGAGAGATAGTTAAGGTAGGTAAAAAATGGCAGAATCAGTTTGAACCAGGAGAAAAATTTGCAGTACAGCCTGCATTAAACTATAAGGGTAGTCCTTATGCTCCAGGTTATTCCTATAAATACTTTGGCGGTAATACAGAATATACAATTATTCCTCAGGAAGTTATGGAATTAGGTTATCTCTTAAAATATGAGGGAGATGGATTTTACGAAGCTTCACTTTCGGAGCCAATGTCCTGTATTGTAGGGGGCTACCATGCAGTTTACCATACAGAAAGCAATAATTACATTCATAAAATGGGAATTGTAGAAGATGGAAAAGTTGCCCTTTTAGGTGCTGCTGGACCAATGGGTTTAGGAGCAATTGATTATGCCCTTCATGCAGATCGCAAACCTTCGGTAGTTGTAGTAACCGATATTAACCAGGATCGACTTGATAGAGCAGCTTCTTTATTTACTCAGACAGAGGCAGAAAAACAGGGTGTTGAACTGCATTTTGTCAACACTGCCGAGATGGATGATGTGCCGGCTGAACTTAAAGAACTGGTTGGAGGAGAAGGTTATGATGATGTTTTTGTCTATGCTCCAGTGAGAGAACTGGCAGAACAGGGAGATCAGATCTTAGGTAAGGACGGCTGTATGAACTTTTTTGCCGGTCCTACAGATAAAGAACTTTCTGCTGAATTTAACCTTTACAACATTCATTATTCTCCAACTCACATTATGGGTTCAACTGGTGGTAATGATGATGATATGCGAGAATCGCTCAAGCTATCAGCTGAAGGAAGGTTAAATCCGGCAACAATGATAACTCATGTTGGAGGACTGGACAGTGCAGCAGATACTATTCAGAATCTACCAAAAATTCCAGGCGGCAAAAAGTTAATCTATACTTCAATTGATATGGAGCTAACAGCTTTAGCAGACTTTGCTAAAAAAGGAGAAGACAATCCTAAATTTGCTGAACTGGCAGAAATCATAGCAGATAATAATGGCCTCTGGTCAGCAGCAGCAGAAAATTATTTACTTGAAAATTTTAGGAAATAGGCAGATAAACTAAAAAAACTATTAGATTTGACGTAACGTTAAAATAAACAGGAGTGAATTAGTATGAAAAAAGCAGATTTTATTTTAGAACATGAGGAAGGATTTCACGCCAGACCTGCCGGTGTTTTTTCAAAGCAGGCAAGTAAATTTAAAGCAGATATTGTACTCTTTAAAAATGGAAATGAAGATAAAGAATATAATCCTAAAAGTATAATTTCGATCATGACAATGGGGGCAACTCAAAACGATAAGATTACAATTCAGGCAGATGGTAATGATGAGGAAGAAGCAGTTAACTCATTACTTGAGCTGGTAAAAAATGATTTTAAATTAGCTAATAAATAATTCTGGTAGCAGTTTTCGTATATTATTTCGGCTTACCGGTTTTAATTTGGTTAATTTAATTATAAAGCTACAGCAGCAATAGATTGAAAGGCCCATCATTTTGGACAGGTGATGGGTCTTTGTCTGTTTATGTGCACCTTCTGGGTATGCCGAACATGAAGACTGAAATTTGTTTAAGCAATTTGACAGTGATATAATAATTTAAAAGCATCTTACAGAGGAGCTGAAATTATGACAGAACTGGCAGAACATTTTAAGCTTGATTTTAAAGCAGCTGCGGCAGAGGAAGCTCAGGCTGCAGCCGACAATTTACGAGTTACAGTTTTAACAGACGGGCTGCTGCGTTTGGAGTACGATCCCGAGCAGGAGTTTGATGACAGACCAACTCAGCTGGTCTGGACCCGGAAGCTGGATGTACCTAATTTTAATCTGGTAAAAGATGAAAATAAGTTAGTTATAGAAACTGAAAAAATAAAACTTAAATATTTACGTGATGGCAGAGAATTATCTAAAGATAATTTAAAGATTAAAATTAAAGCAAATGAAGAAGAATGGTTTTATGGAAAAAAAGATGATCAAAATTTAAAAGGGACTTATCGGACTTTAGATGATGTTGATGGAGAAGTAGAATTAGACAGGGGTCTGCTTTCTAAATCCGGTTGGACTTTAGTTAATGACACTGAGAGCCTTGTTTTTAATAATACCGGCTGGCTTGAAGCTCGCAATATGTCTGCAGGATATCAGGACTTATATTTTATAGCTTATGGTGATCAATATCAGCAGGCATTAAAAGATTTTACTAAAATAACAGGTGAAATTCCCCTACTTCCCCGCTGGGCTTTAGGCAATTGGTGGAGCAGATACTGGGAGTATACAGATCAAGACTTAAAAGAACTGATGCAGAAGTTTGAGAATAAAGATATTCCACTTTCAGTCTGTATTGTGGATATGGACTGGCATCGCGTAGAAAATGAATATACAAGCGGCTGGACCGGTTATTCCTGGAATAAAAAATTTTTTCCAGAGCCCAAAGAGTTTACAGATTGGCTGCATAATAAGGGTTTAAAAACTGCTCTAAATTTACACCCGGCAGATGGAGTTCAGCCTCACGAAGATCAATATCAAAAGTTTGCAGAATATATGGGAATTGATCCGGAAAGCAAAAAAGGAATAGAATTTGATTTAAGCAAGCTTAATTTTATAAATGGCTATTTTAAACTGCTGCATAATCCATTAGAAGATCGAGATGGTGTTGATTTTTGGTGGATTGACTGGCAGCAGGGCCATGATAGCGGTTTAGAAGGACTTGATCCACTCTGGGGACTTAACCACCTTCATTTTTATGACCTAGCCCGTAATAATGACAAGCGAAAATTTATCTTTTCCCGCTGGGGAGGACTCGGCAGCCACCGCTATCCGATTGGATTTTCTGGTGACACAGTAGTCAGCTGGGATTCTCTCAAGTTTCAGCCCTACTTTACTGCGACTGCATCAAATGTTCTTTACGGCTGGTGGAGTCACGATATAGGTGGTCATTTCTTTGGTACTGAAGATAGAGAACTATATACCAGGTGGCTGCAGTTTGGAGTTTTTTCTCCTATAATGAGGCTTCATTCCACCAAAGATCCATATTTAGACAGAAGTCCCTGGGGTCATGGGGCAGATGTTTTAGAGATTGCAAGAGATTATATGCAGCTCAGACATCAATTAATCCCCTATCTTTATACACACAGCTACCGGGCCAGAGAAAAATCCATTTCCTTAATTCGCCCAATGTATTATGAATCGCAAAAAGAGACGGCCTACAGGGTTCCCAATCAATATTATTTTGGCAGTGAACTGATTGCGGCTCCATTTTTAGATCCAGCAGATGAAATGACAGAGCTGTCTCAACAGACTGTCTGGCTGCCTGAGGGAGAATGGTTTAACTATTTTAATGGGGAATATTATCAGGGCAATAAATTCTATAATATTTATGGAGATTTATCAGAATTCCCCTTATTTGCAAAAGCAGGAGCAGTCATTCCTTTAGCTGGAGAGAGCAAATTCGGAGAAACTGGCAATCCAGAAATTTTAGAAATAGAGATCTTTCCAGGTGCAGATAATGAGTTTAAACTTTATGAAGATAATGGAGCAGCAGTGGATGCAGAATTAAAAAAAGCAGAAACGATTTTTAAAAACAGCTGGCAGGAAGATCAGCAGCATTTTGAAATAGAATCTCTAGTTGGCTCAACCGAGGTTTTACCTGCAGAGCGAAGATTGAAACTTAAATTTAGAGCTGTCAACGAGGTAGATTTAGAAATTTTAATAGATCAGAAGCAGGTTAATCAATCTAAGCAAAATCAATTTACTTTAAATTATGACCAGGAGCAGAATACTCTTTTAGTTGAGTTTGATTATGATCCTCAAAAAAAATATAATTTTAAGCTAAAAAACAAAATTGGACTGCTGAAGCAGAGAGATTTACGTCTGGATAAAATAAAAAAAATAATTAAAAACTTTAAACTGCAGACAGTTGTCAAAACTAAGTTAGCTCAAGCTGCAGCAGAGGCAGTAAAAAAAGAAAAGGGAGCAGAATTTTTAGAAAGGTTTGATGCAGTTCTATCTCAATCACAGCTGGAAGCATTAGTTGAAATAATTTATAACTGTGGTTCGGCTCAGATTAAAACTGCAGATTTTGATCAGATAGTTCTTTTTAAAGGTGATTTAAAAGAAATGAGCTATAATCTCTCCTATGCAGTATTAACTGAGAATCCCCATAATCCAATTATGGAAATGAAAAAATCTGCTGTAAAAAATTATGAATTTCTTGATTTAGAAAAATTACAGAACGAAAAATGGAAGTTAAGCCTAAATTATACTGAATTTATCAAAAAGAAATATTCAAATTAAAAGCCCCTACTTTGTCCATTCCAGGATTTCATCTTTTTTTGTCCCATTTTTTTGGCTCCTTTTTTAAGATAGTATGGTTTAAAACTAGTATATATAATTTTTAAAATTTTAGCAAAAATTTAACGGGAGGAGTTATTATCAAAACTATTAAATTAAGATTTTATGGTTATTTAAATAAATTTATTGACCCTGAGCAGAAAAATTTACAGCTGGTAGATCAGCGCTATTATCTGCATCATTATCGAGGGCGGCAAACTATTAAAGATCGCATAGAAAGTTTGGGAATTCCCCACCCGGAGGTTGCTCTGATTTTAAGAAACTCTCAAGCTATAGATTTTTCTTATCTGGTGCAGCCCGGTGATTTCTTTTCAGTTTATCCCCATTTATATAATTTAAAGCTGCCTACAGCTAAATCTCTGCTGTCTAAATACCCAGCTAAACCAAAGTTTATTCTTGATGTTCACTTGGGAAAGCTGGCCCGCTATTTAAGACGTTTTGGTTTTGATACAGCTTATAGAAATGATTATCAGGACCAAGAAATTGTAGAACAGGCAGTCAGAGATAAAAGAATAATTTTAAGCAGAGATTTAGGTCTTTTAATGCGAAAAAAAGTTAAATGGGCCAAATTTATCTGGCATGATGACCCTCAGGTACAGCTTAAAGAAGTTTTTCTAAGATTTAATTTAGATCAATATTATCCGGGTCAAGAAAGCCGCTGTGTTAACTGTAACAGTAAATTAATAGAAATCAAAAAAGAAGAAATTATAGAAAGACTGGAGCCGAAAACTAAAAAATATTTTGAGAAGTTTAAATACTGTCAGCAGTGTGACAAAATCTACTGGAAAGGTTCTCATTTTGAGGAAACGGAAGAATTGCTTGATTAGCTCACTAATGATTAATTAAAAAAGATTAATTTGCTCTGCTCAAACTAAAGATTCCAGCAGATTTATGTTATAATCTATTTAAAGAAAGGAGTGGAGGTGGCTTAAATGGCTGAATATGTTATCGGTGATATTCACGGAGAAATAGATGAGTTAAAAACAATTATTGATAAAATTAATTATGACCAAACTCAGGACAAATTAATCTTTGTGGGAGATTATATTGACCGTGGTGCTAATTCCTATCAGATTTATAAATATATCAAAGAACTAGACAATGGCAAAAATATTTTTTTAAGAGGAAATCACGAGGAAATGATGATCGATGCTGTTTTAAACAATCATAATATTAATCTCTGGTATCAGAATGGAGGCCGAAAAACAGAAGCCAGTTTTCCAAATCAAACAGAGCTAAAAGAAGCTGCTCACTTTTTTGACTCACTTCCTTATTATCATGCAGATCAGGAATATATATTTGTGCACGCAGGGATTAATCCCGCACTGACTTTAGAAGAACAGACAAAACATGATTTGATTTGGATTCGCTATAAATTTTTAGGAGCAAAAAGTGATGATTTCAAAGAAAAAAGAACGATAGTTGCCGGACATACACCGGTTGCAGAAGTTAAATTTGACGGAAATAAGATTTTAGTGGATACCGGATCAGGTAAGGGTGGAATTTTAAGTGCTGTTGATTTAAATACTAAAAAAGTTTACAACACAAGTGATAAAAATCCAATTGCCTCACTTTTATTTTAAGCATAAATTATTGAGCTAAAAATTAATAAAATTTATTTAGAATAATAAATAAATTAAAAAGCGCTGGCCCGAATTTTAAAGGCTCAGCGCTTCAACTTTTTATAATTTCATTTGATCAAGCAAATTCTTTCCAGCCTAGTTACTTCTAAAAGTAAATTTACCTGTATAAGCATAAATAACAGCAATCACTGGGGCCAGAAAAGACAAAAATGTATACGGAATATAGCTAAAGCCAATATCCATCACATTTTGAATATAGACTGAAACAACTCCCCAGGGTAAAATAGAGCACCCCAGAGTTGATGCGGTTTCCAGAGAACGAGAAAGAACATTAGTATTGATATCCATTTCCTGATAGGCAGGAGCCAGTGTGCGTCCAGGAATAACTATTGAAACAAACATTTCTCCGGTAGCTAAAAGCATAACATAGGCTGAGGTTAAGGAAATTAAAATTAAATCTCTTGGTTTTTTAACTACTTTTAACATTGATTCCAGTAATACTTCCAAAATTCTCGCCTTCTCTAAAATCCCACCCATCGCAGTACCAGCCATAATGATGGCAACTGTACTCATCATATTATTGATTCCACCCTGAGTTAAGAGGTTATCTAAAAGCTCCATTCCTGTATCTGCTTGGTAGCCGTTGGCAGCTGCATTTAAAATTTCTGCAAAGCCCGCCCCCTGTGTTAAAAAGGCAAAAATAGAAGCCGTAATAAAGCTGATCGAAAGTGAGGCAATAGCAGGCATTTTAAATAATGAAAGCAGCAGCATTAAAGCTGGTGGAATTAAAGTCCACAAAGAAATATTAAAATTGCTGCTTAGATTTTCCATAATTATTGAAATTTGATTTAGATCGGCTCCACCATCAAGATAAGAGGCCCCCAGAATAGAATAAAGAATCAAACTGATCAAAGCTGCTGGAGCTGATATGTAAAGCATTGATTTAATATGTTCAAATAAGTCTGTACTGCTCATGGCAGCAGTTAAATTAGTTGAATCCGACATTGGTGAAATTTTATCACCCAACATGGCTCCGGAGACTATTGCCCCAACCGTTATAGCCTTTGGCACTCCAAGTCCCTCAGCAACTCCCAGCAGAACAATTCCCATTGTAGCAATGGTCCCAAAAGAACTTCCAATTAAAATAGAAGTAATAGCTGCCAAAATAAATGCTGCCGGCAAAAAAATACTTGGACTTAAAAAATTTAAGCCGTAGTAGATCATTGTCTGGATAGTCCCAGATAAAATCCAGCTTCCAATTACCATTCCAATTATGATCAAAATCAAAGAGGCTCCAATGGCATTTTTAATCCCTGAAATCATACCTCTTTCAATCTGATGCCAGCTTAAGCCCATAAGAATAGCAAAAACTGCAGCAGTCATTGCACCTAAAACAAGAGCGCTTTCTAAAACTAAAATTGTTCTAATCGAAATTAAAATAACTGCAATAACTGTAGTCAATGCAGTTACAGCACTTTTTAAAGCGGGTTTCTTTATTTCACTTTTTTTCATTTTTTAACCACCTTCATTATATATTTATCATATTAGTTAAATTTTACACTATATTTATGATATCTTTTAAACAGCTTAAAATCAAGGGAGAATTAAATATTATATACGAGTCAAAATTAATTTTGAAACTGTTTTAGATTAAGGAAAAACATACAACAACAATTAATTTTTTTGACAAATATTCGGAAAAATTTCTTAATTCATTTAGGTAGATGAATAAAATTAAGGTAGACAGTTAAAATTAAAAGGAGTGGTAATAATGGCAGATGCAATCGGCAGTGATGGTTAAAAGAGTTAAAACCATATAATTTAAAGATTACATATGCAGTGAGGCAGCTTCCTATTTTACACGATATTACTGCAGGAAAAGCTGAAGAACTTGGAATTGGCGAATATGCGGAAATAATTAAGAGCGGCACAACTGCTCCGGGAATGCTGATGGAAGAGTCCTCAGCAGAAGTTTTAGATGTCGGACTTAATGATTTTGTCTTTCTTTACCACTAAAATATAATCCTGAGTAATCTACTTACTATTTAAAATATCTAAAAAATATTATCATATATTGCAGGGCAGGATATTATATCTTTGATATAAATAGGGAGGTAGATTTAATGGATTATTTGTTTGTAACTTCGATTTTATTACTGGCGGTATTTGGTCTAAGTGCCAATGTTCTGGCTCAGGAAGCAATTTTCTATGATCAGCAGATGAATGAGTTAGAAACTGAGACTGCTACTTTTGGTCTCGGCTGTTTCTGGGGCCCTGACGGATCATTTGGTGCTTTAGAAGGAGTAGTTAGAACCCGAGTTGGCTATGCAGGTGGAGAAATGAAAGATCCAAGATATACAAAAATAGGTGACCACACAGAAACTGTTCAGATTGATTATGATCCAGATCAGATTTCTTATCGGGAGCTGGTGAAGATTTTTTTCAACAGCCACAATGCATTTGCTGAAGCCTATTCAAGACAGTATGCTTCATTAATTCTCTATCACAACGAAGATCAGCGGCAAACCGCTGTAGAGGTGAAAGAAAATTTAGAAGCTGAAAGAAATCGTAAAGTCAAAACAATGATTAAAGAATTAGATAGATTTTATTTAGCTGAAAATTATCATCAGAAATTTAGATTACAGCAGAAAACTGAATTTAGAGATCATTACTTTGAAATGATGAAGATTGAGGAATTTATAAATTCTCCAACTATCAGTAAAATAAATGGGTATGTTAGCGGTAAGGGTGAGCGAGATAATATTATTCAAAATATTGGTGACTTTGCACTGACATCTGAACTGCAGGAGGAACTTTTAAGAGTGAATGGAATTAATCCGGAAGAATGTATAACTTTCTGTAAAACTGAAGATGCTGATTCGGTTGTGATCAATGAAGAAGAGACCGATGCTGAATTAAGAGAACGTTTAACAGATCTGCAGTATAAGGTAACTCAGCTTGATGCAACTGAGCCTGCATTCAATAATAAATATTGGGATAATAAAGAGCCGGGTATTTATGTTGATGTAGTTTCAGGAGAGCCGCTTTTTTCTTCAACAGATAAATTTGAGTCTGGTTCAGGTTGGCCGAGCTTCACCAAACCCCTGGTTGAAGAAAATATAGTTAAAGTAGAAGATACCTCTTTTTGGATGAGAAGGATCGAGGTTCGAAGCAGAAATGCAGATTCTCACTTAGGACATGTTTTTGAAGATGGTCCTCAACCAACCGGACTCCGCTACTGTATAAATTCAGCCGCTTTAAAATTTATTCCAGCTGAAGACTTAGCTGCAGAGGGTTATGAGGAGTTCGAATATCTTTTTGAGTAAAAACATGCCCCTTCCGGGTACGGGAATATTATCTGGAAAATATTTAAAAACAACTTAAAAAGCAAAAAAGGGTGGATTTAATCCACCCTCATTTTAAGTAGTTGAAACTTAAGACTGTAGTTTAATTGAATAATATTTTGAAAATTGACCTATACAAAAATTTGCTTTTCTCAGCTTAAAAAAGGATAAATCATCTGCTTCTAGAATTATAATTATAATAATGTTAACAGTATCAGGACTAAGTTTCATTTTATATCACTAAGTATATTATACGAGGAGGAGCTTTTATGAAATATAATGTAGCTGGAATTGAACTGCAGTTGATTCAGGGAGATATAGCAGCTCAAGAGGATATTGAAGCTGTGGTCAATGCTGCTAATGCTAAGTTGAAAATTGGAGGTGGAGTTGCAGGGGCAATCCATCGAGCAGCTGGCCCGGAATTAGAAGAGGCCTGTCGTGAGCTGGCCCCGATTCAGGTAGGAGAGGCTGTAATTACATCAGCTTTTGAGCTGCCAAATCAATATGTTATTCACACTTTAGGTCCTATCTATGGTCAGGATAAACCAGAAGCAGAACTGCTGGCCAGATGCTATCAGAACTCTTTACATCTGGGTGAGGAGTGTCAGTTAAAAAGCGTTGCTTTTCCAGCTATTTCAACCGGTGCTTTTGGCTATCCAATTAAAGAGGCTGCAGAGATTTCCTTGAACACTATTAAAGAAATTGCCGGAGAACTAAAAAAAATCAGACTAATTCGTTTTGTACTATACAGCAGCAGAGATTTTAACGAATACAAAAAAGCTGCAGAAAAAATATTAAAAAAATGAAAATCATTTTTTAGCTATAATAACCAAAATTAGCTCTTAAAAACTATATTCAGAAAATTTAATCAATTTAGATAAATTACTAGAAACAAAAACTTTTAAATTAATTATTTTTCCACTTAAAGTCAGAGCAGAAGCAGCTCCCTGTCGTGCAGCAGCAGAAATTTAATTTGACAGCCTCAAATCTATCTGCTAATATATAAATTGTAATTAAAATTTGAATATATGGATTATATGACTGGCGGATAAATATGGGTTTAACCATAGGGGAATATAATCTTTATTAAGTCGCCCGCCTGGATATTGAATTAATTCTTTATCCGGGGGGCGATTTTTTTGTTTAGCTGCAGATTTTAGTCTTAAATCAAGTAAATGTAATCTAATTTACAATGAGCTGGAAATTTAAAAACATAGTAAAGTACTCAGGATTTGACGTTGGAAAAATATTCTGCTAAGATGAGAGTAGAATTCAGCTTAAGGGATATTTAAAAATTAAGTTCTTAACTCATAAAACAATATCTTTTGAGCAGCCAATAAGCTTATAAGACTAAAAGGGAGGATTTTAAATGAAATTTGATACTTTAGAACTAAAGGGTCAAAGGTGGGAAGAAGAAATTGACGTTCGGGATTTTGTTCAGCAGAATTATACTCCTTATACAGGTGGAGCTGATTTTTTAGCTGATCCAACTGAAAGAACAAAAGATATCTGGCGCCAGAGTTCAGAACTTCTCAAACAGGAAAGAGAAAATGATGGTGTACTCGCTATAGATACAGAAACAGTTGCAGATATCAATGCCTATGATGCTGGTTATATTGACCAGGATCAAGAAATAATAGTTGGTCTGCAGACTGATCAACCTTTAAAAAGAACTTTAAACACCTATGGTGGGATCAGAATGGCTCGTCAGGCAGCAGAAGCCTACGGCGAAAAAGTTGATCCGGATATAGATGAGATATTTACTAAATATAGAAAAACTCATAATGATGGTGTTTACGATGCTTATACTCCAGAAATTAGAGAAATTAGACGATCTGGAGTAATCACAGGTCTGCCTGATGCTTACGGACGCGGTAGAATCATTGGTGATTACAGAAGAGTAGCACTTTATGGTATAGATAGATTAATTGAAGCAAAAAAAGAGGATAAGGCAAATCTTAAAAGTCCAATGACCGAAGAAACAATTCGCTTAAGAGAAGAAGTTAGTGACCAAATTAAGGCTCTCAAAAAGTTAAAGGGACTTGGAGAAACATATGGCTGTGATTTAAGTCGTCCAGCTAATAATGCTAAAGAGGCTGTGCAGTGGACCTATCTTGCTTATTTAGGAGCCATTCAGGAAAACAATGGAGCAGCTATGTCTTTTGGCCGGGTAGCAGAATTCTTTGATATTTATTTTGAAAGAGATATTGAAGCTGGACTGCTGACTGAAAAAGAAGCTCAGGAAATTATAGATGATTTTGTAATTAAACTGAGGCTGGCCAGACAGCTGAGAACTCCCTCCTATAACGAACTTTTCAGCGGAGATCCACTCTGGGTTACTATTGTTTTAGGTGGAATCGGAATCGACACCAGACCACTTGTTACTAAAACAAGCTATAGAATCTTAAATACCCTATATAATTTAGGTCCGGCACCGGAACCAAATCTGACTGTGCTTTGGTCAGAACAGCTGCCGGAAAGCTTTAAACATTACTGCACCAAAATTTCAAAAGATACAAGTTCTCTGCAGTATGAAAATGATGATCTGATGCGCCTTAACTTCTCCGATGATTATGGAATTGCCTGCTGTGTTTCAGCAATGACACCGGGTAAAGATATTCAGTATTTTGGTGCCAGATGTAACCTGCCTAAAACTCTACTTTATTCTTTAAATGGTGGTAAGGATGAGGTCAGCGGAACTCAGGTTGGTCCTAAATTTAAGCCCTATGAGGGAGACGTTTTAGAATATGATAAGGTAATGGAAAACTTTGATCGTTTCCTTGACTGGTTGAGCGAAAAATATGTTGATGCTTTAAATATTATCCACTATATGCACGATAAATATGCCTATGAAGCTGTACAGATGGCTCTACATGATACTGAAGTTCAGCGGATAATGGGCTTTGGAGTAGCAGGACTTTCAATTATTGCTGATTCCCTCAGTGCAATTAAATATGCAGAAGTTAAACCGATTAGAAATGAAGATGGCTTAATTATAGATTTTGAAATTAATGGTGATTTCCCTAAATACGGCAATGATGATGACCGAGTTGATCAGCTGGCAGTAGAAGTAGTTAAACTCTTTATTAATAAACTAAAACAGCATCAGCTCTATAGAGATGCAGTTCATTCTATGTCAGTGCTGACTATCACCTCAAATGTGGTTTATGGAAAGAAGACAGGTGCCACACCAGATGGTAGAGAAGCAGAAGAGGCCTTTGCTCCCGGAGCTAACCCAATGCACGGTAGAGATAACTCAGGTGCCTTAGCCTCACTTAACTCAGTTGCTAAAATACCTTATAAGTACTGCCAGGATGGAATTTCTAATACTTTTTCAATTGTGCCGGAGGCTCTCGGTAAAGCAGAAGAGGCTCAGATTAATAATTTAACTTCAATCCTGGACGGTTATTTTGATCAGGGAGCACATCACTTGAATGTTAACGTCTTAAAAAGAGAAACTCTGCTCGATGCAGTTGAACATCCGGAAGAATATCCACAGCTGACAATTCGAGTTTCAGGTTATGCTGTTAACTTTATTAAATTGACACCGGAACAGCAGCAGGAAGTTATCGCAAGAACCTTCCACAAAAGTATTTAATCAGGATTTAACTGTATGAATGATACCGGGAATTTGAAAATTATTTTTAACGGTCCGGTATTCTCTTAGTAAAGGAGGTAAATATGGCTGAAGGATATATTCACTCAACAGAAAGTATGGGAACAGTTGATGGCCCGGGGATTCGTTTTGTTGTTTTTACTCAAGGCTGCCCACTGCGCTGTCAGTACTGCCATAATCCGGATACCTGGAAGCTAAAAGATGGTAAAAAAACAACAACTGCAGAACTGATGCATAAAATAGTGAAAATTAAACCATATATAGAGCGCTCAGGTGGTGGAATTACAATTTCAGGTGGAGAACCCACCATGCAGCTTGAATTCACACTTGATCTCTTAAAAAAAGCTAAGGCAGAGGGACTGCATACTGCTGTTGATACTTCAGGTTATGTAGATCCCGAAAAATTCAAGCAGCTGCTGCCTTATTTAGATCTGGTACTTTTAGATATTAAAACAATGGATGATTTAAAACATCAGGATCTGACCGGAGTTAGCAATAAAAAAACTTTAAATATTGTGGAACTGCTGGAAGCAGAAAAACAGCCTTACTGGGTCAGACATGTTGTTGTACCCGGCATTACTGATGATTTTGAAAAAATGCAGGAATTTGCTAAATATTTGCGGGATAAAAAATATTTAGCGAAAATTGAACTGCTGCCCTATCACGAATTAGGAAAGCATAAGTGGGAAAATCTTGGCCTTGAATACAAATTGGCCGCTGTTGAACCACCAGCTGCAAAGAAGATGACAGAGTTGAATTCCTGTTTTAAAAATTATAAAATAAATATAGCTTGAGTAAAATAATATTCAGAGAAGATCTCAATCAAATTGGCTTTGGTTGGGATTTTCTGTTTTTATGTCGAAAACTATGATATAATATATATTAATGATATTCATATTAAAATAATTATAAAAATAAAATATTTTTACTAGGAGATAAAATCATGCTGATACTTCAGGCTTTTTATTGGAATTGTTTAGATGACTGGTGGCAAGAAATTAGTTCAATCGCTGAAGAAATTTCAATTAAAGGGTTTGATACTGTTTGGCTGCCACCTCCATCTAAGGGGATGAATGGCAAAAACTCAATGGGTTATGATATTAAAGAACACTACAACTTAAATTCAAAATTTGGAAATAAAAGAACATTGAAGAGATTAATTAAAAAACTGCATAAAAATAAGGTAGAGGTAATGGCAGACTTAGTTTTGGGGCACATGCTTGGTGGTAAAAAAGAATGGAATCCTCATTTTGAAACAAAGACTTATACTAAATTTGACGAAGATGATTTTCCTAAAAACCATATGCATTTCTGTCACGAATGCGGAGGCTGCAGCAGCCGTAATAGTTTTGGCGAAACAATTTGTTATTATTCTGATCAAGAATATATGAAAAATGAGTTAATAAACTGGGCAAAATGGCTTAAAAATGATATTGGCTTTGACAGTTTTCGCCTTGATAATTTAAAGGATATGCGCTGGGATTTTGCCAAACAATTTGCAGACGAATTTAGAGATAATACCTTTATGGTTGGTGAATACTGGAATGGTGATGATCGAAGGCTGCAGGAATTTATTGATCACAGTCAGATTAATTTATTTAACTTTCCCCTTTATTACAGTATTAAAGAAATGTGTATGGATCCATTTTTTTCAATACGCAGTTTGGAAGATATTTCGAAAAAGAATAAAGTTAATTTTCTTTCAAATCATGACATTGAAAGAGAAGAAAGAGATTTTAACAAAGATGCAATCATCACAAATAAGGAATTGGGTTATGCTTATATCTTATTTCAAGATAACCCGGCCGTTATTTACTGGAATGATTATTTTAAATATAATCTACGAGAAAAACTTGATCAATTAATAAATTTAAGAAAAAATTCAATTCATAAACCGCTTGAAATAGTGAATTTAAATGATAATATTTATCATGCAAAAAGAGGTAGATATAACCTAATTATCAACAATGGTTATGATGAATATTATTATTCAGCTTTAAAAGTGGCTGGTAGAGATTATGAAATTTTTATAGAAGATTAACTTAGAAAGAAAATTAAATTAGCAGATTCAATTTAAAAATTACTAAATATAGCAGAGAAAGGATTTTTTATGTCTGCAGAAATTAACAATATAGACACAATTTTAAAAAAATATTATGGTTATGATAGTTTCAGAAAAGGACAGGAAAAGGTTATAAATAGTATTTTAGCCGGCAGGGATACAGCCGCAGTGATGCCAACAGGTTCAGGTAAATCTATCTGCTACCAAATTCCAGCTTTAATTTTTGAGGGGCTGACTATTGTAATTTCTCCCCTTATTTCACTGATGAAGGATCAGGTAGATGCTTTAAAGGAAATGGGTATCTCAGCCAGCTATATCAATAGTTCGATTAGCAATCAAAAACTGGAAGAACGTTTAAAATCAGCTGAAGCTGGAGAATATAAACTACTCTACATCGCTCCAGAAAGACTGAATTCTTATCGCTTTCTTGATTTGCTGCAGAGGCTAGATATTTCAATGGTGGCAGTGGACGAAGCACACTGTGTTTCTCACTGGGGTCACGACTTTAGGCCGAGCTATTTAAATATTTCAAAGGTTGTTGAGCGTTTAAACACCAAAGTTGTTTTAACTGCTTTTACTGCTACAGCAACCCCAAAAGTTAAGAGTGATATCAGTACTCAGCTTAAAATGGATAACCCATTAATTTATACAAGTGGTTTTGATCGTGCAAATTTAAGCTTTAAAATCCGTAAGGGAATTGATAAAGATCAGTTCTTAAAGGATTATCTAAAGGTTAACTCTGATCAGCCGGGTATAATTTATGCAGCAACCAGAAAAGAAGTTAACAGAATTTATGAGCTTTTAGAGAAGTTAAACTATCAGGCTGCCCGCTATCATGCCGGGCTTTCAGATCAGGAAAGAACAGAGGCTCAGGAAGCCTTTATTTATGATAAAATCCAGCTGGTTGTAGCAACAAATGCTTTTGGGATGGGTATTGATAAGTCAAATGTACGTTTTGTAATCCACTACAATATGCCCAAAAACATGGAATCATATTATCAGGAAGCCGGTAGAGCAGGTCGTGATGGGGAGCCAGCAGATTGTATTTTGCTTTATGCTCCCGGTGATAAGCATATCCAGAAATTTTTAATTGACCAGGTTGATGCAGCCGCTCCAAGAAAAGAAGAGCAGTTAAAAAAGCTGCAGCAGATGGTTGATTACTGTCATACCAGCAGATGTCTTCGAGCTTATATCCTAAAATATTTTGGTGAAGAAAATGTACCCTTAAAATGTGATAACTGCAGCAGCTGTAATGATCAGCGTCAACTTCAGGATATTACAGTTGAAGCCCAGAAAATTTTATCTTGTGTTTACCGTTTAAATCAGGGCTGGGGAATTACTGTAACAGCAAAGGTTTTGGCAGGATCAAAAAGCAAAAAAATATTAGAATCTAATTTTGATCAGCTTTCAACCTATGCTATTATGTCAGATTATAAGATCAAGGAAATTAAAAACTTAATAAATCTTTTAATAGCAGATGATTATCTCGGTCAATCAGGAGCTAAATATCCACTTTTAAAACTAAATCAGAAATCATATCAGATAATGAACGGTGAGCTAGAAGTTGAGAGAAGAATCGAAGCTAAACAGCAGCGGGTAAGTGAAGATAGTGAACTCTTTTTGATTTTAAAGGATTTAAGAAAAGAAATTGCTCGAAAAGAAGGAGTTCCACCTTATATTATTTTACACGACAGCAGTTTGAAAGATATGTGCAGACTTTTACCCCAGAACAAAAGCGAAATGCTTGAGGTAAGTGGAGTTGGTGAAGTTAAATATTCTCGTTATGGTGAGGAGTTTTTAACCGCTGTTAAAGATTATTCTTAGCTTTATTTACCTTATTTTAATATATAAATTTAAATTATTGGTTTTCAGGAAATTCAACTCTTGTTTTCGGTAAGCTTTCTGGATAATTATCCTGGATAAATTTAATTAATTTTTCTCTCAAAAATACTCTTAGCTCCCAGGCAGTTGGAGAATCATCTGCACTAACTAAAATTCTTAGCTCCATTGTTTTTTCACTAGCATTAGTTACCTGGACTACCTTGACTTTTCCATCCCATAGTTCATTATCTTCTAAAAGACGATCTAATTCCTCTCTGATGGCATCAACTGATATAGTGTAGTCTGTATATAGAAAAACAGTTCCTAAAATAAAAGAAGATTTTCTAGTCCAGTTTTGAAAAATATTGTCAATAAAATAAGTTGTAGGAACAACAAGTCGTCTGCGGTCCCAAACTTTTACCACAACATAAGTTAAATTAATTTCTTCAATCCAGCCCCATTCGCCATTAACTATGACAACATCCTGAACTCTAATTGGCTGGGCAATAGCCAGTTGAATTCCGGCTATAATAGAAGCAATAATTTTTTGGGCAGAAAAACCTATAATAATACTTGCAACACCAGCTGAAGCAAAAAGACTAATCCCAACTCTTTTAATTGAATCAAAAGTCATTAAAGCTGCTGCAATAGCTATAAAAATAATTAAGACTTTAATAACCCTTTCTAAAATTCTGTATTGAGTATGTATTTTTCTAGCTTTAAGGTTATTGTGGCTGTCAATTCTGTGAGTATCATCAAGATAAAGCCTAATTAAACGCATCAATCTAATAATAAACCAGCTAATTAAAAAGATTAAAATTATTTTTAAGAAATGATTGAATAAACTCAAAAATTTACTGCTATCAGATAAATAGTAGAAAGGAATTAATAACGCGATGTTTAACATCGTCAGCAGTAGTGGAATTTTAAGATTTTCTCTAATTTGTTTATACCGTTTTTTACTCAAATCTTTTAAAATGAATCTAGTTGAATATAAAAGTATAAAATATATAATGGTAAATGCTGTTATAGAAATAATAAAATCAATGTACACTGATTATCACCTCTTAAATATAATGATTATAAATTTAAATCTTATACAATTAATCTTAACATATATCTTAAAATTTTCAACTTTAACTTAATTTTGATATAATAAATTTAACCAAAGAATAAATATTAAATTGAGGCAGGGTTTTATTCAAAAATAGAGAATTATTATAGACAAGGGGGCTGAAAATATGGATATTACATGTGATCAAAGCTGTGGTATGGGATATATATATTTACAGCAGTTTAAACAGCATCAAAAAGAAGATTTTGATAAAAGCAGATTAATTGCATCTGCTCAGCCAATTGAAGTTATCGATAATATTTATCTTAAATTAAATAAACTCAACTGGCCAGATAAAAAATATATAGATGCTTTAATGGATGGCAATTTTATAGAAGAATTTCAAAATGATTTTGATGAAAATGCCTATCTAAAGGGGATTGAACTGCAGTTAAATCAGCAGAGACTGGAAAGTATAATTGAACATTATAAGTTAGCAACTTTTGAATTTAATAAAAATCAATTTTATTATATTGCCTTTGCTGAAGATGAAAAAGTTTTTGATTCAAAAAATTATGTTTATCCACTTTCAGACAAAGAAGATGCATTTGTTATTATTACCCGCAGCCAGGAGAGACGTTATCAGATAACATTAGGAGAAAATAAAGAGTCTGAAAAGTCTTTAAGTCCTAAAATAGCTTATATTAGAGCCTTAATATTTAAGGAAGAATCACCTTATGATATTGATTATCTTAAAAGGTTAAAATTATATATAAGTAATGAAGATTATTAAAAAGCAGTAAAAATTATTAAATAACTTGAAATAATAAGCAAAGCCGGACAACTAAGTGTCCGGCTTTGCTTATCTAAACTTAATTATTTTTTTAATAAAGTTTAATCTACCGTGGTTCCACTCTTAACTTCATTGTTTTCAAATTCATCTATATTGATATTTCTATTGATCCGGCAGTTTCTATTGATTTTAATATTTTTAGCAATAGTTATATCTTTTGCAATTAAATTTAAACCATTTTCTAGAGTAGTTTTAGCATCAGAGTTAACAGTAAAGTCACTACCTGAACCAATTTGAACATTTTCTTTGATTTCAACATTTTTATCAATGATAGTTTTATTGATCATTGCATTTTTTCTGATTGTACAGTTATTTAAGATAATTGAATTTTTAACTAAGACTCCTTCTTCAATATAAACTCCTGGTGAGATGACTGAATCCTCAACTCGGCCATTAACAATTGCGCCGTTAGCGACTAAAGACTTTGTGCAGCATTCTTTTTTGCCAAACTTAACTGGCGGCATTTCCTCACTGCGGGTATATACTGGCCAACTTTCATCATAGAGGTTGATTTCCGGGAGGTTTTCTGTTGTTTCTAGATTTGTTTTCCAATATGATTTTACACTTCTAATATCTCTCCAGTAACCTTCAAACTTTCTAATATAAATATTTTTCTTTTCAGCAAGTAATTTAGGAATGATTTCTGAATGAAAATCTACTGCCCCCTGACTGCAGTATTTTTCCAGAGCTTTAACCAAAATATTTTTTTTAAAAACGAAAACTCCCATTGAGACCAGATTTTTAGCTGGTTCTTTTTCCTGTTTAATCTCAGTTAGCTTATTATTCTGATCATAATCCAAAACTGAGAAATGTTTGGCATCAGCATATGGTACATTATTGGCTGCAATAGTCAAATCAGCCTTGTTTTTTCTATGTTCTTTTAGTATTTTTTGATAATCCATCTTATAAACTAAATGGCCCGGTAAAAGCAATATTTCTTCAGGGGCCTTTTTTTCAATATAACTAATATTTCTGTAAACAGATTGAGCATCCCCAACATACCAGTCTTCTCCCGCTTTCCCTTTAAAAGGCTGCAGAATTGTAATTCCACCATTGGCTCGATCTAAATCCCATGGTTTACCTATTCCAAGATGTTTTCTTAAAGAATAAGGCATATATTGGGTTATAACTCCAATGTTCTCTAAACCAGAATTAATGCAGTTGCTTAAAGTAAAATCAATTAACCTAAACTTACCAGCAAAAGGTAAGGCAGCTTTAGAACGCGTCTTAGATAAAAGGTCAAGTTTCCCACCGGCAGAAATAAGTGCAATTGTTTTATCCATCTGAATCCCCCCAATTAAATAATTACTAATTTTATACATATTATTATAACAGATGTATTAGAAAAAGTCATATCTGAAATTGCCTATATTCTTTAACTAATTATTAGCAATTTGTCTAAACATATGGATTTAAATTAAAAAAACAAAAATATAGATAAGGAAAAGCAAAAATATTCCCGATAAAATACAATTAAAATTAAACAGAAACATAATTATTCAATTAATTACAAAAAATTTTTAATGATTACAAAAATTTTTGAGATTAAACTTGACTTTTAAAAGGCTTTAATCTACAATATTATTGTAAGACTTAAACAAAAATTTTAAATATCATAACTAGGTGGTGGTTAAATGGATAATTTAAGTGCTTTTGATATTATTGGTCCAGTAATGATTGGACCTTCTAGTTCTCATACTGCAGGTGCCTGTAGAATCGGGAATCTGGCTAAAGAAATTGTTGATAACAAGCTAAAAGACATTAAAATATATTTTCACGGTTCATTTAAAGAAACATATAGAGGTCATGGTACAGATAAAGCCATTATTGGTGGGCTTTTGGGACTTAAGACAGATGATAGTAAAATCAAAAATTCATTTGAGCTGGCAGAAGAAGAGGGTTTCAGCTTTGAATTTTTCCCGGTAGATCTTGATGATGTTCATCCAAATACTATGAAATTAAAAATTATAGATCAAGACAATATAAAAACAACCATTGTTGCTTCCTCAATTGGTGGTGGGAATATAATTGTAACTGAGCTAAATGGAACTGAGGTTAAATTAAAGGGAGAATATTACACTTTAATTACCTTCCATAATGATCAACCTGGATTAATTGCAAAAATATCAGAAATTTTGCAGATTTATAATTTAAATATAGCTGAAATGGAAGTTCTAAGAAAACAAAAAGGAAAACAAGCAACTGCGATTATTAATTTAGATCAAAAGGTGGAAAAAAATATATTACAGCTTTTAAAAGATATTCCCGGGATTCAGAGTTTAAAATTGGTTAAACCATTAGTCTAAGGAGGTTTTGAAATGGAAGATTTTCATAAAATAGAAGAATTAATTGAAATAGCTGAAAAAAATGATATTTCACTGGCTCAGGTTGTTATTAATAGAGAAATAGATTTAACTGAAAAAAGTGAAAAAGAAGTAAGAGATAAAATGCGCTATTCGCTGCAGGTAATGCGGGAATCGATAGATAAGGGTTTAAAAGAAGATGTTAAATCGATGAGTGGTTTAACCGGTGGCGACGCTAAAAAGATTGAAAAGGCAAGAAAAGAAGGTAAAAATATTACCGGAGATCTTTTTTCGAGAATTCTTGCTAATACATTAGCGGTTTCAGAATTAAATGCAGCTATGGGTAAAATAGTTGCCTGTCCAACAGCGGGTTCCTGCGGTATTCTACCTGGCTCATTGATCACAGTGGCTGATGAAAACGATTTTACAGAGGAAGAAATTATAGACGCCCTATTTGTAGCTTCAGGTATTGGAGTTGTAATTGCTAAGCAGGCTTCAGTTTCAGGTGCTGCTGGGGGCTGTCAGGCTGAATGTGGATCGGCTTCGAGTATGACTGCTGCAGCTATTACATATTTGATGGGGGGCAGTCATGAAGAAGTTGCAGCTGCAGCCGCAATTGCACTCAAAAACTTACTCGGTTTAGTCTGTGATCCTGTAGCTGGTCTGGTTGAGGTTCCCTGTATTAAAAGAAATGCCGCAGGAAGCAGTAATGCAGTAACTGCTGCTGAGATGGCTTTAGCTGGTGTTAAAAGTGTAATCCCTGCTGATGAAGTCATAGTGGCAATGAAAAAAGTTGGAGATGCTCTGCCAGATTCACTTAAAGAAACTTCTCTGGCTGGTTTAGCTGCTACACCTACAGCCTGCAAAATTAAGGAAGAACTGCTGCAGAATTTCCTGACTCCAGTAGAAATGCAGAAGCTTTAATTTCATCTGCCCAACTGGCGGCTTGGTTTCTCCACAGAGGTTTATCAAAATTGCAGAAGAAAGTTCTCTTATTAGAGAAATAGGAGATTAGGTTATTGAAGAAGACTTCAAACAGCTTTCAAACTGTCAGAATAAATATGATGGTGATCTAAGAATTTCTGTTAATTTATCTCCGCTTGAATTATATGATAAAAACAAGTTGAAGAAAATTATGATTATTAGAATTTCTAATCAACTCTAATTTGACATACCCAAATAACTATAATATAATTAAAGTGTGAAAAAAATATCATAAGGAGTGATTTTAATGATAAAAGTTTTAACATCACCAGGAAAATATGTTCAGGGCAAAAAAGTAATTAAGGAAATGGGAGACTATATTAAAGAGCTCGGAGAAAAAGCTCTAATAATAGCTGACCCGATAGTTGAAGAATTATTTTTAGATGATCTGGAGTCAGGTTTAAAAGAACTTGATTATGAAATTGAATTTTTCAAATGATTATAAAAATATAATATAAATAGAACCCCTTCCTGAATTTTTAAATTGATGGAGGGGGTTTTTTATTTAAAAATTTATTTGCCCTTTGGACCATGAAAAGAGTTAAATTTAAAATTATTATAATTTGTAATTAGACAGCTCAGACTGTATAATAAAGTTGGAATAGTTAGAAAATTAGCTAATTAATTTCATTAGTTTTTATAACCTTAGCCTAAGGGGGGGAATTATCTTGAGTAAAGTAGTTATCGTTGGGACTTTGGATACCAAGGGAGAAGAATTCAAGTATGTCAAAGACATTATTGAAAACGAAGGTTTAGAAACAATTGTCATTGATGCAGGGGTGCTGGGAGAGCCATATTTTGAACCTGATATTGACCGGTCAGAAGTTGCAGAAGCTGGTGGGGACAATATAAAAGATTTGGTTGAGGCTGCTGATCGGGGTAGATCAATGGAAATCATGTCGAATGGTGCTGCAGAAATTGTTGAAGAACTTAATCAAAAAGGAAAAGTTGCTGGAATAATTAGCCTGGGTGGTTCTGCTGGTACAACAATTGGAACAACAGCAATGAAAAGACTCCCGGTTGGAATTCCTAAAGTTATGGTTTCAACTCTTGCTTCTGGTGATACAAGACCCTATGTTGGAACTAAAGACATTACAATGATGTATTCTGTTGTTGATATCCTGGGGGTTAATTCCTTATCATCTGAAATCTTATCAAATGCAGCCTTTGCTGTTGCCGGGATGGTTAAAGGCAAAAAACCGGAACCTAAGGAGAAACGGCCGTTAATTGCTGCAACTATGTTTGGAGTTACAACTCCCTGTGTGGAAAAGGCAAGAGATTATTTAGAAAATCATGGTTATGAAGTTTTAGTATTTCATGCGACCGGAACCGGTGGCCAGGCAATGGAAAACTTAGTTGAAGAAGGATTTATTAGTGGAGTTCTCGATATTACCACAACCGAACTCTGTGATGAACTTGTTGGAGGAGTGCTTTCAGCCGGACCAGATCGTTTAGAAGCTGCTGGGAAAGAAGGAGTACCTCAGGTTGTTTCCACAGGAGCTTTGGATATGGTTAATTTTGGTCCTATTGATTCAGTACCGAAAGAGTTCAAAGATCGGAATTTATATAAGCATAATCCGACAGTAACCTTAATGAGAACAACAGCTGCAGAAAACAAGAAATTGGCTGAGATCATTGCAGAAAAATTAAATAAAGCTGAATCAAAAACTGCATTGTTCCTGCCGCTCAAAGGTGTTTCTATGATTGATGCAGAAGGTCAGCCCTTTTACGGTCCTGATGAAGATAAGATGTTATTTGAAACATTGAGAAAAAATATTGATCTGGAAAAGGTGGAAATTATTGAAAAAGACCTCCACATTAATGATGAAGAATATGCTTTGGCGCTGGCTAAAAAAATGATAGAACTGATTGAAGAAGATAATTAAAACTATAATTTCACATATTCATGTAAATGTTAATATTATCTTTAAAATTTTAAAGGGGGACTAAATAATGGCTTTTACACGGAAAGAAGTTCGGGAAAGATTGGAAAAAGAAATTGCAAAGGGTAAAAGTGTAGTTGGTGCTGGTGCTGGAACCGGTATTTCAGCTAAATTTGCTCAAAAAGGCGGAGTAGATTTGATCATTATCTATAATTCAGGCCGCTACAGAATGGCAGGCAGAGGTTCATTAGCTGGGCTGCTTCCATATGGTGATGCTAATGGAATAGTTGTAGAAATGGCAGATGAAGTACTGCCGGTTGCCAAAGAAACTCCTGTACTGGCAGGTGTCTGTGGTACAGATCCCTTTAGATTAATGGACAATTTCTTAAAAGATCTAAAGGATATGGGCTTTTCAGGAGTTCAGAACTTCCCAACAGTTGGTTTAATTGACGGTGTATTCAGACAGAATCTTGAAGAAACAGGAATGGGCTATGATTTAGAAATAGAAATGGTTAGAAAAGCTCATCAGCTCGACATGTTCACCGCTCCCTATGTTTTCAGTGAAGAAGATGCCAAAGCAATGGCAGAAGCCGGAGCTGATGTATTAGTTGCTCATATGGGTTTAACAACCAGCGGCAGCATTGGTGCAGAAACTGCTCTGACCCTAGAAGAAAGTGCTAAAAAAGTTCAAAGAATTGCAGATGCCGGAAAAAGTGTAAACGAAGATGTAATGGTTATCTGTCATGGTGGCCCAATTGCAATGCCAGATGATGCTAAATACGTTTTAGAAAATACAGAAAATGTAGTTGGATTCTTTGGAGCTTCCAGTATTGAAAGACTGCCTACCGAAGCTGCAATCAAAAAGCAGACTGAAGATTTCAAGAAATTAGTTATCAACAATTGACTTTTTACCTCTCAAGCCGTCCAATATAGGGCGGTTTTTTTATTATCTATCAACATTATATAATACCAGGAAATTATATCTGATGGTTTGTTGTGGATAATATTTATAGTTTTCATAATTTCCGCTATCAACAAAATTTAACCTTACTATATTACAGATTGTCCGAAGGACATTTTGTTCAAATAAAAGATATAACAATATATGGCGGTTAAAGATAAGATGGAAATGAAATTACTGTTAATCAATTTAATCCTCTAAATAAGAGAGAATTTGAGATTGATGAAAAGGTAACAATTAGTCACAGGTGCTTTTATTTATTTTTAAATTATTCAAATATTAAATTAATTAAAAACATTTAGCTTCAGGCAGGAAAATGGGATTTAATCTAAAATGTATATACAAGGCAAAAGAATTTGAGGAGGATGAATTAATGCCCAAAAGAAAAGATTTAAATAAGATTTTGATCATTGGTTCTGGCCCGATAGTAATCGGACAGGCCTGTGAGTTTGATTATTCCGGAACTCAGGCCTGTAAGGCTTTGATGGAAGAAGATTATGAAATTGTACTTGTTAATTCGAATCCGGCTACTATTATGACAGACCCTGAAATGGCAGACCGAACCTATATTGAACCGCTGACAGCAGAGAGTATTGAGCGGATAATAAAAAAAGAAAAGCCAGATGCACTTTTATCTAATTTAGGTGGACAGACAGCACTTAATTTGTCTTCAGAACTTTATGAGACAGGTGTTTTAGAAAAATATGGAGTAGAAATTATTGGAATTCAGCCCGAAGGGATTGAGCGGGGAGAAGACCGAATTTTATTCAAAGAAGAAATGGAAAAGCTGGATGTTCCGATGCCCAGGAGTTTACCAGCCTATAATGTAGAAGAGGCAGTAAAAATAGCCAAAGACATGGGTTTTCCTGTAGTTGTTAGACCGGCTTACACCATGGGTGGAAGTGGTGGAGGTTTAGTCTACAACCTGGAGGAACTCAAAAATGTTGCAGAAAATGGAATTGCAGCCAGCATGATCGATCAGATTTTAATCGAAGAAGCAGTTTTAGGCTGGCAGGAATTGGAGCTTGAACTGGTCAGAGATGAAAATGAAAAGAAGATTTCAATCTGCTTTATCGAAAATGTTGACCCAATGGGAGTACATACAGGCGATAGTTTCTGTGTTGCACCAATGCTGACCATAGATGAAGAGGTACAAAAAAGAATTGAAGAGCACAGCTATAAAATTGCAGATGCAATTGGAGTTATTGGAGGTGCCAACTTTCAATTTGCCTACAATCGGGAAGAAGATAGACTTGTAATTATTGAGATGAACCCCAGAACCTCACGTTCATCTGCTCTTGCTTCAAAAGCAACAGGCTTTCCAATTGCCAGAATTTCAACAAAATTATCAGTCGGAATCACCTTAGATGAGCTCCCATATTACAATGGAGCCAATCTTTCCGAATATGAACCTGGTGGAGATTATGTAGTAGTTAAATATGCCCGCTGGTCCTTTGAGAAATTTCCGGGAGCTGAAGATAAGCTGGGGACTCAAATGAAAGCGGTAGGTGAAGCAATGAGTATCGGTAAAACTTATGCTGAGGCCGCTCAAAAAGCAATCCGCTCTCTGGAAATCGGCAGATCGGGTTTTGGAAATATAGCAGAATTCCAGGCACTGGAAAAAGAAGAAATTTTAGATCGCTTAAGAACCCCCTCAAGTGAAAGACACTTTTTAATTTATGAGGCTCTGAAAAAAGGAGCTGCAGTTTCAGAAATAGAAGAGATCACCTTTATTTCAACCTGGTTCTTGGATGAGATGAAAAAATTAGTAGACTTAGAAAATAAGCTGCTTAAATATAAGGGTAAGCGCCTGCCTGCAGATGTTTTAGTGGAAGCCAAAGAAAATGGCTTTTCAGATAAATATCTGGCAGAAATTTTAAGTCACAATGAAGAACAGCTGCGTAAAGCACGCAAATATGCAGTTAAAAATGATAACTTCGATTTAGTCAAAGTTAGTGGAGCTGAGGGAGAATACTATTATTCTTCCTACAATCTGGCTGAAGAAAAGATCCCGACATCAGATTCCAAAAAAGTAATGATCTTAGGTGGAGGTCCCAACAGAATTGGCCAGGGAATCGAGTTTGACTATGCCTGTGTCCATGCTTCTTTTACTTTGGATAAATTAGGTTATGATTCAGTGATGGTCAACTGCAACCCGGAGACTGTGTCCACAGATTACGATATTTCTACTAAACTATATTTTGAACCTTTGACAACTGAAGATGTTTTAAGAATCTACGAGAAGGAAAAGCCTGAAGGAGTAATTGTCCAGTTTGGTGGTCAGACTCCCCTTAATATTGCAGAAGAATTAGAAAAGGCAGGTGTCAATATTTTAGGAACCTCACCTGCCAGTATCGACTTTGCTGAAAATAGAGAAGAATTTAGAAGGCTGATGAACGAATTAGAAATTCCACAGCCTGAAAGTGATATAGCAAGATCCGCTGCCGAAGCACATCGAATTGCAGCAGATATTGGTTATCCACTGATGCTAAGACCTTCCTATGTTCTTGGAGGTCGGGGGATGGAAATCGTCTATGACCAAAAGAGTTTAGAAAATTATCTGGAATCACAGGTAGCAGAAGTTTCAGCCGAGCATCCCGTTTTAATCGATAAGTTTTTAGAAGATGCTTTAGAAGCTGAAGTTGATGCTCTAACTGATGGTGAAGACACCTTTGTCGCTGCAGTGATGGAGCACATTGAAGAAGCTGGGATTCACTCAGGTGACAGTGCCTGTGCCATCCCTTCACTGGAGATAACAGATGAGCAGCTTGCAACAATCAAAGACTATACTGCTAAAATTGCATCAGCTTTAGATGTTGTCGGCCTAATGAATATCCAATTTGCCATCTACCAGGGCAAAGTCTATATTATTGAGGCCAACCCAAGAGCCTCCAGAACAGTGCCCCTGGTCAGCAAAGTAACAGGAATTAATATGGCACAGCTGGCAACTAGATTGATGTTAGGCGAATCTCTGGCTTCACTTGATTTAAAGGAAAAAGAAATTCCCTATACCGGAGTTAAAGAAGCGGTATTTCCCTTTGATAAATTTGAGAATATCGACGCTGTTTTAGGACCAGAAATGAAGGCGACCGGAGAGGTAATGGGAATTGCCAGCACTTATGCTCAGGCATTCTACAAAGCTCAGACAGCAGCCGGACTTGAGCTGCCAACTTCAGGTAAGGTCTTAATTACGGTTAATGATAAGGATAAAAAGAAAATAGTGGACACAGCCCAGAAATTAAAAGAGCTTGGTTTCGAAATTCTGGCAACTGAGGGTACAGGTGATTTTCTGGCTCAGCAGGGAATAGAAAGTGAACTGATTAATAAACTGGGTCACGGCCGTCCCAATATAGTTGATGCCATTAAAAATGGCGAAGTTCAGCTGATAATCAATACCCCAATTGGTAAAGAAGGAATAGAAAACGACAGCTACATCCGTTCAGCAGCTGTTAAGTATAAGATACCATATATTACAACTACAAATGCTGCTCGAGCCAGTGCAGCAGGTATTGAAGCTGAAATTAACAGTGACTATGAGCTGAAAGCAATCCAGGATTACCACAAATTACTAAAATAAAAGTCAGGATCCCCGCTGGGTATTTAAGCTCAGTCGGGGATTTTTTTCTTATCTATCAACATTATATAATACCAGGAAATTATACCTGATGGTTTGTTGGGGATAATATTTATAGTTTCATAATTTCCGCTATCAACAAAATTTAACCTTACTGTATTACACGAAGGACATTTTGTTCTTATTAAAAATGTCTAATTTTTAATATCTAGAATTATATAATAAATTAAATATTTAAATCAAAATTTAAATAAGTTCAAAACAATTCTAAAACTATTTCAAAGTATATTCAAAAGGTATTCAAAGTTGAAAAAGACAGAAGAGTGTGATATAATTTAATTACAGAGAAAGGAGAGATTTAGATGAAGGTTTATACAACAGACGAAGTAGCTGATATGCTAAAAATCTCCAGAGATTCTGTTTTGAAACTAATCAATCAAAGAGAGTTAAAGGCCAAAAAGGTTGCTAGAAAATGGAGAATTACAGAGCATTATTTGAAGGATTTTTTTAGAGATGTAGACAACATAAAATAATCTTCTCAACCCGTGTTAAGAGCACAGGAAAGGATTGGGTAAAAATGATTTCCTTAAGCAGTGCTAGAAATTTAGTTGAAGAAGTTATTGGAGAGGAACTACCGGTTATTTATATGGATTTGACTCTGCAGGACTGGATTAGAAAGGGTGTAATTTCTCGCATTAAAGTTGATTCTGGAACTGCATTATATCCGGATATTGTAAGTGCTGAGATTTTAACAGCTATCATTTTGCGAGAAAAGTATAGCTTGGAAGAGATTGCTTCAGCCAGGAGATGTCTAGAACTTGAAGGCAGTCATCCTAATCAAATTACTGAGGAAGACATAATTAGATTTATTAACTGCAGCAAACTGCTAGTTGATAAAAAGTTGGTAGCTAAGCTTTCGTTAAATAATATAGATTCACTTGAAAAAATAAAAGAATTGATTGATGATCTAGTAAAAGAAAAGCAGCATCTAGAAGTAGTTGGAGATTATTTAAGTGAATTTTTAAAAGCAGGTAAAAAGTTGAGAAAGGTGCAGAAAAATAAAGATTATGTTTCCTAAAATATAAAAGGCCAAAAATTGGTCTCTTTTTTTGCAATAATAGTTAATAAAATGGTATGATAATAATAACATTTTAGTTTATAAAAATAAAAAGTAGGGAGTAGATAGCAGATGACTAAAAAAAATCTAGATTGGGAAAACATAGGATTTCAGTATCATGAAACAGACAAGAGGTACATAGCAAATTATGAGGACGGCAGCTGGGGTGAGGGCCAGTTGATTTCTGACCCTAATATAGTAATCAACGAAAGTGCAGGGGTTTTACAGTACTGTCAGCAGGTATTTGAAGGTTTAAAAGCTTATACAGCTAAGGACGGCAGTATAGTTACATTCAGGCCGGATTTAAATGCAAAAAGGATGGTTCAATCAGCTGAAGGCTTAAGAATCCCCCCCTTTCCAAAAGAGAGATTTTTAGAAGCAGTAGATCAGGTGGTAGAAGCCAATCAGGACTGGGTACCACCATATGGAACAGGAGCTTCCCTTTATTTAAGACCTTATATCTTTGCTTTAACCCCAGTAATTGGTATTAACCCTGCTGAAGAATACCAGTTTAGACTTTATTCAACTCCGGTTGGACCTTATTTTAAGGGGGGAGCAAAACCAATAACTCTAACCGTTAGTGAATATGATCGAGCAGCACCTCGGGGAACCGGCCATCTAAAAGCTGGTTTAAACTATGCAATGAGTTTAAATACAACAGTTAAAGCACATGAAGATGGTTTTGATGAAAATCTATTTTTAGATGCTGCCACCAGAAGCTATATTGAAGAAAGTGGAGGCGCTAATATTATTTTAATTACAGATGATAAGAAGCTGGTAACTCCAAAATCTAATTCGATTTTACCTTCAATTACCAAAAGATCAATTATTTATCTGGCTGAAAATTACTTAGATTTAGAAGTTATTGAAAGAAGAATTGAATTTGATGAGCTAGAAAATTTCACAGAAGCTGGACTCTGTGGGACTGCAGCAGTTATTTCACCGATTGGAAAAATTGTTAATGGTGAGCAGGAGATAGAATTTTCTAATGGAATGAATAAGGTTGGTCCGGTTATTAAAGAACTCTATGAAACTTTAACTCAGATGCAGCTTGGAGTAATTGAGGCTCCAGAGGGCTGGATTAGAAAAATTAAATAATTAAAAAGCAGAGATCTATGTTAGTATTTTACTGCCAACTAAAAGTTCTTCTCGCAGCGGGAAGAACTTTTTTATTAGCTAGGAAATTATACCTGATGGTTTGTTGTGGATAATATTTATAGTTTCATAATTTCCGCTATCAACAAAATTTAACCTTACTATATTACAGATTGTCCGAAGGACATTTTGTTCATTTCATCTTTGTTGTCAGCAGTAATTTAAAACTGTATAATAGTTTTAAAGAGTTAATTAGAAAAAATTTGTTTAATAGATAAAATTAAATTAATGAGGGGTGTTATGATGAATGAGTCGATGCAGGAATTATATGATAAATCAGTGGAAGTTTTAAATATGAGAGGAGTTACAATTGAGAATATTGCAGAACTCGTTAAAAAACTGCAGGAGCCATATAATCCGGAGATTAAGCTGGATGAATGTATTAAAAATGTAAATCATGTTTTAAAAAAAAGAGAGGTGGCCCATGCAATTTTAACCGGGGTTGCAATTGATGAGCTGGCTGAAAAGAAAATGCTGCCGGAGCCCATTCAGAGCATTATAGATCGAGATGAGGGACTTTATGGTATTGACGAGATTTTGCCGCTTTCAATTGTAAATTTATATGGAACAATCGGTCTAACTAGTTACGGTTATTTAGACAAAGAAAAAACTGGGATCATTAAGAAATTAGATACAAAACAGGATGGAAAGGTTAATACCTTTTTAGATGATTTAGTTGCCGGAGTTGCTTCAGCAGCAGCCAGCCGTTATGCCCATGGAGAAGGTAGTGAAGAGAATAGTAATTAAATATTCATCTGTTGTTTAAAAACATAGAATAAGAAAGGAGCTTAAGATGAATACAATAGCAACCTTTACTTTAAATCCGACCATTGATAAGAGTTCCAGTGTTGACCATGTCAAAGCAGAAGATAAGCTTTACTGTGATCCACCAATATTCGAACCCGGTGGTGGTGGAATTAATGTCTCCAGAGCCATCAAAAAACTGGGAGGAAGTTCCTTACTTCTTTATACATCAGGAGGCTTTACCGGTAAAAAACTGGATAAACTTCTGGCAGAAGAAAATTTAAATAAAAAAGCGATAAAAATTGAGGCAGAAAGCAGAGAAAATTTAATTATCAGTGAAAAAGCCTCAAATCTGCAGTACAGATTTGGAATGCCCGGACCTAAAATTACTGAGCAGGAATATGATAAAATTTTTAAGATAATGACTGAGCTTGATCCTTTTCCTGATTATTTTGTAATCAGCGGCAGTATTCCTCAGGGAGTAAGCACTGATATTTATACAGAAATGGCTGCTTTTGCAAAAAAAAGAAAGGCAAAAGTAATAGTTGATGTTTCCGGCTCCCCCTTAAAAGCAGTAATTAAAGAAAGTGTATATTTAATTAAACCAAATCTGGGCGAATTTCAGGATCTTGTCGGCAGAGAATTAAAAGATGAAGATCAGATCAAAGAGGCAGCTTTAAATTTTATCAAAGATAAATGTTGTCAGGCGATTGTGATTTCTATTGGAGCTGGAGGAGCCCTTTTAGTTCATGGTGAGCAGGCAGAGTTCAAACGGCCGCCTACTGTTCCCATTAAAAGCAAGGTAGGAGCAGGAGACAGCATGGTTGCAGGTATAGTTTTGAGCTTAGCCCGTGGAGAAAGTTTAGAAAATTCATTTCATTACGGACTAGCAGCTGGATCAGCAGCAGTAATGACTTCGGGAACTGAGCTCTGTACTAAAGAAGATACTGACAGATTATATCAAAAAATGAAGTAAAATGATAAGGAAGATTATGATCAGGAGGGAAGAAGTGGATTTAATAAATTTATGCAGACTTTAAAGATTGAAAATTAAAGGAGTTTTCTTTTAAATGAATAATATTAATAATAGAAGATGATAAAATATTATAGGGAGGTTTTATAATGCATAATAGTCAATTCATTGAGACCTTTGATTCGAAGAAGCTTTTTCTGCGCCGGGATCTAGTTGATGATCCTCAGGCTGTAGTAATCATTGTTCACGGTTTAAATGGGCATCAGGGACGCTATGATTATTTTGCCGGCAGGTTGAATGGAGAAGGTTTTTCGGTTTATCGCTTTGATAATCGCGGCCACGGTAGATCTGATGGAGCTCAGTCCTATATTGAAGACTTTAATACCTATTTGGATGATGCGGACACTGTTTATGAATTGGTCAAAAATGAAAATCCTGAGCTGCCGATCTTTATGTTAGGTCACAGCATGGGTGGTTTTATTACTGCCGGTTATGGGATTAAGTATCCGGATAAACTAGATGGGCAGATCTTAAGTGCTGCTGCTACCAATAAGCTGGATTCCTTTAGCGAATTAGAAGAACTAAGCCTCGAAGATAATCCGGAGATGAAACTTCCCAATGAACTCGGTAAATTTGTTTCGAGGTCAGAGTATGTTGTTGATGATTATAAAAAAGATCCTTATGTTTCAGAATTTACTACTTTAAAACTGGTTAAAGTTGTTTTTATAGACGAAGGAATACCCTGGCTGGTTGACAACCTTGATCAGTATAATTATCCAGTCTTAATCCTGCATGGTGAGGGAGATAAGATAGTTGACCCAAGCTGTTCGGAAAAGTTCTATGATCTAATTGCTTCTGAGGATAAGAGTCTAAAAACCTACCCTGAACTCTACCATGAAATATTGAATTCGGAAGAAAAAGAAACAGTGATCAATGATATTTTAAACTGGCTGGAGGAAAGAGTAGATATCAGGATTAATTTAAAACCAGAATAAGGTAAAAAATAATAACGACCACCTCATTAAAGGTGGTCGTTATTAAAAATAGTTGGAGGTGATTAAATTGACATCATTCAATCATTTACCAATTTTGAAATTTAATTATAATCAAGTACTATTACTTTTTTATTTTTTATCTTTTCAGTATTTATTTCAGATTTATTGGCAAATTCAACCTCATTTTTATCATATTTATCTGTGAATTTATTTACTCCGGTGATAGGAAAGTCCAATATGTCAGTTTTAAAATGCATTGGAATAGTTAATTTAGCATTAATTTTTTCAGCTAATCTATATGCCATTTCAGCATCTATAGTATAGTTTCCTCCGACAGGTATCAATAAAAGGTCAATGTTTTTAAGCTTATTTATGATTTTATTATCCAAATCATGTCCTAAATCACCTAAATGACAGATTTTTTTATCTTCTAACTGAATTAAATATATTAAATTTTCACCTCTATCTTCTCCCTGATGACTATCATGATAGGATTTTATAGCTTCTATTTCTATTTCATTATTTTTAAATCCTTTTGAACTATCTATAACTTTAAAATCCCCATCCAAACGCTCAACTGCATTATGATCAAAATGTCCATGACTAACTGTAACATAATCTGCTTTATCTGTTATTTTTTGATAAGGCAGACTATCATCATAAGGATCTGTAATAATCTTTATTCCATTATGCTCAATTAAAAACGAAGAATGTCCCCACCATTTGACTTTCATTATATCACTCCTTTGTTAGATTACGTTGCGTCAAATCTAAATGTTCTTCTTAACTTTATTATACATCAATTTGAATTTATATTTCAATACTTCTTTTTAAAAAATTACATTTAGGACAAAATATTAGAAGAACATCGAAATTGCCATTAATAAAATAAGTCCAATAAAAAACGGACCATAGAATTTTTCCAAAGTTTTTTTGTTTATTCGCTTACCCAATAAAGGTCCAAAAATTGCACCGGTTATAGTGCCAGATGCAAGCAAAATTACCAACAGCCAATTCAGAGTTCCAAATGCACTATGGGTTATCACTCCTGTAATAGCTATAAAAAAGAGTACCATGACTGATGTGCCCACTACCTCCAGAGAGGAAAGACCTATGCTGTTCAGTCCGGCAAGGATTGGAGGTGTGCCGCTTGTACCGAGCATACCTGACATTAGCCCGCCAAGTACCCCAAATATCAGGCCTTTTACTATAAAAAGCTTTGAAATAGGCTTACCTTTATTAGCATTAACTTCTTCAAATTGTCTGTTTTCTGATATTTCTTCTTTATCTTGCTTTTTCTTTCTTGAAATAATCATCCCGATTCCCATGATTAGAAGAAAAATCCCAAATATTATTTTAAGAACTTTGACCGGAATAATTGTGACAAGATAGGAACCGGCAACTACTCCAACAATCCCGCCTGCTGCAAGTAGAAATCCTGCTTTTGGCTTTACATTTTTTGCCCTGTAGTGACTTATTGAAGCAGCCAAGGTTGTCGGGATAATTGTTGCAAGAGATACAGACACAGCCTGATCCATTGAAATAGCAAACAATCCTGTCAGCATTCCAACATAAAATATTCCTCCACCCCCACCTATTAAAGAAATTAGAACCCCTATGACAAGTCCTGCCACAGGTAATAAATAAATCGGTAAATGCACTACTTTATACCTCCTTTAAAATCCCCAGCTAATTTTTTAAAAGCTGGCAGCGAAAATTAAATAGTTTTGAAGCTGAGACGTTAAAAAATACGAAAATAACATGAGAGCCCAAATTTGCTGTCTGGCACCAAAAAAAGATTATAAAAAATTTGCTGTAATTAAACAGAGGCAGAAATCAATTTCTGCCTCTGTTATTTCTATGTTCGCTGGACCTTCTGTTATCTGACTCTAAATTCAATTGATAGCATGTCTGGGTCATAGACATAGAAATATGTGCTGTTCTCATCGGGTTTTCTGATCTCTGTAGCATTGTATCCCATGTCGAGTGCCTGCTGCCGTTTTGCAACGATGCCTTCTTCATCTGTGAAGAAGCAGGCTACCAAACCTTTTGTTGTGCACTTGTCACCTTTGGATGCACATACAAGTTCCACTTCAATCTCCCCACTTTCATCTTCCAAGAAGCAGAGTGATGCCCCTCCCAGAGTTTCTTCGCCTACCGAGAGTTCTCTGAATGGTTTCAATCCAACAAAATCCTGATAAAACTTCTTTGATGCTTCAAGATCTCTGCACATGATTGTCATTCTGAATTTTTTCATTTTAACCTCCTTTTCGTAGCAATGCTGTGATACAAATAGAGATAAAACAACTTTATTCACTAATCCTAATCTATAAATGATGCAACACCTTATAGAAAAAAATATCACAGAAAGCTTATTTAATCAACTACTTGTTTCAATAAATTTGTGTCAAGCTTTTGTTTTGTAATTTTTAAACAAATAATAAAACTATTAACCCTGCTAAAATAGGCACTGGAAGCGCTAGAAGTAATCTAAGGCCTACAATTTTAGGTCCAAAAAACATCAAACCATAAGCAACTCTACCAATTCCAATAGCACCATATCCCAATAACATTGCTATTACTACACTTATATGAGCTCCTTTATCATAAAGAGATTTAATGATAGGGTAAGCAGCATAAGGCCCTCCCTGTAACAGTCCAGCTAAAAGTCCACCTGTGGCAATACCTTTTAAACCTGAACCTTCTCCTAAGAGATCAATAACCCTTTCTTCAGGAATCAGTAATCCAATAGCTTGTGAAATCAATAAAGCAGCTATAATTAAAGTAAATAAGGTAGTAAAAGTTTGAAAGGAATTAATAACCCCTTTTTTTGCCACATTAGGTTTGGTAATAAATAAATATGAATATAAAATAGCTGCACCTAACACAACAATTCTCTGACCCCAACTTTTACCAATTATAATATTTAAAATATCCATAATTTTTCCTCCAGTTTAGTTTTTTATAGTCTTATTATATCATGTCAGATAAAAACTGTTTAATTAATTATATCAGACTTAAATAAATTTGACAATTAATATATTTTTATTATAAAATATTTATAGACACGAAATATTAATAATATTAATTATGAGGAGGGGTTTTTGATGAATTTAAATCAAGAAATAATGAATTTAAACAAAGAAACCAGGGATATTGATAATCTTATCCGGGATATTAATAAATATTTAGTGCAGTTTACTAAAAGAAATTTAAAGAAAAATGGATTAACAATGCCGCGTTTTAAAGTTCTCTGGAACATAAAGAAAAACCAGCCGGTTAACATGAGTTTTTTGCATAAAAAAATGTATATGGCAAATAGTACTCTTACTGTTATAGTGGATAAACTTGTTGATGAAAAATTTGTAAAACGCTATAGAAGTCCTGAAGACAGAAGAGTAGTATTGCTGGAATTAACAAAGACTGGCGATAAACTTCTTTGTAAAATGATTTATGTACGTCAAAGCTTTCTGGAGAAGGCTTTGATTGATTTGGATTTGCAGGAACAAGATGAAGTAATTAAATCTATTAGTTCTATTTGTAATAATTTGAAAGGTTTGTTGGAAAAAGGAGATGATATAGATGAGTGTAGATGATAATGAAGCTTTGGATTTTGAAGAAGAAGAAATAATAAATAGTCCACAATTGGGTAATAGAGAGCATATAATAAATGGTCCAATAGTCAGGACTCTTTTTAAACTAGCCTCGCCTGTTATGATTGGTAATACTATGCAGGTTGTATATAATCTTGCTGATACGTTCTGGTTGGGAAAACTAGGAGCTGACTCAGTTGCAGCACTTTCTGTTGGTTTTCCTCTTGTTTTTCTTATGATATCCATAGGTGGAGGTATTACTGTCGCTGGTACTACGCTGGTTGCTCAGTATATGGGGTCTGATAACCAGAAAATGGCTAATAAAATTACAGGCCAGATTTTTGTTTTTGTAATGGCTCTTTCGCTTGTTTTGGCTACAATTGGAGTTTTATTCAACAAGAATATTTTGCATTTGATGGGAGCTCCCGCCGGGATATTACCTGATGCATCTTCATACCTAACAATTATTTTTGCAGGACTGCCATTTATGTTTTCATTTTTTATATTTTCTGCTCTGCTTAGAGGTTATGGTGATACCAAAACACCAATGAAAATGGTTGTTTTTTCTGCAATATTGAATATAATTTTGGATCCATTACTAATTTTTGGAGTCGGATTTATTCCAAATTTAGGAGTTAGAGGAGCAGCTATTGCTACAGTTTTTTCCAGAGCAGTTGCTGGAGTTATTGGTATCTATATTTTATTTACAGGTAAAAAGGGTTTAGTTCTTTCCTTGGACTCACTTAAGCCAGATTTTAAGGAAATTAAAAAGATCTTAATTTTGGGTTTGCCTTCTGCGGGAGAACAGTCCATTGTGGCTCTAGGAATGACACTTTTAATGAGTATAGTTTCTCAATTTGGGACAATAGCAGTTGCAGCATATGGGATAGGTTCTCGTATTTTGTCGGTAGTTATGCTTCCTACTAGAGGTTTTGCGACTGCAACAACGACAATGGTTGGTCAAAATTTAGGAGCAGAACAATCTGATAGGGCTGAAAAAAGTGCCTGGGTTAGTACAGGAATTATATTGTTCTTATTAACACTGCTGGCCTTTTTATTTAATCTTTTTCCAAAAGCAGTGATTTCTATATTTAATTCAAATCCTGAAGTGATTAAAATAGGCACATCATTTTTACGGATTGTCGGTTTTTCATTTGGTTTTCTTGGAATTAGATTTATTCTTGGCGGTTCTTTCAGAGGGGCAGGTAATACTGTTATTGCAATGCTCCTGGCAATAATTGCTCTCTGGGGAATCCGTCTGCCATTGGCTCATTATCTTAGCATAAATTTAGGCTGGGGAACAAATGGTATCTGGTGGGGGATGTTTTTCTCCAACTTTATTACTTCAATTATTGCTGTTATCTGGTTTAAAAAAGGTGGATGGAAAGAAAAAGCTATTGAAGAGTAAAGTAGATAAAGCCGTATCAGATTCAGTTGGTCACTCTAATCTTTGTATTGAATTATCTAACAATATCTTTAAAATTTTATTTATCATCTAAAAATATTATATTCAAACTGACTTTATCAAAACAATGGATGTTTCAACCAGGTAAAAATTATTTTCAAAAAAAGCTTGACCTGGAGTTAACTCAAGGTGATAAACTATTAAATAAGAGGATATAAAAAATTAAAAATGGAGGTTAAAAGCATGGAAACAGTAAAACTAAACAACGGTTTAGAAATGCCAATCTTAGGTTATGGTGTTTATCAAATTGATGATCTGGAACTATGTGAAGAATGTGTATATAACGCTCTGGAGACAGGTTATCGCCTGATTGATACAGCTGCTGTCTATCAGAATGAAGAAGCAGTAGGGAAAGCAATCAACCGCAGCAATGTTGATAGGGAAGACATTTTTCTGACAACCAAACTTTGGGTTCAGGACGCAGGTTATGAAAAAACTACAGAAGCTTTCGAAAAATCTCTACAGAGGCTGGATACTGATTATATTGATCTTTATCTAATCCACCAGCCTTTTGGTGATGTTTATGGCTCCTGGAGAGCCATGGAAGAACTTTATGAAGAAGGTAAAATTAAAGCGATTGGAGTCAGTAATTTTTATCCTGATAGAGTCAAGGATCTGATAATTCATAATAAAGTAGTTCCAGCTGTTAATCAGATTGAAACACATCCTTTCTATCAAAGAAAAGAAGCACACAAGTTTCTTAAGGAAGAGGGAGTTCAACATGAATCATGGGGTCCTTTTGCCGAAGGTAAAAATGATATTTTTAATAATGAGATATTAACTGCAATCGGCAAAAAATATGACAAAACTGCTGCTCAAGTTATACTTCGCTGGTTAATTCAGCGAGATGTAGTAGTAATTCCTAAAACTGTGCATCAAGCAAGAATGGAAGAAAACTTCAATGTTTTTGACTTTGAACTATCTGTAGAAGATATTGAAAAAATATCTGAACTTGATACAGGTGAGACTCTCTTCTTTTCCCACCGTGATCCAGAAATGGTAGAGCGGTTGGGGACAGCTGAGCTGGATATTTAATAAATTATTATCTTGACTTCTTTTAATTATTATCTCAAACTTCGCACCTGCAAAATGTTTATTTATGTGCGAAGTTTGAGTTCATTATAATAAATACAGTTAATTTTAATTCCTATAATAGTATATTCTGTAAAAAAATATTCAAACTATAAATTGGAGTTGAATTAAAATGCAGGTGTTAGAAAAAGCAAAGAAATTTATTGAAACTGGAAAAGCAGCTGCAGTTATTACAACTCTTGCTGGAGTAGAAAAAGTGTATGGTGAAGTCATGAGCGAAGCTGCTTTAGATTATTTAAAAGAGCTAAAAAATATATAGGAGCTGATAAAGATGTTATACAGAAAAATGGGAAAAACAAATGAAAGGGTTTCTGTTTTAGGATTTGGCTGTATGAGATTGCCTGTTATTGATGGTGAACCAACTAATATTGATGAGGAAAAAGCAACAAAAATGCTGAGATATGCCATTGATAATGGAGTAAATTATGTTGACACAGCATATCCTTATCATGGTACAGGATTTGATAAACCAGGAGAAAGCGAGCCATTTGTAGCAAGAGCCTTAAAGGATGGTTATCGAGAAAAAGTAAATTTAGCAACAAAGCTTCCAATCTGGTTAGTCCAAACTAGAGAAGATATGGATAGATTATTAGAAGAACAACTTGAACGCCTGGAAACAGATAAAATAGATTTTTATTTACTCCATTCACTAGATAAAAGTACCTGGGAAAATTTAAAAAAATTAGGTATAGAGGAATTTTTAGATCAGGCTATAGAAGATGGCAGGATAAAATATGCTGGATTTTCTTTTCATAGTGATGTTAATTCCTTCAAAGAAATTGTAGATTCTTATGACTGGTCATTTTGTCAAATTCAATATAATTATTTAGATGAGAATTATCAAGCGGGTAAAGAAGGTTTACAATATGCTGCTGATAAAGGACTGGGGATTGTTGTTATGGAGCCAATTAGAGGTGGCAGCTTAGCCGGGGAAATGCCCGAGGAAATTATGAAGAAATGGGAGGAAGCACCAGTAAAAAGAACACCAGCACAATGGGCACTCAGATGGGTAATGAACCATCCAGAAGTTTCAGTAGTTTTGAGTGGGATGACCGCCATGGAGCATGTGAAAGACAATATTAATACTGCCCAAAAGGGAGAGGTTAATTCCTTGACTGAACAAGAAATTGAATTAGTTAATTATGCAAAAAAAGTATTTAATGATAAAATGAAAATTAATTGTACAGGCTGCAGGTACTGTATGCCCTGCCCTCAAGGAGTAGATATACCATATAATTTTGACATTTATAATAAGGCTTATTTATTTAATAATCTAGAGGGAGCAAAAACACAATATGAGATGTTTTTAGCAGATGAAGCTAAGGCTGTAAACTGTATAGAATGTGGAATTTGTGAGAGTCATTGTCCCCAGGATATTCCTATTAGAAAAGAATTGAAAAATGTTAGAGAAGCTTTAGAATAACATAATAGAATCCTAAATTCTTAGATATACTATGATGTTAGGCGAAAATATTGTTAGAAGACAGCTGTACAAGTTATTTTAAGATGATTAGTCCAGAGAGGAGTTAGATAATGCAAATTTCCGAGGTTAGTAAGAGATTTGACCTAACCAAAGACACACTTCGCTATTATGAACGAGTTGGTTTAATCCCCGAAATCAAGCGCAACAGCAGTGGTAATCGGGACTATAAAGAAGAAGACTGTAATTGGATAGAGTTTATTAAATATATGCGTGATGCCGGACTGTCAATTAATACTTTAATTGAGTATTTAAAGTTATATCAAGAGGGAGATTCTACTATTAAAGAAAGAAAAGAACTTTTGACTGAGGAAAGAGATAAACTTGCTGAAAAAATAAACAAAATGCAGCAGTCACTTGACCGTTTAAATTATAAGATAGATGTCTATGAAGAAAGAATTGTCAAAAAAGAAAAGGAATTAATAACCAGAAAAAAAGAATTAGAAACTAATTTAAGTTAAAGTGAATATTCTAATATTAGATCTTGCTTTATTATTTATATTTTAAAGCGAGATCTTTTTTTTGTTTAAGTAAATTACATAATATGCTTAATTTAGTTTAATTAAAAAATATTGTTTAAGAATCATAAAGCTAAGCTTTTTAACTTGAAATTGTGAATTTTAATGTTTGGATAAGAGATATAATTAATTAAACATTTTTGTCTAGACATGATATAATAATATGAAAATAATAAATTAGATATAAATAGAATCTCTAATATTTTGTCCATAATTTTAATTTATTGAGGGAGGTTTATAATTGGATTTAAAAAATAAAAATATTGTATTTATAATTTTAATAGTGGTTTTTTTAATTAACTTTAGAGCTGGAGCTCAAGATATTATTATTAACGAAATAATGTCATCAAACCAGGAGACTATTAAAGATGAAGATTCAGATTTTAATGATTGGCTGGAACTAAAAAATGTTGGGGAAGAAGAGCTTAATTTATCAGGATACTATCTTAGCGATAAGACAGATAAATTAACTAGTTGGCAGTTTGATCCAAACAAAGATTTTATAATTCCTCCAGGAGGATATTTATTAATTTGGGCAGATGAGGAACCTGGTGAAGGGAAACTGCATACTAATTTCAAATTAAGCAGCAGTGGTGAAATGATTATTTTAACAGAACCTGATGGAGTTAGTATTGTAAATCAAGTTAAATTTCCTCAAATAATGACAGATGTTTCATTTGGAAGAAAATTAAATAAACCTTCCAAATGGGTATATTTTATTTCTCCAACTCCAGAAAGAAAAAATAATCTGGGGATTTCAAGTTATTACTGGACAGAAAAAATAAAATTTTTAGCAGAGAATAAAATTATTATTTCTTTATTCTTAATATCTTTTTTTATTATTTTAGTACTTTTATTCAGTTATTATAAAACTAATAAAAAACTGGAATTTAGCAAAATAAAATATAAAAATTTGTTTGAAGAAAGTCCAATTGGACTAATGAGATGTGATAGAATGAAAGTCTGCTCGCAAACCTCGAGGGCTTGCCCCGAGGAAAGAGAAGACGGTATTGAATTTTAAGTATTATATTTAGATATTAAATATTCTAAAAACAAGAACAAATGTTTGTCTAACCTCTTTGTTTATGGTATAATATTAGTGAGGAGGTGAAAGCATGACAGGTAAAAAAA
>NZ_SOEF01000014.1 GCF_004366375.1 Halanaerobium congolense
TTTTTGGATGATTTTTTGATTTATTTTTGCTCATAATATTTTTATCTTTCTACAAAGTTATCCACATTCCTGCAAAAGCATAGTTTCCTATATAATAAAAAATGTGGTGCTAGAGCAGCTTCTTCTGGATAAGCTGTTAAAAACAGCAGTGGTGAAAGAATAGCACCCCCTGCAAACATAATTATAACTCCAATATATTTTGAAATTAAATAATAGCGAGAAATAAGCAAGTTTTTATATTTCATTTATTCTTCACCACCAAACACTTTAATGGCTTCTGCCTGCTCTTCGGGCAGAGAAATAATTACTATTTTATCTCCAGCCTGGACTTTAGAACCGCCGCGGGGAATTGTAATATCACCATTACGAACTATTCCTCCTAAAACTATAGTCAGCGGCAGATCTATCTCCTTAATTTCTTTGCCGCAGGCTTCTGAGTCAGGAGAAACTTCTACCTGAAAGATACTTAATTTTCCTTCCTCAATCATTGTCAAGTTGCTGACATCATCAGCAACTACACTCTGTTCAATAATCGAACTAACAAGATCTGTAATATTAAAAATTCCAGTAATACCTAAAGTGCTGAATAATTCCTCATTTTCAGGATTGTTTACTAAAGCAGTTGTTCTTTCCACCCCAAAATAATCCATTGCCATCTTACAGATAAAAAGATTATTATGGTCTTTCTGAGTTAGAGCAACTAAATTATCAGCTTTATAAGCTCCTGCATCTTCCAGTACAGATTGATTGGTTGCATCACCAAAAACAACTGTAGCATTGATTTCTCTGGATAAATCTTCCGCCTGTTTTCGATCTCTATTAATTATTGTTAAAAAATGACCTTTTGAAATTAATTTTTTGGCAAGATGATAAATTAATTTATCCCCACCAACAAGTATGATATCCATTGTCTACCTCGTCCCTTCTCGCTCAATTTTATTGATCATATTTTCAGCTAAAAGAGAAATCTGAGAGAAGATTTCAATTCTTTCGTCCGTTTCGTACATTTTTTCTACTGCCGGGTCAAGTGTTCTGACCATAATTCTGGGTACATCGAAGTTTAGTTTTGCCATCTGTGATACCAGGTAATTTATCTGATCATTGCCAGTACTGATTATAACAAGATCAGCAGATTCAATTTTCCCTTCTTTTAAAATATCATTCTCTGCTGCATCTCCTTCAATCTGAAAACCAGAAAAATCAACCGGCAGCAGGGCAAACGATTCTGGATTATGCTCAATTACAACAACTTCATGCCCGGAGCGGGAAAGACTTCCTGCTAATATAGAACCAGTTCGTCCACAGCCCACAATAACTATAAACATTTATTCTTCCTCCTCGTCATCTCCAAAATTAACATTATCTAAATCAATGGAGCCCATACTTTCTCCAGCTCTTTCAATATTATCATTGGCAGGTTTATAACCAGGATCGAGTGCCAGAGCAGCTCTGTACATCTTCATTGCTTCTGCCTGTTTATGCTGCATCTCATAGATAATTCCCAGAAAATTAAATGGTTCCGGTTTTTCAGAGTTTAAGGAGGTTGCTTCCTGCAGCATTTCTTTTGCCTTCGAAAAATCCCTTTTGTTAATTGCGTTTTTAGCCAGCATTATATAGTCGTCAAAGCTTTCTACTTCTTTTTCGCTGTTTTCAATTTCATGCCGTTCAAATACATCTTCTACTATAGAAATTATTTCCTCTGGTTTAAATGGTTTGCGCAGATAATCAACAGCTCCCAGTTTTAAGGTTTCAACCGCTGTTTCTACACTGCTGTAACCAGTAATCATAATCACCTTTGTCGCAATATCTTTATCAGTTACTTCTTTTAAAAATTGAATCCCATCCATTCCAGGCATTTTCATATCAAGCAGCACAACTGGAATTTCCTCTTCTTTTAGTTTTGTTAGTCCATCTTCCCCATTGACTGCTGTTTCCACCTCATAACCTGCTTTAGAAAGAGCAGTTTTTAGAGTCAGCCGTATATTTTTTTCATCATCTACAATTAGCACTTTATGCTTCATTATTATTTTCCTCCTCTTTTTCTTCTTGACCATTAGTTGCTTCCGTACGTATATTAGCCTCAACTGCTGACAGCAGATCACTCTGACTGATTGGTTTAACTAAAAAGTCTTCAGCACCTAATGATATTACTCTCTGTACATCATCTTCTTCTGATAATGCTGAAAGAATCATCACCGGTATATCTTCAGTCGAAGTATCGCTTTTTAAAGCTTCTAAAACCAAAAAACCATTCATCTTAGGCAATCTCAAATCAAGCAGTACCAGGTCAGGGTTTATGTCATTAGCTTTTTCTACAGCCTGAACCCCATCCACAGCATAATAAACATCAAAACCTGCTTTTTCCAGACTTTTACCAACAACAAGTCTAATATTTTTTTCATCATCTACAACTAATATTTTACTCATCTTTTCCCTCCTGATAACCAAATCTGGGAATATAGAATGAAAAGGTTGAGCCCGCTCCTTCTTCACTATCCACCCAGATTCTACCATTATGGGCTGTAATAATTTCTTTGGAAATAGCCAGGCCGAGTCCTGTACCACTCTTTTCGTCTTTATCATTCCCTGCTCTCACAAATTTATCAAAAATCTTAGACTGATATTCTCTTGGAATTCCTGGCCCATTATCTGCTACAGAAACTAAAACCCTTCTACCTTTTATTTCTGCATCCACCTCTATTTTCCCTTTATCTGCATAGCGGAGTGCATTTCCAACCAGATTTGAGATAACCCAGCTAATTTTTGAAGGATCTGCATAGGCAAAAATATTATCTTCGGACTGTTTAAATTTGAGGTCGATTTCTTTTTCTTCTGCCTGCTTATAAAAAGGATTGAGCGTTTTTTCAATAATATCGTTGACATCTACTTTATCAAATTCCATCTCAATTCTTCCTGATTCAATTTTTGAGAGGTCAAGCAGGTCATTAACCAGTTCTGTCAGCCGCTCAACATCCTCATAAGCTGCCTCCAGCAGCTCTCGCTGCTCTTCATTTAATTCTCCTGTGTCCTCATTAATTACCATACTTAAGCCCATGTTCATTGAAGTCAGGGGAGTTCTAAATTCATGAGATACGGTTGAAACAAATTCTGATTTCATACTGTCAATTTCTTTTAAGCGGGTAATATCCTCCAAAAGAGTAACTGTAAATTGGTATTCTTCATCTTCATCAATTACCTGCCTGGTAGATATTCTATAATGCCTTTCTTTATCATCTTTCTTCAGCTTAAAGGTTTTTTTCTCTTTTGCATCTGGATTTTTGATATATTCAAATATTTCTTCTGCCTGAATAACTTCTAAAAAGTGGGTATTAATGACATCCTGTTTGATAGAAAATAATTCTTTAGCAGTTTCATTAATTAATACAATTTTATGATCCTGATCTGTTACAATTAGAGGACTGCTTAAATTATTGACTACTGCTTCCGACTTTTCTTTTTCCATCAGCAGCTTTTTTACATTCAATTTTTCATATTCCTGCAGTTTTGCAATCATCTCATTGAATTCATCTGCCAGTACTCCAATTTCATCTTCGGAGGCAACTTCAATCTGCTGCTGAAAATTTCTATCTGCAACTTTTTTGATCCCTTTTTCCAATTCTTTAATCGGCCGCAAAATTTGTTTTGTCAGATAAAAGGCAAAAATTAGAGAAAAAGCAATTACAAGTAGGGCCAAAACAATAGTATAAATAATTGCCTGATTGGCCCTGCTGTTGGCACTTCTCTGTGCTTCTACCATTGCCTGTCTGTTTATTTCCCTTAGTTCGCGAATATCATTTTTTATCTCATTAAAACGTGGAAGCAGCTGCTGATTATAAATCTCCCAGCGCTGATCTTCTTCTGCATTATAGAATTGGTCAAAATTAGATACAAAACTAAAATATTTTTCATTAATTTTTTCTAAAATTGCACCCTCACCTTCAATGGTTATATTATCTTCTGCTCTGGCCAGCCAGGTATAGAATTCTTTTTCATTACGCCTGAATATTTCCTGGCCCTGTTCTTCAGATGTTCTTAAAAGCAGCAGCAGAGCACTATCCTGGCGCTCTATTGATTCTACCATACTGTCACTGGCCTTAATACTGCGGTAGTTTTCAACTAAGATATCATTGATTGCATTTGAAAGTGATTCGAAGTTATAAATACTCCAGCCAACAACTCCTGCCAAAATTAAGATCATAACTGCAAAGCCAAGGAGTATTTTCCCTTTTAGAGTTTTTATATTCATAATTTACACTTCCTTAAGAAACAAATTTAATTACCGAAATCCCTCATTTTATCCAGATTTTCATTTTTCCCCATTAAAACCAGCTTATCTCCAATTTCAATTTTGTCTTCCGCCCCTGGAGAAATATAAAGCTGGTCACCTCTTTTAATTGCCATCACATTGACATCAAAACTGGCCCTTAATTCGAGCTCTTTTAAAGTTTTACCTATCATATTATCACTGGCTAAAATTTCAATCACTCCATATTCTGGAGCAAATTCAATATAATCTAAAACATTAGAAGAAATAAGATTCTGAGCAATTCGAACTCCCATATCTCTTTCTGGATAAACAATTCTATCTGCACCCACTTTGCTTAAAACTTTTCCGTGTAATTTATCTGGTGCTTTTACAATCACATAAGGTACACCTAATTCTTTTAAAATTAAAGTACATAATATATTTGCTGAAACATTATCCCCAATGCTAACCACTGCTACATCAAAGTTTCTGACACCTAAAGTTTTTAATGCTTCTTCATCTGTAGCATCAGCTTCTACAGCATGAGTTACATCACCACTGATTGCCTGCACCTTTTCTGGATCACGGTCAATCGCTAAAACATCATGTCCATTTTCAGCCAGAGTAGTAGCAACACTGACTCCAAATCTTCCTAAACCTACAACAACAAACTGCTTCATTTATTTTCCCCCTATCTAAATTAACCAACCATTATTTTTTCTGTTGGATAATGATATTTTCCTTTTCTTACCCTTTCACCAAAGGCAAGTGCCAGTGTCAGTGGACCAACTCTACCGGCAAACATTGTAATAGTAATCAAAACTCTGCTAATATCAGATAATTGACCGGTAATTCCTGTTGAAAGTCCTACTGTACCAAAGGCAGATACTGTCTCAAACAAAACATCTATAAATTGAAAATCTTCGATCACTAATAATAATGTAGTTATTAATACAACCAGCCCGGCAGATAACATTGTAATTGTGAATGCCTCATAGATAATTTTTTTTTCAAAACGGCGGTTATATACTTCCATATCTTCTTTACCGACAATCATGTTTTTTAAAGTAACAAGCATTACTCCAAAAGTAGTTGTCTTAATTCCCCCACCGGTTGAGCCGGGAGAAGCACCAATAAACATTAAGATGATAATAATAAAAAGTGAAGATTGTTTTAAAGCCCCAGTCGGGACTGTATTAAAACCCGCTGTTCTTGGTGTTACAGATAAAAACATTGCTCCCAGTGTTTTATCAAGTAGTGGTAAACCAGCGAGAGTGTTATCATATTCTAAAGCAAAAAAGACAATAAAACCAAAGATTAAAAGGGCTAATGTTATGACGAGAACTAGTTTAGTCTGTAGAGTTGATTTTTTAAACCTGACTCTGTTATAAGCTTCTACCATAACTCCAAAACCAATCCCCCCCAGAATAATTAAGGCCATAATAACAAAGTTGATTGTTATATCACCAGTAAAGTTCTCCAGGCTGTTTCCAAAAAGATCAAAACCAGCATTATTAAAAGCGGATACTGCATGGAAAATGGCCAGATAAATTGCCTTCCCTGTAGGATAGTCCTGCACCAGGCGAGTAAATAAGATGACTGCAGCAGTTCCCTCAATTGCAAAGGTAAAGCCAAGCAAATATTGGACCAGCCTCACCATACCTGATATCTGATATTGATTTAAATCTTCCTGAATAATTAACCTTTCTTTTAAACTAATTTTCTTCCCAATTATAAAGGCAAATAAAGTAGACATGGACATGATACCCAGCCCACCAATTTGAATTAAAAGCATGATAACTGTCGATCCAAAATGAGTAAATGCTTCTTTAGTATTTACAACAATCAAACCTGTCACACAGGTTGCAGAAGTTGCTGTAAACACTGCATCTACGGTTCCTAAACCCTGCCCATCAGTTGTTGCTATCGGAAACATTAAAAGTATTGATCCCAGCATGATAATAATAAAATACCCAAAAACTAAGTACTGAGCCGGGGTTAAGTTTTTCTTACTAATCTTCATTCTCTCTACTCCTTCCAGACAAGTATAATTATAAAATTAATAAAAAGCTCTATAAAATCAAAAAAACACTACAGATAGACTGCAGTGCCAATAAATAAATTTCACCATAATATAGAATATAATGATGGCATCAAGTCTGTCCCTTATTTAAAGTCTACGGAGTTAGCTGTCGGGCTAGAAGTAAAGGTCTTCTTCTTATATAGATTCGCCCCAAAAAGTGGGTCCCCCGTTCTCAAATGAGATTAGACAACAGAAATATTTTCTTTTCTTATATTAAAACACATTATAAATATTTTGTCAAATATGTGATTATAATAATTCACGTAGTCTATATAGAAAAAACCTTCTCATAATTATCAGAGAAGGCCTTTTTAGATAATATCTATATCAATATTCATTTAAGATCATTGTAAATCTTTCTTGCGGGTTATAAATTCTTCTCTTGAAATATTTCCTAAAGCATACTCATGCTTTAAGATACTTAATGCTTCTCGACTACCACGGTTTTTCTGTGATCTGATAAAGAACACAACTCCTGTTATAATAAGACCCCAGAATAAGAGAGGCATTATCCACCAATAACTACCTAATAAACCAGAACCATAACTGTTTAAACCATAACAATATCCCATTTATTAAAACCCCTTTCTAAATATCTTTTTTGATATTTTCTAATTCTTCCTGTAATTTTACAGCTTCATAATCAAGCATTTTTGTATCTATTATCTTCATCGTTTTGTCAATCTCATCAATTTGTTTTTCTAATTCTTTTTCTCTCTTTTTCAATACCTGTATATTTTCTTCAATATCAAGCTTTTTTTCTATATATTCTCTGGCAGTTTCCTCACTAGAAGATATCATTGATTCAGCCACTTCTTCTGATTTTTCTTTTTCCTGGAGTAATTCGTTTAGGCGTTCCTGAATCTTTAATCTAATACTTTCAACTTTTTCTTTGCTGCTCTTTAATTCTTTAAGTTTTTCTTTATATTTATTAACACTATTGTTTTTATTATTCGATTTATCTTCTGTTGTTTCATTATCTTGTGAACTGTTATCTCTGTTATCATGAGTCGATTCTTTAATATTCATTAATTGTTCAAAAGAAAGATTGCCATTATAAGCTCTATCTTTTAATGAATAATATCTATCTCTATCAATACTGCCTTCGGCATATAATCTTTTTATTAGGGAAATCTTTTCCTGAGTATCGTCCTGCCGCCGGTCATTATATCCTGTATTTCTGTTGTTATCTCTATTGCCATAGGCTCGAAAAAGATCATTTAATCCTCCTCCACACCCCATTATTATGCCTCCCCCGTCTTTTTAGATCTTAGATTAGCAAGTTCTTCTTCAATTTTTGAATCACGCTGTATTTGATTAAGAGACTTATCAATATCATCCCCCGAATTAAGATCATTTATTAACTCACCATCAGCAACTAACTCATCTATAGCAGAAAGCTTAGCTTCCTTCCTGTTTATCTTATCTTCAGCTCTCTTTATCTGTTCATTTAAATCAGTAATATTATTACTAGCCCCGGTAATAATCTCTTTTACTTCCAGCTGAGCATCGGCAGATTTATTTATAAAAGTTAACTCTTCCCGTTTCATTTCCAGCTTTTTAATTTGTTCGGCCAGTGTGTTTTTATTGGATTTAATAACCTCAATCTTATTTTCGATTTTCTCTATTTCCGTTTTTAAAACAGTTGTTTTTTCATTTAAGTCCGCCTTTTTTTCTAGAGCTGCACGGGCCAGATCTTCTTTTTCTATATCCATGGCAGTCTGTGCCTGCTGCTGGGCAAGTTCTGCCTTATCTTTAACATCTTCTAAGTCTTTTTCTAGACCTTTTTTGATTGTAGTTAGCTCCAGTAATGACTTTTGTACCTGCTGTAAATGTTCTTTCATTTCCTGCAGAGATATATCCAGTAGTTCCTCTGGGTCCTCAACTTCATCAACAAACTTACTCATCTTTGCCTCAAATGCTTTCTTCATCCTTTTTAATATTTTCATATAATAGCTCCTTCCTTATTAAACATTATTAAACATTAGTATTAGAAATTCATACTTTTTGTTGATTTGTTATTTAAATGCTTCAAATTCTTTCTTAAATGCTTTATACCCTTACCGGGTAATTATATGATAACAGTTAAATGTGAAGAAATTATGAATTTTATCTTTAAAGTTTAAATTATCATGATATTATTCTTATATAATCAGAATCATCAAATACATTATACCCCTATTGGGTACCTTGAGTATAGTATAACACTCAGGATTAATTGTGTCAAAAAAAGCTCAAAAACATTATAGGATTCTGCCTTACTTTTATAATATACTGGCCAGAACTCTTATGAAAAAAGGCTGGAGTTTTACCTCCAGCCTGATTAAAAACAATTAATTATTCAATTTATCATCCCAATTATATTAATCTTGACTATTCTTGTCAGTTATCTTTGATACATAATTTAATTTTTTTAATAAACTCAGGCAATTTTCTGTGATATAATCCTATTTAAAAGGTCATTACTTTACTATCACTTTTAAGATAATCAGTTAAAGGCTCTCCCATATATTTAACTTCAATACCCAGTTCTGCTAAATCATCTGCAACACCATATTGATCAGCACAGGCCTGACAGGCTTCAACTTTAATATCTGCTTCAATAAAATCTTTAATCTGTTCCTGCAGTTCCTTGTCCTCACTTAACAGTTTTGAGGACGGTCCCCAGACTATAAATTTAATATCCTGCCACCACCCTCTTTTTTTAGCATTAATCGTGTACATAAAAACCATTTTTTTAGCTACATCTGGATCACCACTTGTCCATAAAACAACTAAACTATTTTTGTCTGCCATTTTATTCAACTCCTTATAGTGATAATAATTTAATTTTTACGTTCTTCTAAAATCGAACCCAAAGTTTTAGCAATTTTGTAGGCTTCTAATTTTTTATCTTTTTGTTCTTTAAATTTCAAAGGAAAATGTTCTTCCTTCATCTCATCTAAAAAACCATGTCTATCTACTACCGTCCAGCTGCACAGTCAATTCCATAGCCACAGCTAAAGCATTGAGAATAACCTTCTACCTGAAACGTATCTAATATCGCCATCTGATTGGAGTCCATAACCCGTTTAATGTACTTTATTACTCCTGAATTAATTTCGGGACGACCATCAACTGCAATTCCTACTCCCCTTCTTTAATTACTCAAACTCCGCATATTAATTATTTTTTTACAAATGCAGAGTTTGAGTAGTGATATTTAAATCAGATTAATTTCTAACTTACTACTGTACTTCCATCTCACCCGTGACTTCACTAGCTTCAGTAATCTCTGCAGATTCTTTATATTCTGAACTGGCGAAATAAATATTTCCTTCCACAGTAGCATCATAAAGAGTAAATCCATTAGTCTCAACTATAATGTCACCTTCAAAGATTCCCGCCTGAAATCTTGTATTAGGACTTTTAATAACCATTTGAGGAGCAGTAATTGTATATCTATCTGTTACGTTATAATTATCATCCTGAGCGTAAGCAGCAATTTTACGATAAATATCATTTTCTGAATTACCACCATCATGGAAAGTCCCTTCAACTACAATTTCTTCTTCAAAAGTTAAATCATTTAAGATAGCGACTATCCAGTTTCCATCAGTACTAATAGCTTCTTTAAAAGCCGCTTTTTCATTTACTATAGAAGCTGTTGTTACAGTATCAGTCGTTTCCTGCTGGTTTTCGTCTGCTGCATTACCTCCACAAGCTGTTAATAGAAAAAGAGACAGAACAACAATTGTTATTAAAGTTAATTTTTTTCTCATTTTTATATTCCTCCCATTTATCTAATTTATAAATTATCAATAATTGTCTGAGGCTCTGTACGAACAGTATAATCTACATTCAGATCGACAAATTCTATTTTGCCGTCCTGATTTATAATATAGACTGGGTGTCTGAGAACTGACAGCAATTAACTGTGCACCTTTTTTTAATTCAATAATCTACTTATGCTCTGCTTCCAGTTCTATTCCCAGGCCATCAGCTGTTCTATTAACATAATTAAAATAAGCAACTACCTGATTTAAATCAAGAATATCTCTATCACTCAGATCGAATTCTCTTAATCTATCAAGATCCTCCTTTTTCACTGACGCTGGCTTTTTAGTTAATTTAACAGCATAATCAAGCATTTCCTTTTCTTTTTCACTAATTGGTGCTGAATTATAATCATCTAAAACACCACTTAATATTTTATCTGCCTGCTCATCATCCCTGATCAACTTTTGGAGCGCCGCTCCATGATGTGTTATTCAGTAATGACATTCATTGACGTCAGACACAACTGTAGCTATCATTTCTCTCTGTCTGCGGGAAATATTTGATCTGCCGAACATAATAGTTTTATAGATTTTAAGATGGTCCTCTAAAAGATCAGGATTTAAAGATTGAACTTTTAGAACATGTGCCACCTCATTTTTACCAGAACGACTTAACTTATCATAGAGTTTAGCTAATTTACCTTCTGCCTTATCTTCATCTACCATATCTATCCATGCCATTATTATCCTCCCTTCTAACTCAGATTAATTTTATCCGAGTTTAATCCAAAATAAAAATATTTCAAATTTCCTTCCAGCTAAGATAGAAGTTTGAAATAAGATTTAAACTCCTTCAAACATGATAAAAATTATTACAAGTTTTTAATTTAAATATTCATTGGCTCTTAGGGCGGCCTTAGCACCCTCTGCTGCAGAAACAATAATCTGTTTATCTCTGATATCTGTTACATCTCCGGCAGCAAAAATCCCTTCTATACTTGTCTGATTATTTGCATCAATAATAATCTCATTACCCTGATTAATATCCAGGTGCTCACAGATAAAACCTGTATTGGGAATTAAGCCAATTTCAATAAAAATAGCTTTTACATTAAGTTCTCGTTCTTTACCGGTATTAAGATTTTTAATTCTTATAGATTCAACTTTCTGCTCACCCTTTATCTCAGTTGTCTGGTATGATTTACAGACTTCTATTTTATCTGAGTTATTTACCTTATCCTGCAGACTTTTATCACCTGAGAGCTGTTCTCCTCTAATAATTAAATAAACTTCAGTCGCAATCTTTGCCATATCCAGAGCTGCTTCCAGCCCCGAATTACCTCCGCCAACTACAGCAACCGGCTGATTTTCATAGATATAGCCATCACAGGTAGCACAGTAACTCACACCATTATCTTTTAACTGATGTTCTCCTGGAACTCCAAGCTGCCTCTTTTTAGTTCCAGCAGCAATTAAAACAGCTTTAGTCTTAATTTTTTTATCACTTTTTGTAAGCAGAATGTGTCCTTCTGCCTGTGGATTAATATCTGTAATTTCCTCTCCAAAAAGTGTGTCTATCTTATAGTTTCTCAGATGTTTTAAAAAATTCTGCATTAGATCCGGGCCTGAAGTTCCATATTCTGGTAAATAATTATCGATAGTGTCAGTTTCCAGCACCTGACCTCCGATATCTCTTGCTGCCATCAGAACTTTTAAGCCTTTTCTAGCCGCATAAACTGAGGCAGTCATTCCGGCCGGTCCAGCTCCAATTACAGCCAGATCCCAGTCTTTTTCACTGCAGTTTGGTCTTTCAAATTCTGTCAGATCATCAAGGCCACCAGAACTGACAAGCTCAATTAAATCATCATAGCCGCCAATTTTTTGATCATTTATAAAAATCTGGGGTATGGTTTTTTTACCGCTCCGCTCCACCATCTCCTGCTGTAGCTCTTCATTATCTGTAATATCATAATCAGTATAATCAAGCCCCAAACTTTTCAGCATGGCCTTTGCTCTTCTACAGTAAGGACACCAGGTTTTGGTATAGATTTCAATTTTTGGCTTATTCATCAGATCAATCCCTTTCTTTTATTTGATTTCAGGATCAATAATATCTTTAATAGTTGTCTGTTCAAGTTCAGCCAGCATTTTTTGATAGGCCCTTCCAAATACACGATGGATTTTACACCTATCTTTAATTGAACAGCCGTGAATATCATCAACACATTCAAATACATTGTCTTTAGCTTCAAAAAGTTCCATTATTTGAGCTAAATTTATATTATCAGCATTATTAGCTAAAGTATATCCCCCCCTTTTTCCCTCAGCAGAGCTTACAATTCCAGCTGCTGATAATTTCTGCATTACCTTTGCCAGATAAGATGAAGATACATTTTCTAAATCTGCTAATTCTTTTACTGAAAGTTCCTGACCTTTATTTCTGGCTAAGATCATTAAGGCATGGACTGCATAATCCGTTTTTCGTGAAGTTTTCATATACTTAAAATGTCTCCTTTTTTGCTTTAATTCTAATTATATAAATGACAGGCAGTTAAATGTCCTGCCTCTACTGCTTTGAGTTCTGGTTCTATCTTTTTACATTTATCAAAACTATATTTACAGCGGGGATGAAAACTGCAGCCGGGTGGGGGATTAATTGGACTTGGCACCTCTCCCTGTATTATCTCACGCTCTTTATAATTCCAGTCATCATTTATTCCTCTTAATGAAGAAAATAATGCTTCTGTATAAGGATGAACAGAATTGTTGAAAATAGTATCAGTATCTGTGATTTCAACTATTTTACCCAGGTACATTACTGCCACCTTATTGCTAATATATCTTACCTCATGTAAATTATGAGAAATCCAGAGATAGGTCAGCTGATATTCCTGCTGCAGCTTTTTCATTAAATTCAAAACTGCCGACATTATCGAAATATCAAGACCGGAAGTTGGTTCATCACAGACTATAAATTCAGGCTGCAGAGCAAGAGCTCTGGCAATTCCAACTCTTCGGGCCTGACCACCACTTAATTCGTGTGGGAAAAGTTCAGAATACCTTTTAGAAAGTCCCACTAGATCCAGCAGTTCCCAGACTCGATCCAGCAGATTTAAATCATCCTTAATCTGGTCATGGATGTATAGGGGTTCGGAAACTATCTCTTCTACAATAAAGCGAGGATTTAAAGAAGAGCGGGGATCCTGCAGAATCATCTGGGCATCTTCTCTAAAGACTTTCAGCTCCTGTTTATCAAAATTATTTATTGACCTGCCTCTATAAAGTATTTCTCCAGCTGTTGGCTCAATTAATCTTAAAACAGAGCGGGCCACTGTTGTCTTACCACAGCCGCTTTCCCCGACTACAGCCAGGGTATCCTCCTTCTCTATCTTAAAACTTACATCATCAACTGCCTTAACCTTAATTGGACCTTTATTGGCCAGTTTGTAAAGCAGGCCGTCATTATTGACAAAATATTTTTTTAAATTTTTAACCTCAACTAAAGCCATTTTTATATCTCCTTAACGGTCATTTAAAAAACAGGCTGAAAAATGTTCTGAAGCTATTTCTTCAAGCCGGGGATCTTCCTGCCGACAGCGGCCAAAACTATAGCTGCAGCGGGGATGGAAATTACAGCCCGGAGGATAGTTATCAAGATCAGGAACCTGCCCAGGAATTGTCTGCAGTTCTTCCGTTTTTTGATAATCCGGCAGACATTTTAAAAGTGCCTCAGTATAAGGATGGTTGGGGTGATCAAATAACTCTCTGGTCTGAGCAACCTCAACTATCCGCCCTGCATACATCACTGCAATCCTATCACTTAAACCGGCAACAACTCCTAAATCGTGACTGATATATAGGATAGATGTTTTGTACTCATCTACTAGATTGGATAATAGGTTTAAAATTTGAGCCTCCACTGTCAGGTCAAGAGCTGTTGTTGGCTCATCTGCAATTAAAAGAGATGGATTGGAGATAAAAGCCATAGCCAGCATCACCCGCTGTTTCATCCCACCACTAAACTGATGGGGATATTCTCCAAATCTGTATTCTGGATCTGAAATGCCAACTTTTTTTAAAATTTCAACCGCTTCTTTTTTTAGTTCTTTTCTACTTTTTTGTTTTTTAGACTTAAAATACAGTACGTCAAGAATTTGAGTTCCCACTTTAAAGACTGGATTTAAAGCATTCTGAGGATTCTGAATCACCATTGCCATTTCCTGACCTCGAATCTGATCATTAAAATCTTTTTCGGATAAATTGCAGATATCTTTACCTTTAAAAAATATACTTCCCTCTGCTATTCTGGCTGAATCTGGCAGCAATCTTAAAATTGTTTTTCCAAGAGTAGATTTACCAGAGCCGCTTTCTCCAACAAGAGCCAGGATTTCACCACTGTCAAGTTCCAGATTTATATCCTGCAGTACCCTTAAATATTTCCCTTTATTTCTATATTCAACTGCTAAATCATTTATCTTTAAGATTTTATCGGGCATAAGAACTTATACCTCCTGGTTTAATTTTGGATTTAAAGCCACCCTCAAACTCTCAGCAAAAGTCGAAAATCCTAGCATTGTCAACATTATTGCCAGAGCCGGCCAGAGAATCATTAAGGGAGCAGTCTGAATATACTGATATGACTCCTGCAGCATTACTCCCCAGCTGCTTAAAGGAGGCTGTAAGCCCAGACCAAGAAAAGAAAGTCCTGCTTCCCACATGATCATTGAGGCCATATCCATTCCACTTAAGACAAGAACTGAAGCAAAAATATTGGGCAAAATATGTTTAAAAATTATGCGGGAGTTATCTGCTCCCAGTGATCTGGCTGCCTCAACAAAATCCTCTTCTTTTTCAGAGAGAGTTTCTGCTCTGACCACTCTGCCATAGCGGGGCATAATTGTCACTCCAAGAATAACTATTACACTTAATAATGAAGGCCCAATTATAGAAAGCAGAACTAAAATTAGAATAATCGGTGGAAAAGCCCTGATCACATCAAAGATAAATAAAATTATACTCTCCAGTATTCCCCCAACATAGGCTGCCAATAGTCCCAGAATTATTCCAATAATTACTGAGATAATAATCCCACCAAAAGAAACCAAAACTGCCGGACGGGCTGCATAGATAAGGCGACTTAAAATATCCCTACCCAGACTGTCAGTACCAAGCAAATTTTGCAGACTTGGTCCTTCCAACCTTTTAGTCACATTGGTTTTATAGGGGTCAGCAGGAGCAATCAGGGGTGCAAAAATAGCTGAAATCAAAATCAGCATGATTACTGAGCCGCCGAGATATGCTTTGTAATCTTTTTTCATTATTTTAATTACTCTAGCACTCTTTTTTTGAAAGCGAAAAAATTTCTGACTCTTAAACATGTCTAACCTCCAGCAGTTTATTTTTGTTTGATTCTGGGATCAAAATAGGCATATGAAATATCAGCAATTAGATTTGCAACTACAAATAAAAGGGCAGCTACTAAAACTCCACCTCTAACTAGAGGAAGATCGCGTTCATTAACCGAGTCAACAATCAATCTTCCCAGGCCGGGACGGTTAAAAATCACTTCCACAAAAACTGCTCCCCCAAGCAGCCTGCCTATGCCAAGCCCTATTACTGCAATGATAGGTTTAATTGCCTTTTTTAAAGCATATTTGTAGAGAATATAATAGCGGGGAATACCAAATGATTTTTCAGTCTGAATAAATTCCTGATCTAAAGTTTCGAGCATTGAACTTCTGGTTAAACGGGCAATATAGCCGGTCCAGCCAACCGAAAGGGCCAGCGCCGGTCCAATTAAGTGATGAATGCTGTCTAATAAGCCGCCATCACCAATTCCAATTGAGGGCAGCAGATTAAAATTAACTGAAAAAACAACTATTAATAATACCCCGGCAATATAGGTTGGAGTTGAAGCAGTAATAAATGAAAGCATAGTTAAAAACTTTTCAAAATAACTGTTATTATAATTTGCTGCCAGGAGGCCAATAGAAATTCCGTTAAAAACAGCCAGGCCCATCCCGGCCAGGGTTAAAATAACTGTGTAAGGCAGAACATCTAAAATGACTTTTAATACTGAGCGATCTCTAAAAATTGAAGTACCGAGATCACCTTTAATAATATTTTGTAGATAAATTAAATAACTCTGGTACCAGGGGTTATCAAGCCCAAGTCGACTTTCAAGTTCTGCAGCCATTTCTGGAGTAGCTCTCGGACCAAGTATAATATCAGCTGGATCTCCCGGCAGTAAATAACTGAGGCTGAATAACAATAATAAGACTGTAAGAATAGTCGGAATCACCCATAAGAGGCGTTTTGTGATATAGATAAACATATAATAATCCTCCAGCTTTTAATAACTTTTTATTCTTCACTATTGCTGATTAACCAGGGTAAAATCACTCCATCAGGTGAAAAAACAGGCTCTATTTCAGTAATCCAGGCAGGTGTTTTAACTCCATGGGTGACCCAGATTCCAATCGAGTCGTCATTCATCAGCTGCTGCATTTTCTTGTAATTTTCAGCCCGCAGATTACTGTCCAGGGTAGTTTCAGCTTCCTGCCAGAGATTATCATATTCCTTATTTGACCAGTGGAACAAGTTCCACTTTCCAAGCTGTTCACTCAAATTCCACTGAAAATTATAGCCTGGATCAACAGTGTTGGTAAATCTGGCATAGGTAATATCATAACTTCCATCCTGCCAGCGGTCAATTTTTGGTCCAACCTCCAGGGCTTCGATATTTAAATCAATATTAAAGCGTGATAACTGATCCTGAATTAGAGCTCCAATTAATCTTCTTTCTTCATTGGCGTCAGTTACATACTCCAGCTCAAGACCTTCTCCTTCGGGATAACCCGCTTCTGCCAGCAGATTCCAGACATAATCTTCTCCCACGTCTTCCAGCTTAAAATCAGGAGCCTGCCAGTAACCGGTCATATCTTCAAGCAAAATTGAGTTGGCTCTTTCTGCCTTACCGGCAAAGGCTCCAATCAAAATTTCTTCTGGATTAATTATATACCTTAAGGCTTCTCTTAGTTTCTTATTATTTAAGGGCTCCTTACTGGTATTAAAAGCAACATACTGAATTGCCAGGTCTGGATAAATTTCAGCCTCAAACTCTTCCATCTGACTTATCTGATCAAAATTATCAAGAGTAAGCTGTCCAATATCAATTTCTCCAGACTGTAAAGCCAGCTCCTGAGATGTAGGATCCGACATCGGCATAAATACTATTTCACCATATTCAGCCCCTACCTCAAAATAATCATCATTTCTCTTTAGTGTTATATTATTGTTGACATCCCATTCTTCAAAAACATAAGGTCCAGTACCAATTGGGTTGCTGGCAAATTTTTCTCTTCCCATCTCTTCAACTGCCTTTTTGCTGACAATCAAACCGGCATTAAAAGGTAAGGTAGAAGTGAAAAGTCTTCCCATTGGCTGTGTCAAAATCAATTTAACTGTATACTGATTGATAACTTCAACTCGTTCCAGATTAATAAATGACTGTGCTTCTGGTGAATTTGCATCTTCTGCGATTATTCTTTCAAAAGAGAATTTAACATCTTCAGCAGTAAATTCTCCATAACCTTTATGGAACTGGATACCTTTTTTTAGCTGAAAAGTAATTTCTGTGTTATCTTCCGAAATCTCCCATTCTTCAGCCAGATCAGGTACTACCTCAAATGTTCCCGGCTTATATTTAACCAGCCCATTAAAAATTGAATTCATAACCGGCCAGTCAGATAAAACCCGCTGCAGATATGCCGGGTCAAGTGTCTGAGCCCTACCAGGTATAGCAATATTTAAACTGTCATCCTGAGCAGCTGCCGGATTAGTTAAAAGTCCTAAACATAAAACAGTAATTATTAATAAATATATATATTTATTTTTTAACATTTTGACCTCCTTCGATTCACTCTTCCTCCACAATACAAAAACTAATTTTAAATTTAAATATTTTCTTATCTCATTTCCTATCTATATTCTGGATTTGGATGATCGAAGCTGCAGCCTGCATCCCAGGCACTGCGCTGATTGCCGTGGACAGTAATTCCATCATTTCCCTTAAGCATCTTGGCCAGGTGCATTAAATTCCAGGTCATAAAAGTTGTATTTCTCTGGGTAAAATCATTTTCCAAATTTTTTTCCATAATTGCCTTTGCTACATCCATTAAACCTCTTGTGTTTGAGGTTTGAGGTGATTTTTTTAAAGTACAGTTGATAAATAAAGCCTTTAAATTAGAAAAATCTTCGGTATTTTCTTCACACAATTTAAGCTGCTTTTCATTTAATTCCATTTTCTGCCTCCTTTTTAACTTAGATATTAAATATCCGAGTTTATGTTAAACTAATTATAATACATTGATAATGAATTTACAAGGAAAACTCTAATTCATAAATTAGATATTCAATTTTATTTAGTTATCAGTAAAACTGCTAACTTTTACAGCATATAAGAGAGGTCAGTGGTAGTCCAGGAGAATCAGCAGCATCTCCTGCAGCATAAACTCTGGGATTGGTTGTACTTTGGAGATACTCATTAACTTCAATTCCTTTTTTAGTATAAGCAATATTAGCTTTTTCTAAATCCAGATTAAAGATTTTTGGAGGTCTTCCAGCTGAATTAATAATCATTTCTGCTTCAAAAAAATCAAATTCTCCGCTGGTCTCTCCTTTAACCCGATAGCTATTGTCTAATTTCTCAATCCCGCAGACTTCTGTCTCCAGAACGAGATTAATTCCCAGCTCTTCAGTGACTTTAACCAAGTGGTCAACAATATCCTGCTCAAAGTTTTTCAATGGAGCTTGACTGTGGTGGACAATTGTCACTTCAGCACCACAGCGGGCAGCTATATGAGCAAATTCAAAGGCAATATAACCACCTCCAATAAAAAGTAGTGAATCCGGCATTTCCTTCATATTCAGAAAGTCTGTGCTGGTCTGCGCATATTCTGCTCCTGGAAATTCAAGTTCTCTCGGTTTAGCACCAGTGGCAATTGCTATTTTATCGGCTCTAATTTTTTCCTGTCCGACCTGAAGAGTATTTTCAGAAAGAAAACGCGCTGTTTCATGGTACATAGCTATTCCTTTTTTCTTATAACCCGACTCGATCTTGGGTGGCATTTCATCTACAAATTTCTGCTTAAATTTCATCACATCTTCCCAACTTATCTCAGGCACCTGATCAATTCCTTTATCCAGAAGGTGATCAGCATGATAGTGAACTTCAGTTGGACCAATTAACACTTTTTTTGGATCACAACCCCGAAGAGCACAGGTTCCACCATATGGTAGTTCATCAGCCAGAGCTTGATGACAGCATTTACCAGTAAGATTTTCATTTAAACAGTTTCCTGTAATTGATTTCTCGGTATATTTTCTGATTTAAATATATTTGATAAGAGTCATTCTCTTTAAATTCTTTCTCAACCAGGCTTTTTACTGTTACTATATTAACCTTTTTCCTAATGTTGAAACAGTTCTTTATTATGAACGGAAAAAACTAATTCCTGAACCTCCAAGAAACAGCTCCAGGTACAGACAATACTCATCAAAGGAACTGAAACGCCTTAAGTTTATTAAGTCAGCTCAAAAATTAGGGTTATCCCTAAAAGAAATATCAGAAATTACTACCTTTAAAAGTATCAATCAACTGAATCTTTTATTCAATGAATAAGATTCTCTATTGTTTCTGGAAAATAAGCGTGCCATGCAAACCACATAACATCATAAACAACCACTTCTATTAACTCATCCTCTTCTTTAACAAAAACTTTAACTGTATCCAAACTGCTGTCATAACGGGCTATAAATTGCTCAGCTTCTATATCAAACTCAACTTCTTTTTCCATCCGAACCATGGGTTTTAAAAAAGCGAAATTTATATTTTTATATTCTCCAGCAGTTCAATTTTATTCTGATTTGAGCCTTTAAACTTCCAGTTTGCTATTTAAGATTATTGAAAATTTAAATATTAACTCCAAATCTCTGCAGGATAAAGACCATTCCAAAATATACAACAATCATAATTATCGTTGAAATAGCTAATGAAAGATAAAAATTTAGGTCAGTATTTAATAATAATGGCAGTACTACAAAAAAAGATAAGGATGGAATAACCATCCAGAAAACATTCCTTGATAACTGAGCTACCTGAGTTTTACTCTCAGTATCTATATAAAGCCAGATGATTCCCAAATAAGAAACCAGGGGAAGTGATGCTAAAACCGCTCCCAGAAGTGAACTTCTTTTAGAAACTTCTGACACAGCTACAATTATAACTGCTGAAATTATAGTTTTAAAGATTAAATAAGCCATCAGTATCTACCCCTCATTTCTATTTTAATTTAGCTTCTTTTGAAATTTTCTTTAATTGATTTTCTATTTGCTACCCCCATAATTATTCCCTTTTTGCCTGACATTAATTCAGCCATCATAATTACCTCCCAAAATAAATTGATTTATTTTTAAATTGAAATTTTATAATTCTATATTTAATATAATTCATTCAAAACAGAAGTATACCTTCAATTTCTTCAAATTAAATTTTTTAAAATTTATTGATATCTATTTTACTATTTATTTCACCATTAATATTTAAATATTCTATTCTTTTTTTATTTTTTGTCATCTAATTTATCAGATATAAATAAAACCCCAGGAAAACTCCATTATCTACTAAAAAATGAAGTTTCTCTGAGGTTGAATCATCTCCAATTACGATGATCTTATATTAAATTTTCTACTTAAATAAATCTTAGCCTCTATTATTAGCTAAAGCACATAAGTTAATACAAATCTTATGAACTAACTTCAATAACAATTTTCCCTCTGGCATGATGAGTTTCACTTAATTCATGAGCTTCCTTTAAACCTTGATCTGTAAATGGAAATACTGTTCCTACAACAGGTTTTAAAGTTTGATTTTCCATCATTTCAGCAAGTGCTGCAAGCTCTTTGCCATCAGGTATTAACCAGTGAAATTTAGTTTTAACATTAAGTTTTTCTGCTTTTTCCTGATCAGGCTCTTCAACAATTGAAACAAGCATTCCTCCATTTTTAAGAATAGTTAAGCTTTTATCTTGGATTTCTCCCCCGAGAGTATCAATAACCAGATCATAATCTTCAAGTACTTCAGAGAAATCCTCTTTTGTATAATCAATGACCTCATCAGCTCCCAGGGATTTTAGAAAATCTACATTCTTTGTACTTGCTGTAGTAGCAACATAGGCACCCATATTTTTTGCTATTTGAATAGCAAAACTTCCAACTCCACCGGCACCAGCATGAATCAATACCTTGTCCCCTGAATCCAAATTACCAACATCCACAAGAATTTGATAAGCAGTTAGTCCTGCAAGGGGGACCGCAGCGGCTTCTTTAAAACTAATATTTTCTGGCATTTTTGCGACCAGATCCTCTTTTGCTGTAGTATATTCAGCATAAGTTCCTCGATTTGTAAGTTCGGGTCTAACAAAAACTCGATCACCTTTTTGAAGAGAATCTACATTTTTCCCAACTTTCTCTACTATTCCAGCTGCATCCCAACCTAAAACAATAGGGAAGTCAAATGGAAATTTTTCCTTAAGATAGCCATATCTTAACTTCCAATCAATAGGATTAATTCCTACTGCGTGTATTTCAATTAAAACTTCATCAGAATCTGGTTCTGGTTTTGACAATTCTTTTTCTTTTAATTTATCTTTATCTCCATACTGGTCAATGACAATTGCTTTCATTATTAACACCCTCTTTTAATTAATTTAATAGAATATTATGTCTAATTTCCTGAATATATATTATTTATTTCTATAACTAATGTTAATAATAAAATATAATAAATTTTAATAATAGTAATTAGTAAACAAAAGACAATTCTAATTTTGATAACTTATTCTTATGATTGTGATTTAGACTTTTGAAACTTTCTTTAAATGAATATCTTTTTTCATATTCCCAGTGGCCAAATTCGCTACGATCATTAACGCTTTCAGGCCGTTCTTCAATGCTGGTACCCAGTTTCTTTTTATTCTGTTTAGCACGGTTGGACTTTAAAGATCGCTTTAGTTTCAGTGGTAAATCAATGTTTTTAATTCATTTTTTTCTTCTTTTCTTTGCCTGAATCCAATAACATATTTTTTCTAAACTAAAACCCCAGACATAATATCTGAGGCCAAAAATTTATTTTTAACTGTCTTTTATTTAATAGTATCCAAAATTTTATTAAAAGTTTTGGCAAATGTTTCGTGTTCTACTTCAGATGGCTTAAAATTAAATAAATTAAAAATAAGATCTATGCAGAGTCCTATTCCAAAAGCAGCAATAACAGTTCCTAAACCAACCGGCCCTCCCAAAAGCCACCCTGACAAAACTACTGCAGCTTCCATTATTGCTTTTGAAAATCCTGAAGAAAAACCTGTTTTCTTTTCTATAGCCACCATCAAACTATCTCTTGGACCTGCGCCAAAACCGGAAGATATATAAAAATATGTTGCAGCTGCAATAATAAACAAACCTAAGAATAAAAATGGAACTCCAAAATAAAATCTCTTAATATGAGGAATAAAATCAACAAATATAATCATATCCATAAATGTACCTATCATCAGCATATTAAAAAGTGTACCTAAACCAAGTTTTTCCCCCATCAAAAGTACCAATACACAGATTAAAAAGCCAACTATTATAGATATTTGTCCAATTGTAAATCCTGAAATATTTGCTATTCCTTTATGAAAAACTTCCCAGGGAGCAAAACCTATATTGGCATTCATTGTAACAACTATCCCAAGGGCATAAAGAAATAAACCAAAAAATAATCTTAACATTCTAATTGAAAAGTTATACATACATGATCTCCTCACATTTTTTGAACTTACTTTATCTTTAAGTATTATTTATTACTTAATTCTGCTTCAATATCTTCTTTTTTGGTTGCTATAGAATCAGCCAAATGAAGCAATCTTACATCAGGATAAAGTTCTTCCGCTTTTGATCTTTTTCGTTCATCAAAAGGGCCATAAGGTCCCATATGATAAGTTATAGCAAGCACATCTCTTTCATCAAGTTCAATAAACTTTGAAGCCTCTAAAATAGCTCTCATAGAATGATTTAAAGGTAAGTTGTTTTCATTATAATTCCAGTCACTTCTCACATCAGGGGGAGCAATATTTCTACCATCTTTAAACCATTTAATTAAATCACTGGCATATTCCTTAGAAATAATAAACTCCTTATTTTCTACATACCTGTCAAGTCCATAAGTATTATACAAATCCATATTATCCCTGACCAAACTTCTTAAAAAATTATTCTGCCCCTCAGTAATAGTATTCTGCATTTCCGATGTATAGGCAAAACATTTTTCAAGATCATGTATTGAAGCCTGGATGATCATATTTTCTTTAGGAATACCCGCGTTTATTTCTTCATTTAATTTTAGATATTCTTTTTTAACATTTTCGGTGTGCTCCAACAAACCACCAGTAACATTTAAATGATGTCTGATGCTTGCCGGCTTATCATAAAACTCAATTTCTTTTAAATAAGATAAAAGATCTTCTATACCATTTTTTCCTGTCTTTTTCAAATCAGCAATAAACTTTTCTTTCATTTTTGCACCTTCCTATATACTAACATTTGCTTATTTTTTATTAATTTCATCTATCAAATTTTAACATTTAATAAGCAATAAAACAAGGTCTTTCAAGAAAGAATATTGGTTAAAAGATTAAATTCAAAGTGGAAGGAGATCATTTCCTAATAATTTATTTTATTGTTCAAGAAATTTTTTAGCTTTAAGATCAACATTTTTAATAGCTTCTAAAACATCTTCTTCTGTTACTTTAAAAGAAAGATTATGAATAGATTCCTCTGGTGCACAGCTTTTAGCAGCAGCTTTTGCTAAATCATTATTGTCTGCATTTGCTAGGCCCAGTTGAGCTAAAGTAATAGGTTGTTCTAAATTGTTAAGCAGAACTAATAATTCAGCAAATTCTGCTTCATTATCTTCTAATTCTAACTGTACTAAAGTACCAAAGGCAACTTTTTCCCCATGTAGTAAATCATGGGTTTCAGAAAGGGCTGTTAAGCCATTATGAACAGCGTGAGCGGCTGCAATACGACAATTATCACCGCCTATACCACCAACCATTCCTCCCAGTGCAACTATACTGTCAACTATTTTTTCAACGGCTTTAGTCGGTTTTTTTTCTTCCATATCTTCTGCAGCCTGAACACCAAATTCAAATAGGATATCTTTGCACTCTTCAGCAATTTTTAGAGCTGCCCTTGTTGGACTGTTTTTTTCTTTATCTGCTGCAGAAGCCCGTGCTTCGTAAAATTTAACAACTGTGTCAGCGATTCCAGCTTTAAAATAATTCAACGGTGAATTAGCAATAACTTCAGTATCTACTAAAACAAGTGCCGGACTATATTGAAAAATAATGTATTCTTCAAAACTACCATTTTCATCATAAAAAACTGATAAGGGAGTCCAAGCAGCACAATTAGAGGCAATGGTTGGAATAGTAATTAATTTTCGCTTAGAATATGCAGCTGCAGCCTTAGCAGTATCAATTGCTTTTCCACCCCCAATACCTATGATTAAATCAAAATTTTCTGCTTCAACTAAAGAAGCTATTCGCTGAGCCTCTTTTTTGGTAACCTCTCCTCCAAAAACTTCCTCTTTAAATTCAATCTTATTTTCTGTTAGACTCTGATGTAGTTTTTCTCTGACTATCTCTAATGTAGTATTATCTCCAACCAGTAAGGCTTTTTTTCCTAACGGAGCAATATGATTACCGGCTTCTATTAAAATATTTTTTTCTTGAAGATATCGATTAGGAGAACCCATTACTAAATGCATATTAAAAACACTTCCTTTATTTAATATTAATTGTTTCTCTTTTTTGCTTTTTTTGGTAACTTTTCTAATCTTTCTAAAGCCTTTTTTAAAGTTTCATCTTTTTTAGCAAAGTGGAATCTCACTAAATGTTTAATATTTCCTTTAAAAAAGCTAGAACCAGGCACTGCTGCCACCCCAACTTCTTTTATCATCCACTTACAAAATTCTAAGTCATCTTTAAAATTGAATTCACTTATATCCACCATTACATAATATGCTCCCTGTGGTTTGGTATAGTTAAGTCCAATTTGATCCAAACCTCTCAAAAATAATTTTCTTTTTTTCCCATATTTTTTTTCTAATTCTTGATAATATTTTTTATCAAAATTAAGTGCTGTAACTGCTGCTTCCTGAAGAGGTGCTGCAGCCCCAACTGTCAAGAAATCATGTATTTGTCTAGCGCCATCAATTATTTTTTCAGGTGCGATAAGATAACCAAGTCTCCAGCCTGTTATCGAATAAGTTTTAGACAGTGAACTACAGGAAATTGTTCTCTCAAACATTCCAGGCAGTGAAGCAAAATATAGATGCTCATTTGGTGGATAAACAATATGTTCATAAACCTCATCAGTGATTACAAATACATCATATTTATCTACCAATTCTGCAATAGTTTCTAGTTCGGAACGGCTGAACACCTTACCACTTGGATTAGAAGGATTGCAGAGAATTAAAGCTTTAACTCCCTGCTGTAAAGCCTCTTCTAACTCCTCAGGATCAAAATCAAACTCCGGTGGATTAAGGTTTACATAAATAGGATCTGCCCCCGATAATATTGCATCAGCAGCATAATTTTCATAAAAAGGAGAAAAAACAACGACTTTATCCCCTGGACTGCAGACTGTCATCATTGCAGCCATCATAGCCTCTGTGCTGCCGCAAGTTACAACAATTTCTTTTTCTGGATCAATATCTATCCCCATAAAATCTGACTGTTTTTTTGCCAGAGCCTCTCGAAAATTTGCTGCTCCCCAGGTAACTGCATACTGATGGATACTTCCTCCAGCGACATCTTTTAAAGCTTCTTTTAATTCTGCAGGTGGGTCAAAATCTGGAAAACCCTGAGATAAGTTTACTGCATCATATTTATTTGCTATTCTTGTCATTCTTCTAATCACTGAATCACTAAATTTATCAATTTTTTTATTTAATTCCGGCATAATATAACTCCTTTTTTTGAATTCTACTGATATTTATAATCTTTAAAAGGCTGGAATAACTGAGCCATCAAATTCTTCATTTATAAAATTACGGACTTTTTCAGATTGATAAGCTTCTACAAATTTTTTGATTAAAGGATCATTTTTATCTTCAGGCCTTACCGCTACTATACAAACGTAAGGTGAATCACCATCTTCAATATAAATAGAATCTTCTTTGGGATTCATACCAAGATCCAGAGCATAATTAGAATTAACAGCTGCTGCGGCAACATCAGGGATAACTCTAGCAGTTTGAGCAGCCTCAACTTCGTGAAATTTTAAATTAAGTGGATTAACCTCAATATCAAAAATTGTAGCATTAATTCCTGCGGAATCATCTAATTTTATTAAACCTGCTTTTTCAAATAATAATAAGGCTCTACCACCGTTTGTTGGGTCATTTGGAATTGCTATAGTTGAATTTTTGGGAATTTCACTTAATGATTCATATTTATCAGAGTAAATAGCGATTGGAATTACAATTGTTTTCGCGACTGAAACTAAATCTAAATCTCGGTCTGATTTAAAACGTTCAAAATATGGTATATGCTGAAAAGTATTAGCATCTAAACTACCATCTGCCAGTGCTAAGTTGGGAGTTACATAATCTGTGAACTCAACAATCTCAAGTTCTATATTCTCTTCTGCTAATACAGGCTTTACAGCTTCTAATATTTGAGCAAAAGGACCAGCTGTTGCTCCAACTTTTAAGATTGGATCTGCTGCCATTACTGTATTTGCTGCTATAAATAAATATAAAGCCACTACTAAAACTACTCCACTGCTGATTAAAATTGATTTAATTGCTTTTTCCATAATTTAAATTCTCCTCTACTTTTTTAAAATTTAATTAAATTTTATTATCATACTATTTGCAATAAGTACTTTTAAATTTGACTTCTTCACCTCCTGCTGATTAATTAATAATTTCATCAAATTCTAAGATAATTAAAAAACCACTTTTACGATTATTAATAGCAAAAGTGGTAAAAAAAAATAAACCCTCATGAGAGGGTTTTAATAGTCCTCTCATCTGTCATTTCTTTGAAATGCAGGATTTAGCACCTTACCATATTGGTAGGTTGCTGGGTTTCAAAGGGCCAGTCCCTCCACCACTCTTGATGAATTATTAAATTTTTATTATTATTGATTATAAAGAATATCATCTTATTTTTATTTTGTCAAATTACAAACCCATTAATTCTTTATATTTTAACTTATTTGCATATTCAGCTCCATATTTCTTTTTCCTTTCTAAATACAATAATTCCTTTTTCAACTTTCTATAGCTTGCAAGCCTTGCTTCAGCTAACTTCCCCTCTTTAATAGCTTTTTTTACAGCACAGCCTGGTTCTGAGTCATGCTGACAGTCATTGAATTTATAATTTTTAGCTATTTTTTTAATATCTAAGAAACTTTCATTAACTCTATCACTTTCACCCCAGAGCTGAATTTCTCTCATATTAGGAGTATCAATAACTATAGATCCATTTTCTAAAACAATTAATTTTCGATGAGTGGTAGTATGTTTTCCTCTACCATCACTTTTTCTAATTTGATTTCCTCCTTATTTAGCTAAGTTAGTTCTCAACTTTTTTTGCTATATAAAAGCCATAGCTTAAATATTCTTTGTATTTTCTATATATTTGAATTTCCTTTTTTTCATTTTCTACAATTTTTTCTGCAGTTTTGGAATGATTATGCCTTTTTAAAAAGTTCTCAAAACGATCTTCAATTGGATTATAATAATTGTCCAACCAGCTGGATTGAGGTAGATAAAAGTATCCTGCCGGTGTGAATCCATTTTTCTCTAAAACTTTAAATTTATTTGAAGCTGTATCAATCTCTAAATATTCATTATTCCAATATTTTTCAATTTCTTCTGGTCTTTTATCAGTCAACCATGTAATTTCACTTACTGATAAATAACCGCCAGGTTTTAAAAACTTTTTCCAGCTTTTTATCCCTGCTTCAAAACCCATATTATAAATTGCTCCTTCAGACCAGATGATATCTAATTTTTTTTTGCTCAAAATCTAATTTATCCATTAATTTTTCCAATGTTTTAATTCTATTTTTTAATCCTTTTGCTTCTGCTTTCATTTCAAGCTTTCTCAAAAAATCTGGAAATAGATCAACTGCTGTTATCTGACCATCAATATTTTCAGCAAGAGTAATTGTCTAAGCACCGGAACCACAACCAATATCTACAATTTTAAGATTTTTGTTTTTGCTAATCCCTATTAAATTTAAGGCCTTTAATGTATCAGCCGAACTTCCTGGCCCCTGTCTTTTAGCATTTTTATGAAAATCAATTAACAATTCTATTTCAGTCATTTTCCTTCTCCTTTATAAAATTTACCAAAATTAATAATATCAGCTTCAAAAAAATTATAGATTAGCTTTTTCATGTTTCAAAAGCCACTTTTTCCGCCAGACTCCTGCTCCATACCCTCCAATTTTACCATTGCTCGCTGTTACTCGATGGCAGGGTATAATTAACGGTATACTATTTTTATTATTTGCATTACCTACTGCTCTGTAAGCTTTATTATTTTCTATTGCTTCTGCAACTTCTTTATAAGAAAAAGTATCTCCATAAGGGATTTTTAGAAGCTGTTTCCAAACACTTTTTTGAAAATCTGTACCTTCTAACTTAAGTGGTAGGTCAAATTCTTTCCTTTTTCCCCTAAAATATTCATTCAGCTGATCTTTGGCTATTGATAAAAGGGCAGTTTCTTCTTCTGGGTAGCGTTTAACTTCTTGAAAATTAAGACTCAAAAGCTTTCCTCGATCAGTCTGAATCTCTATTAAACCAATTGGTGAATCATAATATACCACTTTATTATCAGTTGTTAATTCTTCAGCACTTTTAAAAATCTGATCAAGATTTTGTGTAGTTACCTCCCAAATATATAAAGAAGCTGCTGTATTATATGTTGAAAATTTATTTCTAAACTTTTTAAAATACCTTTTAGAAGGTTCATTTTTTAAACCATAAAACCACTGAATACCTTTTCTAATCCCTAAATCATTAAAGCTGATAACATTTTTTCTAGCTAGTGAAAAAATTAAAAACATTTCTGCAGTCCACCGGCCAATTCCTTTTATCTTTATTAATTGTTCAATAATTTCTTGATCTGTCATCTCACCAAGTTTTGATAGCTTAAGTTGATTATTAAGAACAGCCTCTGACAAATTATTAAGATAATCAATTTTTCTCTCTGAAAGTCCTGCTGCTTTGAGTTCACTTTTTTTGGCTGAAATAATAGCGGCTGGAGTTAATTCCGAAAGTTTATTATTAAAATTAACCCAGATAGAATCGGCAGCTTGAGATGAAAGTTGTTGATAAACAATATTCCGACATAGCGCAGTAAATGGTTCAGGAATACAAATTCTTTTTATTTTTCCAATTTTTTCGATTAAATCTGACATCCGCTTATCTTTTGCTTTTAAATAATCTATTTCTTTTTGCTCAATATTTAATATTTCTTCCATAATTATAAACCCCTCAATTAAACAATATGATTTTTAATACTCATCACTTAAATTTTAACATTTACAGTGTTCTTAAACAACTATATTTAAAACAAAAAACCTGTTTAACCACAGTTAAAACTATAACTGCAGTCAAACAGGTTATATTAGAAATAATTATTAACTTAAATACTTTTTATTACTCTTTCAAGTCTTGATTTAATCTCTTTAGCTATTTCATTGACCCTTTTATTCCCTGACATGCCAAGTGCTTTTTCTGGATCAATTGCTGCTACTTTAACTTCCTGAGTCTCAGTTTCATAAACTATTACATTACAGGGAAGTAAAAGACCTAGCTCAGGCTCCTCTGCTATACCTTCAAAGGCAAAGCTAGGATTACATGCTTCGAGTATAACATAATTATTCATATCTTTATCCAATTTTTCTTTAAAAGTTTTTTTCATATCAATTTCTACCAGAACACCGAAACTTTCTTTTTTTAGTTCATCTTTTACTTTTTTCACTGTTTCTTGATAAGAAAGTTTTACTGTTTTTTTAATACCATAATTACTCATTATTATTCCTCCCATTTATATTATAAAAATTTAGATTTAATTATTTAAATTATCAAGGATCTCCTTTAACTCTTCTTTAGAAATTTCACCTTTTGCATAACGCTCTCTAGCAATTTTTCCTGCACTATCTTCCTTATTGTTATATTCTATTTCTTTTCTTCTATTAAAGCTATCTCTATGAGCATCAAAATTACTGTGCCCATTATTGTGAGGATCACCATTTCCACGATCATCATGGCGGTGGTGATTATGTCTATTATATTCCTTAAAGAAATAATAAATCACACCAATAATTACTATCCAGAAGATTATTGAGAATCCTCCTCCCATCATTCCAGGGCCATAACCCATCATAACTATACCTCCTAATTCAATATTTTAGTATGAAATAATGTTAATTCTTATTTAAATAAATTTATTTTACTCAAATCTATTTAATACCATTTATCCAGCCAATCACGCATCATGAAAATTTCCTGTCGCTGACTATCTCTAATACTTCTGGCAAGTAAATATACTGATTGATGTTCAGCCAAACCCTGCATTATTAACTGCTGAGACATCATTACTGCCCCCATGTGATGAAAGATCATATCTTCTAAAAAATAATAATCGAGTTCTTCTCCAGACAATCCTTGGTAATCTCCCATCATTGGCTGATAATGATAATTATTTGTTCTATTCGGGTACCATTCAGCCAGATATTTTTCCATTTCTTCAATTTCCTGAGTCTGAATTTCTATAATATCTTTAGCAAATTCTCGCATTTCTTCTCGATTAGTATTATCTCTTAGAATTTTAGCCTTAGTAACTGCTTCTTCATGATGTGGTATCATTTTTACTAAAAATTCATATTCACTGTTAACTGATTCCATCATCCCCGGTCCCATTTTGCCCGGCCACATCATTCCAGGTCCAAATCCAGCTTGGGCAGAAACAATATTAGCTCCAATACCAACTGCTGCCAATATAATTAAAGTAATTATTAAAATTCTTTTCATTTAATTATCCTCCTTTAAACTTAAATCAACTCTCAACATACCCCTATTAGGTATCTTAAACATAGTATAACACTCAGGATTAGTTCTGTCAAGGCTTATATCGTAATTGTTAAATATTAAACTCTACCATTCCTGTCGTCTTTACTTTGAATTAATTCTAGAATAAAAATGTGAAGAAAATATGAATTAATGATAGATTTTTTAAATTTCCGGCCAGCATTTTACCGGAATCATCATCAATCTCTTTTCTATCTATAATATTTTTTACCCCTAAGTTATTGAAATGTTCTTCTGCCTCAGTTTTTCTCGTTGCTGCTGTAACTTCATACCCGAGCTTTGCAAGCAGGCTTTTACTCTATCACTTCTTCTATACTAATCTTAACATAAGCTCTACTTTAGCTCTACTTTAATTTAAATGCTAGATCTGACCAATAAAGAGCTGAATTGTAAATGAAACAATAACTACCAGTGAAGATATTATAAAACCATGCAGTAATGGCTTGATACCAGAATCAGATACTTCACTAAAATTAGTTGTCAGACCAATTGCCCCTAGAGCCATAATCATCATAAATTTAGATATTGACGCAATATTGCTGCTTAATTCAGCTGAGATAAAACCTGTACTTTTTACTGCCACCATCATTAAAAACAAAAGAATAAAATAGGGAAATATGTTTTTAATTTCAACTTTTTCTCTCTGTTCATTTCCACTTACACCCAGTTTTTTGTTTTCTCTAGCATTGATAAATGAAAAAATCATTACTATCGGAATTATAGAAAGAGTCCTGGTCAATTTTACTATCACAGCAAAAGCACCAGCGGCATCTGAAAAAGCATAGCCAGCTGCTACCACTGAGGAAGTATCATTAACTGCTGTTCCCGCCCAGAGGCCAAAACCTAAATCACTCATCCCCAAATATCTTCCTGCTAGAGGAAATAAGATTACCATCAGCACATCAAAAATAAAGGTTGCAGAAATAGCATAGGCAATATGGCTGTTGTCCGCCTCAATTGTTGGAGCTACCGCAGCTATAGCAGACCCCCCACAGACACCGGTTCCAGCGGAAATTAAACTTGAAAGTTTCCAGTTCATATTAAAAAGGCGGCCAAATAAATACCCTCCCCCAAAGGCTGTCAGCAAAGTAAAAGTCATCACAATTAATGAATAACCTCCGACAGATAAAACCTGAGAAAAACTCAAAGTAAGACCCATCAGTACAATTCCAGCTTTTAAAATTTTCTTGGAAACAAAATTGATACCTGTATTGAAAATAGAAATTTCTCGTATAATCGGATTTAAAAGCATTCCCAGCATCAGTGCCAGAACACTGCCGCTGATCAAATGCATTGGTATATAGCTGCTTACAGCTTTAGCAGTCAAAGCTAATAAAATTGTAAGGATGATTCCTGCTAAATAATCACTAAGTTTATTCATTTTTATCTTCCCCCTTATGGTTTACATTCTTGATTTTATAATAAATTATAGATAAAATAAAATTATAATATTTTATAAATCAATAATTTTAAATTATAGCTAATCTGATTTTATATTATAAAGTCATTTAAATATTTAGAAGGGAGATAAGAATGATAGATTTTAGACACCAAACTTTTTTGAAGCTCTGTCAGATCAAAAACTACACTAAAACTGCAGAAAAACTACATATTACGCAGCCCACTGTTTCCCAGCACATTAAACATTTAGAAGAATATTACGGGGTGAAATTATTTAATTACAGCAGCAAAAAACTTAATCTAACTGCGGCGGGTAAAAAACTATATCATTATACAGAAAGGATGATTGCTGACAGTAGAAAAATTGCACAAACTATCAGCAATAAATCACCTAAGCAAAACATAAAGTTTGGTGCTACTCTCTCTATTGGAGAATTTGTAATGCCCGATATTTTAAACCAGGCAATGACAGAAAATCCGGAGCTTAATTTTGATATGCTGGTTGAAAATACAGCCACTCTGCTCCAAAAATTAAAAGCAGGAGAAATTAATTTTGCTGTTTTAGAAGGTTTTTTTGACAAGACAAAGTTTGGATATCACCTTTTTAGTCAAGAAAAATTCATTGGAATCTGCTCTGCTGACTCAAACTTAAGCAGAGAGAAAATAAAAATGGATAAACTCTTAGATTTTCGCCTAATTTTAAGAGAAAATGGATCAGGAACTAGAGAAATATTAGAACAAATTCTTTATACAAATAATTTAAATCCTAAAAGTTTTACCAGCACTATAGAAATTGGTAATCTAAATGCGATTAAAGCTCTGGTCTCGGAGAATAAAGGAATTTCTTTTATGTATCAGGCCGCTGCTAAAAGATATTTAGAAGCTAATAAAATCTCAGCTTTAAAGATTAAGGATTTTAATATTCAAAGAGAATTTAATTTTATTTATTTAAAAGACAGTGTTTTTGCAGAAGAATACCTTAAATATTTTGAGCTTTTTATTAATTTAAGAAAAAAATAAAGCTGTTCTGACAGCTTAAATAACTATCAAAACAGCTTTTATATTCAAAAGTCATCTATTTACATTTTTCTACCAGTTTATCAGTTAAATTGAGCAGCTCATTCTTCTGCTTAAGACCCTTTATAAATCTAGCCGGGATCCTGGAAAAACCGACCTGAGCTCCGATTAAAGCACCAGTCAGCATTGTTCTCACCTGATTCTGACCGCCTCCATTAAGGGCATTGAGCACTCCTGCTTCAAAATCATCTTTAAATCTAGCCGCTAGATAGTAGACAGCAGGCAGCATATGATAAATTGCACAGGGCATTCCATAAACAATTGAAACCTTCCAGGCAGGCTCAATTATTATATCCTGATCCTCAGCTGCTCGAGCCATATAAGAAGGTGAGAGCAATCCATCAGGAGAAGCAAAGATTCCCTCACCATAGAGATCAGATTCTTTAACAGTGTTATCCTTAGCGGGGGGATTTAAATTATCAGAAGTCACCTTATGAAAAGGTAATTCCCCTCGATCGACAGCCCGCATAAGTTTTTTAGAAATTTCAGGATCAAGTTTTTCCCCCTGAACCAAAATAGCCAGCACTGAGCTGTAAGCCACAGTTAAAGAAGCAATTAAATTATCTGCCTGAGTTAAAGCAGTATTATCAGTTATATTCAAACTTAAAGCCTTAAGATCATCTGCATAGAAAATTGCCTGCCCAATATTTCTTTCAATTGCCTCAGTCGTATCTGCATTACCTGCAGACTGATCCCAGGGCAGCTCGTTTTTAACCCTTGCCCGCCAGAGATGCCGCATTGACTGGCTTGTATATCCTCCCGGGCCAGCCATCGCCTTCCCAGAGATTTTAGGCAAAAAGTCTTCGTCCATCATTTTACAGAAAGCAGCCTGATCATAACCATTATTTTCAATTAAATGTTCAACCATCATTTTCAGTAAAATACCAGCCTGAGATATTTCTCCCGCCTCAAGGCCCCCATGATACCTGTCAGCTTTAGGTTCAGTATAATCATCAATCCAGTCACCATATTCAGCCCTCATTTCTTCTAAATCATAATACCAGTGAGGTCCAACTCCAAGAGCTTCACCGATAAAAGCACCCATCAATGCTCCTTTTGCTCTTTCTTTTTTACTGACCATAATTATATCTCCTTTTTAAATTTGCCCATAAAACAACTTTAAAACTTTACTTTTCCATTTTATTTTCCTGAATTAGCTTTTGCTTTAAATCATATAACTCATCTGAAAGGTCTACTTTCATTATATGAGGATTAGTCAATCTCTTATATTCTGCTCCCAGACTCTCTTTTTCCTTTTCTGCATATTCCTTAATTTCAGCCACTGTTGGAGAATCATAAACTAATTTACCATTTTTGAAAATTGGCTCCAACATCTCTCTCAGTTTATAATTACCTTCTTCAAGGGTAGTAGTTTTCCAGGTATCTCTGGCATCAAATAAAACTAAATCTTTATCTGCACTAATTTTTTCTTTTTCAAGAGCAACTAAATCTGCTCTGATTTCTCCATACTTTTCATCATAAATCCGAATCAGTTTTTTATTACCCGGATTAGTCATCTTTTCAATATTATCAGAAAGCTTAATTTTAGGCTGATCATTATATTCACTCATTTTATAAACTGCTCCAAAGGCAGGGCAGTCATAAGAAGTTATCAGTTTTGTTCCCACACCATAAAGGTCAATCTGTGCTCCCTGCAGATTAAGGGAAGTAATAATATCTTCATCAAGATTATTGGAAGCGACTATCACAGCATCTTCCAGACCAGCCTGATCAAGCATTTTTCGTGCCTCTTTAGAAAGATAGGCCAGATCTCCACTGTCCAGTCTAATGCCAAAGAGCTCTGAATCAATCCCTTTTTCCTTCATCTCTTTAAAAACTTTAATTGCATTAGGAACCCCCGATTTTAGTGTGTCATAGGTATCAACCAGGAGTATAGCACTATTGGGAAAATTGTCAGCATAGGTCCGGAAAGATTCCAGTTCACTTTCAAAGCTCATCACCCAGCTGTGGGCGTGAGTTCCGCTGACCTTAACTCCAAATTTTTTGCCGGTTAAAACATTGGAAGTCCCGGAGCAGCCCCCGATTACTGCTGCCCTTGCTCCATAGACCCCCGCATCTGGACCATGAGCCCGACGAAGGCCGAATTCCAACACATTTTTACCCTGAGCTGCCTCTGTTATTCTGGCCGCTTTGGTCGCAATCAAAGCCTGATGATTGATAAAATTCAATAGTGGAGTTTCTAATAACTGGGCCTGTAAAATAGATGCCTCCACTTTAAGAATTGGTTCTTTAGGAAACACAACACTACCTTCAGGAACTGAATAAATATCCCCTGTAAATTCAAAATCTTTTAGGTAATCTAAAAATCTTTCTTTAAATCCCTGACTTCTTAAATATTTAATATCATCTTCTCTAAACTCTAAATTCTTTATAAATTCGATAATCTGCTCTAAACCGGCAAAAACAGCATAACCATTACCACTGGGATTTTCTCTGTAAAAAAGGTCAAATACTGCATTTTCTGTTTTTCCCTTTTCAGCATATCCCTGAGCCATCGTCAGCTGATAAAAATCTGTTAAAAGACTTAAATCTCTCATTATAATAGACACCAACCTTATTTAATTTAAACTAATATTTGATATTATGTTCTTGTTTAGATTTTAACACTTTAGATTTATTAAATCCAATCATTTCGCTTAAATAACCAGTATTCGAACCCAATAATCACCAGCATTAAAATTGAAAAAATTCCAAAGGCTGCATTACTTTCAGTCCCTGGCATACCACCAATGTTAATGCCAAATAGCCCGGTTAAAAAACTTAAAAGTAAAAAGATACTACTGACAATAGAAAGAATATACATTGGACCATCACCTTTCTGATAACTCTGATCAATATCATCAATGGTAAAAACTCGTTCACTGCGGGTAGTAATTATTTTACCGGGTTCAATCCACATGTGCAGTGAAACCATGTCTTCCTCATCTGACTTCGAATTTAAATTTAGCCCCCGCAGATTAAGTAAAATCCCATCCTCATCTTTTAAAACCCGAGGTCTGGTTTCTTCAGAAATTAATTCTTTAATTACAATATTGGATAAACCGCTTTTTGCTTTTAACCAGACTTTAGCTTCGGCCTCTAACTAAAAGGTGCCTCTATCCCAGCCCCACATTGCACCTGGGACATTAGCAAATTCAATATAAATTCTGTCCTGCTCTATTTCCAGTTCCTGTTCAATAAATTCACAAATAAATTGAGATAGTTCTTCGGTCATTGACTGCTTTAAGCCAATACTTTTAACTTCAATAAATGCTGTTTTTTCTTTGCTGCCGCCAAAAGTCATCTTTAGTTCAGCTTCCAGAGCTGTCATAATATATGATTCTGGCTTTCCAAGCTGCTCTGCCATCTCAGCTGATAATTTTTTTAATAATTCTTCCTCTTTTTTTACCTTTTGATTGGTTTGTACTTTAATAAATGGCATTAAAATCACTTCCTCTTTAATTTTTGTTTAAATTATCTCTACTCACTTAAATTGCGAACTATACCATATTTCCTTAAAACTATTAAATCAGCATCAATTCTGCCACTTGTTTCAGGAGCATAATCTACATCAATCAACTCAATGAACTCTGATGTATAATCCTTTAAAACACCATTATATTTAACCCATTCACTGCCCTTTTTAAGCTCTAAAATTACTCTTTCGCCAATATAATCTTCAAGCAGTGGCTCATAGGAAGTTTCAACCAGCCCATAAAGCTCGTTTTTCCGTTTATTAACCTCTCTGTCATTACTGCTAACCATTTAAAAGTTCCAAACAGACTGTATCATCTCTAAAATCCTTAAGACATTTATCTTTTTTGATTTTTCTTAAGACAACTGCCACCAGTGCTGAAAGAACAATAAATATAATTGTTATAGCTGCAGCATCCAAAATTTACCCCCCTTTAATAATTTTTTTCTCACTATATCCATATTTAAACAAAGACAGGAAAATTCCTCTATTTTGAAGCCGTAATTTCTCATCAAATTTTAATTTGTATAAGTTATAATATTGCTGTAGAATTAGATTAGAAATAAGTATATTATACGAGGAGGTAAAATAATGCACCGTACAAAAACATTTTTATTAATGTTTACTTTAATAATTGTATTTATGTTTTTTGGAGGAATGATCGCCGGTGAGAATGGAATTGTAATGGCCTTTATTTTTGCCCTTGCAATAAATTTCATCAGTTATTGGAATAGTGACAAACTGGCAATTAAAATGACTAAATCAAGACCTTTGAATGAAAATGAAGCACCAGAAATTTACAGGATAGTAAGAAAGCTGTCTAAAAATGCTAAACTACCGATGCCAAAAATTTATTTAACTCCAACAAATCAGCCAAATGCTTTTGCAACAGGGAGAAATCCAGAACATGCTGCAGTTGCAGTTACTCAAGGATTAATTCGCTTATTAAATGAGGATGAATTAGAAGGCGTTATTGCCCATGAACTGGCTCATGTTAAAAATCGAGATACTCTAATCAGTACCATGGCAGCAGTAATGGCTGGAGCACTTGCGTTTCTAGCTAGGATGGGAAGATTCAGAATGATCTTTGGTGGCCGCCGTAACAATAATGGAGCCGGAGCTTTACTGCAGCTGGTTGCTATTATCTTTGCACCTCTCGCGGCTATTTTAATCAAAATGGCAATTTCTCGCTCAAGAGAATATATTGCTGATGAAACCGGAGGAGAGATTTCTGGTAATCCAGAAGGCTTAGCCAGTGCTTTAGAGAAAATGGAACGCTACAGCCAGGGACGAGAAAAAATGCAGGTTAATGAAGCTGCAGCCCATATGTTCATTTTAAATCCACTTTCTAATGAAGGTATGGCAAAATTATTTAGCTCACACCCTCCGACAGAAGAAAGAATCAAAAAACTGCGCCAGTTAAAATAAACCAGCACAGTCTTTAAATAAAATATTAATTAACAGTCAGGAGTTTTCTATGTAAATAGATAATTTCTGGCTTTTTTTATAAAAATTATTCAAACCAGTGGTTTACATCATAACGACCGCTGAAAAAGCAACCGGCATTTGGTGCTATTTCATTATCTAATTCAACCTGAGATAATTTGCGTCTTTGAATAGTTATCGCTTCTCTTGGACATTTTTTAATACAATTGATAAAAGACCCGCAAAATGATTCTGCTGCCAATACTGCTTTACCACTTTTGATTTTTATTCCACCCTTAGTACAATGAGTTATACATTTTCCACATCCATTGCATTTGTTTTGATCAATAGTAATATATTTTTTTAGCTGCATGATAATCTCCTTTATTTTAGTTATTTAATTATATTATATAAGAATTTTTTCTTTAGTTATGTGATATAAATCATATAACTGTAGTTATTTAAGATTTCCAGTTTTTAATCAACACCATTAGACAAAATATTGCCTTGACAAAAGTATCTAAATAGAATATTATAATAAATGTAGAAATTAATAATAATAATCATTACTAATAATAAAAAATTAAACAGGAGGAATTCAAAATGAAAAATTACGAAAAAATGAACACTTATTTAGCAAACTTAGCAGTATTAAACACAAAGTTACACAACTTACACTGGAATGTAGAAGGTAAGCAGTTTATGCAGGTTCACAGCTTTACCGAAGAACTTTATGATGATTTCTTTGAAAAATATGATGAAGTTGCAGAAATTATGAAGATGAAAGGTGAATTTCCATTAGTAAAGCTAAACGATTATATTGAAGCTGCAACTATTGAAGAATTAGATTCTAAAAAGTATGGTGTAGATGAGGTATTGAATGAAGTTCAGTCTGATTTAAAAGAAATGAAAAAATTAGCTGCAGAAATTAGAAACGATGCTGATGCTGATGGTGACTTTGAAGTTGTTGGTGCCTTTGAAGATCATGTAGCTGGCTACAGCCAAAATATCTGGTTTGTAACTGCTATTTTAGCATAATTAACTTAAATAATTTAAAATGATAAAAGCCCTAATGCTTTAAAGCATTAGGGCTTTTTTGCAGTTATTTTAATTTTGGACTTCTATAACTCCAGTCACTTCACTATCATTAGTAATTTCTGCTGATTTCTGATATTCTTCATTAGCAAAATAAATATTTCCTTCGACAACGGCATCATAAAGTGTGAATCCATTTGCCTCTACAATAATATCTCCTACAAATGTTCCTGCCTGGAAGCGTGTATTTGGACTTTTAATAATCATTTCAGGAGCTGTGATAGTATATCTGTCTGTTATATTACGCTGATCATCCTGAGCATAAGCTGCTATTTTTCTATAGAGATCATTTTCAGAATCTCCATCATCATAAAATTTTCCTTCAACTGTTATTGCTTCTTCAAAAGTCAAATCATTCAAAGTTGCAACAATCCAGCTGCCATCAGCACTTACTGCATTAATAAATGCTTCCTCATCCGCAATAATTGAGGCTGTGGTTACGGTATCTGCTGTTTCCGGTTCTGGAGCTGCTCCCTGTTCTCCAGCTCCAGAACATGCTGCTAACACAAAAATCGACAAAACAGCTATTAAAGCTACAATTAACTTTTTCTTCATATTCATATTCCTCCTTTAATTCTGTCAACAAATTCCAATTTCCTCTTACTTTTTTATCTTTATAATCAAACTTAAAATCTAAATTCAGTTTAATCAGTAAACTTAGCCAAAACATTCATCAATTCATTTATGATTTCGTCGCCTTCTTCATTTTTGACTGCTCTCTGAACACAGCCGTGCACATGTTTATCAAGGATTTTTAGACCAACTTTTTTTAGTCCCCCTTGAACGGCATTGATCTGATGCAGAATATCAACACAGTACTTTTCTTCATCTACCATCCGCTGTAGACCGCGAACCTGGCCTTCTATTCTTCTTAAGCGATTTGTAAGTTCCTTTTTATCCAGCTCACATAAAGAATTCATCAAACCCCTCCTAATTCCTCTATTTCATTATATCATATTTGATTATCTACTCCCAATTTTATTTATAATTCGCTTGTACATTTTCCCGTCTCAAGAGGTTAGCATTTGTGACAACACTAATTGAACTTGTCGCCATTGCCATCTCAGCAATTACAGGATGTAATAGTCCAAGAATTGCAACTGGAATAGCAATTAGGTTGTAGAAAAAGGCCCAGAAAAGATTCTGTTTGATCTTCTTAAAGGTCGCTCGGGAGAGCTTAACTGCTGTGATTACAGAAGATAAATCACCTCGAACTAAGGTAATATCTGAAGATTCAATTGCAATATCTGTACCGGTACCAATTGCTATTCCAACATTTGCCTGAGTTAAAGCTGGTGCATCATTGATTCCATCACCAACCATAGCAATAACACCAAACTTAGACTGCAGTTCTTTTACTTTATCTACCTTACCATCGGGCATTACTTCCGCAACTACATGATCAATTCCTACTTCTTTTGCTATTGCCTCAGCTGTACGCTGATTGTCACCAGTGATCATTGCTGTTTCTAGTCCCAGTTTTTTGAGTTCTGCAATTGCCTGAAACGAATCCTCTTTTAAAGCATCTGCCACAGCAACTATTCCCAGCATTTTACCATCAGCTGCAGCTAACATTGCAGTTTTGGCTTCATTTTCTAACCTCTGTAATTCACCTTCAAAATCAGAGGTATCTATTCCTGCTGATTCCATTAATTTTCTACTTCCAACAAGTACCTCTTTACCATCAACTTCTGCCTTAACACCTTTACCAGTAACAGAATTGAAATTTTTAATTTCTTTTATTTCAATTTCTCTGTCTTTTGCGCCCTGAACTATTGCTTCTCCCAGAGGATGTTCAGAACCTGCTTCTACACTTGCGGCTAACTGCAGTAATTCCTCTTCACTGCTGTTTGAGGCTGCAGTTATATCTGTTACCTCGGGTTTACCTTTAGTAATGGTTCCAGTTTTATCAAAAACAATTGTGTGTACATCTTTCATAGTTTGGATTGCCTCACCTTTACGGATTAAAACTCCATTTTCAGCTCCAATTCCACTTCCAACCATCAGTGCAGTTGGAGTTGCCAGTCCTAAAGCACAGGGGCAGGCGATTACTAAGACAGCAATTGTTGCAAAAATTGCCAGGGTAAATGTTCCTAATGTTGGATCAACCCAAGGCAAAAATGATTGGGCCCAGAAACCAACTTCTCGCAATGTATCAGGAAAAATCAACCAAGAAATAAAGGTTAAAGTAGCTATAATTAAAACAGTTGGGACAAAGATTCCTGTTATCTTATCAGCAAATTCCTGAATGGGAACTTTGGTTCCCTGAGCTTCCTCTACCATTTTAACTACCTGTGAAAGAAAGGTGTCTTTACCAACTTTAGTGGCTTTAACTTTAATCAATCCATTCTGGTTAACTGTAGCACCAATTACTTCGTCTCCTTCTTTTCTCTTAACAGGCATTGACTCTCCAGTTGCCATTGATTCATCAACTGTCGTCTCACCTTCTACAATTTCTCCATCAGTAGGTATTTTTTCTCCTGGTTTGATCAGCATAATATCTCCAGGCTGTACATTTTCAATTGCAACTTCTTTTTCATTTCCATTTTCAATAATTGTGGCAGTTTTGGCTCCCAGTTCCAGCAGTTTTCGAATTGCCTGAGAGGCCCTACCTTTTGCTGTTTCTTCTATATAACGTCCGGTTAAATGAAAAGCCATAATCATTGCTGAAACACCTGCATAATTGGCAATTGGAGTAAAAAACACAGCCGGGCCGGTTATAAAAGCAGCTCCAGTACCCATTGCAATTAAAACATCCATATTGGCACTGCCGTGGCTGACCGCTCGATAGGCAGTAACAAAAGTTTTGCGGCCAAAAATAAAGAGCGGTGGAATAGCCAGCACAATCATTCCTAAATTAAATATCTGCATATTGGGCCAGGCAACACCAAAGAACATCTCTGGAATCATCCAGAGCATGATTGGAATTGTAAAAGCCCAGGTCCCCCACATCTTTTTCTTTGCTGCTTTAACTTTTTTCAGATCATCACTTATTTCATCCTCAGCACTCTCACTACTTTTGTCTGTTTCTTCATCTTCAAAACTGAGCAGCTCATAACCAGAATTTTTTACAATTTCTCGAAAGTCATTTTTGCTTAAAATTTCTGGATTATATTCAACACTACCCTTTTCAGTTGCAATATTAACATTTGCCTGATAAACACCGTCACTTTTATTTAAAGCCTTCTCAACTGCTGCCGAACAGCTGGCACAAGTCATTCCACCTACCTTAAAAGAAGTCTTTGCCTTTTCTTCTTTAACACCATAACCGCTGTTTTCAACAACCTCAATCAATTTATCTCTGCTGTTTTGCTGTGGATCAAAAGTGACATATGCTTTTTCAGCAGCAAAATTAACCTGTGCCTCACTTACTCCATTTGCTTTGTTTAAAGATTTTTCTACCGTTTGAGCACAGCTGGCACAGCTCATATCTGTTATTTTTAAAGTTATTTTCTTACTAGCCATTATTCTGCACCTCCATTAAAATTATATAAATTTTATCTAAAATCCAAATAATTAAATCTACTTTTTATTTTCTTTTTTTGTTTTTCCATCTCCACAACAGTCCGGAACATCATCTCCATACTGCTTTTCATTGGCGGAAGCCAGTTTGTTAACAAATTTCTGCCACCAATTTTTTTTGCTTTTATCCTGAACCATCTTATATCCTCCTCAGAGTATAAACTATATTAATTCTAAGAGTACAATTAATTTTTTATTTAAACTTCTAAAAACAATGTCGTGCAGCTTTGCTTATTATTTAATTTCGATTAATTACTCTTTTAATTCTCGGTTTAAACGAAGAAATTTTTTCAAGATAAGAATTAAACATTTTATTTATTAAAAAAGAAAGAATTAAAAAAATAAAAGTACCAGCAATACCTGCCAATTCTACTGCCGCTATACCAAATAAAGATGCCATCCAGACTCCAAAAAAATAGCCAATTATCATTAAAAATATTGGAATCACATAAACAACAACAGTAGCAAATAAGAGATTTCCTTTTTCCATTTCAACTAAAACCTGATCTCCGGCTGTAACTCCAATTTTATCTTCAACTTCTAAAACAATCTCATCCTGGTCATGACTATCACCGGCCAGACTGCAGCTTTTATCACATTTGCTGCAGGCAGAGTATCTGATTATTTTCAATTCTGCTTTATTCTTTTTACTTTTAACTACAGTAGCTAATTCTTCCATTGGAGTTTTCCTCCTCATTTTATAAGATATACCCCTACAATGTATATATAGATTAAAATTTTTTAAATTTATACTGTTTTAATATATTTGTAGCCAGCCTCTTCAACAGCGGCCTTAAATTTAGCTTCTGCTACCTCTTTTTCCATTTCTACTACAGCCTGACCTTGATCTGCATCAGCTTCTGCAGCAATAACACCATCAATTTTTTCTAATTCTTTTTTAGTATGCATTTCACAATGTTCACAGGACATTCCTTCTATAATAATAGTTTTTTTCATTTTTAACATCTCCTTTATACATTATACATGTAGGGGGTATAAGTTATAATAACATTACTTAGTATTTTTGTCAAGATTTAATTATTTTTTAAGCTCAATTTCTTTAACAATATCGGACATCAAATCATTAACCTCAACCAGCTTAAGTCCAGCTCTTTCTATATTTTTTATTGTTTTACGATTTATATTTGCTCCCCAGGTGTAGAGGCTAACCCAGTTAAACCAGTCCATCATTTTACCAACAAATTCATTCTGACTGCGCATATGCTCCAACATTATTATCCTCCCGTCTTCTTTAAGCACTCTTTTTAGTTCTTTTAATCCTTTAACTGGATCTGGGACTGAGCAAAATACACAGCTGGTAACAATAAAATCAAAATAATTATCTTCAAAATCCAGATCCTGAATATCCATCTCCAGCAAATTTACTTCTTTATTATATTTTTTAGCTTTTTTCTCTGCTTCTTTAATCATTTTAGGACTGAAATCTATAGCATAAATTTCAAGATCATCCAGATAATACTCAATATTCTTGCCGCTGCCGACACCGGCTTCCAGTAATTTGATCTCACTCCTGTTCAATTCAGATTGATCAATTTTTTTACTCACCTTCTGCCAGAGATTCTGACGCCAATCTCCCATCTTTCCCTTTTCCATAAACAGTTCTAAAGAATCGTAAACTGGAGCAATTCGATCATAACGCTTTTTAATTTTATTATCTTTACTCATAATAAAAACTCCTTATTAATATACTATATACCTCTATATGGTATCTTTAAACATAGTATAACACTCAGAATTAAAAAAGTCAAAATCACTTGTCTATAAAATAAAGTTATCCTACATAAGATATTATTATTTTAGTATTGTTAATAAATAGTATATAATTATTATAGATGATTGTGAATAATATTATAAATAACATTATAACTTAGCCTGGCAGTTATTTTTATCTCTGTTATAATTTTTTGTTCTGTTTTGCGAATTTTAGAACAAAGTTATTTTTATTCAAAAAATAAGGAGGGAATTTTTTTATGAAAAAATTTGAAAAAGCATTAGGGTTTATAGCTATTATTATTATTTTAGCTGCAGCCAAATTCTGGCTGAAAACAGATCTTTTATTTTTTAGATTATTAGCTGGAGCAGGACTTGGATATGCTTTAGCACGAGCTTATACTGGTTTTGCTGGGAGTGTAAATAGAGCTTACAGAACAGGTTCAACCAAATTAATGAGAACTATGTTATTTATGTTTTTTATTACAGCCGTTCTAATTACAGCTTTTCTCTTTGGTAAAGATCCAGCCAGCTACAATCTCTGGATTAAACCAATTAATATAGGCTTAATCTTAGGTGGTTTTCTATTTGGTTTCGGTATGTCTATTTCAGTCTGCTGTGCAAGTGGAGTTTTAACTGACCTACCTCAGGCATTACCAAGAGCGTTTACAACTCTTATCTTCTTTATGTTTGGAGTTTTTATCGGTTTTCCAGTTCAGTACACAGCTGATTGGGTTCAAGAATCATGGTTCAGCACCTATATAGGCTACAGAACAATGGGTGGGGTTTTTCTGCCTGACTTATTTCAGGGAGATGGGTTTGAAGGTTATCTAGGTGCCTTAATTCTTTTAGGTGCTATTTGTCTGTTCTTTACCTTCTTATCCTATTATTACGAAAAACGTCAAAAAAAATCAGGAAAATACACTGGTTTAGAAATAGAAAGAGTTCAGGAAAATTTAGAGCCCATGGATTTAAAGAATTTCAAATTATTTAGTAAAGATACCTATTACCACTTTTTCGAAAAACCGTGGACCTTAAAACAGGGTGCTATAGCATTAGCTGTAATTGTTACAGTTATGCTGGGAGTAACAGGGTATGGCTGGGGAATTTCTCAAGCCTATGGTATCTGGTTTGGTAAAATATTAATGTTATTTGGTGTCTCTGCTGAAGCTATTGCAGAATTCACTCAATTGTCAGCTCAAAATTTTGCCACTCCATTTTTTGAACACCAAATTTCTGTCCAGAACTTTGGTATTTTAATTGGAGCAATTATTTATCTTCTAACTGCAGGTAAATTTATGGAGTCCTTTAAAAGTGAACTGCAAATTAGCAAAAAACAGGCGGCAATGTATTCACTTGGTGGGTTAACAATGGGTTTTGGTACTCGTCTCGCTCAGGGATGTAATGTTGGAGCATTATTTACTCCTATCTCTAACTTTTCTTTATCAGGCTGGGTATTCTTAATCTTTATGATTATTGGCGGAATAATTAGTAATAAGTTCAGTGAAAAAGTATTTTAATTTAGTAAGTAACATTCCCTCTCAACCATTATTTTTGTTGAGAGGATGATTTATAATATAAAATTTACAGGAGGAATATAAGATGAGTAGAAGAATTTTAGTTGTTGGGGGAGTAGCTGGTGGTGCAGGTACAGCTGCTAGAGTAAGAAGACTTGATGAAGACGCAGAAGTTATTATGTTTGAAAGAGGCTCACATGTCTCTTTTTCTAACTGCTCCTTACCTTATCATTTAAGCGGGATTGTTAGAGACTGTGATGACTTAGTATTAATGTGTCCTTCCAAATTTGCCGAGCAGTATAATATTGATGCTCGAGTTAATAGTGAAGTTACTAGAATCAATAGATATGAAAAAACAATAGAAGTTAAAAACTTAGAAACCGGAGAAACTTACACAGAAAAATATGATAAGTTAATGCTCTCTCCTGGTGCCAATCCAATTAAACCTGGTAGTATTAAGGGAGTTAATAATGATAATGTCTTTACTATTAGAAATGTTGATGATATTGATAAATTAAATCAGTATGTTAAGAAAAACAATGTAGAAAATGTAGCAGTAATTGGTGCCGGCTATATCGGTGTTGAAATTGCTGAAAACTTTATTCACTCTGATAAAAATGTAGCTTTAGTAGAAGCTATGGATCAGGTCTTAAATCCTTTTGACTTTGATATGGCACAGATTATTCAAAAAGAACTCTATGATAATGGAGTAAATGTGGTTTTATCTGATCCTCTTAGTGAAGTTAATGATAACCATGTAGTTTTAAAATCTGGTAAAAAAATTGATGCTGAAGCAGTTGTTTTAGCAATTGGAGTTAGTCCAGAAACCAAACTTGCAGAAGATGCCGGCCTTAAAATTGGAGAAACAGGTGGGATCGAGGTAAATCACAATTATGTAACAAGTGATCCAGATATTTATGCTGTGGGAGATGTAATTGAAGTTTATTCTAAGATTGCCCGCTCTAAAACAAGATTACCACTTGCCGGTCCTGCTCAGAGACAGGCCAGAGCAGCAGCCAACCATATGTATAATATTCCTAATAAAAATAATGGAGTTATTGGAACTTCTGTAATTAGAGCTTTTGATTACAATGCAGCTGCAACTGGACTCAACGAAAAGCAGCTAAAAGATGCTGGTATTTCTTATGACTTTGTTTATGTTATTCCAACAGACAAAGTAAGCTTAATGCCGGATGCTAATCCTTTACATTTTAAATTGATTTATGAGGTACCAACAGGAAAAATTCTTGGTGCTCAGGCAATTGGGAAAGGTAATGTAGATAAAAGAATTGATGTAATGGCAACAGCTATTTTAATGGATGCAACTGTAGAAGATTTAACAGAATCAGAGTTAGCTTATGCTCCTCTCTTCTCTACTCCCAGAAATGCTGTTAACCAGGCAAGCCTTGTTGCTACAAACTTAATCAACAACCGCTACAATCAGGTTCCAGTAACAAAGGTTAGAGAATTAGTAGAAAATGATGCCTTTATTGTAGATGTTCGCGAAGAGGATGAATATGAAGCCGGCCATTTGGTTAATTCTATCAATATTCCTTTAAGTGAATTAAGAGAAAGAACTGATGAAATTCCTAAAGACCAGCCGGTATACCTACACTGCCGCTCAGGTCAGAGAAGTTATAATGCTGTTTTAGCTCTGCAGGGTAGGGGCTTTGATAATGTAATCAATGTCTCAGGTTCTTTCTTAGGAATCTGCTGCTACGAATACTTTTTAGATCAGACAACTGACCGCGAAAAAATTGTAACTGAGTATAATTTTGAGTAAAGGCTAATAGGTATAATAGGTACCGGGTACTTGAGAAGTTTTTCCAATCAACTCGGTTAATTCTAGTTATAAATCAAAAATTAAAAGTACCTGGTACCTGGATTATGGTACCTGGATTAAATTTCCCGGTACCAGGTACCTTAATTAGACCATCAGGGTTAAACTTGGTGGTCTTTTTAATCATTTATCAGCACTTTTAAAATTGATAATTTACTGCAAATATGATATCTTTGATGTTAGTATATGACTTATGTTCAAAAAGATAGTGAGGATTATGAGGACGTGTAAAGAAATGGTTTTAAACAAAAAGAAAAACAATAAACAAAAAGAAAAACCAGCAGCAAATAATCCAAAAATTAGCCGCGAATCCGAAAAAAATAAAAAAACTAAAACAGAAAAAGCCCTCACTTTTATAACCTGGGCTACTATTTTTCTTACCTGGTATATAGTTACTAAGTTAGGTATCTTTACCCCTACCCTGCTGCCTGGACCAGCAAGGGTCTGGAATGCATTTTTAAGAATTCTAGAAAATGGTTATAATGGAGTTCCTCTCTGGCTTCATTTAGGAGCCAGTTTTAAACGTTTATTTGTGGCGCTTTTCTTTGCCATCTTTACTGCTGTTCCTCTTGGCTTATTAAGCGGTTATTTTGACAAAGTTGAAGCAGTAATTGATTCTGTTGTAGAATTTTATCGCCCCCTGCCACCACTAGCTTATTATACACTTCTAGTGCTCTGGTTTGGAATCGATGATACCTCCAAACAGATTCTCTTATTTTTAGCTGGATTTGCTCCTATTTATATTGCCTGTGTTTCTGCAGTCAGGAAGTTAAATCAGGACTTTGTCTTAAGTGCACGCTCACTGGGAGCAGCTCAAAAGGATGTTTTTTTTAAGATTGTACTCCCTGCTTCTCTACCTGAAATTTTCACTGGAATTAGAACCGCCTTTGGTGTCGCCTATACAACACTTGTTTCCTCAGAAATGGTTGCCGCAACATCAGGAATAGGCTGGATGGTTTTAGATGCATCTAATTTTTTGAAAAGTGATGTAATCTTTGTTGGAATTATAATTATGGGAATTACAGGTGTGATAATTGATGCTGGTTTAAGATTTCTAGAAAGAAAAATTATTTTTTGGAAGGGTCATGTTTAACTAAATTGTTTGAAATATATTAAAATATTGTAAGATAAATTTTAAAACTATTAGATTTTACATTACTATCACAAATCTGGAGGGAAAGACAATGAAAAATAAATATTTTAAAAAAATAATGCTTATTTTCTTAATTACTGCTCTGGCTTTAACTTTAACTGCCTGTGGTAATGATCAAGCTCAAAATGAAGGTCAAGAAATTAAAAATACAGCTGCTGAGGAAGAACTACCAGAAGAGATTAACTTTGGGATTTTAAGAGTTCCAAATGATGAAACCATTGCAGTTGCAGAAGGTTTTTTTGATAAATATTTTACCGAACGTGGAATTAAAATTAATACCAGAATTTTTGACTCAGGTGTAGAGGCCAATCAGGCTTTAGCTTCCGGCAGTATTGATTTTGCAACTATGGGAAACACCAATGCTATTACTGCTCTAGCACGTGAACTTAATGTTGAATTAATCTGGATTCATGAAGTTTTGGGAGAAAATGAAGCTCTGGCAGTCAAAAATGGTTCTGGGATTGAAAAAGTTGAAGATCTAGTTGGAAAAAGAATTGCAGTCCCTTTTGCTTCTACCTCCCATTATGTTCTTTTAAATGTTTTAAAAGAAGCAGGTATTGAAAAAGATGTTCAGCTTTTAGATATGCAGACTGCCGAGATTGTAGCAGCCTGGGAGCGCGGTGATGTTCAGGCAGCTTATACCTGGCAGCCAACCCTAGCCCAGCTTTTAAAAAGCGGTTATACTTTAACTGACAGCAGCGAAATGGCTGAAAAAGGGTATATAACTGCCAATGTAGAGGTTGTTCGTAAGAAGTTCTCAGAGAAATATCCCGAATTAGTTGCTGATTTCATTTCTGCTTTAAGTGAAGCCGGTGACATTTATAGAAATAATCCGAAAAAAGCAGCTGAAATTGCTGGTAATGAACTTGGAATTGAAACCGAAGTCGCTCTCCACCAGATGCGCGGCACCACCTGGAAAACTAGAGAAGAACTTTTAAGTCAAGATTTCTTTGGCACTGCTGATCAGCCTGGCAGCTTTGCTAAAGTGATGAAAGATACTTCTGATTTTCTGCAGCGGCAGGGCTCTATAGAAGAATCTCCTTCTCAAGCAGATTTTAATAAATATGTTAATCCAGAATATATAAAAATATCTTTAAAAAATGATCAGAATAATTAAAGAAGTAATTTTCAATTATATATATAGTTAACCAGGAAAGGATATCTTGTATGTCTGCTCAATCAAATAAAGAAAGCTTAATTAAAATTGAAAATATGAGTCTGGAGTATGGGGAAAGTATTAACTCTACTCTGGCTCTAAAAAATATCAGCTTAGAGATTAATAAGGGAGAGTTCATCTGTGTTTTAGGACCTTCCGGCTGTGGTAAAAGTTCACTGCTTAAATGTATTGCTGGTTATGTAAAACCTACTGCCGGTAGAGTTTTAATGCAGGGAAAAGAAGTTGATGGACCTGACTGGCATCGGGGAGTTGTTTTTCAATCTCCCACTCTATACCCCTGGATGACAGTTAATGAAAATGTAGAATTCGGACCAAAAATGCGGGATTTACCTAAAGCTGAAATTAAAGAAATCCGAGATTTTTTCTTAGATGAAGTTAATTTAAGCGGTTTTGGAGAAAACTACACCTTTGAATTATCCGGAGGTATGAAACAGCGGGTAGCTATCGCTCGAGTACTAGCAAATTATCCTCAGGTAGTTCTAATGGATGAACCATTTGGAGCTCTGGATGCTTTAACCAGAGAAAATATGCAGAACTTAATTCGCAACATCTGGAAAGAAAACAATACCACCATCTTTTTTATCACCCATGATGTAGATGAAGCACTTTTGTTGGCTAATAGAGTTGTCGTGATGTCCAAACAGCCGGGTGAAATTATAAAGATCTTTAATGTTGATTTTACTAATCAAATTTTTGAAAAGGGTACTAAAGAAGTAATTTATAATGAAGATTATTTTGAAGTCAAAAATGAAATTATGGATATCATCCACAGCCAAATTGATTAAATTTAAGATCTTTAACTAGAGTGTAAATTTGATCAAAATCTTAAGAAAATATAATTGGCTTTAAAATAATCTATAAATATATGTACAAAAAACATAAAGGAGCCCCGAGGGGCTCCTTTTTAATATCTATAAATTTTATTTTATCAGATATTAAGTTTTTTAATTTCAATTTACTGCACTACTTACTTTACTACTTCATAACCTTTGTTAGACCAACCATAAGGCTCATTAGCAGAAGTACCCATACCACCATTAAGTGATACAGCATCATAGTCTAACATTCTTAAACCTGCTACTGCCTGACCTGCTGTTTGACCTGTATAGCAGTAAACAACTATCTTCTTATCCTGAGGCAGCTGTCCAAAATACTGCTGCATACCAGCACCCCAGGGAATATTAACTGCACCTTTGATGTGACCTTCAGCAAAATCTTTAGGCTGTCTGATTGACACTATCATCATATCTGCACCAGAATCTACAGCCATTTTTAACATATCTTCAGCAATCTTATAGTTTTTATACATTGTATCACTAACATCAGCTAAACCTGCATAGTAATCTTCAACTGCAGCTTTAAGATTCGCATTAATTTTATAATCTGTAACTCCACCAAGTTGATGTGCTTCAGTTTCAACTATTTCTTCATAACCTGCAACTCTTGAAATACCTAAGTTCCAGCCAAATCTAACTGACTTAGCCTCAAAACCAGCAAAATTTAATAAAGCAACTGTCTGATTGGCAGTCTGAGCTGTATAGCAGTAAACATAAATTGTTTTATCTCCAGGTAACTTATCTAAAGCAGCTGGAATAGCTTCTGGGCCCCAGGGTATATTAACTGCACCTTTGACGTGACCTTCATTATAAACATCAGGCTGTCTGATATCTAAAATAAAGAGATCTTCTCCGGCCTTAACTTTTTCTACAAAATCTTTTTCACCAATCATACCGTTGTCTTCAGGAAGGTTTTCAAAATAACCATTAACTGCATCTTCTACTGCATCAGATACTGCAAATGCTGATGTTGAAACTACCAGCAGGGCCATAACAACTAGTGCCATTGATAATAAAATTCTTCTTTTTTTCATTCGTATTCCTCCTAATTTTTTATTCGTTACGTCAAATCTAACTAAATTGTGAAAATACAATACATTAAAATATATTTCACAAACCTTCTTAAATAAAAGTTCTCAACTTATTGTTAAGAACTTTCATTATATACATTTAATTAAAAACAATTTTACTAAGAGCCATCCTGAGCACTTGGTTTAGCAGGTGCACCAGTAGGCACTGCCTTAGGTGTTGAACTATCTGATGACCATTCAATCCAGGCACCATCATAAAGCTTTAGATTTCTATAGCCGGCATTATGTAAGGCTATAAAACTCTGAGCTGCTCTAATTGAAGTCTGACAGTACATAATAACTTCTTCGTCTGGTGTTATACCATTATCAGGATAATATCTCTGAATATAACTTGGTGGATAAAATTCTCCATTATCCTTATTATTATTTACATAATTAATATGAATAGCTCCCGGAATAATCCCTTTGTTTACTTCCGCTGCTGTTCGAACATCTAAAATTTCAACATTTTCACTGGGATTATTAACCTCAGCCAGAACTTCTTCTTTAGCAGCAATTAGTTCTTCATTTTTTTCTGCTGCTTTGTATTCTACAGCTTCAACCTCGTAATCTCCTGATACAAAATTAGCTCCAGCTTCTTTCAGAGCATTCAAACCACCACTGATCACCTTCATATTAGCAGTATCATGTCCGTAGACCAGCATTGTCCACCACAAGCGGGCTGCATCCATATTATTGTTATTATCATAAATTAATACCTTTGTCTGATTTGAAATGCCATTTTCTCCTAAAGAAGACTCAACTTTAGAAGCATCTGCTAGCATATTTGGATAAGGACCAAAAGTAGTGATATCATTTCTGGCAATATTTACTGCACCATCAAGATGCTGATCTTCAAAATCACCCGATTGCTGTGCATCAACTACAACTACCTCCCCTTCCTCAATCATTTTAAGGGCTTCATCTGCTGTAATTATATCCTGACCCACTTCACCAGGAACAGAAATATCTGCTTCACAGCCTGTGAGAATAATCGCAAAAGTTAATAAAAGCAATAATAACTTTGCTGTTTTTTTCATTTTTCCACCTCCAAATTTATATTGTTAAAATTGGAACAATCTCTATTAATATTATAAAACATATTAGCCGTTTATGGTTATAACATTTATTAATAGTGCATTCAATTATCAAATGAGGACTGCTTTTCTGCTCTCTAAAATACTTAATAACTGCTGCTGATTAACTCAAAAGTTTTAAAAAAAATAAACAGATATGATATAATGGGCGTGAGCTGGATTAAAATAATATTAAGGAGCATCTTTGTATGTATATGTATAATTCAATAAAAAATAAGTTTAATAAAATTAAAGCATCTCATTTAATTCTACTTTTTTTTATAATAAATATATTTTTTCTGACTAATTTTCCTTTTATACATTCTGATGAAGCTTGGTTGAGCGGGCTTTCAAGACAAATTATGCAGACTGAAAATTTAGCGAGCACTGAATCCTTCTTTGATCTGCTGCCCCGTCATCCTCATGCAGTTAAAATCTTCTTTCATCTGCTGCAGATTATCTTTATCAAGCTTTTTGACTATCAAATTTTTACATTTCGCTTGATTTCTCTAGTGGCAGGAAGTGTCAGCCTTTATATCTTTTATAAAATATCATTTTTAATTACAAATTCAAAGAAGTTAAGTCTGTCTGCTTTAATAATTCTGGCTGCTGACATTCATTTTATTTACAGCTCTCATCTGGCTCGTCAGGAAATTATTTTAGTTCTATTCTTCCTCTCAGTATTTTATTATTTTTTAAAAAATATTGATTCTAAAAATGCTGATAATTATTATTTAAAATCAGGTCATTCAGTCCAAAAAGATTTTATTTTGGGACTTATTCTGGGATTATCAATTGGTTTTCATCCTAATGCCTTTATTATTTCAATGCCTTTAATCTTAATCTACAGCTGGAATTTAATTTTTAATCAAAAAACTACATTTAAAAATTATCTCAGCTTTGGAGCAGCCCTGACTATAACTGCTCTGTTATTTATTTATTTAAGTTTTCAATTTGATCCTAATTTTATTAGTAATTACAGCAGTTATGGTGCCCGACTGGGGGTTTTAGATTCTTTTTTAATCAAACTAGAAAATCTAAAAGCATTTTATCTAAAATTATTTTATAGAGTCAGTGGTACTTATTATATTCCTCCAATAAAATTTCAACTTATATTTTTTACTGCAGTAATTACAGTTTCAATAATAAAATCTATTTTTAGCAGATTTAAAAAAGATAGAATTAATATTTATTTACTTTTGACTCTGCTGGGTCTTAATCTTGGGTATTTAATAATAGGCAGATACAACCAGACCTCAATTATTTTTATTTTACCTGCTGCCTATCTCATATTTATAAATATGATAAAAAATTTAAATCCCAAATTTAGGGGATCACTAGTATTGATTTTAATAATAATTTTATTGCTGAACACTGGTTTCACAATAATTAAGGACAGCCATTATAATTATCAGGATTATCTGCATCAGATTGCAGAAGTAGTACCGCAGGAAGCTCGGGTTTTAGCTAATTTAAATACTGATTACTATTTTGAAAATGGAAGCCTTTATGATTATAGGAATCTGGAATATTTGGAGGAAAACAAACTCTCCTTTGCTGACTATATTAACAAAAATAAAATCGAATATATAATTTATCCTGAAGAAATGGATTTTATTTATAACAGCCGTCCCAGCTGGAATATCCTTTATGGTAATCTTTATCCCTATTATTCTGAGATGCAGCAGTTTTTAAAACAGAAAACAAAGCTGATTAAAATATTTAGCAGCTCTACTTATGGAATGAGAATTGTTAGAAAAATAGGTCAAAAAGATTGGTCGGTTAAAATTTATAAGGTTAATTCTGCAGCCGGGTCTGAAGCTGTTCAAAAAGCTGATTAAATTCTCTGCTGCTGCGTTTTCGAGGATGGGGCAGCTTATTATCCACCAGTTCTATAATCTCTCCAGGTTCATTTTTCATGAGTACTATCCTTTCCGAAAGAAAAACTGCCTCTCTGATATCATGAGTCACAAAGATAATTGTCTTATCTTCTTCCTGCCAGAGCTGAGCTAAAAGCTGCTGCAGTTCCTGTCTTGTCTGACTGTCTACACTACCAAAAGGCTCATCCATCAGCATTATCTCTCCCTCTGCAGCCAGAGTTCTTGCCAGCGCCACCCGCTGCTTCATCCCACCAGATAGCTGATGTGGATAATAATCCTGATAACTTTTAAGCTTAACTTCATTTAAATATTTTAATGACTTTTCTTTAATCTGTCTTTTAGTTAGTTTTATATTTTTATTTTTAGCAGAAGCCTTAACCGCAAAACTGATATTATCAATTACCGTCTGCCAGGAAAAAAGCTGTTCAAATTCCTGAAAAAGCATAATACGATCTAGACCAGAATCTTCAATCAGCTGCTCATTTTTAAGAAGTTTTCCCTTTTCTGATTTAATAAATCCGGCAATAATTTTAAGCAGAGTTGACTTACCACAGCCGGAAGGTCCTAAAATTGTCAAAAACTCATTTTTTTTAATTTGTAGATTAATATCTTTTAAAGCTATCTTCTTCCCTTTTTCTGTGTTAAAACTCTTAGCTATATTTTTAAGTTCTAAATAGGAGCTCATTTTAACATGCCCCATTTCCGAACTGTATTTGTTTCTAATTTCTTGAATATAAAATCCTCAACTGTAACTCCAATAAAAATAATTACAATTATTCCTGCAAAAACACCAGGGAGATCAAAAAAAACTCTCTTCTGAAAAATATACCAGCCCAGTCCTCCCAGACTATTTATAGCTCCAAAAAGCATTTCTGCACTGATTAAAGCCCGCCAGGACCTGGCCCATGCTATTTTTAAACCAGAAATAAAGTAGGGAAATGAAGCTGGAATTAATATTTTAAACATAAATTCTAATTTATTTAAGCGATAATTTTTGGCAATTAGAGTGTAAATATCCGGTATAGAATTAAATCCTGTACTCAAGTTTAAAATTAAGGGCCATAAAACTGAGTGAATTATCACAATCAAAATTGCAGTTTTACCAGAGCCAAACCAGATTAATATTAAAGGCATCAGTGCAATTCCCGGCAGTGGATGAGCCAGAGCTGTTAAAGTATCAATTAATCCATCAGCATATTTAGAAAAATAAGCTGTCAGTGCTAAAATTAAAGCAGCAGCCGCAGCAATAATTAAACCCTGAATAATAATTGAAAGAGAAAAAGCAATCTGTTTGACCAAAGTTCCATCTTTTAATGATTTAAGTAATGCCAGAAAGATTTGATCCAGTCCGGGAAATATTAGATCAGAAAATAAACCGCTCCAGGCTGTCAGCTGCCAGAAAAGAGCCAGGACTGTAACCCAAACTAGACGCTGCCGATATTTATTTTCCATCCTGTTCTGCCCCCTCTAAAACAGTTTCCTTTTTTTCTGTCACTAACTCTTCGGTAAAAATTAGTTCAGAGCGCTGATAATTATTTTCTTTTAAATATCCTTCAGCTGTCATAAAGGCTAAAAATTCTTCCAACCCCTTAATTTTAGAGGTAAACTCCATTCCAGGCCAGTTTAAATATTCTTTCATTTCTGCTGCAGTCAGATTGTAATTATCTGCTAAAATATCTGCTGCTTGAGGCTGCTGATTAATAAAATTAAGAGCTTCAGTTAGAGCTTCTAAAAAGACTTTATAATTTTTAGACTGCTGCTGGTAAAATTCTTCTGTACTGACTCCAACAATAAAAGTAAATTCGCCTCCAAAAGCTTCTTTTCCACTTAAAATCTTTTTAATCCCCTTTTCTTTACTTTCTAAAAACAAATAAGGGGGAGAAGCAAAGTGGGCACTCACTTCCCTGCCGGCAAGCAGAGCATTCATTGCATCAGGATGATTCATTGTTAAAAGCTGATCGTCAAATTTATTTACCTCTGCAAAATCTCTCTCTACTGCCATAGATAGTAAAATATGCTGTATACTCCCCGGCTGCGGCAGAGCAATTCTATCTTCAGCTTTAAAATCTGCCAGAGAATTAATATATTCTCGATTGGTCATTAATCCAAGCGGACTTTCAGATAGTCCGGAAATTATTTTCCACTTCATCCCTTTATCTCGGGCAATCAAAAAGGGTGGTATTGCCATAAAAGCAATATCAACTTCTCCAGCCAGCATTGCTTCTCTAATAGCTGTAGTATTGCTGAGCTGTTTCCATTCAACTTCTAAAGAAGGATCTGCCTTTTCTAACAGGCTGAGCTCTTTGATCAGCTGTACGGGTGCATAGGCCAGGCCGTACTGTTCAGCAATAGTAAGTTTTGTTTGATCAGCTGCATAATCTTGAATACTACAAGCTGATGCTAAAAAAATAATTAAAAACAACATTACAATAATCAAAATATATTTTTTCATTATTACACTCCTGGCTCAACTATTTAAAAATTTTCTCCAATTTCTCTTAAAACAAGGTTTTTGCCATTTTGATCTCTAATTTTTAAATTATCATAAACAGCTGTTACTCTCTGCCTCAGATCTTTTTTATTATCTGCAGCAGCTATAAAATAACCAGCTCTGGCAGTAGCATTCTCAATATTTGGTATTCTTTCTCCCGGCTGATAATTAAATCCTGCTTTTAAAACACCAGTTAATTTTAAAAGTTCTGAGCTGGATGTGCGCTCAATAATCTTTCCTGGTTCAGCAAAGAAAAGCTGAGAAGAAAGATATTTCAAATTATCCTCTAAAGAATAACTATTTAAAGCTGAGCTGTCAATTTTTTCCCCGGCAGCCAGCTGCACCATCATTTTTAAAATATCAACACCTGTCAGCTGAGGCATAAAATCTCCTTCATAAGCTCCACCTATTCTGCAGGCTATTTCATTAACCTTAATTCCTTTTTCACCTATTAAAAACTGAAAATAGATAGGACCATTTTCAATAGCAAATTCATCAATAATTTTTTGGCTCAGCTTTTCAATCTGTTCTCTATATTCTTTCAAATATTTAGATGGGAAAAAGTGAGATGAACAGATACCAATATGCATATCTTCCTCAAAACGCAGTCTATCTGTTACTGTTAAGAGCTTTGATCTGCCATCTATGACCCAGCCGCTGACAGTAATTTCGTCTGATTTATAATATTCCTCCACTAAGATTTCATTTTCTCTAGAAAAGCTTAAAACTTCGTTAAATTTTTCTCTAATCTGAGCAGTAGAATCTAATTTAAAAACACCCCGCTGACCCTGGCTGTCCAGCGGTTTAACCACTAAAGGTCTTTTGAAATCATTTAAATCCTGCTCAGAAAAATTTTGGGGCAAAATTTTATATTTAACTGTTGGAATTTCTGCTGCTGAAAATTTATTTTTCATTACCTTTTTGTTAGTTACGGCCTCTGCTGTTTCAACTGAAATATATTGATTTAAATTCAGCCTTTCTGCCACCTGAGCTGCTGTATAAACAGGCTGATCTGTTCCAGAAGTCAGTACTCCATCTACTCTGTATTTCCTGGCAGTTTTAAGATTAGCTTTGTAATCAAAAGTGCTGCTATCAGATGCAAAATCAGCTATTTTTTTACCGGGAGCATCAGAATAATAATCTGAAATTACAACCTGATATCCCATTTCTTTTGCTTTTTTTATTAAACTGAGCTGACCACTGCCTCCACCCAGAATTAAAAGTCTCATAGTTATATTCCTCTTTCTAATTAGCTTTTATTATTTTTGAAAGTACTTTCTGCAATTATGTACTGCTCTTTATCTGAGCGTAAATATTTTAATAAAGGTAATCTGCCGTAATATAGATAAAGTTTTAGAAATAACTTTAAAAGTTTTAAAAAATTATAATTTGATTCACCATATTTTCTCTGCTGCTGTTTAGTATAAATATTTGCTATTTCAGCTTTTTCTCTGAGTATTACAGCCGAAATATAAATAAATGATTTATCAGCTGCAGTAATTTTCTTCATCATTTCCCGGCTGATAATTCTAAAACTGCTGACTCTGATATTTTTAGATTTTGAAGTTATCAAATTAAATAATCGATTAGTTAGTTTTGAACCAAGCCTTCGGTAAAAACTATATTTTCTGCCTTTGGGAATGGCATAAACAACATCAAAACCTTCTTTAATCTTTTGGTAGAGTCCAACTATATCCTGGGGCTGATGCTGCAGATCATCATCCATTGTAATAATATAATCTCCAGCAGCATAATTAAAGCCGCAAAAAATAGCATTCTGCTGACCAAAATTTTGGGCCAGACGAATGCCTTTTACTCTGCTGTCCTGATTGTGCAGTTCTAAAATCTGATTATAACTCTTATCTGAACTATTATCATCAACAAAAATAAGCTCAATTTTAAAATTATTGGCAGAGGCTGTTTTTTTTAGAGCCGAATAAAGTTCTTCCAGAGAATTTTCGCCATTATAAACCGGTACTACAATTGAAATTAAATCACCCATACTCTACACTCCTGCCTGCTTTATTTTTTTAAATATACCTCTTAAAGCTGCAGTAATATATTCTAAATCTGCTGAAGATAAATCAGGGTAAATAGGAAGTCGAAGCAGTCTGGCTGCAATTTTATTTGTATTCTCCAGATCTTTTTTATGATAGCCGATTTTTCTTCCCATTGGTGAAGCATGCAGCGGCTGAAAATGAAAGGTTGCTTCAACTCCATTTTCTCTGAGCTGCTGCAGAACAAAATCTCTTATCTTTTGATTCCTAAATTTCAAATAATATATGTGATAATTACTCTGCCTATCAACAGGTACAGATGAAATCAGCTCCAAAAAATCTTCAGTCAAAAATTCTTTTAAATGCTGATTATAATAATCAAATACTTTTTTTCTTTCTAAAGTGATTTTATCCAGCGCTTCCAGCTGAGCAAATAAAAGAGCCATCAAAATATCTGAAGGAAGATAACTTGAACCTTCTCCAACCCAGTTGTATTTGTCGATTTTTCCCCGCAGAAAGCGGGAGCGATTGGTTCCCTTTTCTCTTATAATTTCTGCCCTCTCAATTATTTTCGGCTGCTTTGAATTAATAATCAAGGCTCCACCTTCACCACTGACAAAATTTTTGCTGCCGTGAAAGCTGTAGCAGCCAAAATCACCCAGGCTGCCTGCTGCCTGCTCTTTATAAAAACTATTAACAGCATGGGCAGCATCTTCTATAATGAATAAATCATTTTCAGCTGCAATTTCCTTAATCTGATCCATCTCACAGCTGACCCCGGCATAGTGAACAGGAATAACAGCTTTTGTTCTGGTGGTAATTTTAGCTTCAAAATCAGTTGGATCAAGATTAAAGGTATCAGACTTAATTTCTGCAAAAACAGGACTGGCTCCTTCTTTAAGCACTGCATTTGCTGTAGAGCTAAAAGTAAAAGAAGGCATAATGACTTCATCCCCTTCTTTTAACTCAATTAGCTGAGCTGCCATTTCCAGAGCATGGGTAGCTGAAGTGGTCATTAAAACCCTATTTAATGCAAATTTTTCTTCTAAAAACTCACTCACTTTGTGAGTATAAAAACCATCACCACTCAAGCTCCCTCTTGAAAGTGCATCATTTATATAATATTTTTCTTTTCCAGTTAAATAAACTTTATTAAAAGCTATTTGTCGCATTAAAAATTACTCCGATCCTTTAATAACAAATATGTTTGCCCAGTTTTTTAAAATTGGCTATAAATTCTTTTACATTTTCTGTCAGAAATTCAGCTTTTTTATTAATCATATAAATATCATAATCTAAATCATAATCAGTAATTCTGGAGACATTAATTTCTTTGGCGCTAAATTCGTCTCTAACCGCATTATATGGAACAAAAGCAACACCATAACCTTTGCGCACCAGAGTCTTAATAGCCTCTGTAGAATCAAGCTGAGAAATCACCTCTATTTCGGAAAAATTACTTCCCAAATCTGCTAGAGCATCCTTGAAATTCTCTTTGATTATGCAGTCCTCTTTTAAAATCACAAATTTATAATCTAAAACCTCTTGCAGTTCAACTTTTTCCGGCAGATCAAAAGCGGGTGGAGAAATCAAAACTACCTTTTCGTTAATTACTTCCTCTGAATGCAAATTCTCTGCCTGAGCTGGGTGAGTTGTAAAACCAATTTCGCAGATATCACTTAAAACATCCTGCTCAATTTTATCTGAAGAAGCAGAAACCAGATTATATTTATGATTTGGAAACTTAAACTGCATATTTAAAATGGCACAGGGAAGACAGTAAGTGGCAATTGTATGTTCACCTTCTATTTTGATTTCTCTGCTTTCCTGCTCATTTAAATCAGAGAGCATTTTATTATAAGTTCGAATTATATTATCTGCATATTTTAATACTATCTCTCCAGATTTTGTTAATTTAACTCCTCGGTTGCTGCGGATGAAAAGTCTTTCCCCCAGTGAATCTTCCAATTTCTGTATCTGCTGACTTAAAGCAGGCTGAGATATATGAGAATTATTTGCTACTTTAGAAATGCTTTTTATTTTGGCTATCTCTTGAAAATATTCAAGACTTTCAATATGCATAAATACACCCTCTCATAGTCTATAAAATAAAATTTTGAAGATATTGTTTTTAACTAATGTTCTTAATTAATTATATTATTAATCAAGCTAAATAACAAGGAATTAATCGCAAAAGATGGATAATATTTAAAATCTGTATTTTTTTAACTTAAATCAGCTTCTGCCACCACTCTTTATGATCTAAGTACCAATTCAAAGTAATCTGCAGCGACCTCTCAAAATCATATTCTGCTTTCCAGCCCAATTCTCTTTTAAGCTTAGCACTGTCAACTGCATAGCGGTAATCATGTCCTCTACGGTCTTCTACATGTTTAATTAGTAGTTCTGATTTAGATAAGAAAGAGAGTATTCTTTTAGTAACTTCCAGATTGCTTTTTGGATTATCTGCCCCAATATTATAGATTTCTCCTTTTTTAGCCCGGCGCATTACTAAGTCTACAGCCCGACAGTGATCCTTAACATAAATCCAGTCTCTAATATTGCTGCCATCCCCATAAAGAGGCAGCTTCTTATTCTTTAGAGCATTAATTATAAACAGTGGAATTAGCTTTTCAGGGTACTGATAAGGACCAAAATTATTTGAACAGCGGCTAATATTAACCGGCAAATTATAAGTTTTAAAATAAGAATTAACTAAAAGATCAGCCGCTGCTTTAGAGGCAGCATAAGGACTGGAGGGATTTAAAGGACTATTTTCTGTAAATTTTCCTTTTTCACCCAGGCTGCCGTAAACCTCGTCAGTAGAAATTTGAACAAAGTTTTTAACACCAAATTTTAGGGCTAGATCAAGCAAATTCTGAGTACCCCCAACATTAGTTTTAACAAAAATAGAAGAATCTTCTATGCTGCGGTCAACATGCGATTCAGCTGCAAAATTAACTATATAATCTACTCCCCGGTGCATAAGCTGATCAATTTTTTCTTTATCACAGATATCCAGCTGTTTAAACTGATAGTTGGGATTGGCCTCTACATCTTTTAAGTTATCTAGATTGCCGGCATAAGTTAATTTATCAACATTGATAATCTGGTCATCATATTTTTCCAGCTGATAGCGAATAAAGTTACTACCAATAAAGCCAGCTCCACCTGCAACTAAAATTCTCATCTAAGTCAACTCCTCTGCTGCTTTTTATAATTTTTTTGATCAATCTAAGCTAAAATATATCTAAAATAGTAAATTTTCATTAAAATAATTATATCATACTAAGCTTTAATTCTACATTAATCCAGCAATTTTTTCGAATAAATCTTGTTTAACGAACACATGTATGTTAAAATATCTATATAGTCAATTCAGCTAAAATTAAATTCTATAAATTTTAATTTTCACACTAATATTATAAGGAGTTGAAAAAATATGAATTTTAAAGACAGAGGCAAAATTATTAAGCTGGACAAATATAATAAACAAATCAAAATAGAACAGGCCGATAAAATGATTAGATATATAGACTTTAGTCAAATTATAGATTTATCTCTTTAGTTTATTTTTTATGGCCCCCAATAGTGCTTTCAATTCTATCTTTAATATTTCCTTTTTCCAGATTTCTTTTTTTATCTCCGATTCCAGCTAAATAACCCTTAAGAGGATGAATATTTCTTTTAACTAATTCTATACTGGCATAAAATGATTTCATATCTACACACAAAATTTGATCAGCTGGTACATCACTATAATCAGGCTGCATTACAGTTCCTCCTCTTAATTTAAACGAACGTTTGTTTAAATATATTTTAGCATATTTAATTGCAATTGACAAACATAAGTTCGTTAAACGGCTAAAAAAAACTGCTTTGAAAAAATACAGCAGTTTGTCAGCTTAATATTTAACTCTGAATTCAGGCATTCCAGTTGAATAGGGAGCTACAGCATAAGGCTGAAAATATATAACCAGTTCCCCGGCTTCGAGATAATAATGCTGATCTTCTTCTAAACTCTGAAAACCATAATCACCGTGAAAATAATTAGCTGGATTTTTTTCTATTTCAGATTTTATTAAAACTTCTACTTCAGCTAAAGTTAAATTGATTCTCTCTAAAAAATCTATTAATTTTAGATCTTCTCCTGAATTTAGATCAATATTATAACTCAAACTATAGGGATTACCGTGTGCTCCACCTGTATATTGATAATAATTAAATTTAATACTAAAGATTTGCTTATTATTTTTAATTTCAAAATCTACTATCCCTTCAAATTGATGCATTGGAATTTCTGCCGCTGCAAAATTATGCTGACTCTGGCTGGCCATCTCAATAGTAGATTCAAGAAAACAAAAAATATCATCTCTAAAAAGGTCATTGTATTTAGACTGAACATTCTTAGATTTTAAACCTAATAAAATTGGTATTTCTGCCTCTATATGATAAAGATCTTCTTCATTTTTTTCCACTGGAATTTTAATAATCTCAACAGCTGCAGCAGAATTTGCTGCAGTAAAAATCAAAACACTAAAAACAAGAATTGACAGTTTTAAATTACTGCAATTAAAAAAATAATTTGCCTTTTTCAATTTCAACAGCTCTTTTCATTATCTATTTTTTCAGTTTTATCCCCTTAGAAGTTATATCAATAATTTTTTCTTTATATAAGCCTCCAATGGCTTTCTTAAAGCTCCCTTTACTAATCTGTAATGCTTTTTTTATTTTTTCAGGTGAACTGTCATCATTTAATGGCAGTGAACCTCCTTTTGCCTTAAGATGAGTAAGAATTTTCTCTTTAGCATCTTCTATTCTACCATAACCAATCTTGCGCAGGCTGACATCAATCTTATTGTCTTCTCTAATTTTTTTTAATATAGCCTTTCATTCTATCTCCAACTGTTATTTCTTTATAAATATCATTTTCATAAACTAAACCAAAATATTCATCATTAATAATTACTGTCGCTCCTAAATCAGTAAATTTATAGATCAAAATATCTACTTTATCACCTTCACTAAAGTCTACATTTTCTGGAGCTTCTTCAATTCCTGCTGTATTAATATCACTACTTCTCATTATTTCACCAATACCTTTCTTTAAGTTGAAAACATATTAAAATTCTATCAGAACAATTACATAATAATTGTACCATAATATTTGGCCATTTAAAACACTATGCAGTTTTTCTTTTAGAGTTAGGACTTTTATTGAAAAGATTATTGCAATTTAAGTTTAATTTTTTGGTTGTATAATTAATGTTATGAAGAAAAAAATGTAAATCTAAAAATATCTAAATAAAAAAGGCATTTGCCTGGCTCCGTTGAATTAATTAGTTACAGACCAAAAAAATTCAATAAAGGAGTCAAGCAAATGCATAATAATCTTATCACAGATTTAATGGATTTACCAGACCTGGTTGCAACAGATTTAATTAAAACGGAGGAATATTTAGTTTTTGTAGCTGACTATAAAAATGATCATGTTAAATGTCCTATCTGTGGTAAAAAAGCAGATAAAGTTCATGATAGGCGCCCATAAGATATTCAGGATGTTCCTTTAAGAGATAAAAAAGTAACTATCAAACTGGTTAAAAAACGTTATAGCTGCGGTCATTGCGGCAAAAGAGCAATACCTAAAAAAAATAAAGAGTATTTCAAGATATTCAAGAAAAACTGAGCGTTTTAAAATGCATCTTTTAAAACAGACTGATAGCCGTGATTACTCAAGAGTAGCAAAAGAACATGGTCTTAGTTATACCAGTATTCAAAACTCGGTACACAGTAAATTAGACACTCTGATCGAAGAAGCCCAGCTTGCAACCCTGGATGAAGTTGAAGCTATCATTATAGATGAATTTGCAATTAAGAAAAAACATAAATATGCTGTCGCTCTAACTGATCCGATTAACGGTAAGTTAATTGATATTTTATCTTCCCGTAAAAAGAAAGATCTAATCGAGTACTTCAATACCTGGACCTGGCCTGAGGAACTAAGGGAACAGATCAAATACTTCTCCATGGACATGTGGAGTCCTTATAAGGCTGTAGCAGAAACGGTTTTTCCCAATGCACAGATAGTGGTTGATAAGTTTCATCTCGTTACAGCTATAAATAACGCCTTAGACAAGCTCAGAATCCAGGAACAGGATAAACAGACTGCTGCCAATAGAAAGAAGTTCTATAAGTCTAGACTCACTCTATTAATGGCTGGTGAAGACCTTGATGATGACAGCCACCAGCGGCTGATAGAAATCTTTAAACTATCTCCTGCTTTAGAAAAAGCGTGGGAGCTAAAAGAAGAATTCAGAGATCTACTCCAGATACCTGATATTAAAGAGTCTATTGAAGCTTTAAATCACTGGTATGAAAAAGTTAGCCAGGCTAAATTAAATCTATTCTATAAAGCTAAAAGAACAGTTAAAAACTGGGAAGAAAATATAATTAACTATTTCAGAACCAGAATAACCAACGGATTTGCTGAAGGATTAAACAATAAAATTAAATTGATTAAAAGAATTGGCTACGGTGTCCCTAAAGTTGAGAACTTAAAACGCCGAGTATTTTTATCATTGTTAAGTATTTAAGAGCAATTTAAAAAAACAAAGAGATAACTTGATTCAAACGGTGCTATTTAGATTTCACAACATTTGTCAAAGAGCCTACCTCCAATTTTTTTATCAAATGTGATTTTACTTTAAGCATTCTTTCTCTTAAATCTTGATCATTATCAACAAAGAGTTCACCTTTTTTAAATGATTCTACAATAATTCTGCTGTAAGGAATTTTAGTTAAAAGTTCAATCTCTTCTTCCGGACAATATAACTTTATTTTCTCACTAGTTTTTTCATTTAAATCATATTTATGATTGCAAGTCCAGCAGGTGAAACATCAATTAAAATCCACTCTTTGCTTTTTTTAGCAATTTCTGAAGCTTTTTTCTTAACCTTACTCACTAACTTACCAGAAGTATCAGCACCTGGAATCAAACGAGCATGAATCATATCTCCAAACTTACTTTCTGCCAATAAAGACTTTCTGTCTCAATAGCTTCAAGTTTAAGAGCTTTTGTTGGACAAACTTCTACACAAACCCCACAACCCTCACATTTTAAGTTCTTAACCTGAAAATCATCAGCAGTTATGACATTATAACGACAATAATCATAACATTTACCGCAATCAATACAAATAGACTGATTCTGGAGAAAAATATTTTAGCTACATGTTTTCATTTTCACCTTATTTAGGATAAAATATTTTTAAGAACAAAATGGCCTAACGGCCACCCCTACTATAGAAGTTAATTAATATTTCTTTAGTAGGGTTCTATTTTAAATGTAAATTTGAACTTCATTTCTGCATTACACTCAGGACATGCCACTCCTGGCATTTCTCCCTCTTTAAGATCTTTTCCCATTGCAAAT
>NZ_SOEF01000015.1:0-9016 GCF_004366375.1 Halanaerobium congolense
TAAAATATTATTCCGATTTTCATGGACTACTTTAATGATATACTTTTATATTCTTTTGAAAATCGGAATAATTAATTTATCAGGATAATCACCCTTATTCCGACATCGGAATAAGGGCGACGAAATGTATGGTCCCTATCTTAACCTTGATGGTAAAAAGGTTAAAACTTTTCTCTTTGCCTTTATTGATGACTGCTCCAGGGTTATTACTTATGCCAAATTCTTAACAACAGAAAAGTTTTCTGCTGTGCAGCAGGTACTCTCAGAAGCCATTTTAAGAAGAGGTATTCCTAAACTGCTCTATGTCGATAATGGAAAAGTTTACCATAGTGATAATCTCCATTTTGCCTGTGCTTCTCTGGGAATTACCCTGATTCACACAAAACCATATGATGCCCAATCTAAGGGTAAAATAGAAAGATATTTCTTAACTGTCAGAAAAAGATTTTTACCTCTTTTAACTGATGATGATTTATCCTCCCTGGATAAGCTTAATCAACGCTTTTTCAGCTGGCTGGAAACAGATTATCACCGTAAGGTGCATTCTTCTCTAAAGATGACTCCTCTGGATAAGTATATGTCTCAGATTAGTCAGGTTAAAACCTATGATGATCCTGAAAAACTTAAGCTGCTTTTTCTTAAAAGAGCTCAGAGAAAAGTTAGACATGATGGAACTATATCTGTTAATTCTAAACTCTATCAGGTACCTCCAGCCTATATTGGCAAAAAAGTTAAGATCCGCTTTGATCCAGAAACATATGATAATATTTATCTTTATGAAAATGGTAAATGCATAACTAAAGCTGAACCTGTTGATTATGGCTGATAATGCTCATACTAAAAGAGGTAATCCTATCTCTTTTGCTAAAATGACTGAAGGAGGCAGCAAAAATGTATAAATCTTTTTATTCTCTATCTGATAATCCATTTAAAAAAGAGATTGAAACTAAAGATCTCTACCAGTCTGAAAACTTAAAAGAGCTTTCTGCCAGACTTGATTATCTTAAAAAAACAAGAGGTATTGCTGTCATTATTGGTGAACCTGGAAGCGGTAAAACTTCTGCCCTGAGAGCTATGGCTGACAGTGTTAATCCATCATTATTTAAAGTCATCTATTTCCCCTTATCTACAGGCTCAGTAATGGATTTCTACAGAGGAATAGCCATTGGCCTGGGAGAAGAGCCTAAATTCAGAAAGGTGGACCTTTTTAATCAGGTCCAGGCTGCTATCTTAAAGTTTTACAACGAGAAAAAGATTACTCCCATCATTATCCTGGATGAAATGCAGCTTGCTCCCAACAAATTCTTAAGTGATCTCGGTATTTTATTTAATTTTGCTATGGATTCTCAGAATCCATTTATTCTAATTTTATCAGGATTGTCTCACTTTATGACCAAGCTAAATTTAAATCATAATCAGTCCTTAAATCAGCGAGTGATCATGAAGTATCAGCTGAGTCCCTTAAACAAAGAGGAAGTCAAAGAATATGTTGAGCACCAGCTTAAGCTTGCTGGAGCCAATCACCCAGTATTCATACCTCAGGCTCTGGAAGCAATTGCCCTGAGATCAAGGGGCTTACCCAGGTTGATCAACAATATCGCAGTAAATTCTCTGCTTTTAGGATTTCAACTTAAAGCAGAGCAGATAAACCAGGAAATTGTCTTCAAAGCCTGCGAAAAAGATACATTTTAAACTGAAAAATATTATTCAAATTAAAGGGGCTTATTTTTAAGTCCCTTGCTAATTTAATCTGAAAAATATTTTTATTTTTACTAATTTAATTTGAAAATTATACTGGAATTCTAGCTAATTTGGACCGATTTAATCTGAAAAATTTAACTGGATTAATTTGCAAAATCACAGTTTACTGCATATAAAAAAACTCCCACCTTCCAGTGAGAGTCAGCTTTAATGATATGATAAATAAAAAAATTTTAGGTTGAATTATTAATAAACGAAAAGTGTAAAATATTATTTGACATTCACACCCTGTCATATCTTTGCATAAAATTTTAATTAATCAACCTCACTTAAGTCCGAAATCCCTCCCCCAGTCTGGGTAAAGATAATAAAGTGATGTATCCAGGAACGGTAATCATCTTCCTTGATATCAAGTTTCTCATAACATTTATAATCTCGTTTATGCAATCTATATAATTTTACTGAATCATATCCATACTTTTTCTGAAGTCCTAATAGAATACTTTTTGAATGACCCGGTTCGATTACAACATCAAAATAATCCTCAATATTTATATCATCCATATTACCCCTTCCAATACTGAATTATTTAAAAAACAGCTTCTTTAGAAGTTGAACCAATTTATTTTGAGATTCATTATCCTTGTTATCGTGAAATTTTTTCTTTGCTTTGACATCGTTTTTTCTACCTTTAATTATTTCTTCTTTAGACATTTTTCCAGCCCAAACAACTTGATTATTTTTTATCCAATAATGTGACTGGCACTTAAAAGACCAATTTCCAATTGATGGAGTCAAAGATATTGACTTACCATTATAAATTAGTTTCCAATCTGTCGGTGATAAGGGAGTAACTACTTCTTCACCACATCCACAAGCACATTTATGAATTGCAGTATTATATTTTAAAGATATATATATGCTTCCTCTTTTTATCTCATTTGGAATTGTATCAACAAATTTATAATTCATCATCATTGTTAATTACCCCTGTATTAATAGAATATATTGTAGAATATTCTTTAGTTAAATCTTGATAAAATCCTATATGTTTTTTCCATTTTATTACACCTAAAGTAGCATTCAATGCATTCAGTTCAGCAATTTGAATATTAGTTGAATATTCATCATCATTACCATCAGCAAACGAAATCCTATCATCAATATGATCATTTTTATCAGATGTACCTAATGTAGTACGAATAATACCAATTAATGATTCATCGACTTTTTCTATACCAATACCATGATCAACAAAGCTTATATCTTCTTCTACTAAGTATTCAATAATTTCCTTTTTAATATTGCCTTTATCAATACAAATAAAAACAAAATCTAAATTTTCTAATTTATGTAAAGTTGCGGCTTGAACATCCTCATTATAACAAACAATGTTGCTATGCATATTTGAATAAATAGATTGAAAATACTTTGATTTGTTTTCTTTTTTCTCTAATAAATCGTTTGTAGGCGCCCCCGGTGAACGAAAAGCATTATGTTGATAAAAAACATCACCATCAAAAACTCTAATCTCCTTTACTGGTGTTTTGGAAACCAAATCTAATACATAAGAGCCAGTACCACCAAGTCCAATTATACCGACCCTCTGTTGTTCCAGTTTCTTTGCTATTTGATTAATTTCAGCTCTACTAGAATTTGTATCATAATAATTAAAAACCGAATCTTCTTCTGTATCAATGATTTCATAAGTTTTTGCAGTAACATCACTGTTTAAAGACTTTGCTGGTGCAGATATTATTTCAATATATCTTGTAAATTTATCATAATAATTATTATATCCATTCGGTGGTTTGTTGGAAAATGAGTGGTTAACAATAATGCCTTCTGTTAATTTGTTATTTCCAGATCTATGTTTTATTCCAGATATTTCACTACCATCCTTATTACATGGATGATCACCAATGAAATGTATAACATGATTAGTAGGTTTTGTAGTCTTGTTTCCTGCAAGCTTTAATGATGTCACCAAAGTACCATATTTTACTTCTTTGTTTGAGTTAACATATGGTACTTGTCCTAACAAGGCAAATCCCTTTTTCACTTGTATTTGGTATCCTTCATATCTTAATTTCTTTAAATCCGAGCTACGACTTATCAGTTCTTGTGACATTAAATATTGCTCCTTTATGTACTTTTACTCTATCTCCTTTAACCATTACGCCGCTTTCCTTTTTACCGTTTTTGGAATATGTGACCGTATATACCACATTGGGGCTTTCATCAATCTTACCAAAAGCCAATAATATCACTTTATCAAAAGTAATTTCTTTTTCAGTATATTCCTTTTCCCTTCCATTGACGATTATTGTTTTAGATTTCTTTTTCTTCATAAGATTATCTCCTCTCAGGGGGGTTATTAAATTCTTAATAATAACCGAACATTATTTCTTTGTATTTAGTATAATACAAACGTTCTCCCGTGTCAAGAAATCATTTCCATATATCAATAATTCCTCAATCCCATCTCCACCAAAAGCCTTGAAATGCTTTAATTTTTTCTAAATGGCTATATAGCTTAGCAAATTTAACAACATCACTCATTAAAAAATTATCTTTATTCCAATTTATCTAATTAAACTATGAATATTTGTTGTATACTAAAATTACCGGGAATTGCAAAGTAGTATTCCCGGAAGTTGAAAACTAAAATTCCTTATTATTACTTAAAAACTCAATTCAACACAGGGAGCATTAAGTTGCAATAAAAAACTCCCACCAGAATTTTAAACTCCAGTGAGAGTAACAGTCCAAAATAATATTTAGTTCGACAAATAATAAATATACTTAAACTAAATCAATAATAATTGACCCAGCTAGGCTGTGTGCTTTTTGTTGCTTTTTCTACTTCTGATACCCAATATGCAATTTCCTGCAATCTTTTTTGTAATTCATCAGCACTCATCTCAGAATTATCCGCATCATTCCAAAGAGTCTCTAAAGCATGTTTAACTCCATCTTCAGGATAAAAAACTCCATCCTGTCTAAAATTAGAAAACAGGGCTCCTATACCATTTTTCTGTGAGTAACCATTTATTGAAATATGTTTAACATACCAGCCATAAATTGTTCTCTTCATCCGATATCTATCTTCATGTCCCCAGCGAGTAGTAAAAACTTCAAAAGTTAATTCTTTATCAATATTACAATCACCTTCAGTGCTCTTCCAGTCTAAACCTTCCCCAACAATTTCTCTATAAAGATCTTCTAATGAATGGTAGTGATCATAATATTCTTCAATATTTTCTTCAGGAATAATGCCTCTATTTTCTAACATGTATTCTTCATAGATAGGCATATATTTCCAGTGTAGCTTAGTAGCTAAATTATTCATTTTTTCAATTCTTTCCTGCCAGTCATTTACTCTACCTAAATTTGAAAGATTCTTTTTTAAATATCTATAATGTGATTTGAATTCTTCTTCCATTCCATCAATATTGTCAGGTAAATGATCTTGCTTATTTTCATAATCATTTAATTCATCTAATAATTCAGGTTGAATTGTAAATTCATCTTCATTTTTATCAAAAAATTTATCAGCATAAAAAATTATATCACTTATTTTAAAATATAATTTTTTATTCAATTCTTTTAAAGTAAATGTATCTACCTCATTCTTTTCTCGAAAATGAAATAACTTAATTTTCAAGTTTCTTAAGCGCTCGTTATTTATTTTAAAATAATCCTTAACATCATCATTAACTGGAATATCAAAATAATTATTTGAAGCATTATCTGATTTGAAAAGTTCATTATTTTGATTAATAAATTTTTTTACTTCTTTTAAATAGGAATCAATCAAACTTAACACCTCCCGAGGAAGAAAACTGTCCTCTAATATATTTTACATAACCTTCTAAATCTGGATATATATTAGTAGAATTGATATTAAATAGCTCATTTAACACTTCACGAATTTCTTCTTTAAATTCATTTAAGATTAAAAATTCAATTTTCTTTTCTGGAATAACTTCAGTTGTTTTCCCGGCTTTAGAATTTAAGTCATCATTAAACATTATTTTATTTTTAATCTTTTCATTAAAATCAAATGCTGCTGTATGAATAATTGTCAAAATTGATTTAAATAAGTCTTCATTAATATTATTGCCTCTGTCCTTGGATTTAAATCCAAATTTTATACGATCTTTAAGATCATTATAGTTTTTATTGTCATAAATCCTACTTAATTCAGAAATAAATTGATCTTCCTTATCAAAAAATAATTTAAAAATAGCGTTGGTATATTGAAAAAAAATTTCAATGTACTTATCGATTAATTCTTTTTCATATCCACTTTTTAACTTATTTTTTATATTTGCTTCTTGCTTTTTTAGCATATTTTCAACCAGTGTTTCTTTAATTTGATTAAAATCATATTGATTAATCAATAAAGAGAGTGAAAAAAGCCCCGCTTGAGATCTTATTCTATCATTTCCATAAATAGGATTGATAAAAAAGAAATTGTTTTTCTCTTGAGATATTAAATCATTTATAAATTTTTTATTATTTAACTTATCCAAAACTTTATCAATTTCAACATCCCTAGAATATATACTATCTAAAATCTTTGATAAATCTTCATATTCTTTTTCATTAAAATCAAATATATCATCTGGTTCAGAAACAATTACATATCCATCTTTATCGGTATTACCTGAAACAGCAAAGAATAAGGCTGTCATTGGATTCTCTGACCAGTCTAATAATGGAGTTGGAATTCCATAATGCTGCATCTTAACTAACTCATCAATAAAGTTATCTTTCTTCCCTAATTCATTAAGATTATATTTCCTTATATTTTTATATAATTTCTTTTCAACTCCAATTTCATAATTCTGTCGGAAAAGGCTTGGTACTAAATTCCATTCTTCAGTTTGGCCCCTATAAATAATTTTACTATTTGATTTTTTCCCGAAATCTTCAATCTTACCAAGATAGTCTTTATATGATAGGATCAAATAATAATTATTCAATATAATCTTTGCTAATTTTGCCAGGCCACTATTTTCAAATTTATTATCATTGGAGAGAGTTCTTAAATTAGCGACATTATCTGCTATTTTTTTAAAAGTAAACCCCCTCAAATCTTCTTTAAAATATTCAATTATTTTAGTTATTTCATCATTATTATATTTGCACTTGTTGATATTACTTATTTTTATATACCCAGAGTTCTTTTCAATACAGTAATTATCTAATGCCTCAGCAGTTAAAAACTCATAAGCTAAATCATTATAAATTATAATTTTATCCCCTTTTTTTACTTCTCTAAAGTCAGCCCGATTACGTTTAGCCTTCAATTTTCCATCTTCCTCAAAATGAGAATTAATTTTCAACTCATCATCACTAGCAATAATTTCATTGTTCTTATCTTTATATATAAATACTGCTGACATATATTATCACCCAAATTAAGTTTCTAATTATCAAACAAATCATGTTCAATCTTAAAATTTTCAATAGCTAACTCTGCAGGTTTAATACTATTATCTATAACATGCCGCTTACCATCATTCACTGAAAAACTACAAACATACAAGCCATCATAACTTTCGAGACTGGAAAAACGATATCTTTCATCTGCTAAAAAACAAAATTGATCAGCAAGTAATGATTTGTCTTCCCAAATAAGCACATTATAAATAATGCCATCAACAAGCTCTCCATCCTGCCAGGTACCTTCCTTAGTCTTAATCCTATTATAAAGATATTCTACACCCTGACCATTTCTCTGATGATTCTCGAACTCACCTTCATAGATTAAAGTTCCTTCAAAGTCAAAGATTTTAGCCTCACCCTCAACAATTCCTTGCTTGTCAAACTCAGCCTCACAGATCTTATGGCCATCACTATCAAAAACTCTAAATAGCTCATTTTCTGTTTCAAGAATTACATTCCCATCTTTATTTAGAATTTTATCTTTACTGTAAATTTTCGCTTTATCATCAGGAGCCAAAATATTATAAAGTTCAATAGTATCTTTGTTTGAAAGATCCCAAACAGATTTTGACTGCTTTAGATGATACTGAAAGGTAGAATAAACAGGTATAGTAATCAACTCCATCAGCTCGTCAACAGCTGGTCGGACAACTGGATAGTTATCGTCTTTCTCCAGCTCATAAGTATTTTTAAGCTTATCAATTATTTTATTCAGCAGCATAAACTGTTCATTATTCATCAGAGATTTAATTGAATTAATTCTGCTAAAAATATTATCACTTATATCTACAAAATCAAAACTGTCCCAGAATGTTTTCTGCTGGCTATTAAAAGCCTGAGTAATTGCTCTTTCAAAAAAGAAAAACACCATCTCTTTATTTTGCTTCTGCTGCTGTTCTTTTTCTCTTCTCTTCTGTTGTCTTTCAAATCGAAAAAGTGAAATCGCAATAATAGCTGAAACAATAATGCTGATTATAGAAAGATATAAGGTGAGATAACTATTAAGCTGTATTTCTGCAAAAAATTCTCTTTCAAGATTAAAAGAAAGAAATGAAAATATATCCGGTAAGTAATTCATCACAGAAAAAAGAAGCGGAATTACCAGAACAGGAAAAACAATTATAAAAATTACTATTAAAATAATTTTTAACTTAGTGCCAGTAATTCCTCTAGCTGGCCCCAGAGGTGTCCCATCAGCTTCAAATTCTTTGTTGTGAGGACTTTCCAATACAATACATAAAACTTTTTCATCATCAAAATTTTCTAAATCTCTTCTTTCCTCTTCATCTAATTCATTTCTAGCTGAACAAATATACTTTTTCTTTAAGTTAACCGAATAACTTGTGATTTCAACGTCTCCAACATATTCATCTGGGCACTTGTTATTAAGCTTTGAAAATATACATCTCAACAATTTATGATTGAGCTTAGTTAGCATAATTTCAGCTCCAGTCTGTTTTTCTATTTACTACTCAATTTCTCTTCCATAAAATCATCATCCACATATTTAAAAGATTGTGGTGCAGTAAAATCACTCAGACTATCTTTAGAAACAGCTTTCTCGTAAAGGTTTAATTTATCAATTTTCATCGCATAACCCTGATCTTTATCTTTAAAATAATCACTAAAATAATCAAACCCAATACCAGATTCATTCTTTGTCTCCGACCAGATATTTAGTGGAGTATCATTAATTATTTTATCAATGGTAAATTCACCAATAATCTTCCCTACCGGCATAGTACAATAAATGACAACTGATTCTATTTTCTGTTTAAAAATTCTTTTTCTATACTCATATTTCTTTTCTCCAGAAATAATTTTATCTACAAATTCTGGCTTAATCGATAATAAGGCT
>NZ_SOEF01000015.1:9114-64512 GCF_004366375.1 Halanaerobium congolense
TTCTATTTTCTGTTTAAAAATTCTTTTTCTATACTCATATTTCTTTTCTCCAGAAATAATTTTATCTACAAATTCTGGCTTAATCGATAATAAGGCTTTCATCGGCTTGACCTTCCTTCACTATATAGTACTGTCAACTGCCCTTACTCCAAAAAAGTCAAATCATTAAACTGTAAATATTTTCTTATAAATCTTATTATCTCTCTTCTCTAATAATCTCAGTAATATCAACATACTCATTAGGAATAACAAGATCATTATCTAAAGCAAATTCAAAAAATAGCTTTTTATACCACTGAGAACCCTGGTAATATTTATACCAATTAGAATCCAGAAAATCCTCTTCTAAATAAACTTCTTTTACAATTCTGCCATTAAAATCTTCTAAAATAAAATACTGAAAAGCTTCCTCTAGCCAGAGATTTTCATCATAATTTAAAAACTTATCATTTTCTTCAAAAAGCTCTTCATCTATCATAAATTCTTTCCAGCTTTTAATCCGATCATTTTCTTTTTCTTTTAATACTAAAGTTCTAAAAAATTTATTTTCATTAACTTCAGCAGCAGAATCATCTCTATATTGTGGGTTTGTGTTTAAAAAAATCTGCAGATGTTTTTTAATCTCTTTAAATGCACCAGTAAATCTTTCTTTATTACTGATCCTCGTTGTTTTATATTCCTCAGAAAAGTCATTGGAACTATCAAAACAATATTTCCAGTCCAAATATGGCATATCAGGGTAAGTAAATACCTGTCCGTGACCATAAGCTGGCAGGTATTTATCTTTGGTATTGTATTTAAGCTGATCAAATAATTTATTTGCAAATCCCCAGGGATCAAAATCTTCTTCAATTTTATTGGAAGTAGCAAGTTCTTCTACATCATTGACCTTACTTAAAATTCCCGAGAAACCCTGATGAGAAAAAGTATCTGCATAAGCATGAAGAGTAATTCCTAATTTTATGGGATCCCCCTCCTTTAACGCTGCCTTAAGTATATCCATAATAATTGGTGATTCTTTTTTACATCGCATCTTCTTCACAAAACTTTCTCCGTCACAACCGGGAACAAAGTGAAAAGCTGTGGTATTATTAATCATAGCACCATAATTGAAAGTATTAACTATAAAATAATCATGACAGGTTGCAGCATTAATAATCTTTTCAGAATCGCCAAAATCTTTTTTGAGTCCTGAAAGTATTGCTCCAGGGTTATCATCAGCAAGAGTTATTTTATTTATTTTAGCATCATCAACAAACTGGGAAGCATAAGCTATTTTGTGAGCAGTTTCCTTTTCTATTCCAACAGAACGGGCCATTGCCAGCAGAGCATAGAAGTGAGCATCTTTTTTCATCTAAAATCACCCTAATTATTTATTCTCACTTACTCTCTATCTTGTTTTTAGTCGACTTAAGAGAATTTAAATATTCAATGAACCTATTTTCTATCTTTTGACTAATTTCCTTATCTGCATAAAAAAGTCCAATTGACTTAACCATAAAATCAATATCTCTATAATTTTCTTTATTATACCACTGCAGTTCTATTCCAAATTCATTTTTTAAAGTCTTTTCAACATTAACCCCTGTTGCTTCCAGTGAAAAAGTTCTTTTTTTGGGTTTTCGACATATATTTTCACCTATTTTAAAACTACATTTTTTACTGCAGCCCATGCAAAATCCATTATTCAAAAATATTAGATTATTATAATCATCTCTGATTGTATAACCAAGATTGGTAAGTAAATTTGAAAGGATTATATCCTGAAATCTATAATGAATATAATAATTATTACTGTTTTTAACACCTTCACTTTTATATTCTGAGAGCAATTTAGCATAGATCATAATTGAATATTTTTTGGTTTTAATGATATCTCCAAATTTTGGAGCTAATGGGGGGCAGCCTCCGCCCTGTTGGTAGTTACCACAGCCCTCACATAAAGAGGTTATATAATCATAATCATACACATAATTTTTTGATTCAATGAATTTATAGCCCATTTCTATTGGATAAGTTTTCCCATTTCCTGTTGTATATAAATATTCCAAAATAAAATATCCTCCCCTGAAAATCAATTCTTACCTTATACCAATCGCAAATAAGGTTCCAATTAGAGCAATTATTATCCCACCAGCTATAGAACCATATATTTTTATACTGGATTCTAACTTCTCAATTCTATTATTATTTTTTGCTAAAGAAACACTGGAACCCTGAATCATAGAAATTAACTCCAGCGGAATAGATTTGAATCCATCTTTATCCGTAAAATAATTATTTTTCCCATTTATAACTTCTTTTAAAGATTCTGGAATATAATCTTCCTCATCATCATTTTTTAAATCATTTTCAAGTTCACTTAAATCTTGAGTTAATGTTAAAAAGAAAATCATAAAAACAGGAGTTCCCTTTTTCATAATTATATCATCAGGTCCGGCATTATAAACAGAAAAAATTAGCTTCCCCTTATACCCGGGATCAACATGAAACCCTGAGATATTGACCAGCCCCATCTTCTTATACTTAAATCTTACCGAAATAAACCCCATTAAATTAGAAGGGACATTAATATCTTCTTCGGTTTCTAAAAGAGCAAAATCTCCAGGTTCTATAGTCAGATACTGATTGTTTTCATCTAGAATAGTAGGACTTTTATTACCAGTTATATATGCTTCTTTACCAAGATTTAAATCAACCTGCCAGCCGTTAAAATTGTTCCAGTCCAAACCAGAAGAACACTCTTTACATTCTCTTCCCCTTATATCTCCATTATCCGTTTTCTCCTGGCATTTTTCCCATCTTTCGCAAGTGATTAATGACTTATTTTTTTCGTCATTATCTTTATTCTCTATCTGTTCAATTAGATCTTTTCCAGAAATAATCCCCATTTTTTTATGCATTATTTTCCTCCTCAACAAATCTTAAAACCAGGTACTGGCAGCAAACATAGTTAGTAAAATTCCAATTATAACAAATACTAAGTATAAGATATTTTTTTAATTTAATACATATTTTTACATTATATTTAAAAAAATAAGAACTTTTCAGTTCTTATTTGATTTCATATTCTATACAGCCTGGATCTGGACCGATTAACACATCTTTATGTTCCAACCATCTCTGCCCAGGACAGCCGCCTTTACAATCTTCAAGTTGACTGCAATTATTACAGTTGCTTATCTTATATTTATTTAACTCCCTAAGCTGGTTTAATCTTTTATCATTCTGCCAGATGTAATATAAGTCATGTTGATTAATATTACTAACTGCCTTATCAGATTTAAAGGCTTCACAGGGGTGAACATCACCATTGGGACTGATTAAAATTTTATCTTCTGCAGCCGAACAATTATCGGCCTCATCAATAAACAGGCATTTATACGGCGCACCTTTACGGATAATGATATCTTTCTTATTATTTTCTAATCTTTTAACCATTGATTTTAATTCTTCAACTTCCAGACTATCCATAATCAAATTTTTGTTTTCAGTACATCTTCCCTGTGGTACCAGTCTTAATAACGAAACCTGGTTTATCCCCAACTCATTTGCCAGTTCAATGATTTGCGGTATTTTTTTATAATTAACTGACATAGGAACTGTGTGTATTTCAGTATTAATATTATGTTCTAAAGCAGCTTCAATAGAATTTATAGTAGTATTAAAACTCCCTGTAACTCCAGTTATATAATCATGCAAATTATTTTCATCAGAGAAAATACTAAAAATTAGAGTATCTACATGCTCTTTTAAAAATAATAATCTTTTCTTGGATATAACATTATTGTTTTTCATTACTCCGGAGGTATAGATATTAATGTTATAATTCAAATCATAAGCTTTTTTAACCATTTTTTCAATTTCAGGATGTAATAAAGGTTCTCCACCTGATAAAGAAAGAAATTCCGCTCCCAGTTCTTTAGCAGAATATAATAATTTTTCAAATGCATCCAGAGAGATAAAAGTATCTTTATCTGGAGCTGCCTCTGTTGAACAGTGTTTGCACAACAAATTGCATCTATCAGTTAACTCAATAGAAATAGATTTAATTTTTTCAAACACAATATCACCTCCATAGTCCCTTCTCTTTCCCTCTATAATAATTATATTACATGAAATTGTAATAATCAATTAAATTTCGGAAATATTAATCATCTATTTATATATTTTGTGATATATTTAATAATTCCTGCAAGATAAAATTATTTTATATTAAAAACGCTTTATTTTTTTCTCAAAATGTTTTTTCAACTCAATGTAATATTTTTGAATCCACAAGGCATAATTAAGAATCGATTTCTCCAATGATTCAAACTTATCTAGATAAAACTTAGCTTTCTTATCATTCCCAATTACCAAATAATAAAAAGCAATCCTTACATAATAGGTATCTAATGCTAATATAGACAATGAATTTAATTTCACCAATTCATTATCAGCCAATTCAACATATTTTTTCATAACCTCAAAAAACTTGTCTTTTTCCTTTATACTATCCTCAGTTATATTAAAAAGTGCTTCATCAGCAATATCTAATTCTACCCCTAATCTTTCGGCTAACATATTATTATTCTGATAAATATTCTTTATATCGTCTAATAGTTCATATGTTTTCTCAAAATTATAAGGCTCAGTATAATCTCTTATTAATCCAATTTTTTCTTTTAAATAATAACTTTTCTCTTTTATTTCATATTGCTCCAGTTTAAGAATATAGTCTTCCAGATCAGAAATAGCATCTTTTTTCATATAAGCGATTACCTTCCTCTGTAAGGCTGAGTTACCTCTAATTCTTAACTGTTTTAATACAATAGAAATTTCCTTTAAGGCATTATATCTTCCCGGCATTTTCATTGTCAGATATTCATTAATATTTTTATTTATCTCACGTAAAATTACTGCTACATTCATACTACTATTAAACATTAATCTTAAACTATTTATATCTAAAGCGAGTTTTTTATCTTGAGAAAGTTTTGGCCGTAAATCAAAATGACTATCAATTAGATGTGTTATCAGCTGATTTTTATCCATCTTCTGTCTAGCTAACTCAATTTTTAAGTTAAATAGCTCAAATGAATCCAAAATAATATCTGAATCTATAAGTTTCTGATACTCAGACATATATTCTTGACTTTTTTCGAGCTCTCTATTCAAAATAAGTGTATGCACAAGGTTTTGATAGGAAACATGAATAAGATGTTTTTTATTAGCTTTTTGAGCTAATTCTACACTGGAAGTATAATAATTAATGGCATCTGTTTTATTTCCCTCTAAACATCTAACTCGCCCATAGTTATTATAAATCATAGCTTTTTTAACGTTATCAAAATCATCATTATCAGAAATAATGTCTACTGCTTTTTGTAATAAATTATTGACAGTCTCTAGATTTAAAGTTTTCCTCTCTATTAAAATAGACCGAAGCATTAGATAAAAAGGATCATTTTGATCATCAATAATATTTAGTAATCTTTCGGCTTTACTTAGATTACCAAATTTTATCAACAAATTCGCCTTATTTAATCTTACTTTTTTCTTTTCTTTAGAAAATAATTTATTATCATCTATTTCATTGTAAACCTGATAGGCTTCTGATAATTTATTAATCTGTTGGTAGTAATCTGCTTTAAGCAAATTATAATTATATTTTTCAACAAAATCAACCATATATATCGGCTTTTGAGTAAACAAATCTTCATTTTCTATAGTTCTTCCCTGATTTAAAGTCTTTTTTAATTTATTTAGCTTAATCTTACTCAAAAAAAGAGGCATTTTTGCAGAAAAATAGGAAACAAAAATATACGTGATTAATAATAAAGCCAGAATAATATTAATTAATACATCATAGAAATTAATAATACCAAGTAAAAAATAATTAATTATCACTAATAAAATAGCCATAAAAGTTAAGTATCTGTAAATATATCTTGGATGACGTAGTTTAATATAATTATGGAGTAACAAAACATTAAAAACGAGAATAACTAAATTTACTAACACAAATTTGTTATTGATTAGTTCTGCAAAAGAAATTAGCAAACTTGCTAGTTCAGCCATTGTTTTCACACCTGCTCCTATCAGCTCCATTTTTGTGATCAAGTGCCTGGTTAATTGTCTTTTTTTAATTTTTAAGTTTAAATTCAATACCTATATTAAACTTTAATCTCAATTTCTTCAGCAATATCAATTAAGTTGTAGTAGTATTATTATAATTATCATTTTTTTCTTTTTCTTTTCTATTTATTCTTGATAAAAAAGTCTGTTCATCTTCGTCAGGTCTTTTTAAATCAAATCTCAATAGAGCAGAAGGATATCTATATCTATCTTTCCATCCTATCTCTCCCGGCCCTGGTTCAATAAAATAAGATAATGTTAGTTTCATTTTCACTTCTATTTCAGCTAATGATAGTAAAACATCTTTTGGCCAGGGGATTTTATATAAATTCATTTCTTTTGAACGATAATTGCTCGACCCTTTTTCAAAAGGTTGGATTTCATCTTCAATTATTAAGTTAACAGCATTCTCATAACTCCATTTAGCTCTTTCTAGATTTGGAACTCCATAACCACAAGTTCTTAATAACTTTAAATAATCAGATTTAAGTTCTCCATCTAGAAACTGTTCTTTCATTTTATCTGTCCATTCTGCTGAATGAATAATTAGGGCTCTTATTGTTTCCGGCCAGACTTCTGGATACTCAGACATTAATTGCGAAGCAGACCAGGATGAAGGTGCTCCAGTATTTAAAATATAATTATCTGCTGTTACTGCCATGCAGAAAACTCGATTTAATTCAGGGTTTTCTATTTCTGCTTTATAAATAGCTTCTTCTAATATATATCCGTATAACTCTTCATCATTTTCTCCAGTTGAAGGAAGAATTTTGACTGATTCAATAAAATGATCAATATCTAATTTTTTACCCGTGTTTATTATTTGTTGTAAGTCATTATAAATTGCTAATCCAGCCATCATTGTACCATGACCAGAATGATCATGGCTCCCTCACTCTAAATTATAACTCTGACAGTTATTATTACAAACTGGATCTATAAGTGGATGTCCTGAATTCAAACCGGTATCAAGTACACAAACACTAGTTTTGCAATTCTTATTCATATTTAATCGTGATAATAAATCATCTACCCACTCAATCTGTTCCCTGTTTTCTAAACCTGTAAAAAAATCAGTAGTTAATGATTTCCTTCTTATTTCAGCAATTACTGGTCCCTCTTCTATTAAATCTAAAATTTGTTTGTTATTAAGATAAACAGAAAATACTTTTCTTTCAGGAAAATTAATAACACCTTTACCAACCTGAATATCTAAAGATTCAGCTAGCTTTATAAAATCATTTTCTATATCCTCATCATTATCATAAATCCAAATCTCACACCACAATTTATCTTCATCGGGGATCCACTCTATCTCACCCTGCCAGAACGATTCTAAAATTGCCAACTTAATATCCTCAATACAATCAATTAAATCTTGATTGCTTCTTCTACCTTTACTAGTTACCTGATCAGGATCTAAATATTTTTTTATTTTACCTAGAAAATGTCCCTCTTTACCGTCGGGAATAAAAACTAAAACTTTCATCTTATTAGCTTCTTTTAAATACTTAATATTAAGTATTCTAATTTTCTTTCTTCTATCTTCTAAACTTTTGACTTTATATTTAAGCGAATCATCAATTATGAATTCTATATATGTTCCCTGTTGAGACCTGAAATATTTATTTTCTTTTTTAGTTTTCTTCTTTTCAGCCTCTTTCCAGATGTTTTTTAATTTGTCAACTAGTTTATTACCATGCTTTGAAACTTGCTTTGTAGGAAATTCATTATTTACTGGTGTGCTTTTTGGTGTAAAATCAATTATATCTGGAGACAAATTAATAAATATATTTCTTTTATTCTCCATTTTTATTTAGCACCTCAATTTTCGTATGAAATTTTTTTCTCTTCTATCATTCGTTCTAATAATCCTTTATTAACCATATCCTCATCATTTAATATAGTTTCTTTAATAGCATCATCACAAGCTTTTGTTATCTCTGAATGACTTAAACCTTTAGCTATTTTTACCATATCATCTATTAAAAAATCATTTTTAGAAAAGGAAGCTATTCTATTTTTAATTAAACGATAGATTTCCTTTTCAGTTGGCAATTTATAAGAAATTATATCATCAAATCTTCTAAAAAGTGCTTCATCTAATAATTTAGGATGATTAGTTGCAGCTAAAACAATACTTTTAGAGTTGTCATTTTCTAAAAACTGCAAAAAAGAGTTAATAACACGTCTCATTTCTCCCACATCATTATCTAAAGATCTTTTGTAACCTATTGCATCAAATTCATCAAATAAAAATACTGCTTCAATATCTTTAATCATCTCAAAAATAACCCTAAGCTTTGCACTAGTTTCTCCCATATATTTTGTCACTAATTTATCCAATTGAACAGTAAATAACGATAAATTTAATTCTTTTGCTATAACACTGGAAGTATATGTTTTCCCGGTTCCAGGGGGACCTTTTAATAATATTTTTCTTCTGTTTTCTAAACCATGTTTTAATAACTTATCTCTTTTTTTATATTCTTTTACAATTCTCTTTATTTTATTATTAATATCATCATTAACTATTAACTCTGATAAATAATGTTTTTCATTAACTTCTTCAACAAGGCCTTTATATTCTCTCTTTAATCTTACTACCTTTTGAGGTCGATTTTTATATTCATCAACTAAAGAACGAATATCTCTAGCAATTATCTGATGCCCATTTTTAGCTTCATGAGCAGCTATTCGCAAAGCAACTGTAGAAAACTGTTCTTTGTCCCCATTAAAATGTGTTTTTATTATGCTTTTGAGTTGTTCTCCTGTTGCCATAATTTATCACCAACTTCCTTTATTCCGTAATACAAATGTATCTATATAATTATTATATTCTATAATATTAATCATATCAATAAAATAATTCAATTTAACTAAAATTCCCTATTATTACTCAAAAACTCAATTCAACACAGGGAGCACTGTTGCAATAAAAAAATTCCCACCAGGATTATAGAAGTCTGATGGGAATAAATATTCATTACTATTTATTTTTCTTATCATATCTGGATCTGTTACTATAAATTTACTTATAATAATTTCGTATTAACTGAAGCAAGCCATTACTACTATTAACCTGTAGACTTTTAAAACCATGCTTCTCATAAAATTTAATTAAAGAATCGTTGTTTTCACACTCAACCATAATAATTCTGCCTCCAACAAGTTTTTGGCTTCTTTCAATAATATTAATAGCTCTATTTATTATTTCTTCTCCGTTTATTTCACTACGATATAAATCATTTTTAGCTAACTGAGCAATTAAATATACAATAATTGAATCACGATTTCCACTGATTCCATCAATCTTTTTCACTCGACTTCTTGATATATCAGCAGTAAATTCTAATTCTTTTAATGTAATTGAAAAGTAAGCCAGTATTTCATTTGTTTCCTGAAAATTATCTTCATCAATTAGAAAATAAGTCCTGGTGATTCCTTTTTCTTCTAGCATGACTGCAGTGCTATCATAGCCTCTGCTTCCATTTTTTATAAAATTTTCTATATCTTTATTCCTTTCACAATAAAAAAAGGAAATAGCTTTATCTAAAATCCCTTGTTTTCCAGGATCAGTTTTAGCCATTTCCAACAATTTATTTAATGAAATCAATACTACATTTCTTCTAATATCTTTTCACCCCTATCCATCTCTTTTTCCACATCAATTTTAGGGACATTATATTTTTCTTTTTCATTTGCTGGTTTTAACAAAATTTCTAATTTTTCATCAGAATCGATAACAAATTTATCAAAAATAGAAGAAGTAGCCATAAATATCATCTCCTTTAGTTCTAGCTATTACTTTCTATTTAAATTATATATGAATTTTATTAAGTTTGCAATCTTTATTTCAAAAAAATTCCATATTATATTCCGAGGCTATTTATAACTTCAGCTGTTGTAGTCTTTGTTGAATTGAAATAAAAAAACTCCCACCAGAATTTTATAACTCCAGTGAGAGTAACAGTCTAAATTATTAATTTATTTATTCTTTCTATATATGCCGGCTCCCCAACCACCCAGAAAACCTAAACCAATTTTTAAAACATCTAAAAAGATATCCTGACTATCTTTTGCTAAGAAAACTGTAAAAATTGTGATTTGCAAGAGTTAAATTGATAATTATGTATTTTATAAAACCCATACTGCTGATTTTACTTTCCCAGAATAACCCCCTAAATCAACAACTACATACCAGTGTCCAGTTCTCGGGATTTCTGCTTTAAAAGGAGATTGTTTAACATATCCACCTATAAATTTATATCTCTTTCCTGCTTTAAACTTCAGATAATTTGTCCTGTCCATTACTCTAACATTTGCAGCATATTCTAACTGAACTTCAACTATTTTTCCAGCTGAAACATTCTTTAAATCATAAAATTGATACTGCATTATTTTGCTCCTTTTAATTAAATTTTGGGAGATAAAATATTTACATCCTAAACCCTTATATTTACCAACAAACCTCTCCAACCATTATCTTTTTCTAATTACTACTCAATTTCTCCTCCATAAAATCATCATCCACATACTTAAAAGATTGTGGTGCAGTGAAATTACTTAAACTATCTTTAGAAATTGCTTTATTATAAAGACTTAATTTATCAATTTTCATCGCATAACCCTGATCTTTATCTTTAAAATAATCACTAAAATAATCAAACTCAATACCAGATTCATGCTTTGTCTCCGACCAGATATTTAGTGGAGTATCATTAATTATTTTGTCAATGGTAAATTCACCAATAATCTTACCTACCGGCATAGTACAATAAATGACAACTGACTCTATTTTCTGTTTAAAAATTCTTTTTCTATACTCATATTTCTTTTCTCCAGAAATAATTTTATCTACAAATTCTGGCTTAATCGATAATAAGGCTTTCATCGGCTTGACCTTCCTTTACTATATCTTTAAATTGTTGATCAGTTAGTCTTAAGACTCCCCAGTAATCGTCTCCATTCATACCAAGTTCTTCAATTAATTTTTTTCTTATTAATCTTTTCTCCAGAGCAATATTATAGGTCATTTTTATTACATATAGCGGATCAAAATCTCTATAATAACTTCTTAATTCGCTTTCATTAAAAATACTGTAATCACTTGTATAATCAAGATAATCATTTAAATCAACAAAGTCACTTCCAGTTTTTACTTCCTCAACTACCGCTATAGAAGTTACTACTGAACGCCATTTAGCCTGAAACTTCCTATCCGTAGTTCTATAGATAACTATAATATCACCTGATCTTATATTTCTAACATCACTCATTTTGCAAATATAAACCTTATGAATGCTATTTGTATGGGTTTTATCTTCTAGTAAATCGAATTTTTCATTTTCCAGAAGAGAATCAGGAAACATTCTACTGTGATATTTAGGATAAATTGATAATATAAATTTATTGTTATTACTACTCTTGACAAGCGGATAATTTAATAAAATATCTCCCTGATCTTCAAATTCTTTAGTTAATACTAATTCAGTCCCATTTACTGTCTCTTTTTCCCCATGTTTTTTAAATCCATATTTTAAAAACAAATCAACAAGTGCCTGATGTTTTTCAAAAACTGTAACATATACAATATCAGAATTGAATTTCACTGCATGATCAAAGGCTTTTTTAATAAACCTTTCTCCTAGTCTGGTTCCGTGTGGGTTAACCTTCATTGTACCTATCTTTAAAATATCATCCGCTATTATTCTGGGATTTACATCATCAACAACACCATTTTCTTTTTTTAAATATAAAAAACCCTGCACTCCGTTATCTTCCAGAATATAAGCTTTTTTCTCTGCCTTTCTAGAAAACCAATCTTCAAAACCAGCATAATCAGATTTTAAAGAATCAAAAAAAGGATCATTAATGTCAATTTCACTAAACTTTTTCACTTTAAGATAGTTGCTCATTTTATACCTCCCAGAAATATTTTTATGATCTGTTAAATTATATTTCTAGATTAGTATAATTTTTCCTTCTTATTATAATGAAAAATTCAATAATTCCAACAACATATCCAAATTAACCCCATAATGTATTAATGAAATTGAAAAAACAATAGACAAGAAAATATTTGTCCAAAAATAAGCATTAAACATCGCATTCTTTTTATCCATTATACTTCTGTCATCATTATTCTCACCTGTAATTTTTTTGATTTCATCTTCATATAAAATTGATTTGCAATGATTTTTAAAATTTTTATAAGTATAAATAATATGTTGTCTATTTCCCCAGATATAAATCGAATGATATAAAGTATTAAAAACTATAAAAATTCCAGATCCAACCATTATTAATCTTATAAATCTAACAGGTATTTCCCTAGTAATATATGATAATAATACAGTAATAATCGCACCAACTACTCCCAATATATTGCTAGTAAGCACTTTCATTAATTGTTTTATTTCACTATCCAAATCTTTAATCCTATCATAAATTTGCAATTCAATATTATTTCTTTCTTCAAAATAGACTCTCATTTTATCTTGAATATAAGTTTTAAAAATGCTCCTAGATGAGTTATAAATATTCTCAATATTATTTAAAAACTTTTCGAAAATATTCTCAGTTTTTGACAAGCTGGAGTTTCGAGTTATAACATTTCTTACAATTTCTATTCTATCGGGAATTTTAACATCATAGATCCAATCATATAAATCCATTGCTATTTTTATATCATCTGCAGCAATATCTAATTTATCAATTTCATCTATATTGGTTTTAATTATTTTGTATCCTTCAATAACAATAAACTTTTTTCCTTCCCTTTCCTCCAGTCTATTTGCAATAAAGATAAATATTGTTTTTAAAACAATTTTATTGAAATAATTAATTAACCACTTTTCAAGGTCATTATTTAGACTTTTATCAGAAAAATAGAAAATGTCTGGTGGTAAATTGGATAATGAACTATAGTAGCAATTTTCTTTTTGCTTTTCTATTTTATAACATAAATTTTTTGTATCTCCATTAGTTTTAATTTCTAACTTATCTAAATTATTTCCGCCTAAAATTTTAAAATAATTATTTGATAAATCAATTTCATTCTCCAGTAATAAAATCCAGTTGTCTTTAGAAAAGTATCTGCTTAATTCACTGTAACTAATGTCATTGAGCCAACTTTTTAGTTTATCTTCAAAGAAAAATAAATAACTTTTTCCATTAGAAATATTATGATTTCTTTTCTTTAAGAACTTATTTTTATCAATACTAATTTTAAACTCAAAATTTTTATCTTTATATCTTTCAAATCTTTCGGTGTAAGTATCCAGTTCCTCTTTATTATAAGTAACAGTATTAAAGCTTTTATTTCTACCACTAACTTCATCTGAATATATATAAATAGTAACAGCATTTTTTAATATTGCAAAAAGCTCATCATAATTAACATTTAATATTTCATTAATTTCATCCCCGGTTAATTGACTTGTTACTTCTAAATATTCATCATCTTCATTATAGGCAGTATCAGGTAATTCATTTAAGATATCTTTTATAATTTTCATTAAATCTCTCATACTAAACACCACCTATTTAATATTATAATCATAATTATCAGTTTTAATAGAAATCTCATAACCGCCATCATCCAGAGTTTTAACTTTGATATATCTTTTTTCATCATATAAAACTTTATCTAGTCTTATTTGAATATCTTCTCTGGTTTTTATTACTACTTTTTTATTATTTATAATTTCTTTATCAGGTTTAAACTCATAATCTCCTATGTCCTCTGATATTAAAAACTCAACATATTCTTCTTGATTTTCCTCAGATATCACATCAGAAAACTCTCTAATATTTATTTGCGATTTTCTTTCCAGGGTATTATACATATAACTAATAATTTCTTCGCGTTCTTTACTATCTTCATACTTTTCATTTACAAAATCAATTGTAGAATTTTTAAATACTCTGGTTTTATGTTTATCATCTTTTTCTAATTTTGCATTTAAAAAATTTCTTAGAAAAAACTGAGCAATATCTTGATCAGCAGACTTAGAATTGGTCTGTTTATCTAATATAACAATATCAAAATTATTATCATTATTTTCAGGTTGAATAAATGCTGATTTTTGTAATTTCTGATTTAAGTTAGGGAGACTACTTCTTTCATCAACAACTAATTTTGTTTTTGTTTTTCCATCTTCAGTTTCTTCAACATCATGTCTATAGATTTCGTTATAATCCATTTTTAATAATGCTAAATAATTCTTACTATTAGATTCAAAACTAACTACAATTAAATCAGCCGGAGATATTGTTTTATTTGACATAGATATAAATAACTGATTTGCGATTTCTTTACTACTTTTCACAAATGTATCTGGATTTTCAAAAATATTATTACAACTTATTTTAACAGAATTATTTTCTCCTTCAAATTTAGCTGCCCTAGTTTTGTCATCATTAACAGATTTCAAAATATGCTTTTTTATAAATTCTTTTATTTTATCATCTAATTCCAGAGTGTAATCACTCATTTTCTTGAATTCTTCTCTATTGTTTAAGATATGTAATATAGCATTTTTTATTACCGGCTCTTTAATATTTCTCATCGTTTTGTTTATGCCTCCCCTGTCAAATTCATTATAATACATTTGTTTGTTATTATCAATTTTTATTTTTTTATATCCTATGATCAATTTAAGGTTCATATTTGCTTTTTATAATAATCTTTACATTTAGACTGGTTTTAAGCTATTACTATATTTCTCTATATTCATAAGTTTTCCTGCCGTTATTTAATATTCATAGCAAAATAGCAACCCTAAAAATTGCAAACTAAAATTCTCTATTATTGCAGAAAAATTTTCCTTACAAAATCTAAAAACTGTAAAATCTTATTTAGCGAAAAGTGTAAAAAAATATTTAGCAAATAACCTGGTACACATTTCAATTAGCAGGTGGTACATTTTTAGTTTAGCAGAAAGCAGTAGCATTATCTGCTGGCACTTTTTATGGATCCAGCTATAAAAATATTTTACTTCTCTGCCGGATACTCGCCGCAGTATCAACAATTATAATTTATGAAAGTATTCAACTTACTACATATAAAGAAAAAACTCCCACCTTCCAGTGAGAGTAACAGTCTAATATTAGCTGCATCTAAACAAATTTATGTATATATTGTATGATAACTAGAGGCTCTAGGTTTTCAATGATTCATTAGTTATACTTACCTCCATAATAACAGTTCCTCCACCTGTATAATCACAGGGGTCCAGACACTGGAGATAAGATTTTTCTTTATCATTATTTTTAGAAAGTCCTAACTGGTCTGCTGTAATTCCACGGGATAAAGCATTATAATATGGCAAAATACTTGCTAATGAGTGCATACAAAGCTCTTTTTCAGAATTTAATTTATACCCATTTTTAATACTAAATGTATCGCCAATATTATAAACTGGGCAATCACCTTTTATTTTTACAACTTTTACCTTTAAATCTTTCACCATAAAATCACCATTATTTAAATTGAGACCTTATAAATTTTCTAGTACAACACTCAATTTCTTAGCTATTTTTTCTCTAGTAAAATTCTCCAGTACATACGCCTGTCCATTTTTACTGAAATCTCTCTTTAAATCTTCATTATTATATAATTGTAAAATAGCATCTTTTAAAGCAGCACTATCACCAGGTTCAACAGTTAATCCACCATTAGAATCATTTACTATTTTAGCAGATTCACCGGCAGCACTCAGAATTACAGGACATCCTGCTCCTAATGATTCGAATAGTTTGCTGGGCACACTATCTTTTAGGTTTTCATTTTTTAAGGGAATAATACTCGCGTCAGAATATCTTAAAAAAGTATATATCTTTTTATGAGGATATAGACCTAAAAATTTCAAGTTATTTAATTCGGCTTTTTTTGCTCGCTGTTCTAATTCATCTTTTTCTAAACCATCACCAATTATAAGAAATTGAATATCATTATAATCTTTTAGATTTTCAGCAGCATCAATAATAATATCGAGGCCCTGAGCTAATCCAACATTCCCAGCATAAACTAAAGTGAATTTCTCTTTTAAATTAAATTCGTCCACAATTTTATTATCTATATCATTCTCTAAAAAAATTTTATCAAATCCATTACTGATATATTTAATTTTTTCATTGCTAATTCCTTTAGATTTCAGTTTTTCTTTTTTCATATTAGTAACTGTAGTTATTAGATCAGACTTTTTATATAAAAAATTAGCCATTTTATCTAATATTTTATACTGAAAGCCACCTCTGCTAATTTGCCCGATTTCTTCAGCGACATCAGGCCAGATATCTCTTACATCAAAAACCAGTGGAGTTTTTTTAAGTGCTGAAATAGGCCAGGCACTTATGCTAATAAAAAGTGGTGGTGATGAAGTTATAATTACGTCATACTTCTCTTTTTTGAAAAGAAAAAATAAAGATGAAATCATAAAGCTCAAGTAATTTAGCAGTCTATTAAAAAGATTAACTTTTGGAGAAGCATAAGTATAATAACGATAAATTTTGATCCCGTTTATTTCTTCATCCATATAAATCTTTCTTTTATATCCATCAGGCTTAATACCAGATGGATAACTAGGAAATCCAGTTAGAATTTCTACCTGATGCCCATCTTCTTTTAAATTTTCAGCTAAGCCGGAAATTCTTTTAGTTGCCGGACCTGTTTCTGGCAAATAATAATGCGTATGAAATAGTATCTTCACATTATTCACATCCTACTCAATTCTTATTTATTTTAATTTTACTTATTATTTCTAATTCTTTGTCATTACTTTTTAATTCATATATAATTTTCTTGCTCTTAAGCAGCTGATTCCAATTATAAGAAACAAAACTTTCTGCAACTCTTATTTTACCTAAATTTTTATTATCATTAATCTCAATAGTCATTATTACATTTTCAAAATAGCATTTAACCTTATTATTTGTTATTAATTTTATATCAGTAAAGGTTGGAGCTAATTGAAAAAATGACTCTAATTTATTTTCACTTTCATTTTTGAAATTTATCTCATCATATAATATTATTCCATTATTAATATCAAGCTGTCTTTTATGAGTATTGCCTTTATAATCAATATTTGAAGCCTTAACTGAAGTTAAATCATCATCCTGTTTATAATGCAATAATTTTGATTTGCTAGTTTTAGAAACTCTAAAATTATCCACAAGCCTACTTTTATTATTTTCATTAATACTAATAGTATTATGACTTCTAGTGCTTTTAAAGTATTCTCTAAATTCTGGATCATGATAACTATATACTCCTGGATCAATTAAAAGAGCTTCCCTACCTGCATATAATTCAAAGCTTAATTCGTCAGAATGGCTGTGTCCGGGACAGTGTTTGGGGTTTATGGAATCAAAATCAAAAACTAGATATCTATCTTCTTTATTCCAGCCATCTCTATAAATAAAATAACCAGCATCTTTAAATAGTTTTTCTTTAACTGCTGGTTTACTAGAATCCATATTTATATATTCTTCATATTCTTTTTTAGAAAATATACTTTTAAAATAATTTAATTCAGCACCCTGGGCACAGTATTTAAAGTCACTTCTATTAAATAAATATGCTGCAACAGCCATTAATTCTTTTGGATTAATTGGATAGTCTTTAACTGAATCATTTAATAAAGGCAGCTGCAAATCAGGTCTGATTAAATTTAAAAGTGCATCAAACATTTCTGCAATAGTTTTGTATAAATCAAAGTCATAACTTATATTATTTCTCTTTAATAATAAGTGAATTTCCAGATAATCTTTGAGCGTCACCAGGTGATAACTGCTGCTTCTCTCATCCTGCAGGCCATCATTTAATACTTCAATATTTTTTCGCCTGCTTAATATCTTCAAACCTTTTTGAAACCATTCATCTGCTTCTTTTACTTTAAAAAAGACACCGGCAAAAATCAAGGCTTTAGCATCACTTGTTAAATGATTATTATTTAGATCATACTCTAAATTTGAACTCAAAAAAGTAGCCTGTTCAAAAATAGATTTTTTTATTTTCTTATATATTTCTTTAGAAATAAGATTTTCCTTTTCTAAATAACTAATTGCATTAATCCAATTAACAATTCTTCGAGAAATAGGGTAAGGATCCCAGGAAATATTTTGACCAAACTTTGTATTGCACACCCAATTATTCATTAAAGATAATAATTTATCAATGTATTTTTGGTTTTGATTTTTATTATATTCTCCAATTAAAAGGGATGCATAATTAAAATAATTTAATTCATATAACCATAAAGTAGAATATTCATCAGCTATCCTATTCCAGATAATTTCATTAAAATTATGCTTTTTATTTAAAAATTGAAATTCATTATTCAATATTTTATCAGCTTTAATCTGATCAGAATCAAAAAAGTTATTGAATAAAGGTGAAAAACTACTATTGACAATAATTTCATCTTCTACAGAATAAAATGACTTCAATAATAATTCACTTTTATAAATAAAGTTGTTTTTTATTATTTTTAACAGCCTATAAAACAATTGTTTTGGCGATATTCGTTTTATTATATAAAAATAATCAATTAATTTCATATTTGCCTTCCCTATTTCAAAAAAAATATTTAATTAAAATCCTTTAATATTCGTTTTGCTATTCTATAACTTGCCTGACCATCACCATAAGGATTAGAAGCCTGTGACATTTTAAGATAAGCCTGCTCATCATTTAATAGTTCATTGGCTGTATTGTAGATAGCTGCTTTATCTGTACCTACTTTTTTTACAGTACCAGCATTAACAGCTTCTGGTCTTTCAGTAGTATCTCTTAGAACTAATACAGGTTTACCTAATGAAGGTGCTTCTTCCTGGATTCCACCTGAATCTGTTAAGATCAAATATGATTTATTCATTAAATTAATGAAAGGCTCGTAATCAAGTGGTTCAATTAAATGTACTCGAGCTGCATCTTCAAACTTTTCAGCAGCCAGTTCCCTGATTACTGGATTTAGGTGAACTGGAAAAACAACTTCTGCTTCATCATTTTCTTTTAAGACATCATTGATTGCATCAAAAATATTCTCCATTGGCTTACCCAGATTTTCTCTACGGTGAGCTGTTAATAAGATAATCTTTTTGTTGGCAAAATCAATGCTTTTTAATAATTCATCTGCAAACTGATAATTATCATCTACTACATCTAATAAAGCATCAATAACTGTATTTCCTGTCACAGTTATCTTTTCTGGATCAACATTTTCTTTTAAGAGATTTTCTTTTGCTAACTCAGTTGGAGCAAAGTGCAGATCTGCAATAACTCCAGTGAGATGCCTGTTCATTTCCTCAGGAAAGGGAGAGTATTTGTTATGGGTTCTAAGACCTGCTTCAACATGGCCCACCTTTATCTGCTGATATAAGGCTCCCAAAGAGGAAACAAAGGTCGTAGAAGTATCTCCGTGAACTAATACTAGATCTGGTTTTTCTTTTTCGTAAACTTCTTTAATCCCCATTAATACTCTGGCAGTTACTCCACTTAGAGTCTGTTTATCTTTCATAATATTTAAATCATAATCAGGTGTGATCTCAAATAATTCTAATACCTGATCCAGCATTTCTCTATGCTGTGCTGTCACTGTTACAATTGTTTCTATATCCTCTTCTTTTTTTAAGGCTTTAACTACTGGTGCCATTTTTATTGCTTCTGGTCTGGTACCAAAAACAGTCATTACTTTAATCATTATTAACCTCCATTACAATAGCGAATATTTATTTATCGAGTTCAGCTACTCCATATTCTTTATGCCAGGCATAGTCAGAATAATCTCCGATTTTGATAACTTTAAAACCTGCTTTTTCCCATTTTTCTTTATCTAAGATATTTTTAGTATCATAAACTTTAGTATTTCTCATTTTAGGAGCAAGATTGGCTGGATCAAGATCTTCAAATTCATTATGGTCAGCTCCAATGATTATAATATCTGATCCGGAAACTGATTTTTCTAATTCATTTAGACCATATTCGCTTTTTTGAGGTTCTGAAATATGAGGATCATAAATACCTAAGTCAATGTTTTCCGATTCAAGTATTTCTATTATCTCTAATATCGGACTTTCTCTTAAATCATCCACATTACCTTTATAAGTTATGCCAAAGATAGATATTTTAGGATCACCGATACCAAATAATATTTCTTTAACATTTCTAACTACAAATTCCGGCATACTGTCATTAATATTTCTCGATAATTCTATCATCTTTGCTTTCTCTGGTGCACTTTCTACAATAAACCAGGGATCAACTGCCAAGCAGTGGCCACCAACACCAGGTCCTGGTAGATGAACATTTACTCTTGGGTGTTTATTTGCTAAAGCTATTGCTTCCCAGATATCTATTTTATTTTCTTCTGCTATTTTTGCAAGTTCATTTGCCAGAGCTATATTAACATCACGATATGTATTTTCCATTAATTTTACCATTTCAGCTGTTGTAGCATCTGTTATGTACATATTAGCCTGAACAAAGCTTTTATAAATTTTTCTTGCTTTTAAAGCTGATTTTTCATTGATTCCACCAATAATTCGGTTGTTATTTACCAACTCCTGAATAATTTGACCTGGTAATACTCTTTCCGGACAGTGAGCCACAAACAGTTCTTCTCCTAATTCTAAATTAGATTTTTCTAAAATAGGTAAAACCACATCTTCTGTAGTTCTGGGAGCTATAGTTGATTCAATTATAACCAGATTATCTTTTTTAAGATAAGGTAGAATACTTTCAGTTGCATCTTTTACATATTCTAAGTTGGCAGTTTTATTTTCGGTTAACGGTGTAGGTACTGCAATAATAAATACATCTGCTTCTACCGGTTCCAAAGAAGCACTTAAATTACCTTCCATTACTGCACCTTTAACCATTTCTTTTAAACCCGGTTCTTCTATATGAATATCTCCATCATTAATTGTATCTATCACATGGTCCTGCACATCTACTCCGACTACCTGATGACCATTTACAGCAAACATAGTTGCAGTTGGTAATCCAATATAACCCAGCCCAACACAGCATATTTTTTCTTTTGTCATTTTATCCACTCCAATTATTTAGATAATGTATAATTGATTGCTTCCAGAAAGTCAGCAGCAATTTTCTCTGTTGTATGATATTTTTCTACATACTCTCTGCCATTTTCAGCATATTGTCGACCCTCTTTATCAATATTCTGATACAAATTTCTAATAGTCTCAGCAAGTTTCCTAGGTTTATGTGGTTCAAGAGTAATACCTGCTTTAGCCTTAGTGATTAAGCTTCCTCTCACATTAGATGCAAAAACAATGGGCTTTTTAGCTGCCATATAATCATAAAATTTATTTTTACTAATACCATATTCAAAGGCTTTGCGGTCCATTAGGCCACAAAATAAAATATCTGATTTTTTTAAAATTAAAGGAATATAATCACGAGGTTGTTTATCAATCATAACTACATTATCAAGTTCTTCAACTTCAATAATATTTTCTAACTTTTCTTTTTCTCCCCCGCCGCCAACTATCACAAACTTAAAGTTATCTATGTCTCTTAAATATTTAGCAGCTTTAACAAAGGTAGGCAATCCTTCACTTTTTGATAGTGCTCCAGTATAAGTAACACAAAAATTATTATTCAATATATTATTTAAACGGTCAGATAGTATTTCATCACTCATTTTCTTGTTTTTATCAAATCTTTCTAAGTCCAAACCATGGGGGATATGGAACACCTTATCCCGATTAGTATTATATTTTTCTGCCATGTACTCATCAGCAAAAGGGGCAGTAGTTATAATTGCATCGGCTAGAGAATAATACTTTTTTTCTATTGATTCAAAATATGTAAATATCATTTTCCTCAATAATCCACTGAAGTCTTCGTACATACTCAAAGGCCAAAGATCTCTAACTTCAACAATAAATTTAGCATTATATTTTTGACTTAGTTTATAACCACTCATCCAGGCGAAGGGATGAACTGAAGAAGCAATTACTACATCTGGTTCTTCCTGAAAATCTCTATAATTAGCAGTTTTTCTTTTATAATCCTGATAATTTAAAAATCTCCCCAGTGTACCTTTATAGGCAGGTTTTGTTTTAAATCTTATAAATTCAAATTTATCATTAAATTTCTTTTTATTTACTTCATCTTGAAAGTAATAATTTTTATTTCTTGTGTCATATGATGAGGCCATTACACTAATATGATGTCCCTCTTCTGAAAGCTGTTCTGCTAACTCAAAATGCCTTCCTCCACCACCAACATCAGGTGCACTGGCGTGATGATTAAGTAATAATATGTTAATTTTGATCCACTCCCTTTACTTCCCACAAATCTCAAAATATCTGAGTACTATGTATTTAAATAATAACTTGTTAACTATTTTCTAATATGTTTTGGGGCTTCAATATTTTCTATAGAAGCTATAGTAGCTTCATCAGGTTTCAAAACCTTAAATTCTACTTTTTGATTATAAACATTACCAATAAAGTCCTCAAATTCAAAAATTAAAGAAAAAGAGTCACCATGTTCTTTTGTTTCAGCATAATTACTAATAATAATTTTATAGATTTTTTCTTCTTCCTGTTTTAATACATTAACTGAGGTTTGAATGGTTTTTTCATTAGTAGAATACAACTCAGAATTAGAATCCAGCTTCAATTTGTGACCATTAAATTTTGCAAAATTCCTTTTAATTTTCAAATCAACAATATTTCCTAAACCAATATTTTTAACTTTGATAAGAATTTTATTTTTAGTTAGCATTCTTTTCAAATCTTGATTTCCTAAAACAAAGTTCTTATTAAAATCAATTTTATGTTTCTCTTCTTCAATTTCACTAAATAAAATTGATTCAAAAACTAAATATGGTATTATTGACAAACGATTTTTTTCATCTTGTAGCTCTGTATTTTTCTTTAATGTCATGTAAAGAACATATAAAGTAATAAATCCAGTTATAATACCTCCAGAATAACTCCCGAAAAAACTCATCCAATTTTCTGCTTCAAAACTAGTTAAATAAGGAAAATCAAGAATAAGATTATTAATAATAAATGGGAGTGAAAATGGAAAAACAAACATTAAAAAAATTAAAAGAATTAATATCAACATCACAATTTCTCGCCCCAAATAAATATTATTATAATAAAGAATTAATTTTTCGAACTATCTCCGGCTCCTCAAAACTATCATGAAATCTCAACCATAGCCTCTGGTCGCTGAAAACATCAGCAAACCTTTCTTGTAGCAAAATTGAGATAACAATCTCTTTTTCCTGAACAATAGTTGCTAAAATATAAACTTTAGTCAGAAAAACAAAATAAGCAGCCCTGGCTCCTTTAAAACTTTCATGCCAGCTATAAGCTGCAGTTTCGTATTCTTTTAGCACACTTTTTAATTCACTTTCAGCATCAGCAGCATTTTCTAAAGTCAAAAAATAATAGTGGTAAACAAAGCTATAATAATTAGTGTAAACTAATTTGTCTATATATTCTTCCTCTGCAACCAGTTCAGCTAAATAAGAATCCCACTCTTTCTTAATCCAGCTGCATAAATAAAATTGCTCTACAGAAGTTGTATTTTCAATAAAAATCTTCAGAAATAATTGATTGGCTTCTAAATTATTTTCACTGTGATACTGATTCAAATTAATGGTATCTAAATATAAATCAAAATAACCTTGATTTAATTGGGCTAAGACCAATGCCAGTAATTTTGAGAATGATTTCTCAGACTTAAATAAGTTAATCATCTCTCTAAAAAAAATCTTATCAGTCAAAGCCAATTCTTTTAACTTTCCAGTCAGAATCTCAGTCTCAGCATCAGTCAACTTCAGATCATCAGATTTAAATAACTGCCGCAGCAGTTCTAAAAGCAGCCATTTATTATCCTGAATATAATTAATTGAATCTCTAATCTGCTGTTCAGTAAATAAATTAAAATAAGCTAAAATTTCAATTGGATCAGTTTTGGTACTCAAAGAATCCAGTAGAATAGATATCTCAAGCTGAGCAGCAAAGCTTATAATAGATCTAAACAATACCGGAAAAGCAAAGATATTAATTCCATCTTCAAGGCCTCTTATAAAATTATATGCATAACTAAAATTTAAGTCTTCAATTGCACAATAAAATTCATCTATATTTCTAGTTTCAAGTTGATTATATTTTTTTAAGTCATCTAAACTAAATTTGTTATATTTAAGCATAAACTGAAGCTGTTCTTTAACCCATTTAATTTCAACTGACGAATAGTCATTTAAGTTAATGATGCCATTACATTCTAATCTTAATATATCACGAAGATATACTGCAAGAATCAACTTTTTTAAATCGTCTTTTTCAACAGCTTCTGCAAAATATTTTCTAATTTCTTTGATTATCTCAGCTAATCGAATAAGATCTTTTTCTCTTAACTCGGCATCTGCATAATTAGCATAGCGATTAGTAAAATTCACTATTTTAACTACTTTATTTCTCAAATTTTCGGGAAAGGATTCAGTTAAAATTTCTTCAGTACTCTTATCAGAAAACTCAACCTCTAAAAAATCAAAATAAGATTTATTTCCAACTCCTGGCAGTTTAGAAAGTCCCTTTTTTACTAATTGGTCTTTAGTCATCTTTTGAACACCACACTAAAGTATCATCGCCAGCAGCAGTGAGTTCATCCCAGAGATCATTAAACTCATCTAAAATAATTTGAGGATTATTAAGCTTCTGTAAGATATGATGATTTTTACCCAATCCATTAACTGAAGTTCCCAGAGACCAGACTGCAGGTTTATGTAGTCTATCAGAATAGGGGAATAATAAAAAGCGGTCATGAAAATTCCAGCCATAATTATTATTTCTTACTCTGAATTCTAAATTTAAAGCAAAATTATCACTTGCAACTTTAAAGTAAGCTTTTTCTCTTCGAATCCATCTTTTCAAATTGGCATTTTTTATTCCCAATCTATTATTATGAATTTTCTTTGAGCTTTTATTGTAAGCTGTTATCGCTTTCAGAGGAACATTCCTGTATAGACAATGATAAAGAGTCTGCATTAAATCCTTATGATTTAAATAAGGATCCCAAAGATAGGCTCCTTTTCTACCATGTTTTTCTATTAATTTTCTTATATCTTCTAAAGCTTTCTTCCTATCATCAATACCATTTTTCCCATACTGGATTATAGATAAGTTTTGAGCAAGTCTTTTCTTTTCATTCTCATATTTGCGCTTTTTAATATGACTAAAATAATCTGAATATTTTTTGGAAGTTCTTTTTGAAAGTGACTTAAGTTTAATTTCAACTTTTTTCTCTTCGCATTTAATGGTTCTAATGACACTTTCAGCTTCAATTAATAATTCAAAGTTTTCTCCCAGATAAGAATTTACAATATGAGCAGCTATTAAATTATTCTCCTGATTATAGATAATAAATTCATTCAAATTTTTAGAATTGCCAGTAGTGATAGAATTTTTATTTTTTAAAGTGTTTTTAGGATTATAAAAGCCCATTAGATTACCATCAAATTCATTTTTAGCTATTAAACTAAATTCTTCTTTGTTTTTAACTTCAGGATGCCAGATAAGCTTTAAATTACTCCCATTCCAATTTTCTTTGCTGCTGTTTTTATAAGTTAAGAGAGTAACTGGAAACTGAAAGATGATATTACCAACTCTATCTTTTATGAAAGTTAAATCAATAGGAATAATATCCCTTATTTTTTCAGCAGTTTTTTTGAATTCTTCTGGACTATTAAAAACTGAGTCAAATATATTTTTATCCTGATCAAAGAATTCTAAGATATAAGATCCATTGTAAAAGTTGTTTTTCAATACAGAGTTGACAGGAATTAATTTTGAACCATCTGAGCGAACAAACTGTTTAGGTACAGAAATTAAATCAGCTATATTTAACTGATCTTTATCATCTGACCATTTGTCTTCTTCAATTAGTTTTTGATATTTGTTTTCTATTTCAGGAAGACTTTTATATTCCTGACTTATTCCTAGAGAATATTCATTATTTATCTCAATGAGTCCATCTGTTAAAAAACCATCTTGATTAAGCTCAGGTTTATTTTCTTCTAAAACAATTATTGTATATAAGTTTCTTGGCGTTTTGTGTTTTTTATTAAAAGCAAAGATGATTGTGACTTCAGCTCGTTGATAAAAACCTAGATTCCCTTTTCCAATTAGAAGGTTGTATTCTTTTAAGGAAACTTTTTATTCATTCTAATTCACAACCTTAATTACTTTTGTAAACTATAAACAGTCGCCCAGACCTTCATCTGCTAGTATTTTTCTGATCTCTTTTACTTCTTGGGCTCTATTTTTGTCACAAATTAAAATTGCATCTTCTGTATCTACTATCACTACATCATCAAGTCCAATGGTAGTTACTACTTTATTTGGACTGTGAATAATAGAATTAGTAGTATCTATACCATAATGTTTACCGACGACTACATTACCGTTATCATCTATTTTTTTGATTCTCTCCAGCGCAGGCCAACTGCCAAGATCATCCCAACCAAAAGAACTAGGGATAACAAAAATGTCATCTGCTTTTTCCATGATTCCATAATCTATAGATACACTTTCCATCTGCTTAAATTCATTTTTTATAACTTTCTGTTCTAAATCTGTTCCCAAAGCATTTTTTATATTTGCTAAAGACTTATACATTTCAGGTAAATATTTCTCTATATTATATAAAATACTATCCAGTCGCCAGATAAACATTCCACTGTTCCAGAGATAATTACCATCATTGAGAAATTCTTTAGCAGTATCTAAATCAGGTTTTTCAGTAAAGTTTTGAACTTCAAATACCTGATCTCCATCTATTGTATGCAAGTGATCACCATAATGAATATATCCATAGCCTGTTTCTGGATGAGTTGGCTTAATACCTAAAGTAACAAGATTTTTGCCAGTTGCAGCAGTCATTACTGCTTTAGATAAAATATCCACAAATTTCTTTTCATCTTTTATTAAATGATCTGCAGGTAAAACAATCATTGTTGAGCCCGGATATTTGTTTTCGATCACCACTGATGATAGGCCTATACAAGCAGCAGTATTCCTTTTCATTGGTTCTACTATTATGTTTTCTTTTGGTATACCATCCAGCTGTTTCTTGATTGCTTTTTGGTAGGCTTCATTAGTTGCAATAAATACCTGTTCTAAGGGAACAAGTCCACTTATTCTTTCTACAGTTTCCTGCAGCATTGTTTTTTTTTCATCATTTAATTTTAAAAACTGCTTAGGATTATCTTTTCTGCTTAAGGGCCAGAATCTTGTTCCTTCTCCACCAGCCATAATTAATGCTGTTATCATTTGAAACCACTCCAAATATTTATATATTACCTAGTGTAATAATGATTCATAAAAAGCTGTTGTTTTTTTGCCAATATCTTTCCAGGAATAATACTGTTTAATTTTAGTCCATAATTCCTCATTATTTTTTATTTTTCTAATTTCATTTCCGTTGTTAATAATTTCTCTCAAACAGTTCTTTAACTCAGATTTAGTTGGTTCAATAACCCAGCCAATTTTTCCAACCTCGAAAGGGTCAGTTAATCCACCTCGGTCGGAAACTAGAACTGGTTTTTCTTCAGCTAATACAGATAATAACACACCACTTTGAGAGATGTTCAAATATGGAAGTAAGATCACGTCTGCAACTTTCATATATGCAGCAAAATTATCTAAAGGTAGAAATCTAATATCAGTAATTACATTATTATAATTACTTATCTCTTCTATTCTATTTTTTAGTTGATCATTTTTACAAGAACCAGTAATTAATAAAATAATATCTTCATTACTATTTAAAAATTCATTTTCTTCCCATAAATCTAATAATAAATCTATACCCTTATTTTTTCTAATAGATCCAATAAACCCCAAAACAATCTTGTCATTTAAATTATTATTTTTATAAAATTCATTTTTAATTTTATTAGTATTATTTTCATCATAATTTAATTCTAATAATCCATGAGGTATAACTTTAATTTTATCATTATATATATTAAATCGATCTATGATTTCTTCTTTTGATCTATTAGTATGGACTATAATACCATCAACTAAGTTATAAATCTTATTATATATTTTTTTATATTTATTGCCAGTATCATGAGGTAATACATTATGAGCGGTAAAAACAATTCTGCTTTTCGGTAATAACATTTTAATTGTCTTTAGCAAGATATAGTCTAAAATAGGTAATCTAAACCACTGAAAATGAATAATATCTGGTTTATTATTTTTTAATATAAATAATAATTTTATCTGAGCAATTAAATAACTAAAGAATTTAAAAACATGCTTTTTATCACTGTAATTATATATTGATTTAAACTTAAAATTTGAAATAGTCTTTTCCTCAAACTTACTATTTCCTAATAATATTTTTTCTTTAAAATTGACATTTTTTAAAAGATTTTTATCATAAAGTTCTAAATTGCTATATGATTGAGGATCAATTAATATAATATTATTCATTAAATTTCACCTTTCGAATATTTATACTTAAAGTATAAATTATAAAATAAAAAGCAACACCAACAAATGAAGTTATAAGCATCCTATTGGCAAAGTAATTTCCAAAAAAAGAAAAATCAATAAAAGATAAAAAAATCAAATAAAGTGAATACATAAAATAATTAATCCTTGAATAATAACCAGTTATTAAAATCATTAAATTAATGAATATTATAAACACAATTACACCCAAATATCCTAAATCAAGATAGGGTTTAAGAAAAATTGTACCTACATTTGAACTTCTTTCATCTCCAAAGTTATATCTAACAGATTTTAAATTTTCTTTAGTTGAGATTTGCATAAAATCTAAAAATGGGTATAATAAATAAGATTCTTTTATATTATTAACATTGATAATATTTTCTGACATATGATATGAGAAACCTTCAAAAGAAGAAGTCAAATATAAATATATTTTTTCAATTATATTTATTTCTACACCAGCAGTATAATAAAATGAATAACTAAAAACAAACAATAAAATCACACTCAAGAAAATAACAAATAAAGTCTTAAAGTAATTAATTTTATTAAATCTTTCATAAAACATATGGAAACAAACCATCATTAATAATAGTATGCCCCCCTTTCTATTATCTGCAATTAAAATAATAAATGATGTTACAATATATAAATTTAAATATTTAAATTTATAATTATATATTTTAAAATATATTAAATTAATAAAAGAAACAAAATTAAGTGTACGGAAGTTACCAATAAAAGGATTTATATATAAATTAGTTTCTAAATAATAAGGATATTTAGTATACAAGGTAATAATGTTAATTAAATTTTTGTCATTTAATAAAATATAATAAGAAAAAATTAAAAGAATAACGTTTATAATAACAGTTATTTTTGTGCAATTATATAAAATTTTTGGATGTTTTAAATATACAGTGTTCACTTTAGAAATTGATGTATTAAAGAAAAAATATACAATAACAAAAAAAGAAAAGATAATTAACAAAACAAAAATATTGCTTTTATATAGAGAATGATTTTTATAAAATGTATTCCAATTTAAATAATAAAAAAATAAAGAAAATAAAAAAAACAAGACAAAAGTGTATCTATGATATCTAACCGGTTTCTCTAATAATAAAATAATCCCTAATAATACTAATAGACCTAAAGCAAATATCATTTTTTATCACTCTCATACTTTCCAAAATTACTAAAATAATAGTCATAAAAACCTTTTAACATCATTTTTATGTTATCATATTCACCTGAAATTAACCATTGAGTTAATCTAACTAATCTAGTTATTATAAAAAATATATTAAAAGTAACTGAATAGATAATGTTAGGACTATTTTTTTTCATGAACAGTAATCTATTTCTAGTAAAATAATAAGATAAAATTGGATTTGTTTTCCCAACTGAAGCAGAAACTTTATGATATATTTTTGAATTCGGACAAAACAGCAAGTCTAAATTATGATTTCTAATCTTAGCTGAAAAATCATCATCTTCATAATACAAAAAATAATCTTCATCTAATTTCAATAAATCTTGATCTTTCAATAAGTTCGTATTTAAAAGCATACAACATCCAGTTAAAAAATCTGTTTTAATAGGTTTCTCTAAACTCTTTGCCATAGCAGTATAATCAATATTCAATCCCAAACCTTTATACCAGTTTCGTCTCCCTTTATAAAACCATATCTTTTTTTTCTCAGGATACTTATAAATCGCAGGTGCACTTGCTGCTGAATTATTTCCTTCTAGACATTCAACTAAATGATCTAAAAAATTATTTTCGACTAATGTATCATTATTTAATAATAATATGTAATCTGAATTAAATTTTAGAGAATACTCAATTCCAATATTGTTTCCACCAGCAAATCCTAAATTTTTATTAGATTTAATCAAAGTGATTTTTGAAAAAAAATCATTTACACCTATTTTCTTTTTTGACTTTTCACTATCATTTTGATTATATTCATGAACTTTCAAATTATCTTTTTTATAACTAAAATTTGTAACTTTTCGAATACCAGATAACTGATTTTTGCACCAATTATCTATATTTAAAAAGGATTCATCAGTAGAATTATTATCTACAACCACTATATTATAGTTAGGATATGTAATACAACGTAAAGATTCTAAACATTCAATTGTATCTTTTACGCCATTATAGTTTAATAAAATTATATTGACCTTAGGATAATTCATTTAATCCACCTGCAAATTTAATTATAGAAAGTGTTTTATAGTTTTTTATCACTAACTAAAATTTAATATTTTAATACAATTTAAACTTTCATATTATAAATTCCTTATTAGTTTTAATAAATTTATAAATGGCTTTTTTGAAATTAACTAAATGCTCAAATTTATTATTCAAACTAAATTTACTTAATCTAGAATTTTTGGGCCTTTTAGCCTCGGTCTCAAACATTTGACTATTAATGGGCTTAACTTTGACATCCATATTTGAAGCCTCAAATATTAACTTAGCAAACTCATACCAACTACAAAAACCTTCATTAGTTGCATGATAAGCCCCATATTTATCAGTTTTGATCATCTCAACAATAAGCTTTGCTAAATCACCAGTATAAGTAGGTGAACCATATTGATCAGCAACAACTGATATTTCGTCTCTTTCTTTTCCTAGTTCAAGCATTGTTTTAACAAAATTATCACCATGTGCTCCGAAAACCCAAGAAGTTCTTACAATGAAATACTTATCTAATAATTTCTGTACTTCCTGTTCTCCCTGATATTTTGTTTCTCCATAATAATTAATTGGATTAGGTTGATCAGTCACTTTAAAAGGTTCTTCACCTTGACCATCAAATACGTAATCTGTGCTTATATAAAGCATTTTTGCACCTAACTCTTTAGCTGCTTCAGCTGCATATTTAGTTCCTTCTACATTCACCTTATAACACAACTCTCTTTCTACTTCAGCCTGATCAACATCCGTATAAGCAGCACAATGAACTATTACATCTGGCTTATAATCTAATATAAATTCTTTAGTTTCATTTTCATTTGTTAAATCAAAATCTTCTTTATCTACACCTATATGTTCTATATTTAATTCTTTTAATTTTTTAACTACATCATAACCAAGCTGTCCATCAGCACCAGTAACTAAAACTTTCATTAGTTAGTCACCTGCTTATCTTTATAAATTCTTTGATAATAATTCTTATAATCACCACTAAGAATATTCTTCCACCATTCTTTATTATCAAGATACCATTGAATTGTCTTTTTGATTCCTTCATCAAATAAAATAGTTGGTTCCCAGCCAAGTTCATTGCTAATTTTAGTTGGATCAATAGCGTATCTTAAATCATGGCCGGCTCTATCTTTAACAAAAGTAATTAAAGATTCAGGTTTATTAAGTTCATCAAGAATAGTTTTAACTACTTCTAGGTTACTTCTTTCATTATGACCACCTATATTATAAACTTTACCTTCTTTACCTTCATGTAAAATTAAATCAATAGCTCTGCAGTGGTCTTCAACATATAACCAATCTCTAATATTTTTCCCTTTACCATAAACAGGTAACTCTTCTTCTAATAAAGCCTTAGAAATCATCAAAGGTATTAACTTTTCTGGAAACTGATAAGGACCATAGTTATTAGAACATCTTGAAATAGTTATTGGAAGTCCAAATGTTCTATGATAAGCTTCTACTAACAAGTCAGCTGAAGCTTTAGAAGCCGAATATGGTGAAGATGTTGTTATTGAGGTTTCTTCAGTAAACATTAATTCTGGTTTATCTAACGGCAAATCACCATATACTTCATCTGTTGATACCTGATGGAACCTTTCGATTCCATATTCTCTGCAGGCATCCATTAAAACTTGAGTCCCCATAATATTAGTTTCTAAAAATATTCCTGGATCCTCAATTGAACGATCAACATGAGATTCAGCAGCAAAGTTAACTACCATATCAAAATTCTCTTCTTCAAATAAATCAAAAATTAAATCTCTATCCCTAATATCACCTTTAACAAATCTAAAATTATCATTGTTCATTACTGGTTCTAAAGTTTTTAAGTTACCAGCATAGGTTAAAGCATCTAGACAGACAATTCTGTAATCAGGATGTTTGTCAAGCATATAAAATATGAAGTTGCTGCCGATAAAACCAGCTCCACCAGTTACTAAAATATTCATCTATTTAAACCTCGCTTAATTTAATATTTAAAATTGCAATCGCTATTGACTAATAAAGGTGCATTCTTATCTTTTTCTGATAAGATAGGATTATCTATTCCCCAGCCAACATTTATTTCAGGATCATCAAATCTTATACTCCTGTCATATTCAGGAGCATAAGATTCATCAACTTTATACTGTACTTCAGAATTATCACTTAAAGTTAAAAATCCATGAGCAAAACCTTTAGGTATTAAGAACTGTTTTTTGTTTTCAGCACTTAATTCTACTCCAAACCATTTTTTATATGTAGGTGAACCTTCTCTTAAATCAACCGCAACATCATAAATACTACCTCTGGTACATCTAACTAATTTAGTCTGTGCTCTAGGAGATAGTTGAAAATGAAGTCCTCTTAAAACTCCTTTTTCTTTTGATAAAGAGTGATTATCCTGAATAAATTCTATCTCAAGACCATTATTTTTAAATTTTATAGCTGAATAACTTTCTGTGAACCAGCCTCGATTATCTTCATAAATTTTAGTCTCTATTATGTACAAATCTTCAATTTCAGTTTTTATTACTTTCATACTGCACCTCTAATTAATATCTTATTTTATCTTCAGCTACTTTTTTAAGAAACTGTCCATAAGGAGAATTACCATATTTCTCAGCTGATTCTAATAAAGTTTCTTTATCTATCCAGTTATTTCTATAGGCTATTTCTTCTAAAGCAGAAATTTTAATTCCCTGACGGTGTTCTATTGTTCTTACAAATTCTGCTGCTTCCAAAAGGGTATCCATTTTACCAGTATCCAACCAGGCAAAACCCCTACCTAATAGCTGAACATCAAGATCTCCTTCTTCTAAATATTTCCTGTTTAGATCAGTTATCTCGAGTTCTCCCCTATCACTTGGCTCTAAATTCTTAGCATAATCAACAACTCTGTTATCATAAAAATATAATCCAGTAACTGCATAATTTGATTTTGGATTATCAGGCTTCTCTTCTATAGAAGTAACCTGTCCCTCTTCATCAAAATCAACTATGCCAAAACGTTCTGGATCATCTACATAATAACCAAAAACTGTGGCTCTATCTTCATTATTAACTGCTTCTTTAAGTAAAGAAGTTAAATGATTACCATAGAAGATATTGTCTCCTAAAATCATTGCAACATCATCATCACCAATAAATTCTTCCCCAATTATAAAAGCTTGAGCAAGTCCATCAGGTGAAGGTTGTACTTCATAACTTAATTCTATACCAAACTGACTTCCGTCTCCCAATAATTCTTCAAAACGCGGTAAGTCTTCTGGAGTAGAAATAATTAATATTTCTTGAATTCCAGCTAGCATTAGAATTGATAATGGATAATATATCATTGGTTTATCATATACCGGTAATAATTGTTTGCTTGTTACTAATGTTAATGGATATAATCTTGTTCCTGATCCACCTGCAAGTATTATTCCTTTTGTTTTTTTAGACATTCAAATGATCCTCCTATAAATTAATTATAAATCCCCTTTGTTTTTGAATTCATTAATTAAACCCATGAATTCTGATTTATAAAAACCAAATACTAAAATCAATAATCCAACACTAAAAACTATAGTTCCAACTAAAAGACTAACTAAATTACTAGAATATATGAATAAAACAACAAAAATAACTAAATATAAAACTTCCTTTAAGCTAACAAATAATGTTTCAAAATGTCTAGAAGAAAAATAAAACCAGATATAAAAAGAAATCGTTGTTGCTATAGCAATTGCAATATTATTACCAAATACTGTGAGAGCAATAAAATTTAAAATAACAGATATTAAAAGCATAGAAAAAACTGTTTTTACATATAATTTATCACTTTTTCTCACTTTATAAAGATTAACATATAATGCTTTAATAGTAATCAGAGCTGGAAACCCAGCAAAGATAATTGCAATAATATTTAAAGCCGGTATATGTTTTGGTATGAAATTATTAACTATGAATGAAAAAAGAAAATATGAACTACTAGCAAAAGAAGCAATAATAATAAAATAACTCTTTAATTTCTGTAAAATTTTATCATTACTATTACGAGATAAATAAGGATAAAAAACTTTTGTTATAGAGTTAATAAATATATTAATCATTGCCATCATAGACATAGCAAAAGAATAAAATGCAAAATCAGAAGTTGTTAATGCTAATTTCACAAACCATCTATCAATAGAATAAAATGCAATCGATGATAAATTGCCGAGCATAATAAAAAAACCAATATTAAATATACTTTTTATTTCCTCAAAATCTACTGTTGTATCAACTGATTTTGTTAATTTATAAAAATTATATTCTAAAATAAGAAAGATAGATGTATAGGCAAACAACCTTATTATAATAAAAAGCCAATAGTTTTCAATTTTAAAAATAAAAATTACTGCCAGATTAGCAATTAACATTACAATTGGTGGAAAAATTAAGATTTTAGAGTAAATATCAAATTTTCCGATTGCTTGATAGAAAAACTTATAAAAAGTGAGCAAATTAAATGGAATTATAGATAATGAAAATGCTAATAATATTTTATCATCTATAAAAAATGAAGTGATAATAATAGCAATACTAATAATAAATTGAAAAACTAAGAAGAAATGGTGTTCTCCTTTTAATAAAGACTTATCCACTTCATCTTCATAAGAACCACCATATTTTATAAACAATCCATCTGCTAATCCAAAATGCAAAATCCCTACATAACCCAAATATAAGGTGAACGTTTTAAAATAGGCATATTGATCTAAAGATAAAAAAGATGGTATAACTAATCCTGAAACTATTCCAACAGCTAAAGTTATTACATTAGAGCCAAAAACCTTAAATAAATCTTTTCTTAAATCCAATTAAATATCCTCCAAATTCCATCCTCTAAACATAAAAAAATAGTTTTTTACATCAAAACCTCTCTCGAGATTTAAATATAAAAAACTAATTTATATATATTATTTATATTCACTCTAAATCTCTGCCCCACTTCAACACAGTGTCCACTTTGTTGAGATCAAAGTGTATTGCTAAAAAAATAACCTGATCATGAACTTATATCATAGTTTTTTAAACCTCTACTCAATTCATCTTACTCATATGAAAACCTCGGTTCCAAAGATTTTCATACATATTCAATTGTCAACGTACCTGAGTTAAGATTTTATTTTGTGACATTGGATTTTATATCTCAGATAATAATTTTATGAATTTAAACTATCGTACTCATCAAATATATCATCAAATATTCTTTAAAAGTTGAATTTTGGTCTTCCTAAAATACCCATGAAGGGCCATAAGAATTAATATGCGGCACATTTGTAAAATGCCCATCAACAGCAGCTATAGAGTTCTCCCCATTGGCCAACATTTCGTAGATGAAACTGGTATCTAAATATATTGATTCAGGTATTGTAATATTATCCAAATTGTTCTTTCTTATTGAAAAAAAGGAGATTTATTTTCCACAAGATTCCCCCCTCAATTCCTCTAAAGTTTTTTTCCATTTTCCATAATTTATTTTACAGTCATCTTGGAGAGCGAAAAGATTTTCTCTAAGCAATTTAATTCTTTGTTCTTTATTTTCAGGACCAATATTTTTCTTTTTTAACTGCTCTCTACAGAAAAATTTATTCATAAAAACAAACTCCTTTATAATTCGTATACACATCAATTAAGTCAGCATATTCTGATTCAAAAGAGTTAATTCCTTTTTCATTGAAATTCTGAAAACCATATCCTCCATTATCAATTTTTTGGACTTCAGGATAATTTTCAATTTAATATTGGTATTTCTACGGGCCAAAAGCATTATAAAACTGGATGGGAATTCCCCTATCGTCATTGGAACTTCAAAGCAAATGAGCACGAATTCGATAAAAGCAAAACTAAAAACAATTAAAAAAACCCCATCTCCTCTACGTAAATATCCCAAGTGTAACTTGAGACTTCGATTTGACAGGACTTTATTATCTTATATAGTAAGTATAATCCTATCAAAACTGAAAATCAAGTACTCTATTAAAATTTTATAAATCCCTGCATTCACTTTGTTGAGATCAAAGTGTATTGCTAAAAAAATAACCTGATCCTTGAACTTATATCATAGTTTTTTAAACCTCTAACCCAGTTCATCTTCCCATATGAAAACCCCGGTTCCAAAGATTCCCATACATATTCAATTGTCAACGTACCTGAGTTAAGATTCTATTTCGTGACATCGGCTGTCATTTTTCTTCCCGAATTTTCTCTACATACTCATTTACATCTTCTTCAGAATTTAAATATTGTTTTTTAGCTTCATCTTTCATATTTTCCTGAATTTCTTTTAAGGCAACTAATGAAGCATTTAGCACAAAAATGTTTCCATTCTCCTCCGCAAATAAAACTTTATCTCCTTCTTTTAACTTTAACTTTTTCCTTATTTCTATTGGAATAGTAATCTGACCTTTAGATGAAACTCTTGCAAGTTCCATTTATTAACCCCCTTTGTCTTTACTTTCTTTGTTTTCCTTACATATATTATATCAAAAAAAGAATAATATGTATACTAAATATTAATGAAGGATAGGGGCTAAAATAAAAATAATGATCTAAAAATCTATTAAAGCATATATTCATTTAAAATTAAAATAGGCATAATATTGCAGATAACTCTTTTACCTCTCGCAATCTTTATTTTATAACATTATTTAAGATACATCAAATAATTAGAGTATCTAATTTTGTCGAATGACAAAGTAAAACTTTTCAGTTAACACTATTTTTGACATCGGTTGTCACATTTGTGGATTTTCTTTATTTATTTCGATTAATTTATAAATTTAATGCTGCAGACACTCAATAAACTTTTTCAACCTTTTCTAACGTGTTCAATTTCTTAACAACTTTTATTATAATACACTCTTGCCTTAAAATCAATTAATATTTCTCTGTTTTTTTGTCGAATTAGCTTGAATTTAATTGAACACAAGTTCGTTTTGTGGTATAATATACTTAAAGATTAGTTCTCAGGCCTTATCTTTTTAAAGATAAAATTCTAAGAGAAAGAGGTTAGAAAAATGCAAACTCCTCACGACAGGTTTTTTCAAGATATGTTCGACAAAAAGATTGTCGCAGAAGAATTTATCAAAAATTATTTGCCTCAGGAATTGTTAGAATTGATTGATATGGATAAGTTGGAGATTTCAAAAAAATCATTTGTTAGCAAACATTTAAGAAAATATTTTTCAGATGTTGTTTATAGGGTTCAATTAAATAAACATAATGCCTATGTATACTGCCTTTTTGAACACAAGAGTTATCCCGACAAAGATGTTTCCTTTCAACTTCTCAAATATATGATTCGGATCTGGGAACATCACCAGGATCATTATGATGAAGAACAGCTGCCGTTAGTAATCCCCCTCTTGATTTACCATGGGGAAAAGAGGTATAATATAGGTAAGAGATTTAACTCAATGATCAATACTCAGCCGAATACTGAAAAGTTCATTCCAGACTTTGAATATTTGCTTTTTGACTTTTCTAAGTATAGTGATCTGGAGATTATAGGAAGTATACAGTTACAAATAGTTTTAAAAATACTTCAAACTAGCTTTATTGATAATAATTATGATAAAATATTTACTGACATATTAAAGTTGATCAAAAAATTGAATGATACTAAGACTATTTTAGAATATTTCACAACAGGAATGGAATATATTCTAGAAATTAAGGATTATGATTTTGATATTATGCATGATAAAGTTAATTTAATCATCCCCGAAAGGAGTGAGACTTTCATGTCTACAGCTAATAAATTGCGTGAAGAGGGTAAATTAGATGGAATTAAAAAAGGGATTAAAGAAGGTAGAAAAGAAGGAATGAAAGAGGGTAGAAAACAGGAATTAATTGAAACTATTTCAATCTTAATAAAGGATAAACTCCCAATAGATAAGCTTCCGGACAATCTGGAGAGTAAACTTAATAAATTAGATTTAATTGTTTTAAGAGAAATTCGCACTGATTTATTAAAGGATATTATAAACATTGAATCACTTGAAGATTTAGAAGAATACTTAAACTAAAGAGCAGACTTTTCTGCTCTTTCTTTTTTTAGTTATTCTTCATCGACATCTACCCCAGCCAAAAAAGACAAATCCTTATTGATTTTTTCTTCTGCAGTTTAATTGATAATCAATAAAATTTAAAGTATAATTAATTTAACTTGGAGGTGGATTTATGCAAAATATTGGAATTGATCTTGCTGATTTTGAATATATTAGAAAAAATAATCTTATTTATGTAGATAAAACTGAATTTTTATATAAAATAGTATCTGAAAACAAATATTATTTCCTATCACGCCCTCGACGTTTTGGTAAAACCCTTTTTGTTGACACTCTAGAAAAATTCTATCAGGGCAAAAAAGACCTTTTTGAGGGGCTTTATATCTCAAACCAGGATTTGGATTGGGAAAAGCATCCAGTTATTAGACTGGACTTCAATGAAATAATATCTCAAACTACTGAGCAATTAAAAATCGTACTTACCGAAAAATTAATTGATTATGCTAATCAATATAATCTTGAACTGACCTCAACTTATGTGCCTACTAAATTTAACGAATTAATAAAAAAAATCTCAAAAAAAACTAAGCATGGAGTTGTCTTATTGGTAGATGAATATGATAAACCAATATTATCTCATTTTGGAGTAATTGAAGGCTCTATAAATAAAATTAGAACTGCCCGTGCCAATCAAAATTTTTTGAAATTAGTTTATGATAATTTAAAACCACTTGAGCCCTATCTGGAAAAGGTTTTTATAACAGGAGTCACAAAATTTAGTAAGTTATCGATATTTTCGACCTTAAATAATCTAATTGAACTTGATCAAAATGAAAAATTTGCTGAAATAATGGGTTATACAGAAAAAGAATTAGATGAATATTTTAGTCCCTATTTTTCTAAACTTGCAGAAAAAAATAATTTAACTATCCCTGAATTCAGAAATAAATTTAAACAAATGTATAATGGCTTCCGTTTTACAGAAAAAGACAGTCGAGTCTATAATCCTTTTTCTGTAGGCAATGCATTAAAAAATTCTCGATTTGATAACTACTGGTTTGAAAGTGGAACACCTACCTTTTTGGTTGAATTAATTAAGAATAAAAACTTTGATCTCAGTAATTTAGAAAATATAGAAGTTGGAAAAAATGAAATAAAAGCTTATGATATAGGTAATATACAAATAATACCTCTTCTTTTTCAAACAGGTTATTTAACAATCAAAGAAATTGAAGATCAGGTAATATATAAACTTGATTATCCTAACTATGAGGTAGAAAATAGTTTCAATCTAAATCTGGCGAAATCTTTTTCTCAAAACAAAATTACAGTTCCAGTTGTACATCGGCTTAAAAAATTATTAATTAACAAAGAATTAGAAAAATTCATCCAACAGATTAAATCAATATTTTTCAGTCTGGTTAATATCAATATTCCAAAATCGCTTCAGGATAGAGAAGCTTATTACAACAGCCTCTTTTATCTGATAACTACTTTATTAACAGATAACAATTTAAATGTTTATTCGGAAGTACTAACCTCTGAAGGAAGAATAGATAGCACAGTTGAAACTGAAACTGATATTTACATTATAGAATTTAAGGCAAATCAAGATGCTGAGATAGCTTTAAAGCAAATAAAAGATAAAAATTATGCTGAGAGATTTAAAATTAAAGACAAAAAATTAGTTTTAATTGGTATCAATTTCGACACTGAAAAAAGAAATATAAAAGATACTAAAATTGAAGAAATAGATTAAATTAGAGCAGACTTTTCTGCTCTTTCTTTTTTTATTATTCTTCATCGACATCTACCTCTGCTAAAAAAGATAGATCCTTATTGATTTTTTCTTCTGCAGTTTAATTGATAATCATTGAATTTTAAAGTATAATTAATTTAAGCTGGAGGTGTCAAAGATGAAGGATATTACTGTTTCAAAAGCCAATTTTGAAGAAATAATAAAAGATGATTTTATTTATGTAGATAAAACCGAGTTTTTATATAAAATTATAAGTAGTAGAGAACCATATTTTTTTCTCTCTCGACCGCGACGCTTTGGCAAAACTCTTTTTGTAGATACTCTAGAAAAATTCTATCAGGGTAAAAAAGAACTTTTTGAAGGGCTTTATATCTTTAATCAAGATTGGAATTGGGAAGAACATCCGATTATTAGACTGGATTTTAATATGATACCTTCAGAAAACAGAGAAGTTTTAAATAAAAGTTTACAAAAGATTTTTAGTAAAATTGCTGCCAGATATAATATCGACCTAATAGTTGAAGAAGCATACTATATGTTTCCAGAGTTAATAGAAAAGCTTTATAATAAATTTGATCAGGATGTTGTCATTTTAATCGATGAATATGATAAACCTATAATTTCTAATCTTAAGTCTCCTTTAAAAGAAAACAACGCTAATTTTAAAGTTATAGACGAAAATCAGGATTATCTTAAAATGCTTTATGACTATTTAAAACCACTTGAAGGCTACTTAGAAAAGGTTTTTATTACAGGTGTATCTAAGTTCAGTAAGTTATCTATATTTTCAACTTTAAATAATTTATTTGAAATTGATCAAGAAAGTAAATTTGCTGAAATAATGGGTTATACTGAAGCAGAATTAAATAAATATTTTAAACCACATTTTGCTAAACTCGCAGAAAAAAATGGTTTAACTATCTCAGAATGCAGAAAAAAATTCAAGCAAATGTATAATGGTTTTCGATTTACAGAAAAAGATAGTAGAGTTTATAATCCTTTTTCAGTCGGCTCCGCTTTAAAAAATACTAGATTTGATAATTACTGGTTTAAAAGTGGGACCCCTACTTTCCTAATAGAATTAATTAAGAAAGAAAATTTTCAGATTACTAATTTAAACAATCTGGAAGTTAATAAAAATAAGTTAGATGCGACTGATATTAAAAAACTTAAACTTATTCCCTTATTATTCCAAACTGGATATTTAACAATTAAAAAAATTAAAAACAAAGAAATTTATAAACTTGGTTATCCTAATCTAGAAGTTGAAAAAAGTTTAACTCAAAATATTTTAGATGAATTTACTAATGAAAAAATTGAATTACCCCTTATCTACTATATTAAAAAATCACTTATAAATAAAAATCTAGAAAAATTTATAGAACAGATGAAATCAATATTTGCAGGCCTGGTTAATATTAATATTCCAAAATCTCTTCAAGAACAAGAAGCTTATTACAACAGCCTCTTTTATCTGATAACTACTTTATTAACAGATAACAATTTAAATGTTTACTCAGAAGTCCTAACATCTGAAGGAAGAATTGATAGCATAATTGAAACTGACACTAATATTTATATTATAGAATTTAAGGCAAATCAAGATGCTGAGATAGCTTTACAGCAAATAAAAGATAAAAATTATGCTGAGAGATTTAAAATTAAAGACAAAGGAATAATTTTAATAGGCACCAATTTTGACACTGAAAAAAGAAATATAAAAGATATTAAAATTGAAGAAATAGATTAAATTAGAGCAGACTTTTCTGCTCTTTTTTAATTATTCCGCATCGACATCTACCCAGCCAAAAAAGACAGATCCTTATTGATTTTTTCTTCTGGTAAAAGCTCCATTTCATCATTATCAATTATTAGAGCTTTTAAATTACTTAATTTAACATGCTTTGTTCTTTTCTGCCATCTCTCTCCAATTTTGTGTTTCTTTATTTGATATAGAATTCCTTTTTCTGGATTATGAGCAGCAATATCAAGCCAATCTCTTGTTTCTTTTTCAGTTAATAATTCAATCTTAATTGTTTTATCTAAAATAATTATTTCATCCACCTACTCATCTAGTATATTGTTGAATTTTTCCTGGATTTGACCCTTCTCGGGGCAAGCCCACGAGGTTTGCAAGCAGACTTTCACTCTATCACGATGAAATATTATTAAATTCATTATAATCTATAATTTTATATTCATACTCAATAATCTTTTGGTATTTCTATAGATTAAAACAAAAAGAGAGCAGTATATTTCTTATAATAACCGCTCTCAGTCATATGTCATATTAAATTACTAAGCCACTAAATCAAAATAATTAATAATTATTACTTCCGCAGCATTTTCTCTATAACTATCAATAATCTTTTCAATTTCTAAAGCAACTTTATGCTCTAAATAATATTCGCCACATTGTTTACAAACATTAGCAGGAACATTTTTAATAATAATAATAAAATTATCAAGATCAACAATATGATTTACATTTCCTTTTTCTAAATCACCTTTGCACATCAAACATTTTTCCATATTGCTTCACCTCCGATTCTTAAAATCATCTTCCCAAATTTCTTCATCAGGGTAATAAGTGGTAATCATCCATAATTTATTATTTCCTACAGCACACACTATGTGAATTGGTTTTTTCTCTTTATTGTAGCCTAAAACAAGACAACTTGGATAGGGATAATCATCAGGATAATTTTCAATAATTTCTCCATTCTTTATTGAAAACATAATATCATTAATTTTTATTCTTCTTTTCTGCATTTTCTTTAAAATATGCTGACTCCAGTTGATCTTTTCAGATTCTAATAATTGAATTATTCTGTTCAAATCCATATCTATCAAACTCCAATTTGGGAATTTAATTCTTATATATATTATACCATTAACAATAAATTTTATAAAGAAATCTCCAGATATCTTCTGAGAATTGTTTTAATCCGTAATTTTTTTGAATAATCGAGAAGTTTAGGAATGTTTTTGCCTTTGCTTGTTAAATAATTTCTAATGGCAGTATTTAAAAGTGAAGGATCCATATTATTTCTATTTTTTAAAATATCACAAATAGTTCTTTCTTTATTATAAACCTTAATCACACGACCAAAATTTGTTTCTTTTTCAATAACTCCAATAGAGTAAAATTATTTTTGATAATCCATATTTACACCTCTTTTACTGTTGCGCTATAATTATATTTTAGCGCATTAGTAAAATTATTTTTTGGTGTATTTAGTTAAAATCTGTAATCTGTATCTGAAATTAAATCTGTTAATGTTGAACATAAGTTTTGACTAATGGTATAAATAGTAATATAATATAATTAGTAAGATAATTCTTTAATCATTTTGAAAAATCAAATGTGAGGAATGATATTAATGAAAAAAATGAGCAGCAAAGAAATCGACGAGATTATAGAGAATGTTAAAGCATCATTAGCAGTAGAAAATATTAAAGTTGATAATATTAGTGTCATTACTGGAAAAAAATATTTAAATGGTGAAATTTCAAGCAAAGAAGCAATTGATAGTATTACTGAATATATAAGAAACAAACAACTGAGACAATGAATTTTTCTACTAAATATGGGTCAGGAAATTCTAAATATTGCTATCCAAATTCAGATGTTTTGATTAATAAGCAAAATATCAATATATAGAAACAAGTGCTATAAAGCTATTTGAAGAACTAAAAGAGGAAAATTATTTAATAGGCACCTCATTTAATCAATTTTCTGAAAAAGCCTCCTATTATATGGCAGAATTAAATATTATTCACCCATTCCGAGAGGGTAATGGTAGAACTATAAGAGAGTTTATTAGAATTTTAGCTTTAAAAAATGGTTATCAAATTAAGTGGAATTCTATAAATCAAAAAACACTTTTTAAAGCCTCAGTAGAATCTGTACTAAACTTAGACCCTTTAATAAAATGCATTAAAGGGGCAATTAAATCTTGATTTTTAAACTTCTGAGCAGTATATTCTGCTCTTTTTTTATGTTTTAAAAAATTGACAATCCAGGTTCTATAGCTGAATTAATTTTCAGCAAAAGTTCCTCTCCTACGCGTTTCCCAAATCTTTTTTCAGTCCATCCAGATCATCAATATTAAAAACTGATATTATATCATTCTAAATATAATTAATAAAGAAAGGATAATCTCAAATGAAAAGAATGAGCAGCAAAGAAATTAAAGAGGCAATAGAAAATGTCAGGGCATCAATATTAGTGGCAAATCTATGTTTATATCCATTTTGATATCCGGAACTGATGCCAGAAACATATAATTCAACTCCTAAAAAAAATCCTCCTTAATGGAGGAATACAATTGAGTAGTATTCTCTCTTTTAAAGTTTTCCGCTGCTCTCGGGAAACTAACTTATATACTAATTATATACCTTAAATTTGACTATGTCATATGTTATTTATTAAGACAGCATTTTTTATATTTTTTACCACTGCCGCAGGGACAGGGATCATTGCGGCCTACTTTATTTTTACTAACAATCTGCCCTGATGCCAGCTCTTTGTAATCAGAATCCTGATCTACTTTTCTCGGCTTTTCAAATAGAGAAAGCTGCCTATTATTAAGCTGTTCCCGGCAGTTAGCAGCAATTTTATCCCATTCATTTCTAAAAGTATCATACATTCTTGGATACTTCTTTTTCAACCTTTTTACTGCCTGTAAATTTGCTGAGTATTCTTCTTTAAAGTTCTGCATAGCATATTTGTCTGGAAAATCTACAAAAGTTTCCGGATCCAGCTCTTCATAGGCCCAGTTAAAAAATAATCTGCTGCCCGTATAGAAAATATAGGGGGATAACTTAGGATCTGCAGACATTCTGTCAACTTCATTTAAAATCTTTTCTGTCAGCTGTAATTTTTTATATTCAAGCTCAAGATCGGGATCATCTTCAAATAACATAAGCAGTTCTGTAATATATAATTGAGCCTTAATATCACCATGTTCTTCTGCTTCAAAGTAATTTTCATCAAGAACATAAATAATATAATCTCTTAATTCCTGATCTTCATTTATCTTTGCTATAAAAGATTCTGTTAAAGCAATCAGGCTGTCTTTTTTCTCCCATTTTTCGTATTTATTTATCAGAGCAATTGCTATTAAAAAATGTCGGATATTATCTTCATCAGGCTCCGAAAAAGTTTTTAATTCATTTGATAAAACATTCCAGATTTTATTAAACTTTCCCTGCTGATCATAAACACCAATATAGACATCTGTCATTTCTGATTTTTTATCTGGAAATTTCTTTTCCATTTCTTTTAGAACTCTATTAGCATATTTGGTGTATTGTTCTGATTCCAGAAGCAGAACAATTTTATTCAACAGCAGTAAATACTCCTGCTTTTTAGGAAAAAGTTCTTCCAGCTGTTCAAAAATATCATTAAAAAGATTTATATCTCCTTTCATTACAGCCACTTCTGCCTTAAGCCTTAAAATATATAAATTATCAGCGGCAAGTTCGGCTGCTTTGTTTAAAAGAAATTCTGCCTCTTCAATCTTCCCCCAATCCATATAATCTAATGCTTCCTGCAAAAATTTTGACGCCTGACCCTGATATTTAGTTTTTAAATCATAGCCACTTCTTTTAAAAGGATCTTTTAGAGTATCATAGGCCTCTCTAATTACTTTAAACTCTTCCGGGTTTTCTTCCGGTGGAAATTCTCGAACCTTTTCCAGGTATCTCTGCTTAATTAATTCCTCCCCCGCATTGGAATTTGTACCCAGAATACGGTAGAGATTTGAACTCTTAAAAACACTATTTTTTAATTTCATAAAAGATTATTCCTCCATTTCCAGATCCAGAATTTCTTCGAAAACTTCTTCCAGGGCCTGCCGCAATTTATCTTTATCCCCGCTCTCAAGAGCCTGATCAAGTCTCTTAACCATGGACTTAAATTCTGAGCGGCTGATATTTTCATTTTCTACAAATAATTCTCCGGCTCGCTCTTTTAAATTTTCTGCTTCTAAAGCCAGTCCTTTAAAATCCGCAAACTCTGCTGCAAAATCATCAAGTTCTGACTCCTCAATATCTTCAGATAGATCCGGGTTATATTCAATTTTTTGCAGGTTATTTTCGGCATTCTCTGCCATCCCTGCAAGCTCTTTGTGAAAGTTTTCCAGCCTCTCCAGGCTTTCCTGATATGATTCTTCTGATTTTCGGTCAACTGCATCCTGGACAGTAAGCTGCATTTCTTTATCTGTAGAAAGTGATCTGGCAGTTACATCAAGAATCCCGTTAATATTATAATTTAAGCTAACTGCAATTTTTTCTTCGCCGGCTCTTTTAGCTGGAATTCCGTCCAGAATAAATTCTCCCAGATAATGATTTTCTTCTATCCAGTCACCTTCACCCTGGTAAATTTTAATTTTAACCTGCTCCTGATTGTCAAAAGTTGTAGTAAATACTTTTGTTTTACTGGTTGGAATCGTTGTATTTCTGTCAATAATACTTTCAAAACCGCCCGGTTTAAAGCCCAAAACTCCCTGGTCTTTAAGCACCTCTATCCCCAGTGAATAGGGAGCAACATCTGTAACTATCATCCCACTATCGGAAAGCAGACCTGCTTTTATACCTGCCTGAACAGCTGCTCCTTTTGCTACCGCCTGATCGGGGTCTATCTCATTCTGGGGTTCCTGATCAAAAAAATCACGCAGAAGTTCTCTGACCCTCGGGATTCTGGTTGAACCACCAACTAAAATCACCTGCTCAATCTCGTCTGGAAGCAGTTCCGCATCTTCCAGTACATTCTTAACACTATTTAAAGTCTCCTTCAGCAAATTATCAATTAAGTCAATAAATTCTTTTCTGCTTATTTCCATCTCAAAGGCCACCGGCTGGTTATTTTTTACCATCAGAGCCGGTATAGAAACCTGAACCTGTTTTTGATCTGATAATTTTATTTTTGTTTTTTCTGCTTCTTCTTTTAGGCGGGCACAGGCGCTTAAGTCTTCTCTTGGATCCAGACCACTTTCTTCTATAATTTTTTCAGCAAAATAATCTAAAAGTATCCTGTCGAAATCGGATCCACCCAGTTCTTTATTACCTGCCGAAGCTTTTACTTCCAGGATTCCGCCCATTAATTCCAGAACAGAGACATCAAAGGTACCTCCCCCCAGATCATAGACCAGAAACTGGTGGTCATCATCAAGTTTATCGAGACCATAGGCCATAGCAGCTGCTGTTGGTTCATTGATTATTCTTTCAACTACAAAACCTGCCAGTTCACCAGCTTTTTTAGTAGCCTGTCTCTGCTGATCGGTAAAATAGGCGGGAACTGTAATCACCGCTTCTTTTTCAACTTCATCACCATAAATCTGATCAACATATTTTTTTAGTTCTTTTAATATTAAGGCTGATATCTCCTCCGGCAGCAGCTTCTGATCAGCAATTTTAAGCATTTCATTTTCGCCCATTTTTCTTTTAACCTCTGCTATTGTTCTCTCAGGCACCGCCACCAGAGCTGATTTAGCATCACTACCGACAATAACCTCACCCTTCTGATCAATGTGAACTACTGAAGGTAATAAGGGGCTGTTTTCTTCCATGAGAGTTACAACCTCTGCTTTACCTTCAATAACAGCTGCCAGGGAAGAATTTGTGGTACCCAGATCAATCCCCACAACCGGTCTAAAACGATCTTTACTCATTGTTTGGCCTCCTTATAGACAACTACCTGTGATTTGCGTAATATATTATCTTCCTGATCCTGATAACCCCGTTTGATAACTTCAACAATCTGATTGTTATTATAATTTAAAACCGGCTGCTGCGGATATTCTGTTAGAGCTTCCGAATTTACAGTGGTTAAGGCTTCCGCCCGGCGGGGATCAAATTCTTTTTCTTTTAAATTCAGCTGATAGATATCATTTTGCTCCAGGAGTTTAAGCAGTCTCTGACTCCAATTTTCCAGTAAACTGCTCCAGCTGTTTTCATCACTGTCCAGTCCTCTTTTAAGCAGGTCAAACTCATCAATTAGCTCAATTATTTTTTTACTGCTGTTTTCGACATTTAAGCTGTAACTATCAACTCTGCTTTTTAATTTAGAGATTAATTCCTGATCAAGGCTCTGTTGATTAACCAATTGTGAAAGCTCATCAATTTTTTTGAAAAGATCCTGATTCTGTTTATACTGTAGGCGGTTCATTTTTTTCTCTGACTTATCTAAATCATTAATTTTTTCTTCCATGGAATTTACTTTTTCAGTTAAATTCTCTATTTTCTCTAAAAGTTTTTGCTGGTCATCATTCTGCCAGAATTTCCAATTCATATCTCAGCCTCCAACTTAATTATTCGTTACGTCAAATCTAATAGTTTTTTCAAAAATATTAACAGTTATCATAATTTTCAGGTTGGAAATCTCCATAAAATGCAGGAATCCCTTCCCCTGAGCTCTTAAATATTAATTGAGAGATCACAACCTACTACACCCAGAAAGGAAGGGATCCTAAGTTATGAATTCTCGAAATTTTCCTAATTTCCTGCTTAAACCTCTTATAAATTTTGTCCTTTTGATCTATCTTTTTTTCTCCAGACTCTTTCACGTGGACTTTGAAGCTAAAGAAAACGGTGAACCGATTAAAGCTGTTAATCGTTGTAAGCCTCTAACTGTAGATGTAGAGGGTGCTCCAAATGTAGAGCTCCTAAAAAAATCCTCCTTAATGGAGGAATACAATTGAGTAGTATTCTCTGTTTTAAAGTTTTCCGCTGCTCTCGGGAAACTACCTTATATAATAATTATATATCTTTAATTCGACTATATCAATGATTCCATCACTCGAAAACAGGAATAAGTGTAAATTTCAGATCCATTATAGGAAATAGTAATTCTATTTATTTAGCCCAATTTTCAAGAGAAAGATCTGTAATTCTTTTAAATTCTTTTGTATTATTTGTAACTAAAATCAAGTTTTCTGCTATAGCATGAGCAGCTATCATTAAATCATAGGCTCCTCTAATCCTGCCTTGATTTTCTAGATCTGCTCTAATACTTCCATATTTTATAGCTGCATTCTGTTCAAAAGGTAATATTTCAATTGGACCAAGAAAACTTGCTAAAGCTGTTTGGTTTTTGTCTTTATATTGACTTTTTTCAACACCATATTGTAATTCAGCAAATGTAACCATAGAAATACAAATATCACCAATATTACAAGTTTGAAATTTATCAAGAACTTTTTTGGGTTTTTCTTTAATTATATAAATACATATATTAGTGTCAAGCATATATTTCATAATTATAGTTCCTCTCGATTTTGTAGTTCGGGTTGATTTCTATTTTCTAAAAAATCATCAGAAAAACTATCTAAACTCTTAGTAAGAGTTTCCCATTTGCTGTCTTTTGGAATCAACATAACAAAATCACCAATTTTATTAACAAAAACTTCAGATTCATCATTAAAACGATATTTTTTAGGAAGTCGAACCGCCTGGCTTCTACCATTTTTAAATATTTTTGCAACATCCATGATAACCATCTCCTTCCAGTTTGGTATATATTTAAGTCTATATCATTGTGAAATTATTTGTCAAGGAGACAATTATAGTCCCCCTTTAGAGTTTCTAAATTTTATAACATGATAATAGATCATACCTTCTACTTTTCTCAATTTTACAGTTTTCATAGTCGATCACCTCAACTATATTATAGTACTTATATTATTCGAAAGCCAGGTAAAAAAGATTAAATACTGCCGTTGTTTAGCACCACATGCCGTGATATAATTATATACGTGAAGAAGTGATATTAATATTCTACTGGTTTTTTAAACAAAAGAAATAACATCAACAGGCTGCTCAATAATTGAATTATGCAGTGCAAATAAGATTCTGGAATTTCAGATATCTAAGGAGGACCTTAATTATGTTTGATAATATTGATCAAAAAAAGAAAAAAATTGAAGAAAAGAGACCACTACCCAAAAACACTTTAAAAAGCTTAAGAAAAAAACTCCTTTTGGAGTGGACATATAATTCAAATGCAATTGAAGGTAACACATTAAGTTTATCAGAAACAAAAGTAGTGCTGGAAGATGGTATAACAATCGGTGGAAAAACATTAAAGGAACATTTAGAAGTTGTAAATCATAAAGAAGCTATTAATTATATGGAGGATATCATTAATAAAGATGAGAAACTTTCAGAAAGACAAATTAAAAATATACACTATCTAATACTCAAAGGAATAGATGATGAAAATGCAGGTAAATATAGAAGTGAGAAAGTAGTAATAAGTGGCGCTGAGCATGTTCCTCCTGCCCCAGTTTTTATTCACGATCAAATGGAAGAACTAATTAATTGGTATTATGATAAAGGCTCAACTCTTCCTACCATAGAAAGAGCTGCCAGATTACACACTGACTTTGTTAAAATACATCCATTTATTGATGGAAACGGTAGAACAGCCAGGATATTATTGAATTTTGAGTTAATAAAAGCTGGTTATCCAATTATTATTATCAGAAATGAAGATAGAGTTAAATATTATGAAAGCTTAGATAAAGCACATACTACTGGTGACTATAGTGACTTTATTGACTTAGTATCTGCATCTTTAAATAAAAGTTTAGACATCTATTTAGATATAATTAGTTAAATAAAGATATTTACCGGCTCCAGGTGGTTAATCTTATAATATTGTAGAAGAATATTTAGCTGAATTAAAAAGCAGCATGAAGTTTAAATTTAATATAGTCATCAATCCCATAAACATACTCATTTAAGTATTAATTGAGTATGTTTATGTACTTATGAACATGTTTATGTTATAATAAACATGGTCATTTGTTGTTTAATGAATATCTTTAAGAAAGGATGAGTATATTATGATGTCATTTAAAAATGATCGATTAAAAAAATTAGATATACCAATGAATATTGTTAAATTAATTGGAAAAATAAACGAATATAAAGGGAAACAGGATTTATATATAGAACAATCTCCACAAATTTTAGAAAAGCTTCAAGAAGTTGCTGTTATAAAGAGTACAAAAGCTTCAAACAGTATTGAAGGAATTGTAATCACTGATAAAAGACTAAAAGAAATAATGAAAGATGATACTAATCTTAGAGAAAGATCAGAAGGAGAAATAGCAGGTTATAGAGATGTTCTAAATACTATTCATAGCTCTTATGATGCAATACCCGTAACTTCAAATATAATTTTACAGTTACATCGAGATATGTATAAATATATATCTGAAAAAGGTGGAAGTTGGAAAAGTCAGGATAATATTATTGGTGAAATCCTACCTAATGGTGAAAAATTTGTTAGGTTTAAACCGGTTGCTGCGTCAAATACTGCTGCCGCTATGGATTCTCTTTGTAACTTTTTGAATAACGAAATGCAGGAAGAGAACATAGAACCATTAATCCTAATTGGAAGTTTTATCTTAGATTTTCTTTGTATTCACCCTTTTAATGATGGAAACGGAAGAATATCAAGGTTATTAACATTGCTATTATTATATAAATATGATCATAAAGTAGGAAGATATATAAGTTTAGAAAAAATAATAGAAGACAGTAAATCGAGTTATTATAAGACATTAAATAAATCCTCCATAGGCTGGCATGAAGGAAAACACAACTTATTTTTTTGGTTAGAATACTTTCTCGGAACACTTTTAGCAGCCTATAAAGAATTTGAAGAACGTGTAGGTATGGTGAAATCAAAAAAAGGTAATAAAAGCTATAGGGTTGAACAAGCTGTAAAAAATATTATCGGTACTTTTTCCAAAGATGATATTAGAAATGCCTGTCCTGATGTTTCAGATTCAACTATAGATAGAGTCTTGAGACAGTTAAAAAAGGATAATGTAATTGAAGTTCTTGGTAAAGGCAGAAATGCCAAATGGAAAAGATTAAAATAATATATTTAGTCCAGACCAAAAAAGCTGCCCAACTAAGAGCAGCTTTGAATTCCAAAAAAATATAAAATTTAAATAAAGATATTAACCGGCTCCAGGTGCTCTACTTTTAAATCTGGATCCCAGTGCAGAAGCAGACTCTCCTCTTTATTTATATTTGCCAGCTCTTCCTCTGCAGTAAATATTTCAAACTCCAAATTATTTTCCCTTAAGACTAAAGAAACCAGATCCAGGATCTCATCTTCCTCTTCATCACTGTAAAGATAAAGATCTTTATCCTCTTTTTCAGCCCGGGCTGCTAATTTAAGTACCTCGGCTTCGATTTCTTTAATTGCCTGATAAGACTTTTTTACATATCTAATAGTCTTTTTAGTTTTTTCCTTAATACCAGCCGGGGTTAAGATATATTTAATATTCCGGGAATTAAGCCTTTCGATTTTAATCAGACCCTTTTTAGCACACTTTTTAAGCAGGGTATTAACCAGACCTAAAGAAATACCGGCCTCTTTTGCTATTTCCCGCTGGGAAGGACTATCTTTACTGTTTAGTATATTTAAAATATCTGTTATTTTTTGCTCCATATTAACTCCTTCAAGATGGTCAATTATTATTGCTTTCAATACAAAACAAAACTAATCTAAAATATTTTTTATTTCAATTTCAAGTTCTGGTATTTTCTTTTTAAATGTTTCCCATACTATTTCTAATAGAATACTATCATATCAGTGACACCTGATCTCGAATTACTTCTTTTTTGAAATCTTCTTTTTTTGCAAATTTTTTCAATCCACTATAAGTAACAATATCAACTGATAAACCCAGAGCTTCTTCAATATCTAATTTTACAGCGGTTAATTCAAATAAATCATTTTGAGAAAGTTCTACGATTAAATCAAGATCACTTTTACCATTAACAGCTTCACCGCGAGCATAGGAGCCAAATATTCCAGCTCTCTTAATATTGTGTTTATTTAATATGTCTTTAATTTTTTTTCTCTGCTCCTGTGAAAGATTCATAATTGATCTCCCTCCTAAAGTGAAAACTTAACTCTAATTATATTATATCACCTACTGTGAAAATTATAAATATAAAAATTGAATTTAAACCAGTTTCAAAGATCATTAATAGACATCTTAACTTATTTAAAGCTACTTGTTAATACCCTAAAAAGTTGTGATTCTAATTGATGAATATGATAAGCCCGTATTTGCAAGTCTGATCGATTCTTACAGCTATCAATTCAATTATGAAAAATGCAGCAGATTTCAAAAATCACCTAATACAAAAATTATAAATATAAATAAAAAACCGCCCCGGGAAAAGGACGGTAAAAACAAGGAGAAAAGTATCTAGTACTTTAATTTATGTTATAGCTGCTATCTGCAGCAGCTTTAAAAAGGGGATAAACTGTATTTCTTTTAGCTTAATTATATAATAGCAGCTCTGGATTAAAAATACTTTAAAAAAATATTAGAAACAAATTAGAAATATCGATTGACAATTAAATCAACAAAACTTTCTATATCTGACAGATTATTATTTATGATTTGATATATATATTCCTCATCAATTTGATCATAGAGATGAACAATTCTATTTCTAAATTTAGTCATTTTAACAAACTTTAACAGCATATCTTCCGTGATAATCCCTTCATCAGCAAGTATTCTAAAAGAATCTGCACTTGTATCAGGACTTGTATATCCTTCTCGAGAAATAATATGGGCTGCTATATCCAGCATAGCTTCTACTGCTGCCTGCAAATTATATTTAGCAGTGTCATAATTTCTATAATCGCTTAAAAATTTATGTTTTTCAAGTTCAGATAGTTCTTTTAATTTTTTCAGATTAGCTCTGATGAATTTTAGCTTTTCTGCTATCCGTTTATGATTTATTCCTGCTGTTTTCTCCTTTATTCCTGTAATATACTCCTGCTGAAATTTATATTTAAATCCTTCAGCATCAGGACCAAGTCTTAAAACCCCTTCTTTAAACTCAGCAGTCTCAATTTCATCTCTGCTGTAAATTAACTCTCCACCTGTAACTACTTCATACTTAAAAGCCAGTTTAACATTATTTAAATTGATTAAATCAATATCATATTTTCCTAATTCCAATTCCAGTCGTGCTGCCAGCTCCATCTGCTCGAGCATCCCTGGTGGGTTATCAAAAAGCACGGCTAAATCCAGATCACTATCGGTCTTTTGATACTTCGTGCCATAAGAGCCAAAAATATATGCCAGCTTAACATTTTCTTCTTTTTTTAAAAAATCAGCTACATTTTCTTTAAGCTCAGGCTCAAGTTTTCTTTTTAACTTTTCCATAATCTCACCGTCCTGGATTGAAGGCTTTAATCAATATATTCCTTAAACCACTTGAAAATGGCTTTTAAGTCACTTAAATTTTCTTTAATGATCACCAGTAAAATTTCTGGATCAATCTCTGCATAATCATGAACAATTATATTCCTGAATTTAGCCATTTTTATATAACTCTCAACATTTTCTTTAATAATATTATTTTCAGCCAGGATCTCTATAAATTGACATATTCTTCCAGGTGTTCAAGCTTATTTCTGACTACTTCTGCATCTACCACAGCTAAAACCCCTTTCCCAGAATCTGCTGTTTAAATTTTAAATCAACATTTTCAAAATCAACAATATCAACTTTTAGATCAATTAATTTCTCCAGCTCAGCCATTAGTTCTAATTTTAAATCAAATTTCTTAAATTTATCTAACCTTTCAGAATAATTGACCCTCCTCGGGGCAAGCCCTCGAGGATTCCTGCTTCTTAGAAGTGGTAACCCACCATCTCCACAGGCTTAAAATCCTGTTAGCCCAACAGT
>NZ_SOEF01000016.1 GCF_004366375.1 Halanaerobium congolense
TTTTTGGATGATTTTTTGATTTATTTTTGCTCATAATATTTTTATCTTTCTACAAAGTTATCCACATTCCTGCAAAAGCATAGTTTCCTATATAACAAAAAAACCTCGGCCGGCTTCAAAAAAATTTAATTCCAAAGCTAGCCGAGGATATAATCAATAAATATTTAATTTTTGATTATCTTCGTCTGAAAACAACTAATAAATTTATCATAATATTTAAATCAAATTTAAAACTTTAACATTTTGGCATTGATTGCTACAATCACTGTACTCATCGACATCAGTACTGCACCTACTGCTGGAGAAATCATAATTCCAACACCTGCCAGCACACCGGCTGCCAGTGGGATTGCAAAAGCATTATAACCTGTAGCCCAGAATAAATTCTGAATCATCTTCTTAAATGTTAAACTGCCAAATTCGATCAACTTGAGTACATCAAGCGGATCACTTTCTACCAGAATAATATCTGCAGTTTCTGCAGCTACATCAGTACCGGAACCGATGGCAATCCCGATATCAGCTTTTGCCAGAGCTGGAGCATCATTTACTCCATCACCGGTCATCGCTACAAAATCACCTGCAGCCTGAAGTTCTTCAACTTTTTTCTGCTTCTCATCGGGTAGTACTTCGGCAAAATAATCAGTTAAACCAAGTTCATTACTTACATATTCTGCAGTTTTCTGATTATCTCCGGTCAACATAGTAACTTTTATTCCTCTATCTTTTAGTTTTTGTACTGCCTCATAAGAACTTTCTCTAATCTGATCTCCCAGTCTGATCATACCGATTAAGTTTCCAGCTTCTAAAATAAAGATTTCAGTAAATGGTCCTTCTTTTAAAGCACTATCTGGTATTTCAATCTCCATTTCTTTCAGGTAACCTGGAGAAACTGCTTTGAAATCTCTGCCGTCAATTTTTCCGATAACACCCTTACCTTTAATTATTTCAAAATCATCGACTTTAATTAGTTCTACTTCGTCTTCTTCTGCTCTTTTTACAATTCCAGCTGCAATTGGATGTTCTGATTCCTGTTCTAAAGAAGCTGCTTTTTGCAGAATATCCTGCTCATTATAATCATCTACAAATGTTTCTACTGTTTCAACTCCAAATTCTCCTTCAGTCAGAGTACCTGTTTTATCAAATAAAACAGTATCAATCTTGCGGGCATTCTCAAAAGCTGTACGGTTGCGGATTAAAAGCCCGTTTTTGGCAGATAAAGTGGTAGAAACCGCAACTACCAGTGGAATCGCCAGTCCAAGAGCATGAGGACAGGTGATAACCATCACTGTAGCCATTCTTTCAATTGCAAAAGCCAGATCTCCGGTGATATAAAACCAACTGCCGAAAGTCACTGTACCTGCTGTAATTGCAATAATAGTCAGCCAGAAGGCTGCTCGATCAGCAAAATTTTGAGTTTTTGATTTTGCTGCCTGAGATTCTTTTACCATTTCAATAACCTGAGACAGGTAACTGTCCTCCCCAGCTTTTTCAATTTTTATCTTGATCGAACTATCTCCATTAACCGAACCACCGATTACTTCTTCATCTTTTCCTCTTTCTACTGGTTCTGACTCACCTGTCAGCATTGATTCATCTATATAAGAATCTCCTTCATAAATTACACCATCAGCAGGAACTTTTTCTCCCGGTTTTACCAGAACTTGATCACCTTTTTTAAGCTCTTTTATTTTAATTTCTTTAACTTCTCCATCAACAATTTTATGGGCCTCATCTGGCATCAATTTTGCCAGTTCTTCTAAAGCATTAGATGCACCCATAACTGATCTCATCTCAATCCAGTGGCCTAAGAGCATAATTACAATTAGGGTTGCCAGTTCCCAGAAGAAAAATCTCCCTTCCAGACCAAAAACAACTGCTGAACTGTAAAAGTAGGCGACAGAAATTGCAAGAGCAATTAAAGTCATCATACCCGGATTTTTATCAGCTAACTCATTTTTAAGGCCTGATAAAAATGGCCAGCCACCATAGAAAAATATTATAGTGGAAAGTAAAAACAGCAGATATTTACTGCCTGCAAACTCAAGTGTATAACCAAAAAAGCTCTGAATCATAGGTGAGAGCACTAAAATTGGAACAGTAATCACTAAAGAAATCTTAAACCGTTTTTTAAAGTCTTCTAACATTTTCTGATGATCCATTTTAATACCTCCTCAATTTACTATACCCCTGTAATGTATCTTAAGAATAGTATAGCACTCAAGATTATTTAAGTCAAATTAAATATAATACATATACCCTTTTCCCTACTCCTTTCTCACTTCTTCTGTCCTCATTTTTAGGTCAGCCAGACTTATTTCCTCAAATGGCTGATTTAATAAAGCTCTAACTCCATATCTTCCCTGAGTTGAAATTTCCATTTTTATCAACACCTCATTATTATTTATTATATAAAGAGAGAATCAGACTTTTATGTAAACTTTTTTACTACTAAAATTTTACTACAGCAGAAAATCAAAAGCAAATTTGACTTGACAAAATAATATGAGCTGTAATAATTCAAGCAGTATATATGTTAATTGCTATAGACTTACCGGTCAGGTAATGCTCAAAAATAAAATAATTAAAAATGTTCAGCCTGTTTTAATTAAAGCTGCTAAAATTATGGAAGTTAACAAGATTTAACTTTTCTGGAAGGTGATTTTACCGGCAGCTGTCCCTCATTTAATAACTGGAATGCGTCTCTCCTAGGCTTTTTACTGAAGGGCTCTAATAACCGGAGAACTTATTGGAAGTGGTGATGGTCTAGGACAGATTTTAATGTGAGGTAGGGATATGAGTAATATAAGTCTGGTAATTACAGTTATTTTACTTATTGGATCAATCGGGTATCTGACAGACAATTTTTTATTTAAAAAGGCAGAAACAGTAGTTCTCAATCGCTGGCAACTAAATAGTAAATAAATCCTGATTAATATTTATTTAGCCGGTATTATATAATTAAATCGAGTAGGAAAGAATAATTAGTTTATTCTCCTCCTACTCGATTTGTATTATTTCTATATTTTATTTTACTGCAACAAGTGAAATTTCAACAGCAACACCTTTTGGTAAACTGCCTACTTCAACACATGCTCTTGCAGGTGGTTCTTCTTGAAAATATTCTGCATAAATATCATTTACTGCGGAAAAATCATTGATATTATCAAGGAAAATCTCCGATTTAACTACATCTTTAAATGTGCAGTCTGCTGCTGCTAAAACTGCTTTAAGATTTTCTAAGACTCTTTTAGCCTGCTTTTCAACTCCACCCTCTATGATTTCTTGAGTTTCTGGATCAATAGCAATCTGTCCAGATAAGTAAACTGTATTTCCTGTTTTAACCGCTTGTGAATAAGCACCTACTGCTGCTGGTGCCTGATCTGTATGAATTATTTCTTTTGCCACTTTATATTCTCCTCCTATTATTTATAGTTTATTTTTTTGAATTATTGAATACGTTTTATCAGATAATTATTTCTTTTTAATGTTTCCGTAATCTCTTTAACATGTTTTTCATTTTTAGTTTCTAAAGCAACCTGAACCTGAGCATGTTTTAAGGCAATATTTGGAGCTAATCTATCATGTGCAACCGAAATCACATTTGCTCCTGTTTTACTAATTACATCGAGTAAATCTCTTAAAGCACCAGGTTTATCAAAGAGCGAGGTTTCAAAACTAATCCTTCTTCCGGCTTTAATCATACCTCGATCAATAATTGTTGAAATCATATCTAAATCAATATTCCCACCACTTAAAACAATAGCAATTTTTTTACCTTGAATATTAATTTTATCATTCAAGACTGCTGCTAAAGTTGTAGCTCCTGCTCCCTCAACAATTAGCTTAGCTCTTTCCATAAGTAATGATATTGCATGTGCAATTTCTTCTTCTTCAACTGTTACAATATGATCAACATATTCAGAAATTATCTTATATGTTATCTCACCAGGACATTTTACTGCAATTCCATCAGCAATTGTATCAACCTTATCTAAATTAGCAAGGCATCCCTGCTTCATAGATTCAGCCATGCAGGCTGCATTTGCAGCTTCAACACCTATAACCTCTATATTAGGGTTAGATTCTTTTAGAGCAATTGCTACTCCAGAAAGTAATCCTCCTCCACCCACAGGGGTTATAACAACATCCACATCTGGTAAATCTTCTAATATTTCAAGACCGATGGTACCCTGACCGGCAATTACATCCAGATCATTAAATGCAGGCACAATTGTAGCTCCATGTTCTTCAGCAAATCTTTCTTCTTCTGCATGGGCTTCATCATAGCTCTCTCCACTTAAAATTACGTCTGCACCATAACCTTGAGTTGCATTTATTTTGCCAATCGGTGCGCCTTCAGGCATGACAATGGTAGATTTTATACCCATCTGGGTTGCCGCTAAAGCAACACCCTGAGCATGGTTTCCTGCTGAAGCAGCAACTACACCATTTTTCCTTTCATCTTCAGTTAAATTACTTATTTTATTATATGCACCACGAATTTTAAAGGAGCCAGTCCTTTGTAAATTTTCCAGTTTTAAATAAACTTCATTACCACTCATTTTGCTAAATGTTCTTGACCAGTCTAAATCGGTTTTTATAGCAGTGTTTTCAATCTTTTTACGAGCTTTTTTTATATCATCCAAAGTAACTACAGCCATAATTTTCCTCCTTATTAATTATCATAAATTGTTGATAAACTTATGATTGAAGCTTTTAATAAACGGGTTTCTCATCCTACTATTTATTTTTTTCTACCTCTTTTAAATAGTTGTAAATAGTATAACGAGAAACGTTTAATTTTTCAGCTGCATGATCTACAGCACCTTTAATCATAAATGCTCCTTTTTGATCTAAATATTTAATGACTTCTATTTTGTCATCTTTCTCCATATAAGGAATTGGCTTCTCTACTTCTCGAATTGCATTGTTTAGCATTGTTTCCATTACATCATGTATGTCATCAGCAAAAATTTCAGTTTGAGTTTCTGAGCTTTCAGAACTGGACTTTTTATTATCTAAAGAACAGAAGTTTTTGATAGTATTTTCTACCATATATAGATCAGTAATATTGTAATTTACGCAGAGACACCCTAATACCTGACCTTCATCATCTGTTACAAACATGGTAGAAGATTTCAAAATTCTTCCATCTTTTAACTCATTTTTATAATTCAAGACGTCATTAGGATTATTTTTATTTCTTAATCTTTTTAAAGCCACATCTGTAATAGGGCCTCCAATTTCTCTTTCAGTTAATTCACCAGCAATAAAAATAATTGAGCTTTCCGGCTGACTTAAATCATGAAGTACTACCTCGGCCTCTTTACCCAGAAACCTAAATATACCTTCTGCAACTGATTTCATATTTTCTAGATATGGATGTAATTTTCGCTTTTCATCTACTAAAATTCTCATTGATTAGCCTCCACTGTTATGCAGCTTCTTCTTTAATAGCTCCACTTTGCTTTCCAATTGCATCAACTATGATAGCAATTGCTCCATCACCTGTTACATTAGTATCAGTACCAAAACTATCCTGGGCAAGATATAGTCCAATCATTAAAGCAGTTGCACCTTCGCCAAATCCTAAGATAGATGTTAATAAACCTAAAGCTGCCATAACTGCTCCACCTGGAACTCCTGGTGCTGCAATCATTGTTACACCAAGCATTAAAATGAAATGTAGAAAAAGACCAAACTCAGGTGTTCCACCCTGGATTAATACTACGGCAATAGCACAAGTTGTTAAAGTAATTGTACTACCAGCAAGGTGAACAGTCGCACATAAAGGAATTACGAAGTCAAGAATTTTTTCTGTAATATTATTTTTTCTAGCACTTTTTAGTGTTACAGGAATTGTTGCCGCACTTGACATGGTACCAATAGCAGTAGTATAAGCAGGAATCATATTTTTAAGACTTTTAAATGGATTTTTACCGGACACACTACCAGCAATAGTATAAAGGATTACTAAATATCCAAGATGCATAGCAATAATTAAAGCAAATACTCTTCCAAATACATTTAATGTTTCAAATGCTGTTCCGGAAAAAGCCATATTTGCAAAAACACCAGCAATATGGAGTGGTAAGAATGGAATAATAACATTTTCAATAACAAGTACAATAATATCTCTAAATTCTGTCATAAATCCATACAGATTCTGTTGATCACCATTATGTCTAATATGGTTAATACCCATACCAATTACAAATGCTGTAACAAGTGCTGTCATAACTCCAAGTAGTGGTGGAATTTCAAGAGTTAAGAACGGTTCTAATCCACCTTCTTCTGGATTTGCTACATTAGCTGCCTTTACAATAGCAGGTACAATTCTACTTGCAATTAAATAAGCAGCTGTTCCAGCTGTAATTGTAGAAACATAAGCAATTAAAACAGTAGATCCTAAAAGTCTACCGGCTTTATTACCAAGTTCTGCAATACCAGGAATAATAAAAGCAAGAATTACAAATGGGACTATGTAATTTAAAAACTCGCCAAAAATATGTGTAAATGTATAAAGTAATCTTGAAACTGTTTCAGGAAGAAACATTCCAATTAAAATACCAGAAATAATACCCAATAATAGCCGTGGAACTAATCCTATTTTTTTTAACATTTAATAACACTCCCTAGATTTTTGTTTTTTAATTTTTGTAAATCTTTATTAAGTAATAGATTTAATAATTTCCCTGTTCTGCTGATTTTATCATTTTTTTAATAATAAACTTATGTACTTATGATTTTAATTTTCACACCCCCTAATTTTTTTGATTAATCAGCTTTTCCCGACCTTATATAGCTTATATTTTTGCAATAAAAATTATCACAAAAATTTATTATACAATATTAATATTAAGATTTGATTAAATAATCCACATTTATATTTTAAAACTATTTCAACATTTTGTCAAGCTATTATTAAAAATTTTTAATAAATACATAAAATAATATTCAAACATTATAAAGATGTCTGGTTATCTAAAAATGATATGGAAAAGCCGATGAGTTTATTTGACATTCACAAAAAGTTAGCTTTAAGCTTTCAAGAATCATCGTTCGTGAGTTTGCGAACGAGCGGGGAGTATGTAAATATATGAACTTTATTAATCAGAATAATTTACAGAGCACACAACCCAAAAGAGAGCAGCTGAAAATAGCTGCTCTTAATAATTTGAATCTTGGTTATTAAGCTAATTTATTTTATAATTATTTTTTTAATTTAATGCCTTTAGATGTTATATCAATAATTTGCTCCTTATATAAACCACCAATAGCCTTTTTAAAACTTCCCTTACTAATTTCTAAGCTTTTTTTAATTTTTTCTGGTGAACTATCATCATTTAATGGTAGAGAACCATTCTTTTCTTTAAGTTTAGCCAGAATTTTTTCTTTTGCATCTTCTATTCTCCCATAACCAATTTTACGTAAACTTACATCAATTTTATTATCTTCTCTAATTTTTTTGATATAACCATCTAATTGATCTCCAATAGTTATATCTTTATAAATATCATTTTCATAAACTAAACCAAAATATTTATCATTGATAATTACTGTTGCCCCCAAATTGGTAAACTTATAAACTAAAATATTAACTTTGTCACCTTCTCTAAACTCTACTTTTTCCGGTGCTTCTTCAATTCCTGTTGTATCAATATCACTACTTCTCATTATCTCACCAATACCTTTCTTAAATTAAAATCAATACTCAATCTCAGAGTAATCTAATCATAAAAACATTGTACCATAATTTAACTTTATTTAAAATGCTAGTCTATCTTTTAAATTTCACCATTTCTTATTTTTTTAATTAAGTTTTTAACTTTTTCATCAATAATTTCTCTTGTTTCTCTAAAGACTGCCATAGGCTGACCAGCAGGATCATCTAAACCCCAATCTTCTCTAAATTTACAGGGAATATATGGACACTCAACTCCACAACCCATAGTAATTAAAACATCTAATTCTGAAGGTATTTCCTCTAATAATTTCGGGTACTGATCACTAATATCAATTTCCTTTTCCTTCATTGCTTTTACAGCATTAGGTTTAACTTCTGGAGAAGGATCAGTCCCAGCACTATAGACATCAAGCATATCTCCTGCATATTTTCGTGCAAAACCTTCTGCCATTTGACTGCGGCAGGAATTACCAACACAAACAAAAGCTACTTTATATTTCATTAATTATCTCTCCCTTTTTAATAAATTTATTTCTTTTAATTGTTAATTCCCAAAATCTAAAATTAATTTCTTTATAATTTTATTATTTTTAAGTCAAAAAATACAACTAATTTTAACAATAATTTTACATTAAAATCCAAAATTAAATTATAACAGAAATTTTTTTATCTGAAATTTCAAAACTGGCGTCACAGAATCCAACAGATTCACCGTCTAATTCTAACTTTACTTCCTCTGTTGTGATAATTTTAATTTCTTTAGCCTGGTGTGATTCGACTAAAGTATGTGAAAGATGATTTCCTTGATAACCCTTAATCATGTTTAATATTATCCCTAATTTAGAAAAGTCTTTAAGCAATACTAAATTTAAACTGCTGCCATATAAATCTGCTTCTGGTGCAACTTTAATTCCTCCCCCAAAATAATTACCATGGGCTATGACTGCAGTATTTGTTTTCCCCTGATAAATCAACTTGTTATCAGCTTCGATTTTCATCTCTTTATTTTGATAATTAAATAAAACTGAAAAAATTTTTATAAGATAATTTAAACTTCCCGAAATCATCTTATTATCTTCATTTAATTTTTTAGCAACTTCAGCTCCCATACCACAGTCAGCCACATTAAAAAAATATCTATTTTCTTTTTCCTGTTCTGAATTTGAAAATTCTGCTTCAATCACTTTGATCTTTCTGCTTTTTCCTCTTTTTATTAATTCTATAAATTTGCTAATTTCTTTAGGAAGATTTAAAGTCCTACTTAAATCTGATCCAGTTCCCTGGGCATAAATAATTAACTTTGCTTTAAGATTTTTAGTTTTTGCTAAAAGCATACCATTAACTATCTCATTAACAGTCCCATCTCCCCCCACTGCTAGCAAATAATCATAATCTTTTTCTACAGCTTCTTTTGCAATTTTAACAGCATCACCAGGTTTTGTGGTAAATTTTTCGGTAAAATTTGCAAATTCATCTTTAAAATATTTGTTAATTTTTGGCCATCTTTTAGCAGTTTTACCTCCAGATGAAACTGGATTGATTACTGCCATTATTTTTTTCCCCATAGTTTTCTCCTTAAATTATAAGATTAAGATTTTAGTAAGTTCTTTTGATAAAGCTAAGTATTTTTGTTATGATTATTTTAATTATAATTGTTGTAGTTAACAAATTCAAGTTTTAAATAACTAAGAGGCAAAATGAAAAAAGAAAATTCGAATTCAATAATTGAAAATAAAAAGAGAAGCCTTATTAAATTTGAATTAAGGCTCCTCGTCTATTTTTATCTATTTTATTCCAGATCTAGAGTAATTGTTACCGGACAGTGATCAGATCCCATTACATCAGTTAAAATATCTGCATTTTGCAGTTTATCTTCAAGTCCTTCCGAAATAAAGTGATAATCTATTCTCCAGCCTGCATCTCTCTCACGAGCTCGGGTTCTATAACTCCACCAAGAATAAGTTTCTTTATCTGGATGAAAATATCGATAGGTATCAATATAACCATGCTCTTCTAACTTATCAAGCCATTCTCTTTCAATCGGCATAAAACCAGATGTTTTAGTATTGGAATCCGGATCATGTAGATCAATTGGATGATGAGCAGTATTATAGTCACCACAGACAACAATTTCTTTTCCATTTTTTCTTAAATCTTCACAGTACTCTAAAGCAGCATCATAAAAATCTAATTTATAGTTCAATCTTTCTTTACTTCGCTTCCCATTAGGAAAATATATGTTTAGAAGATAAAAATCTTCATATTCTGCTGCTATAACTCTACCTTCCCGATCAAATCTTTTAATACCAAGACCATGCCAAACATCAAGTGGCTTTTTCTTAGTATATAATGCTACACCACTATATCCCTTTTTTTCACCAAAGGTAAAATAGGAATGATAGCCTTTAATCTCTCTCAACTTATCTTTTAACTGATGATCCTGAATTCTAATTTCCTGAAGCCCCAAAACATCTGGCTGCTCTTCTTCAATCCAATCTAAAAAACCTTTTCTTTTCACAGCTCTAATTCCATTAACATTCCATGAATAAATTCTCATCAACATCCATCCTTTCTCCAATTATCAATCACAATTCTTTCTATCTTAAATAAATTCTTTAATAAGTATTTTAAGATACTAACTACTAGATGTCTCTTTCATAAATTCTTTGAACTTCATCAAATTCAGCTAGTACCTCTTTATTTTTTTGAGTATATATTTTATTACCAATCATAATTACAATTACATTAACCAAAAATCCTGGCACTATCTCATATAAAGTACTGCCTAAACCACTTTCTTTCCAATAAATTAAAGTGATAGTTCCTAAAAGCATTCCCGTTAAAACAGATCGCCAGGATGTTTTTCTTGAAAATAAAGCAAATAAAACAACCGGACCAAAAGCAGCACCTAAACCTGCCCAAGCGTAAGATACAAGACCTAAAACACTATTATTAGGGTTTAAGGCGAGTATAAAGGCAATTACTGCAATTATAATCACAAAAGCTCTACCCGCCCACATTTTTTCGGATTCACTGGCTTCTCTGGATACAATTTTATTATAAAAATCTTCAGTTAAAGTTGAAGAAGAAACTAAAAGCTGTGAATCGATAGTGGACATAATTGCAGATAAAATAGCAGCTAATAAAATTCCGCCTATCCAGGGATTAAATATTTCTGCTATCATTTCTATAAAAACTTTTTCACTATCTGCTATATTGGGAAACATAGGTACTGCAATAATACCAACAAAAACTGCAGCAGTTAAAGAAATAGCTACCCAAATAACGGCAATTTTGCGAGCAGAGGCTACCTTTTTGATAGTATCAATCCCCATAAAACGAGCTAAAATATGAGGCTGACCAAAATAACCAAGCCCCCAGGCTGCTGCAGAAATAACAGCTGCAAATGTAAAACCTTCCGGCATTAATGATAAAGAAACACCGTTTTCTGCTGTCATTTCAATTATAGAACCCATTCCTCCGATCTCACCATAAGCGATTGTAGGAACTATAGTAATTGCAAAAAACATTAAAATCCCCTGGAAAAAATCTGTCCAGGATACAGCCATGAACCCTCCTAAAAAAGTATATGAAACAATTGCCAGGCCGCCAAATATAACAGCTAATTTATATTCTATATTAAATAATGATTCAAATAACTTACCTGAAGCCACCAGGCCTGAAGCAGAATAAATAGTAAAAAATAATAAAATTATTGCTGCAGAAATAATTCTCAGCAGACCTGTTGAATCTCCAAATCTTTTTTCAAAAAATGATGGCAAAGTCATTGAGTTAGTTTTTTCTGTATATACTCTTAAACGGGCAGCTACATATTTCCAGTTCAAAACTGTCCCGATAAAAAGACCAATAGCAATCCAAGCCTGACTTATTCCTCCCAGGTAAACAGCTCCTGGTAATCCCATCAAAAGCCATCCGCTCATATCACTGGCCTGCGCAGAGAGTGCAGTAACCCAGCTTCCCATTGCTCTACCACCAATTAGATAATCTTCTAAACTGGCAGTTTTCTTATAAAAATAAACTCCTATTCCCATCAAAAAAACTAAATAAACTGAAAAAGACGTTATTGTTGCTGACATTAATACTTCACTCCTATTTTCTTTTGAACAAAATGTCCTTCGGACAATCTGTAATATAGTAAGGTTAAATTTTGTTGATAGCGAAAATTATGAAACTATAAATATTATCCACAACAAACCATCAGGTATAATTTCCTGGCTAATAAAAAAATCAGCCTCAAAGCGGCTAATTAAATAATTATTATCTCCAGCTGTCTTTCCCAATTAGCGGTACAAATCTAACATACTCAAGTTCTTTTGCTTTGATTTTTCCATTAAATTTCTTAGTTATAACTTTCAAACGTTGAACCTTATTTCTTTCACCAACAGGGATAACTATTTTTCCACCAACTGACAGCTGGTCAATTAACTTTTGAGGAACATAGGGAGCAGCAGCTGAAACTAAAATTGAATCATATGGAGCAAATTCTTCCCAGCCTAAACTGCCATCTCCTAATTTAACTTTTATATTTTGATATCCTAATTTTTTTAATAACTCTTCAGCCTGTACAGCTAATTCTTCGATTCTTTCAATAGTGTATACCTCAGCTGCTATTTCTGCCAGTAAAGCTGCAGCATAACCTGAGCCTGTACCAATTTCTAAAACACTATCAGTTTTTTCTATCTCTAATGCTTCAAGCATTACCGCCACAATATAAGGCTGACTAATTGTTTGACCAGCAGCAATCAGCTGTGCACCATCTGCATAAGCATATTTTTTATTGTTTTCGGGAAGAAATTTTTCCCTTTTTACTTTTTTAAAAGCTTCTAAAACTAGCTCATCATCTATGCCTCTTTTAACTAACTGTTCTTCAACCATCTGCTTGCGAAGTTGTTCAAAATCAATTCCCATAAACTTTCACCTCCGCTTTTGACTTCCCACTTGTTAATCTGAAAGATCACTTAAGGATTTTTTGTCAATTTTACCGGTAGCATTTTTAGGCAGTTCATCTAAAAAATCTACCAATTTAGGCACTTTATAATTTGCAAAATACTTCATGCAGTATTTTTGAATTTCTCTTTCGGTAGCACTTTCACCATCTCTTAATACAATCACAGCCTTTGGTATTTCACCCCGAAGTTCATCCTTAGTTGCTACAACTGCAGCTTCTCTAATTTTCGGATGTTTGTAAAGTTGTTCTTCAATTTCCCGAGGATAAACATTCATTCCCCCAACATTTATCATATCTTTTTTACGATCAACTATATAGACATAACCATCTTCATCCATTTTACCTAAATCACCAGTATGCAGCCAGCCGCCGCGTAATGCTTTTTTTGTAGCTTCAGGCATTTTGTAATAACCTTTCATTACATTTTCTCCCTTTACTGTAATCTCACCAATTTCACCAATTGGTACTTCATTATCATTTTCATCAACAATTTTAACCTCTGTTTTTGGTATTGGAAGTCCTACTGATCCAGACTTTCTTGCTCCATCCACAGGATTTACATAAGCTACAGGTGAAGTTTCTGTAGGACCATTTCCTTCCAAAATTTTAACATTAAAAGTTTTTTCGAAATCTTCCATTGTCTGCTTCGGCATTGCTGCTCCACCAGATATACATAAATTAAGATGTGATAAATCGTAATTATCTTTATTTTTTACATTTAAAAGAGCAGAATACATAGTTGGAACTCCAGCAAAAAATGTCACATTTTGCTCCTGGATTATTTTTAATACAGTTTCAGGTAAAAACTTATCGATAATAACAATTTCCGCACCTAAAAATAACGGCATTAAAATACAGACAGTTTCAGCAAAAGCATGAAACATCGGCAGTACACAAATATATCGGTCACTGTCATCTACTTTTAAATATTCAATTGTTTTTTGAGTATCAAAAATTAAATTGTGATGGGTCAACATTGCTCCTTTTGGTTGGCCTGTAGTGCCTGAAGTATATAAACAGGCTGCTGTATATTCCTGATCTATATTTTTTAGTTTAGGTAGACTTGTTTTTTTGTTTTTAAATTCTGACAGGAGTAAATAATTGTCTGATTTTTCTCCATCAACTAGAATTATATTTTCTAAATGATCTAAATCGCATTTTTGAATTAAAGGCAAAAACTTTTTGGAAGTAATTACAGCTTTAGCTTCAGAATTATTTAAAATATATTCTACTGCTGGTGTTTTAAAACTTATATTCAGAGGAACCATAGTAGCTCCCGATTTAATAACACCTACATAAGAAATTAAAAATTCAATGCTGTTTGACAGCATAATACTTACCATATCTGATGTCTTTATACCTAAGTCAATTAAACCATGTGCTAGCTGATTACTTTCCTTCTCAAGCTGAATGTAAGTAATTTTTTGATCATCTAATACGGCTGCCAGCTTTTCTTGTTTTTCATTTGCAGTTTTAGAAATTATATCGCCTAATAACAATTAAATTACCTCCTAATATTTTAAGTCTTTGCTTGATTCTATTTTTAATTAATAAATAATTAAATTACCAGGTAACATGAAACCCTCTGCTGTCAATGTGTAAAAAAGGACCTCTTACACCATTGCCCTTATAGCTGCTTAGTCCACCCTGCAGCTGAGAAAACTTTTCATTTTGATCAAATTTAACAGCTAATTCAAAAAGTATATTTGAGTCATAAATATTTGATTTTCCATCTTCGTTTAAGTCATCCATCCACTGATTCCCAGTGTTATCAATATAAATATCTGCCGCATCTCCAAATAAATGGCGGCTGAAATTAGTGTTATTACCTAATTTTTTATTAAAATATGGACTGCGGTAAACACTTACAATACCAAAGGTATCTGCCTTATAACCGGCTTTATTTACTTCCTCTAAAAAGTACTCTAGTTTTAAAAGCAGAGATTCCTGCAGTACTATGTATTGAGGAAATTTAGTACTCTGTCTAGTTACAAATTGCTCCATTGTAAAATGTGGTGTTAGATTAAGATTTAAAAGTGATTCTTCGATTTTTAAAAATCCAACTGGTTTTGAATAATATTTCTGTTTATCAGCTGTAATTTTTGGATAATAGCCAATTTTAAAACCATCTAAATATTGACCATTCTTTTTTTCAGCTGGATGAAGAACAAAAACATTTAAATTGATTTCTGATCCAGATCCTCTGCTTCCTTTTTTCTTTATTTTTACTGGATAATGACCGCTTTTAGCGGGAGCCTGCCATTTAAATGATTTTGTATTTTCAAATTTTTTACCACTTAGTTCAATTATATATTTTTGACCTCTATCTTTTTCAGCTATATAAATTTCAATTCCTTCCCGTGGCATAACAAAAATGCTAAATGTTTTTAAAGGAATTTCGAAATCATCATAGACTATTGAAAAATCTGCATGTTCTTTAGTAAAAGCAGCTGCATTAAGTGAAAAACTACTAATTAAAATTAAAACTACAAGTGTTGCTAAAGCTAATTTTTTTTCCATTATTTATAATTTTACTCCTTAAAATTAGTATTTAAACTATTAATATATATTTTATTCTATCAAAGATTCAAATTTAAAATCAAAGCACAAATCTACTTAAAAATATTCTTCAATTATTTTTTGATCTCTTTTATAAATATCTTCTCTGAAATTTAACCTTCCAAAAGAATCTATCCAGGCAGTATTGTACTGGAGATAAATTTTAATCGGGTTTTTCAGATAAACAGTTTTTTCCTTGTCATTTTCCATTTCTTCTTCTATATTTTCTCGGTTCCACTTTTCCTGATCATTTAATAAATATTCAGCTAAATCTATTGGCTTTTCTATTCTAATACAGCCAGAACTAAAGCCTCTTTCGTTTTCAGAAAATAAATAACGACCTGGAGTGTCATGTAAATAAATACTAAATTTATTCGGAAACATAAATTTTATTCTTCCTAAAGCATTATTATCACCTGGGTTTTGCCGCAGTAGATAATTAAAATTATCTTCATCAATTTTTGGCCAGTTAACTTCTGCCGGATCAATTTCTTCTAATTTGTTATTACCTGTATACTGAAATAAAGAATAATTGTTTTCTTTAAGATAACTATAATCTTCTTTAATTAAAGGCAGTTTATCTTCTACAGCAATCGATTTAGGTACATACCAGTAGGGATTTATTACAAGATATTTTATAGTATCACTAAAAACAGGTGTGCTTCGCTGTTCTTTACCAACAATTGTTTTCATCTGCATAATAACCTGATTATCTTCATACAATTTCAAATTGTAATCTGCAATATTTACATAAATATAGCGGCTTCCTAAATTCTCAGGCAGCCAGCGCCAGCGCTCCATATTAATAATTAATTGCTTTATTCTATACTCTAATGGTATATTTAGTGCTGTAAAAGTTTTCTTACCAACAACCCCATCACTTTTCAAACCATTATCAAGTTGAAATTGCTGCACTGCCCATTTTACATTCTGATTAAATTGGTCTTTATATTTTAACCCTTCTATATTTAAATAGTTCCTTGCATCTAAATTTTTAATTAACTGTGAAACTCTAATCCCTGCTGCACCAATTCCCAGAGATTCTCCTAGTTCAATTTTGGGCCAAGCTTCTATTTTACCAGAATCTCTATAATAAGCTAATTTCTCTTTTAATTGCTCATAATTATCTGTTTTTGGTAGTTGATTATTTATAGCTTTAGATATTTCAATTTTTTCGTTTGTTAAATAGCTAAGAAGTTTTTGAGCCTCCAAACTTTCAGCCTGATAATTGTAATCATCAATTATAATTTCAGCATCAATTTTTCCATTTAAATAATCGGAGGCAAGACTTAAATAAGCATTAGTTAATAAAATATCCATCAATGCCCTTTTATCAAGGTGTTCCTCAGAAAATAAAGAATCTTCATTAATACAGCTTTCAATTATAGCTAAATGATAATCAGAAGGATTTAAGCCTTCAAAATAGCTATTTTTTATCTCTTTAATTAAAGATTTGGGATCATTTTTTAATTTTTCTTCTCCAAACCAAATTGATCGGTGATGTCTTTGATCATAAAATTCAATTAGCTCCTGATAAAAGCCGACATTTTCACCTTCAGGAAAATGACCTTCATATTCCTCAATTACAAGCAAATGATTTCTAATTGACATAGCTAGCTCACTTTGAGCTGCTGCATTTAAATTAAAAATTAAAACCATAAATAAAAAAACTAATAATATTTTTTTCAAATTTTTCCACCTGCTCCTTTATTTAATAAATCTCTTCTATTTTATTTAATAGATTTTCTAAAAGAGAAGCTAATTCGACTGCTGAATCCTCCATCCCAGCCAGAGCCTGCTTCATAAAATCCTGTCTCTGTTTTAATAAATCTTTCATTATTTTGTTACCGTCATCAGTAATTTCCAACAAAACAACTCTTCTGTCATTAGCATCTCGTCTTCTTTTAACAAGACCAGCCTCATAAAGATAATCAACAATTACTGTGACAGTACTATTTGCCATATGTAATTCTTCATGGATATCTCCCATGCTTACTGGCTCAGATTCTAAAATTACTCTTAAAACATGAAACCTACCTAATGTTAAATTGTAACATTTTAAATGATCTTTAGTATATTCATTTAAATATTTAGCTATATTCCTTATTTTTGCTTCTATTTTATTATTTATTTCATTTCCCATATCAATAACCTCACCTATTATCTAGTTTTGAAAAATCAATCCAATAGTTACTGATATTATATAATAATTTAGCTCTAAAAACAAGAATTTCAGTTAACCCCAAAACTTATTTTACACTAACAGTGAACCTCACCATCCAAATAAAACATTTGGATGCAGTTTTCTTGCCACCTTACATAAAAAAGAGCTTCCATTAGGAAGCCCTTAGTCTCATGTTTTATTTATTTTTCAATTCATCAATTTGTTTTTTTGCTATTTCCAATTCATTAGCAAGAATATTAGCTAAATTTTCTAATCTAGTTATTTCGCGCTCTTTACTTTCTTCACTATTAAATTCCTCTGTATCATCTGCAGCAGCAGGCACATATGCACCCCCTCTACCGCGAGCTGCGAAAAAAGATCTCCTCCCATAACTCATTCCTCTGCCTCTACCATAACCCCGACCGAATCCTAGACCACGACCATTACCATTTCTAAAACCTCTACCAGCACCCTGAGGGGCTGCATCAGCTGTAAAACCGGGCTGATCATTACCTGCACAATAACCTAGTGCTCTTCCAGTCATTGGACCTGCACCTTCTGGACCTCTTTTATCTCCTCTTGGCATAATCACTCACTCCTTATTATTATTGTTAATGAACATATGCTCTTTATCTTGTGTCTTTATTATAACTCTATTTTGAACATATGTCAAGAATTAGACAAAAAAATTTCTTTTTTTACCAGGCACTTAATTAAGTGCCTGGTATTAAATTGTTTTTTTATCTATAAAGATAGCTTAATGTTTGTGACTGCCATGATCGTGATTGTGATGATGATCATGATTTTGATCGCCGTGAGAACAAGCATTTGCTGATATATTTAAATCACCATTAAGATAATCAAGCACAGCAGATTTTGCTTCACCTGAGGCACCACAAACTACCTCGATATTATTTTTTTCAAAAATTGCTATTGCTTTCTGTCCCATACCTGATGCAATAACCAGATTGGCTCCAGCTTCATTTAAAAGCTTTGGTAAAAGACCAGGCTGATGGCCCGGATTTTCCAGACTATTTTCTTCCACAATATTATTGTTTTCAACACTGAAAATCTTAAAATAAGGTGCATGTCCGAAATGTGCAGATACATTTTCTCCCTGAACTGGTACAGCTATTTTTTTCATATTATTATACCTCCAACTTTTTTATCAATTTTGATTTAACGCTAATCATTCTTTTTCTTAAATCTTGATTATTATCAACAAAAATTTCTCCTCTTTTTAAAGATTCAACAATTACTCTGCTGTAAGGAAGCTTAGTAAAAAGTTCAATGTTTTCCTGTTTACAATAAGTTTCGATTTGATCACTAATTTCTTCATTTAAGTCATATTTATTAATTACAAGACCAGCAGGAATATTAAAATGATGAACTACTTCAATAACTCTTTTTAGGTCAGAAAAACCTGATTTTGTTGGTTCAGTAACCAAAATTGCCATATCTGAGCCAGTTAAAGAGGCAATGACAGGACAACCAATACCTGGTGATCCATCAATTAATATCCAATCTTTATTTTTTTTCTTAGCAACTTCAGATGCTTTTTTCTTAACCTCACTGACTAATTTGCCAGAATTATCAGCTCCAGGAATTAAACGGGCATGAATCATGTCTCCAAACTTGCTCTCAGCTTCATATAAACTGCCTGTTTCAATGGCTTCCATTCTTAAAGCTTTAGTTGGACAAACTTCTACACAAACACCACAGCCTTCACATTTTAAATTTTTAATTTGAAAATCATCAGCTGTAATAGCATTAAACCTACAGTTATCATAACATAAACCACAGTCAATACATCTAGCTTGATTTTTTACCGCTAACTTAGCGCCTTTATGAATAATCTCATTTTTATTGACAGGATTTAATAAAAGATGCAGATTTGGTGCATCAACATCACAATCACCAACCACCAAATCTTCTAATAAAGAGGCCAGATTAGCTGTAAAGGTTGTTTTTCCCGTTCCACCTTTACCGCTAATTACTGTTATTTCTTTCATATTTACCGGCCTCCTCAAGAATTTTTTGATATAATCCTTTGAATTTTGATTCCCATCCCTCAATTTGATTAACAAAAGGAATTCCATTAGAATATAATTCTGCAATTTTTCGAGAAAAAGGTATTTTAAGCAAAACTTTTATTTCTTTTTGCTGACAGTATTTTTCAATTAAATAATCTGAATCAGCTTCGGCTCTATTAATAATCACTGCAAAAGGCTGATCAATCTGCTTAAGCATCTCAACAACCATCTTTAAATCGTGCAAACCAAAAGCAGATGGCTCAGTTACAACTACGGTGAAATTCGTATCTGTAATTGCTTCAATTGTAGGGCAGGTTGTACCTGGTGGTGAATCAATTATAGTCTTTTTACTGTGATCAATTTTTGATTTCAATTTCTCAATTACTGGTACAGCTTTTTCTTCCCCTGTATTTAATTCACCCTGCCAGAAATCAAGATTATCAAGCTGATGATGTCGTATTTTACCCAGTTCCTTTTCTTTCTCAGTAATAGCATTTTCAGGACAAACTATTTTACAGCCTCCACAGCTGTGACAAACTTCCTCAAAAACTAAAACATTATCCAGCATCATTGCAAGTGCATTATATTCACAAAAGTCAACACATTTTCGGCAGGCAGTACATAAATCATCATTAACTTCTGGAATTAAACGCATAACTGATTCTACTTCTCTTTTTTCTATTTCTGGTGAAATAAAAATATAGTCATTAGGTTCTTCGACATCTGCATCAAGCAGCTGAACATTCTCCAGAGCAAGTGCTAGATTAACAGCAAGAGTTGTTTTACCAGTTCCTCCCTTTCCACTAAGGATTGAAAGTGAAATTTCCTTATTCACTTTAATGATGTCCTCCAGGGCCAGCTTCAGCCTCAGCTAATTTACCTGCCTGATAATCATTATATGCTTCTTGAATTAATTTTTGATCAGTTAAATCTAAAATTTTTATTCCAGCTGCTGTTAGAGCTTTATATGCTTTGGGTCCAAAGTGATAAGCAGCAACAATATCTGCTTCGTTATCAGCACATAACTGTGCTGCGCCAACTCCAGCTCCACTGCTTTGATCAGCAGCACTATTATCAATAAATTCAATTTCATCATTTGCAGTGTCTACTAAAGCAAAATAATTAGCTCTACCAAAATTTTCGTGAATTTCTGTCTCAAAACTACCAATCTCAACTGCAGGAATAACTATTTTCATTTTAATAACCCCCAATTTTTTATTAGTACTTCCATTGGTACCTTCCATTGGTACCTGGTACAAATAAGATTATTTGTACCAGGTACCAATGATGTTTTAATCATGTTTTCACTACTTATTAACGTCCATATTTAACTTTAGTGGTTCAATTTCTTCGTCAAAACCGGCTTCTCTTTCAGCAATAATTTTAGCAATTTTAATAAACTCCTGTGAAATTTCAGAATCTGGTTTATCAAAAACAATTGGATTACCTGAATCACTGCGGCGTCGAACTTCAGAAATTAAAGGTAACTGACCTAATAATTCAGTTCCCATAAAGTCTGCTAAATCTTTTCCACCATCTTTACCAAAAATATAATCCTTATGACCGCATTCTTCACATCTATAATAGGCCATATTCTCTACAACACCCAAAATTTCATGGTCCATTTTTTCAGCCATAGCACCAATTCTACCAGCTACCTTAGTTGCAGTTACCTGTGGGGTTGTAACAACTAAAGTTTCAGCATGAGGAACTTTCTGCATAATATTTAAAGGCATGTCTCCTGTTCCGGGAGGTAAATCAATTAACATATAGTCTAATTTTCCCCAGCGGATGTCTTTAAAAAACTGCTCTAAAGCTCCAGTTAATAATGGTGCTCTCCAAATAACCGGTTCATTTTCACCAACAAAAGAACCCATCGAAATAGCTTTAATTCCTCTGACTTCTGGTGGAATGATTTCTTTTTCACTCACTGCTTTCGGTTTATCAACAACACCTAAAATCCTAGGTACACTAAAACCTCTTACATCAGCATCAATAATCCCAACTTTATATCCTAATTTGGCTAATGCCGTAGCTAGATTTACAGTAACAGTAGATTTACCTACCCCACCCTTACCGCTAGCAACTGCAATTATTCCTTTATTGATTGAACCATGTTCTAAGATAACCTTCTTATCTTTAACTTCATACATTAAATAATCACCTCATTATATATTATGGTCATTTGTTCATTTAACTGTTTTAACTATAACACTTTTTTATTTTCAATTCAAGTACTCAAATCACTAAACAAAAAATTATTTTAGCTATATATTTTCATTTTACTCTCATTTAAGATAAAATATTAAATAAGCTATAAATTCATAATTTTTACTATTAAAATTATGATTTAATTTTATAAATATTAAATAAACTGATTAAGAATATTTTATTTAAAGGGTGTAATTAAATGAGAAGAGAAAGATTCATAAGTTATAAAGAAAGTTTGGATTTAAAAAACAGCATTTATATTGATGCAAGAACAAAAGAAGAATATTTAGAGGCAACTATTCCTGGTGCCGTTAATATAGAGTTGTTAAACTACAATGAAAGAAAAATCATTGGGACAATTTATAAACAGGAAAGTCCCAAAAAGGCAAAATTAAAAGGTGTTGAGTTAGTGTCGCCAAAAATTCCTGATTTGATTGCAGAAGTTAATCAGCTTAACCAAAAATATGATAATTTAATTATTTTTTGCTCGCGAGGCGGATTAAGGAGTAAAAGTCTGGCTGAGTTTTCAGATTTAGCAGGGATTGAAGTTTATAGATTGGAAAGTGGTTATAAAGGCTACAGACATTATATTATAGATAAATTGGAAAACTACAAATTTAAGGGTAAAATTTCAGTTCTACACGGCAATACTGGAGTTGGTAAAACTTATATTTTAAAAGAGATGGAAAAACTAGGTGCAAATATTATTGATTTAGAGCAGATAGCAAATCACAGAGGATCAGCTTTCGGAAGCATTGGTCTTGCCAAACCATATAATCAAAAATATTTTGAGTCACTGCTCTGGCAGGAATTAGAATCTAAAGATAAGAAAAATGAAATAATATTTGTTGAAGCTGAAAGCAGAAGAGTGGGGCATTCGGTCATTCCAGATTTTTTTAATCAAGCAATGAAAGCTGGCGACAATTTATTAATAACTGCTTCAATGGAAAAAAGGATAGAAAATATTTATCTAGAATATATAAAAGATATAAAAAACAATCAAGAAAATTTTATTGAAAGAGTTATAGAATCATTAACAGCAATCAAAAAATATATTATAAAAAAAGCGGGGAAAGATTCTTATTTTAAACTTTTAGAATTAGCAAAAAAAGCAGAATTCAAAGAACTAACCAAAATATTATTAGAAGAATATTATGACCCCATGTATGAACATTCCCAGAATAAAATTAATACCTATAGGGCTGAAATTAACGCAGAAAATATCAAGAATGCTGCCCAAAAGATTATAAATCTTTATTAACTTTAAACCTGATATTCTATTTCAGACTAATTTTTCCTGCTTGAATTAAATTATAGTTTCCATTTTTTAATAAATTAAACAGCTCAGTCATTGTCAATGGTAATTTTTCTAAAACTATGCCACCTAAGACCAGTTTTTCATATTTATTAAAATACGAGTCAGAAAACACCTCTGATTTTTACCATTTATCATAATGAACTATCTCATTACTTAAACGATCTGTTTCCCTTTTTTCCTCAGCTGGATAACCAATAGAGATTAAAGATACAGTTTTTATGTTTTCAGGAACGCCTAAAGTTTCACTCACTACTTTTTCACGTTTTTCGTTGGGATAAGCACCAATCCAGACCGCTCCCAAATCTAAAGCAACAGCCTCCAATAAAATATTCTGGGTAGCCGCTGCACAATCCTGCACCCAGAATCCTTCATGTCTTTGCTTATTTAAGTCTCCACAAACTGCTACTGCCAAAGGAGCATCTTTCAACATTTTTGCATAAGGATGTACCTCAGCTAAATGATTTAGTATGTTTCGGTCTCTAATCACTACAAAATGCCAGGGTTGTTCATTACCTGCTGAAGGTGCTGCGACAGCTGCCTTCAGCAATTTTTCTATTTTTTCTTTTTCAACTTTTTTATCTTTATATTTTCTAATACTTCTGCGTTTAAATATCTCTTTCATTACCTATCATCTCCTTCCAGTAACATTATATAATCTTTTATTAAAAGAAGTCAAAAAACCTCTGGTAATATTACCAGAGGTTTTTAAATCAATTTATTAAATTAAGTCAAACTATATTCTCTTTTGACTTTTTCTTGCAATTGTAACTGCAAATACAACCAATAATGCTACAACTACCCAACCAAAAACAATAAGTTCACTTACTGGATAACCACCATAAGCAGCAGACAATTCAGAGAATGTATTTTGAACAAATCCGATACCAATAAAGATTGGTGCAACAAATTTAATTAATACTTTCCAACCATTACCCATATGCAGATCAGAACTTTCATTCATATTATCTTTTATTGTATCTAAGTCAAATGCATAGCTTAATACAAGCATTTCTACTAAACCTACAAGTAACAAACCAAAGATATTTACAAAGTGATCAACAATATCTAAAATAGCTAAACCACCCTGAGTAACCATTGGAACACCAAGTGCAAAACCAGCAATTGACACTAAAGTAACAGCCTTTTTACGGCTTAAACTAAAGTTATCAATTAGTGATGAAACCACTGACTCAATTAATGAAATACTTGATGATAGTCCAGCAATAGTTAATGATAAGAAAAAGGCAAAACCAAATAGTTGTGGTGCTCCTGGAAGTAGGTTAATGGCCTTTGGAAAAGCAATAAAAGCAAGTCCAATACCAGATGTTGCAACATCAGCTATTCCTACACCCTGCTGCTGTGCCATATATCCCAATACTCCAAATACACCAAAACCAACAACTATACTAAATACACTGTTTGCTACCCCAGCAATGATACCATTTTTTACTACATCCGATTTCTTCGGCAGATAACTAGAATATGCTATCATAATCCCAAAACCTAAACTTAGGGTAAAGAATATCTGTCCATAAGCTCCAACCCAGATATTAAAATCTAATATCTTAGAAAAATCTGGTGTGATAAAAGCTTTAACACCTTGCATTGCACCTGGAAGTGTTACACCTCTAATTACAATCACTAAGACCATTAATGCTAAAAGCGGCATAAAAATTTTACTGGCTTTCTCAATTCCCTTTTCTACTCCACCAGCAATAATGAAATAGTTTATCAGCCAAACAGCTAATAAAGAAAAGAAAATTTGCCACTGAATTCCCCCAAGAGTAAATGCACTACCACTAAATCCTAAGAACTCTCCAAAGAAAAAGCCTTCAGGATCTGCAGTCCAACCCAAAGAAAATGATTCAAAAACAAATAATAAACTCCAAGCAATAATTACAATATAATAGACAGTTACTACAAAAGCTACTAATACTGACCACCAGCCAATCCACTCAAACTTTTCTTTGACTTTTCTAAAAGAACTAGGAGCAGAATTTCTGGTAAAAAATCCAAATCCCATTTCAAGCAATAACAGAGGTAAACCAGCAGTTAAAAGAGCAAATATATATGGGAATAAAAATGCTCCACCACCATTTTCATATGCCTGATAGGAAAAACGCCAAATATTACCTAATCCTACAGCTGAACCAATTGTTGCTAAAATGAATCCAAGCCTACTTCCCCATTGATCACGATTCTCTTCCATTTTACTTTCCTCCTTATCTTCTTTCTACTCATTTTATTTTAACCTGATCTATCTGGCTCAGCTCAGCTAAAAATTAAAATACTTAAAATACCAAAATCTAAACTAATTATCACAATCTTAAATTTACTGCTTGATATTTTTTTACTGCTTACAATATAAGATTGTATCCTTATCTCAACTATTCTAATCAGGTTGAATGTATTATAACAAATAAATTCAACAATTTCCAGCTTTTAATACAAAAATCAAATAAATGTATTTGAATTTACTAATATATTCAGGTTAAACACTGAAATTTAGCAATTGATGCCTGGAGCTGAATATGATAAAATTAAAAAGTAAATATAAAATTAAAAGAAACAAGCAAATTTATATTTAAATTAGTGATAAAATTCAATATCACTAACTATATTATACGGGGGGATTAATTATGGAAAGAGAAAATTGGACTTCCAGATTAGGTTTTATTCTTGCCGCTTCTGGGTCCGCAATTGGTTTAGGTAATATTTGGCGTTTTCCTTTTGTAACTGGTACAAATGGAGGCGCAATTTTTATTTTAATTTATTTAGCTGCAATTTTATTTATTGGTTATCCTATTTTAGTATCTGAAATGTCTTTAGGGAGAAAAACTGCTAAAAATCCTATTGGAGCTTTTAAAAGTCTGGCTCCTAACACATCTTGGTATCTTGTTGGAGCTTTAGGAGTTTTATCTGGCTTTGTTATTTTAAGCTATTATTCTGTTGTAGCAGGTTGGGGGATGTCTTATATTTTCAAATCTTTAACATTTAATGTTGACAGCAACTTTCCTCAAATTTTTAGTTCCCATATTAGTAGTTTAACCGAACCGATTTTATGGCACGGAGTTTTTATGTTCCTGACTATTGCCGTAATTGGTGCTGGTATAGTTAATGGAATTCAAAAAATAGTTAAAATTTTAATGCCAATTTTATTTGGGATTATATTCTTACTGATCATCCGCTCTGTAACACTTGAGGGTTCTGCTGCTGGACTAATTTTTTATTTAAAACCAGATTTTTCAGCAATTAGTTTCCAGACTTTTACTGATGCTATTTCACAGGCATTTTTCACCTTAAGTTTAGGAATGGGAGCAATTATCACTTATGGTAGTTATTTGAGTGATAAGGAAAGTATTAATGAAAGTGCTGCCTATGTTTTGGTTTTTGATACAGCCGTTGCATTGCTGGCAGGATTTGCTATTTTCCCTGCAGTTTTTGCCTTTGGACTTGATCCAGCTTCTGGACCTGGACTAACCTTCATTACCTTACCAGCTGTTTTTACTCAAATGCCATTTGGGACATTTTTTTCTTTGATATTTTTTCTGCTGCTGACAATTGCTGCTCTAACGTCTTCAATTTCTATGTTGGAAGTTGTGGTTGCATTTTTAGTTGATGAACATAATTGGAATAGAAAAAAAGCCTCTTATTTAATAGGTTTTCTCATCTTTTTAGTTGGTATTCCTCCATTATTGGGATATAGTTCTTTTTCTAATTTTAGCTTTTTAGGAATGAATGTACTTGATACCTATGATTGGTTTTCCAATTCGATTTTCTTACCAACAGGTGGCATTTTAACATCTATTTTTGTCGGCCACATTTGGGGAAGCAGTAATGCCATTAAAGAAGCCAATAAAAATAGCCGCTTTCATATTGGCAGTATTTATTCTTTATTATTAAAATATATAGTTCCAGCAGCTGTATTATTTATTATGCTTTTTACAATTTATCAAACAATCTAATTAATTTTTATGAAAGTAAAATCTATAGGAGGTTCAATTTTGCAGATGACTGAAGAAATATGTGTTCATTATGATCGTTGCGGGGGTTGTTCAACTCAAAAAATCCTTTATCCGAAACAGCTAAAAGACAAAAAAGAAATGTTAATAGAAGTTTTTAATGAAAAAAAAGTAAAGACTGATGATTTTGAAGGTATTTTAGCAAGTCCAGAAATTTATGAATATCGAAATAATATGGAGTTCAGTTTTGGCGATTTAAAAAAAGATGGAAAACTGCAGTTAGGAATGCATCCTCGCGGCAGAAGATTTGACGTGATAACTGTAGATCAATGCCAACTTGTTGACCAGGATTTTAGAAAAATTTTGAGTACTATTTTGAAATATTGTCGGAAAAATCAATTCAAGAAATATCATATTAAATTAAGAGAAGGTTTTTTACGAAACCTAGTTATTCGCAAAGGAATTAATACCGGGGAAGTTATTGCTAATCTAATTACAACAAGCCAGGTTGACCATGACTTTACTCCTTTAGCTAATCAATTAAAAAACTTGAGCCTAAAAGGAGAACTAGTAGGATTTATCCAAACAATTAATGATGATTTTTCAGATCAGGTAAGCTGTGATGAAATGAAAATTTATCACGGCAGAAATTATTTTTATGATCAGCTTTTAGATTATAAATTTAAAATAGATTCTCTCTCATTTTTCCAAACTAACACTAAGGGAGCGGAATTGTTGTATTCTGAAGCTAAAAAATATATAGGTAGTGCCAAAAACAAGATAGTTTATGATCTCTATTGTGGTGCAGGTACTATTTCACAAAGTATTGCTAATAATGCTGATCAAATATATGGAATTGAAATTGATAAAGAAGCTGCTGAAAGAGCAGCTGAAAATGCTGAGCTAAATAATGTAAAAAACACAAAATATATAGCTGGAGACGTGTTAGAGGAAATCCAAAATATTGACGAAAAAGCTAATTTAATAATTATAGATCCACCTCGTCCAGGAATTAACCCTAAAGCTCTAGCAAAAATAGCTTCTGTCAACGCAAATGAGATTCTATATATTTCCTGTAATCCTAAAAGTTTAGCCAGAGATTTAAAAGAACTCAAAATCCACAATTATCAATTAGAAAAATTCAAGGCTATTGACATGTTTCCTCATACTAAACATTTAGAGGTTATAACATTATTAAAAAAAGTTTGATATTCAAATCAAAATTGCTCAAAATATAGTTAGTATATAAAATAATCTTTAAACAACTTACTAAGAGTTAAAAGCTAGCCCTGTATTTATTTAAAAACAACTGCAGGGCTAGTTCATTAATTTTTTATTATTTAATCTCACATAAAAATAGTATTAACACCCAAAATTAGTAAAATTGCTCCACCTATATAATTAGAATACTTTTCTACTAAAGCAATATGTTTAATATAATTAATAATGATAAAAGCAAATACAGTCATAAGAGAGGCTACTAAACCAATTATTATAGAATCTTGAAAAATTAATAATAATTTTAAATTAAAAAGCAGTGAAAAACCAGCTCCCAGTGCATCAATACTCACACTAACACCTAAAACAATAACACCCCATAAATTTAAATTTGTATAGATACACTCCTCTTCATTTTTATATCCCTCACGAATCAGAAAAATTCCCAGAATAAAAATTACAGCACCACTAAAATAATTAGAAATAGTAAAAAAATATTGATCAATAAAATTACCACCTAAGCCTCCAATTAAAGCAAATAAGAATTGAAAAAATCCAAAAGAAAAAATAACTTTAGATTTTTCTATTAAATTTGTTGGTTTACCGCACCCAACTGCCATTGTTACTCCTGCAGCATCTAAGCCCAGAGCAAAAGCAACTAATAAAATATTTATTTTAAACCCCTCCAGTATTACAATATTTATTTTTAATAATTAAGTATCTTTTTTTAGTTTTTTATTTAAAACTGCCAAGAATATCCCACTCAAGTTATGCATTGGATGGTAAGGTTCACTAGATTTATTAATATTATAAAATATATAGCTTTGATATGCAATGATATGCAGTCAAATATAAATGCTTTAAATAGTCAAAACTTTTATAACCAACTTAATGCATTAAGTTGGTTATAAAACTATTTAGTTATTTCACTTTACTAAAAATCTCTGCTATAATTAAAATATAAATTCCAGAGGAGGAATAATTATGGAACATAACAGTCTTGAAACTGCTAAAGCAGCTATTAAAATGTCTATTTCTAGCAGAAGTGAAGAAAAGGTATTAAAGAAAGAATTTGCAGCTAATGAAATAAATACTGCTGCTGTTGATTTTGGTGGTGAATTTAATAAATCAGTTCCTGAAATTATAGAAAGAGCAGTAATTGCAGCAAAACGCGAAAATATAATCGACAATTCTCATGTGGCCCAAGGAGCAGTTGCTGGAGCAGCACATGATGCCTTAGCTCAAATAATGCCCAGAACTATGGGGTTAAACGTTGGTGGAAAAATTGGAGTTGCTAGAAGTGGTGAACACATAGTTGTCGCTGTCTTTTTTGGTGTTGGTATGTTCAATTTAAATGAGGTAACTGTTGGCTTAAGCCATCGATCTTTATTGGATAATCAAAAAAGCTAACTTAATTTATAATCTTCAACTTCACTATTTTTACCTTATCCAAATAAAGTTGACAAAGGGATAATTATAATAGTATAATAAAGAAAATCGAATAACTGGTAGCATGGTAATACGGTAGGAGAAATTTGTAGGAAAGCTTAAGCTTTTGTTTAAACAAGGGATTTTTATATCTAATTTTAAACAAAAAAGCTTTAAGCATTTTAACACTCCAGCTGGAGTGTTTTTTTATTAGCTAGGAAATTATACCTGATGGTTTGTTGTGGATAATATTTATAGTTTCATAATTTCCGCTATCAACAAAATTTAACCTTACTATATTACAGATTGTCCGAAGGACATTTTGTTCTTATTCCCACTACCAGTTAGAAAGGGGAATAAAATAATGAAAAATAACTTTTTAGTTTTATTTATTTTAACGTTGGTGTTTATTTTGACTGCTGGTTTGACTGTTGGAGCTCAAGAATATAAAATAGGTATTTCACAATTTGTTGAGCATCCCGCTTTAGATTCAGCTAGAGAAGGTTTTATTCAGGGCTTAGTAGAAGCTGGTTTTAATGAAGAAAAAATTGAGTTTATTGAACAAAACGCACAGGCTGATTTTGCTACTGCTCAATCAATTGCTCAACAGTTTAGAAGTAATGATCTTGATCTGATCTTAGCGATTGCAACACCAAATGCTCAGGCAGCTGCAAATGTTATTACAGAAACTCCTGTCTTATTTACAGCTGTTACCGATCCAGTTGAAGCTGGAATTGTTGACAGCATGGAAAAACCAGGCGGTAATTTAACTGGAACCACAGATATGAATCCTGTGGCTCAGCAGATTGAATTGATTAAAGAATTCATTCCAGAAATCAAAGACTTAGGTGTTCTTTATAATCCAGGAGAGGTTAATTCTGTTGTTCAGGTAGATATCGTTAAAGAAACAGCTAAAGCAATGGGAATTAAATTACACGAAGCAACTGTAAGCAACAGCAGTGAAGTAAGTCTTGCAGCTTCTTCTTTAGTTGGAGATATAGATGCAGTTTATGTACCTACAGATAATATTATAGTTTCAGCTTTGCCCTCTGTCCTACAAATTACTAATCAAAATAAAATACCTGTATTCGCTTCAGAAAACGGTCAGGTTAGACAGGGAGCAGTTGCTACTTTAGGAATAGATTATAAGCTGCTTGGTATTCAAACTGGTAAAATGGCAGCAAGAGTCTTAAATGGGGCTGACCCTTCAGAAATGCCTGTGGAATCTTCAAAAGAATTAAAACTGTATCTTAATACAAAAGCTGCGGATAATTTAGATTTAGAAATTCCAGCAGCTGTTTTAGATAGAGCAAATGTTATTTATGAAGAAATAACCCAAGAGTAGATTTTTTAACAATTTAATAAAATATTTAGTTTAGAAATGGTGTGAGGTGTGTTATGAATCTAAGTTTTGCAATTACGTCGTTAGAACAGGGCCTTGCCTTTGGTATTATGGCATTAGGTGTCTTTATATCTTTTAGAATCCTCGATTTTGCTGATCTGACAGTCGACGGCAGTTTACCTTTAGGTGCTGCTGTTTCAGCAAGATTGTTAGTAGCAGGGGTTAATCCTTTTGTCACATTAGCTGCAGCGGTTGCAGCTGGAGGAATGGCAGGAGCAATTACCGGTTTTTTAAATACTAAATTAAAAATTGCTCCTCTTTTATCAGGAATATTGACAATGACTTCACTTTACTCAATTAATTTAAGAGTTATGGGTAGACCCAATATTCCACTTATCGGGAAGGGAACAATTTTCTCTTTTATTAGAGATTTAGGAGTTCCATATCCCTGGAATAATTTACTTTTATTAATTTTAGTAATAGTTGCTGTCAAATTAATCTTAGATGCTTTTTTAAACACTCAAATTGGATTTGCTCTAAGAGCTACTGGAGATAATCCACAAATGATAAGAAGTATGGGAATCAGCACAAATTCAATGAAAATGTTAGGATTAATTCTTTCTAATGCATTAGTCTCACTGTCAGGTGCACTTGTTGGACAATATCAAGGATTTGCAGATGTTAATATGGGGGTTGGTACAATTGTAGCTGGATTAGCTTCAGTAATTATTGGTGAAGTTGTCATCGGAGATAGTTCAATTATAATTGCCACTCTTGGTGTAATTATAGGTTCTATTCTTTACAGATTTAGTATTTCAATAGCATTAAATTTAGGGCTTGCTGCTTCAGATTTAAAATTACTGACAGCTATATTAGTTATAATTTTCTTATCAACTCCAAGAATAAAAAAAGCATTGAGGTGATAAATAAATGCTGAAAGTCAAAAATTTAGAAAAAATTTTTTATAAAGGTACTCCAAACGAGAATGTAGCCATTGATAAAATTGATTTAACAGTTAACGAAGGTGATTTCATCACAATAGTAGGTAGTAATGGAGCAGGTAAATCCACTCTTTTAAATTCTATCGCTGGAGTTTTTCCAGTTGAAAACGGAAGTGTTATTTTAGATAATGAAAATATTACAAAAAAATCTGAATATAAATGTGCTCAAAAAATAGGAAGAGTTTTTCAGAATCCTTTAGCGGGAACTTCGCCTGAAATGACTATTGAAGAAAATCTTTCGCTAGCAATTTCTAAATCTAGAAATCTCTCTTTAAGATGGGGACTAAGTAAACATAAAAGAGAAATAATGCGTAAACATCTTGAAAAAATTGATTTAGGCTTAGAAAAAAGATTAACTACCAAAGTTAAGCTTCTATCTGGAGGTCAGAGACAAGCTTTAACACTTTTAATGGCAACGGTTGCTAATCCTCGACTGCTGCTTTTAGATGAGCATACAGCAGCTTTAGACCCTGCCACAGCTATTAAAATTAAGAATCTTACAGTAGAATTAGTTAATGAGAATAATATAACAACTCTAATGATTACTCATAATATGGAAGATGCAATCAAAATGGGTAACCGTTTAATAATGATGGATGGTGGTCAAATCATTTATGATATAAAAGCAGAAGAAAAGAAAGATCTTACTATTGAAAAACTGCTTAAAATGTTTGAAATTAAGCATGGTGGCCAATTTAATAATGACCGCATGTTGTTATCTGTTTAATAAGCTACTAAAGCTCCCTATTTTTATAGGGAGCTTTTTCTATGCTTAATAATTATTATGAAATTCTATTCACAGCCAATTATTTATAATTTTATTTTTACTTCTGCAGCAGCATCCAAAAAATATTCTTTTTCAAAAACACTAAATTTTAGTGCTTCACTATTATCTGCAGCTGTTTTTAACTGAAACTCATTTTGATTTAATCTAATTTCAAATTTTTTATTCTGATAGTTCAGCTTGAATTGAATTTCTTCCCATTCCTGACAGAGAACTGGCTTAAATGAAAGACCTGCTTTATCAATTTTCATACCAGCAAAACCATTAATTATCAACTGCCAAATTCCTCCGGCAGCAGCTGTATGAATACCACCAATAAAAGTTCCTCCGCTAACTGCTTTATTGGTACTCATTAAATCAATAAAGGCTGATTTTTTAAAATAATCATAAGCTTCTTCTGCTCTTCCCAGTCTGGCAGCGACAACTGCATATTGGGAAGGACTTAAAGAAGAACCATGCTGGGTTCTAGGCTCATAATAATCATAATTGGCTGTAAGTACTTCCTCAGAAAAAATATCATGTAAAGTAAATAACTGAATTACATCAGCCTGTTTAATTACCTGAGTGAAAACAGCGACTCCATTCGGCCAGCCCCAATATTCAGCTTTATCAATTAATCTATCATTCAGTACTTTTGCTGTGGTATCTTCAAGCTCAAAATAACCATCAAACTGTTCAATTAAATTACTCCGATCTGGCTGTGGTAAATAAATTTTTTCTGATATCTCCTGCCAAGCTGTAATTTCAGATTCATTTAAGTTAATTTTATCTTTAATTTCCTCCAGCTTTTCGGGATATTCATTTTCCATTTTAAAATAAAAATAAAGTGCCTTTTTTAGAGCAAACTGTGTCTGATAATTAGTAAAGGCATTATTATCTACATTTTCATGATATTCATCCGGACCTAATAGTCGAATGATCTCATACTGATCTTTGAATTGATTATAGTGTACTCTGGAGTTTAGAAATCGTGCAACCTCAAATAAAATTTCTGAGCCATAGTTAACAACAAAATCTATATCTTCTGTTGCTAAATAATATTTCCAAATAGCATAGCTTATATCAGGAGAAACATGAATCTGCCAATCATTAAAATGATTTCTAATTTTACGACCACTAATTACATCTTTAAAGAAAAATGATGGACATAATTCCTTTCCACTTTTTCCAGATATCCAGGCATAAAATGCACCAGCATATCCTAAATCTTCAGCCTTTTGACGAGCTCCATCTAAAGTATGATATCTATATTTTAAAATATTTTTCGCTGTTTCTGTTTCTGTAAATAAAAACATAGGTAAATTAAATATTTCTTGATCCCAAAAAGCTGATCCTTGATATGCTTGACATGACAAACCACGCGCACCAATTGGTAGACGTTCACTATGAGCTGGGGTTGCAATAATATTATGATAAAGATTAAATCTGACTGCAAGCTGATCTAAAAGATTTCCTTTAATTTGGATATCCATCAGTTTCCATTTTTTATCCCAAACTGCTTGATGTTTTTCTTTTAGCTCATCATAACCTATTTTTAATGCTGACTCAGCATCATTTAAGGCAGCTTTTAGTGGACCATTTAGATCATTACTAGAATAGACAATCATGTTTCTTTCCATTTCTATTTTTTCTGATTCAGCTTCAGCCTTAATCAATAAATAAATCGACTTTTCTTCATTTTCAACTTTCAAATTTTTAATTTTACCTTTTTTAAATTCAAAGGATAAAGCTGTAACTAAGGTAATTTTACTCTCTACTGTATTTGCTTTTAAATATACAATATTTTTATTAGAATCATACTCCCCAGTAAAGTTTTCAAGATGACATCCATTTAAATCCCAGATGTCGCCATTGATTCCAATTTTTAGTTTTATTTCTTTTTTGTCTAAATTATTTATTTGATATTTATTTGCTATTAAATGTAGATTATCATAAGAAGCAAATCTTTCTGAAACTATTTCAAAATCACTTTCTAATTTAGACTGTGATATTCTTTTGAAAATTCCATATTTATAATTAAAATCCAATTCTGTAGTTATTCTATCTTCTTTAGGATAATCTCCAAAATCTTTCCCATTAACCGTAACTTTTGTTGTCAGTGCATTTGGTGAATTAGACAATTCTCTCCATTTACCATCTGCCATATCATAAGTATCAGTTATAACACAGGCCTGGTACTGTTCCTTACCCCATTCTTCTAAGGTTCCACGATAACCAAGATATCCGTTACCACATAATAAATTACTACCGTAATGAACTAACTGATCTTCTTTTAATTCTTTTATTTGTAAATTCCACCCATCTTTAATTTCAAAAAAATTATTATAATTCAAATTTATACCTCCCTCAAGTTAATCTAAAATTTACATAAAGAAATTAGGCCACCCAATTATAGTTTCACTATAATCCTGATGGCCTGATTTTCTCTATTATCTAATCAGTTTATTATTTTATATAGTTATATTTAATTTCAATTAGACTAATTAAACCTTAAATCTAAACTTATCCTTTTACAGCTCCAGCAGTCAATCCAGCTACAATACGTTTCTGGAATATTAAAACTAAAACTACAATTGGAATTGTAACCATAACTGCAGCTGCCATAATTTCTCCAAATGGTTCCTGACGGGCAAATTCCCCTGAGAAAAATTGAATAGCTACCGGTACAGTCCTAGAACTTGGATCAATTGATGTAAATGTTAAAGCAAAAAGGTATTCATTCCAGGCCTGAATAAATGAAAGTAGACCTGTTGTAACTAAAGCAGGTGCAGTAAGCGGCAGCAGTATCATATGGAAAGTCTGAAATGGAGTTGCACCATCCACCTGAGCTGACTGCATAATCTCATCTGGTAAATCTCTAAAGAAAGAGGTCAGGACCCAGGTTGTAAATGGCAGAGTAAATAATAGATATGTAAAAATCATACTTACCCTGGCACTTAAATTTAAAGCATTGATTACTGCATATAATCCGGATAAAACTGTGACCTGAGGAAACATTGTCATTGCTAAAATTGTGTATAATGCGGGCGTTTTACCTTTAAATCGCAGTTTTCCTAAGGCAAAAGCTGCAAATGATCCTGTTAAAAGAGCTAAGATTGTAGTTGAAGTTGCTACTATAGTACTGTTAATTAAACCTCTAACAAAACCACCATTAGAAAATATAGCTCTATAATTTCTAGTAAAAAATGAAATTTCACCTGTATCAGGGTCTCTAGGAATTAAAGTTGCTGGAGTCATGCTTAACTGTGCTTCTGACTTTAAAGAAGAAGAAATTGCCCAGTAAAATGGAAATAACAAGTATATAACAATTACTGCCAGCACAAGATAGAATAAGATCTTTTTAAATATTTTTTTCTGATCTCTTGTCATTCTGTATCAACTCCTAAGGATTTCATATAAAGGACAGCAAAACCAAAGATTATAATGAAAATTATAACTCCAATTGCTGATGCCATTCCCATCTGCCTGGCCTGAATTAATTGAAAATAGTTAAAACTGGCCATTGAATATCTTTTCTGTGACAGCATCACCTGGAACACATCAAATACTCTTAAAGCATCTAATGTTCTAAAAATCAAAGCAACTGCCAGTGATGGTTTCAATAATGGTAAAGTAATATTAAAAAACTGTCTAAATTTACTAGCTCCATCCATTTCTGCTGCTTCATATAATTCATTTGGAATCAGCTGTAACCCAGCAAGAATTAAAAGAGCCATGAATGGTGTAGTTTTCCAAACATCAACCGCTATAATTGCTGGAAGCTGTAAAGAATTATTACTTAAAAATGAATAACTGGTTTCAATTAAACCAAACCTGTCTCCTAACATATTAAATAAACCTGCCCTTGTTGGCTCAAACATCCATTCCCACATTCTGGCAGAAACAACTGTGATTACGGCCCAGGGAACTAACATTACAGCCCTCATAGCACCTCTACCTTTAAACTCACTATTAACAACCAATGCAACTATTAAACCAAGGACTGTCTCAAAAAACACCGAAAATAGTGTGAAGATTAACGTATTCCAGACAGATCTAATAAAATCTGGAGTCCGGGCACCCACCACATATCGATTACCAAAAAAACTGAACTCAAATGATGGTCGATATAAATAAGGGTCTCTTGGTAAAACTCTTATCGGTCTTTGAAATTGCTTTTCTCCGGTTCTCTCATCAACTACCTGCTCACCAGTTTCTTCATCAATTATAGGTTCTAATTCTTTAACAGAAACTGATAAAAGTGCTTTATAGTTATCTAAACCAACAAAACTAGTCTCTTTGCTTGAAGCAAATTCTTTATCAGTAAAACTGGTATAAAATACTTGACCCAGAGGATATAAAGCAATTATGATTAAAATTAAGAATGCTGGTATTAATAATTTAAAAGCCAATTTTTGTTCTTCTTTTGCCAGATTTGATGAATTACTATTTGACATTAAGTTTCCCCCCTTTTTTTCAGAGAATCTGGAGAGGTACAATCCTCTCCAGATTATTACTAATTTAAAAAAACTTTACTTATGGTTGTAATGGCTCACCAGTTTCAAATCCTGTAGTATCCATTAAGTTTAATTCTAAATACTCAACCGCTGTTTGAGCATCGCTTCCACCAGTTAGTACTGAATGAACTGCCTGGAAGAATAACTCTGATACCTTGTTATATTGGGGAGCAGTTACAGTAGAAGGACGAGCTACAGCATTTGTAAATACATCATAAAGGCTGCCAAAGAAAGGAACTGCCTCTAGTACATCTTCATCTTGATATAATGATTTAATTGTAGGATTGAAGGCTCCTTCAACAGCACGCATTTTTTGTACTTCTTCTCCAGCTAAGAACATAGCTAATTTAGCTGCTTCTTCAGGGTGATTACTATACTTACTAACTCCTAAGTTCCAGCCGCCTAAAGTTGCTGCTGATTTACCACTATCTCCAGCAGGCAAAGGTGAAACGTCAAAGTTTCCAGCAGTAGGCTTACCTTCTTGATTTCCTAAAGCATAAGCATAAGGCCAGTTACGCATAAATAATGCATTACCAGCTTCCCACATTGAACGAGCATCTTCTTCGCCCATACCTGTTACACCAGTTGGAGAAATAGTTCCGACCCAACCTGCAGCTTGCCTAATAATTTCAATTGCTTTATCATTATTAATTGTAATTTTTTGATCAGGACTAACTATCTGTCCACCACCATTAGAATAAGTCCATTCTAGAGCGTCACAGGTTAAACCTTCATAAGCATCTCCCTGCCAGACATAACCATAAAAATCTTGATTACCGGCTTCTCTTTCTTTTTCCATAATATATCTTGCTGTTTCCTCTAATTCATCCCAGGTTTCTGGTACTTCACGATCATATTTTTCCAAGAGATCTGTTCTGTAATATAAAAGACCTGCATCTGTAAACCAAGGCATAGCTACTAAACGACCATCAGTTGTTGTGTTGTTCTCAATGATTGCCTGGAAATGCTTATCAGCAACTTTTTCAGCACCATAGTCATAAAAATCAATAAAGTGCTCTGCTAAATCACCTGGCCAGATTACATCAATTTGATAAACATCTACTTCAGGGCTCTCAGCTTCTAAAAACTGTAAATAAAGACCTAATCTATCATTAGCTAAGTCAGGTGTCTCTAAAACTTCTACTGTTACATTAGGATTTCTTTCCATATACATTTCTGCAGCTTTAATAGTTAGTTCTTTCTCCTGACCAACAGCACCACCAGCAACAGTCAAAGAAATCTTTTCACCATGGCTATCAGCAAAAGCTAGACCACTAAAGGTAATAACAAAAACTAAGGCTAAAACTAAAAATAAATTTTTTTTCATTAATAATTCTCCTCCTCAAATTGATTGATAAATTTAAATATATTAAGAATATAATATAATCTTAACTATATATTATTGTTAATAATCACCTCCTGATTAGTAGTAAGTTCATTTAATTTATTTGTGCTTTCTCTAACCACAAGTTCATGTGGAATAAAGACTTTGTTATCTTCTATCTTACCTTCTTTAATAATTTTATTCAGAATTTCTATACTCTTTAAACCCAAATGATAACCCGATTGTTTAATAGTTGTTAAAGCAGGACTTGTATATTTCCCTAAGTCAATACCATCAAAACCAACTACTGAGATATCTTCAGGTATACTAATTCCCTGTTCTTTTAAATATCTAATTGCTCCTACTGCCATTTCATCATTAAATGCAAAAATTGCTGTTACATCTGGAAATTTATTTAGAATCTTTTGGGCTGCTGAATACCCACTCTCATATGTGAAATCACCTTCAATTATTCGAGCTGATTCATATTTTATATTGCTTAATCTTAAAGCAAGTTTTACTCCTCTTAACCTTTCTTGGCTTGCAAGCATGTCAAGGTCTGGTCCTTTAATAAAAGCAATATCTCTATGTCCGGCCTGACAAAGAAATTCTACCATATCATAAGCAGCCGCTACATTATCAACTGTAACACAGCTGATTTCTGGATCACTTATATAACCAGAAGCAAAAACAACTGGAATATTATAGTTTTTAACTATCGAAAGAAGATCATTATAATAATTAGTAGTTATTAAAATGATTCCATCAATTTTTTTCTGCTTCATGATGTTTAAATAATTCTGTTCTTTTTCAAACTCACCATCTGAATCTCCATAAATCAGAGCAAAACCCCGCTCTCTAGCTTCAGCCTCAATCCCCTTTAACAAATTTGCCAAAAAAGGCCTTTCCATCCCAGCACCAATGACTCCAATTAAATTGCTGGTATTGGTTCTTAATATTCGAGCAGAATCATTAATTTGATAGTCCAACTTTTCTACAGCTTTTTCTACTTTTTTTGCTGTCTCTTCTCTAACAAGTGAACTATCATTTAAAACACGAGAAACTGTGCTTAATGAAACTCCTGCTAATTTTGCTACATCTTTCATGGTTACATCCATAATTTTCTCTCCCAAATTATAATGAAATCCATTTCACTATTTATTATATTCAATACAAAATATATAATTCCTGCAAAAATCACAGATTTTTTTGATAATTTATTTTTTTAATTTTAGTGATATTACGGCCTAAATAGCCAAATTTTCGTTTTTATTTATAATATATTAATTGTAAAACTTAAGATTCTAAATATTAATTATTTTTTATTGTTGATTTTGCAAAAGTCTTCTGAAATAAATGAAATGGTTTTCATTCAACTTAAACTAATTAGAATTTTATTCAAAATAAAATAATTCCAGTTTGTCTTTTGTATGAATATTATCTAATATCTTTTGATTTGATAATTTTTCAGATATTAAAAAAAGATCAACACCTTTAAAAATAACAAGATATGGATTATCATGAAATAAAATTTCTTCCATAATAGTATAAGCTATATTTTGATTTTCCATATTTTTCGTTAATTTTATATAATCAATTAAATTATCAATTCTTCTATTTTCATAGTTAAAATAATTTTTTTCTGACTTAGAATAAAAATTATCAGCAATAAATTCAAATTTATTTTCATAACTATATGACATCATAAAAAGATCTCTTTGAGAATTGCTTTTTAATAATTCTAAATATTTACTCCAATTATAATTTTTTACTTCAAGCTTAACGTTAAATTTATTCAGTTTAGTTTTCAATAATTCACTAATTTGTAAGCTTAAATTAGAATTGTTGCTGATCATTTTTAGCTTTAAATTATCACTAAAATTCACTTCATTTTCTGAATTTGCTTCGGTTTTAGCAGATATTTTGTTTAAAAAATTAAAACCATCACTCATATTTTCATTATGAATATAATTATTTAGTTTGATAGCTTGATTAAATTTATCATTATTTAAACTCGACTTAATTTGATATTTAATTACTTTATATTTACTTTCTTTAATATCATTATCTCTGCAGTCAAAAGCAACAAAATATAAATTGTTATTTATAATTGTTTTAAGATTATAATTTTCATCTCTTTGATTATTATGATAATAATTAATTAATTGATCATAACTAAGCTGGTATAAATCAAATTCTTGATAATTTTTATTCAGATTTTTACTATTATCAAAATAATATTCAATTTGTTCTAAATAAGGTAATTTATTTTGTTGTTCTGTCTTTTTCCAGTAATTTTGATTTTTGGTTAATTTAATTCTATTATTGGCAAAGTTTTTAAATTTAAAAGGGCCGGTACCAATTGGATTTAAAGAAAATTTTTGACCTGATTCTAAAACTGCTTTTTTTGGTATTACTACAGCTGCTTCTTTAGCTAAATTATAAATAAATGGTGCATATGAATCTTTTAGACTAATTTGAAGCTGATAATCATCTATAACTTTAATCCCGGTTATTTCATTTGATTTCTGTTCTTGATAATCATCATATCCTACCACTTTTTTAAATATACCTGCATAAGGAGATTTATTTTTGGGATCAGCCAAATATTCAAACGACCACTTCCAATCAGCTGCAGTAACTTTTCTCTGCTCAATTTTTATCTCTTTTCCATTAAGCTTATAAGGGTGAAAATATACATTTTCTTTTAACTTAAATTTAAAAACAGTTGACTCAGCATTACTTTCCCAAAACTCAGTCAAATTATTACTTAATTCACCCTGACTATTTAAAATCAGTAATTTATCAAAAACCTGCTTATTTATGTTTTTTTCAGTTTGATTTGCTGAAAATATTGGATTTAAAGTTAATGGCCTTTTATTCATTTTAATTTTTAAATTCCCACCATAATTTTCTGCATTTACATTAAAGGTAATTGAAACAATAATAAATAAGATTAATAAATATATTTTTTTATTTGTCATTTAGATTCCTCCAGCTTAGATTACATATTTCTTTCCACCTTAATTATCTTATTCTCCAAAAATATAAAAATCCCTGTTTGGAATTTAAATATCCAAATCAGGGATTTAAAATTTAAACTTGATCTATATTTATTTATCTAATAAGTGACAGGCAGCAAAATGTCCATCTCCATACTCTTTAAACTCAGGTTCTTTTACAGAACAGGGTTCAAAAGCTTTTGGACAGCGGGGATGGAATCTACAGCCTGAAGGTGGATCTACCGGTGATGGTACATCTCCTTCTAAGACAATTCTATTCTTTTTCTTTTTAGGATCAGCCTCTGGAATTGCAGATAATAAAGACTGAGTATATGGGTGTTTAGGATTACTATATAACTCGTGCTTATCAGTTAATTCTACTATCTTACCTAAATACATAACTGCAACCCGGTCACTTATGTGCTTAACTACACTTAAATCATGAGCGATAAAAAGGTAAGTTAAACCATACTCTTTCTGTAAATCCTGAAGTAGGTTTACAACCTGTGCCTGGACTGAAACATCAAGAGCAGACACTGGCTCATCAGCTATAATTAACTTTGGATCTACTGCCAATGCTCTTGCTACACCAATACGCTGACGCTGTCCACCACTGAATTCATGTGGATAACGATGCATATATTCTGCACCAAGTCCTACATTTTCAAGTATTTCTCTTACTTTTTCATTACGCTCTTTTTTATTTTTAGCTAATTTATGAATATCAAGAGGCTCTCCAACAATATCAGCAACTGTCATCCTTGGATTTAGAGAAGCATAGGGATCCTGAAAAATAATCTGCATATCACGTCGTATTGCCCGCATTGCTTTTTTGTCGAGATCCATTACACTTTTTCCTTCAAATATTACTTCCCCAGCTGTTGCTTCTAAAAGTCTTAATATTGTTCTACCAGTTGTTGATTTACCACAACCAGATTCACCTACCAGACCCAGGGTTTCTCCTTCTTTTACTGCAAAAGAAATATCATCAACAGCTTTTACATGAGCAACAGTCTTTTTGAATATTCCAGCTTTAACCGGAAAATATTTTTTTAGATTCTTAACTTCGAGTAAATTTTCAGCCATTATTTCTGAACACCTCGATCCTCATAGATTCTTTCGCCACGTTTTTTAATCTCTTCTAAATCTTTATATCTCCAACAGCGAACCTTATGTCCTGCTGCAGCTTCTTCTAAAGGTGGTTCTTCATCATAACATTTACCTTCAGCTAACGGACAGCGGGTATTAAATTTACAGCCTTTTGGAAAATTAAGTGGAGAAGGTACACTACCAGGAATAGCTTCTAAACGATCAACATCTTTATCTAATTTGGGGATTGAATTCATTAATCCCCAAGTATATGGATGTTTAGGATCATCAAATAATGTATCAACATCTGTGTATTCCACTACCTTACCTGCATACATTACTGCTACCCGATCAGATACTTCAGCAATTACTCCCAAATCGTGAGTAATCATCATAATTGACATACCATAACTTTCTTTTAATGAATTCATTAATTCTAAAATTTGAGCCTGAATAGTTACATCAAGTGCTGTTGTCGGCTCATCAGCAATTAGAAGCTTGGGATCACAACTTAAAGCCATTGCAATCATTACACGCTGTCTCATACCACCAGATAATTGATGAGGGTATTCGTCTACACGCTGTTCTGGCAGTGGAATACCTACTTTTTTCAGCATATCTATTGCCTGTTTTCTAGCTTCTTTTCTATTTACATCTTTATGCAGCATAATTGCTTCAATAATTTGATCTCCAACAGTATAAACTGGATTTAGAGAAGTCATTGGCTCCTGAAAAATCATGGAAATATCATTTCCACGAATTTTACGCATTTCTTTCTCAGAAATTTTTGTTAAATCTTTTCCTTGAAAATTAATTTCACCAGCCTCAATTCGGCCTGGAGGAGATTCTACTAATCTCATAATTGACAAAGAAGTAACACTTTTACCACAGCCAGACTCACCTACAATACCCAAAGTCTCACCAGGATAAATTTCATAATCCACTCCATCTACAGCTTTTACTATTCCTTCTTCGGTATAAAAATATGTTTTTAAATTTTTAACTTCTACTAAAGCTTGTTTATTCAAGAAATTCACCTACCTTTTTGTTGTCTAAAAAATAACCATCTTAGTTAAGTTTCGGATCTAAAATATCACGGAAAGCGTCACCAATTAAATTCCATGATAAACAGAATAATGTAATTGCAACACCAGGAATAATAAGAGTATACCAGTAATTTAATGGGTTGCCTTCAACACCCAAGATCCAATTACGAGCAAAGGAAATCATCTGCCCCCAATCAGCATAACCTTCCGGTGTACCTACACCTAAAAAACTAAGAGTAGATGCTGTAATAACCATCGATCCCATTCTCATTGAAGCTTGAATAACCACCGGGAAAATAGTATTTAAAATTATATGTCTAAAAATAATTCTAAAATCATTAGCACCTAAGGCAAGTGCTGCCTGTACAAATTCATCTTCTTTGACCGATAAAACCTGTGAACGCATTAGTCTGGCAGTACTCATCCAGCTAAAGGTAATTAAGGCGATCATAACATTAGTCAAGCCCTGACCTAAAATTGTCACCAAAACAATAGTTGCTATTATAAAAGGAATTGACATAAAAATATCAGTAATCCGCATTAATATTTCATCAATCCAGCCCCCATAATAAGCGGCTATGGTTCCTAAAACTATTCCAATCGAAGTACTAATTCCAACAACAATTAATCCTATTCTAAAAGCAGTTCTCGTTCCCCACACAATCCCATAAAAAATATCATACTGACCTTCAGTAGTTCCAAAAATATATTCATCGCTTGGTGGTTGGGGTTCAATAGACCAACCAGCTCTTGGAATTAAATACGGATCATCTGGATCTCTAGGCGGTGCTATCCAGGGTGCAAAAACTGCAACTATAATAAAAAATAAAATTATTAAAATACCAAGTAATGATATTTTATTCTGTAACAACCTTTTAACAACTTCTTGCCATTCCACTAAACCATCACTCCAATCTAATTCTTGGGTCAATTACAGCATATGATACATCCACAAATAGGTTAATTAATATTAGAAGGAAACCAAAATATAAAGCTCCACCCAATACACCTGGATAATCAAGCTGCTGTGCTGCATTTGCCATAAACTGTCCTAATCCTCTTATATTAAAAATACTTTCTACGATAACAAGTCCACCTGCTAACCCTAATACCATCTGCCCGGCAACTGTGACTACCGGTATTAAAGCATTACGAACTGCATGTTTGTAAACTACAATATTATCTGCAAGCCCTTTAGCTCTAGCAGTACGAATATAATCTTTTTTTAATGTCTCCAACATATTCGAACGTGTTATTCTTAATATAAAAGCCCACCATAGTATCGATATAGTTATTACCGGAGCAATTAAATGCCTAATAGCATCTAAAACAATAGAAAAATTAAAGTTTAAAATTCCATCAAGAATATACATGCCTGTATAACTAACAAAATCTGCTGAGCGAACTATCTCTGTAGCCCAGTTTGATAATCTTCCTGGAGGCAGCCAGCCTAAAACACCATAGAAAATCATCAAAACAATTAATCCAAAAACAAATGATGGAAATGACCATCCAATTACTGCAAAAATCCTAATCGTATGGTCTAAGGCTTTGTTATGATGAACCGCCGAAAGCACCCCTAATATTATACCACCAAATATTACTGGAACTAAAGATAATAATGCCAGTTCTAAAGTGGCAGGAAATCTATCAGCTATAGCTTTTGTAACAGGAGCGCCGGCCGATTCTGACCAGCCGAAATCACCTTTTAACACACCACCAATCCAGCGTCCATATTGTTCATACCAGGGATCGTTTAATCCATATTTAGATACTAATTGATCGATATCTTCAGCTCCCTTTAACTGGGCTGGGTCATTGATATAAGTACTAAGTCTTTGATAAGGTCCTAACATCATAATCATAGAAAAAATTAACATACTTACTCCAAAGAGGATTATCGGTAATATAAGTAAGCGTCTTGCAATGTAAGCTATCATCCTCTATATTCATCCTTTCCAACTTTTAATTATCTAAACAATAATATATCTGGGGGTAAATATCCCCCCAGATATTTATTGAAAATATTTTTTATTAAATATATTCTACTTATCTAATGAATAGAAGTACTGACCTGGATCTCTAATTGGATCATAATACCATCCTTCAACCCAGTCTCTCATAACAACCTGAGCTGTTGGCTGATACAGGTAGAAATCAGTTGCATTTTCATAAGATATTTGCTGAATTTCACGATAAATTTCTTCACGTGCTTCAGGATCAGTTAGAGAAATTGCTTCTTCAATTAAAGGATCAATATTCTCTTTTGCAAATTCTGCATAATCTTCCCCTTTAAATCCACCATAAGTTCCTGTGCTGCTTACAAATGGAACTACAAAGTTGTGTGGATCAGCGTAATCAGCACCCCAGGCAATAAACCCTAGTGTGAATTTTTGTGCAATTAGCTTATCAAGATAAGATGCCCACTGAATTCCACGAACATTAATGTTAAACTTAGGATTAATTCTTTCAACATAGTACTTAAGCATGTCAGCAGCACTCTTACGAACATCGTTACCAGAGTTATAAAGAATTGTTATTTCAAAACCTTTTTCCCATAACTCACCATTAAATGCCTGCTTGAAGTGCTCTTCTGCTTTATCTAAGTTTAATTCATAAGTTGGAGAGTCTTCATCATATCCTAACAGCGGTTCTGGAATTGGACCTCTACCCTGCTGGCCATCTCCCTCTAACACATCATTAACAAATGCTTCATAATTCATGGAATATAAGAAGCCTTTTCTAACATCTATGTCACTAAAAAAGTTAGATGGCACACCATTTCCGTCAAGTTTACCACTATGAACATCTGGGTTACCTTCAGTAACTATATTATAGTTCATTAACCCAGCACCCATGTAAATATTAGGTAAACCAGTTATAACTTCTACTCCGTTCATGTTTTCGATCTGACTCATATACTGCTTATCTACATAAACAATATCAGCATCTCCACGCTGAAGCATTAGTTTTCTAGTTGACCATTCATCAATCATTTTAATAATTACTTTTTTGATTGAAGCTGGTTCACGCCAATAATTTTCATGTCTATCTAATACTATTTCTTCACCATTAACCCACTCTACAAATTTATAAGGACCGGTGCCATTCATAGCTCCAAATAATGGATCTTCTTCTTTAGTTGGGTTAGTATATTCAGCTATTGTTTCAGGCTGACCATCCCAATCTCCCTGCTCAATTGTCCATTCTTTATCAACAATTGCTCCCAGACCATTACCCTGAGCTATGATACTTAAAAAAGGTGGAAATGGTTGAGGCAGATGGAAAATTACACTATTTCCATTAATTTCAATAGCTTTTTCTAAATATGCATATACTTCAGCAGATTCCTCTGCAGTTAAGTCTTTAGCATTTTTTTCTTCTTCTAAAACTTCAAAAATAACGTCCGATAAAGAACTTTTTTGGAATAATGGTTCATAAATCATCCAAACTGGCCCACCATCACGATCCTGAATTAGAGCTCTTAAAAAGCTATATTTAACATCTTCTGGAGTCAATTTATTACCATTATGAAATACTACATCATTTCTAATTGGGAATTCATAGGTAGTGTTATTATCCCTAATTAATCCATTTTCTACAGTTGGAACCTCTGTAGCAAGATGTGGTAGAAATGTTGTTATATCACCTTGATCAAATTTAATTAAATTTTCATACACATTATCAATAATCTCTGCACTTGCAGAATCATATTGAAAGTGAGGATCAAGACTATCAATTGTCCCCATATTAACTTCTACAAAAGTACCAGGATTTTTAACTTCCTGAGCTCCTGCCATTGACGTCATTGTTATAAATAAAAATACAGTTAAGATAACTATTAATCTTTTTTGCATACTTGAAATTTCCTCCTAAATAATTGTTTAAAACAAAAAAAGTTAATCCCTAATCAATTCTTTATCTTATCCCTCCTTCTAGAAAATATGAATTTAGATAAGAATCCAAATTTCATAATAAGATTCTTTTGCTATTAAATTTTCACTAACTTAAATTATATAATTATTTAATGAAAAAATCAAATTTGGCAGGTTTAAGATCCTTTATCTTAATGTTAAATAAATTTTTTCTAATATAGAAATTCTAATCAGCCAATCTAAATAACGATAAGTTTATCGCTGGATAATTATAAAATTCAGGTTTATTTTCTTTATAATACTTTTTAGTTGAAATTACTCTCCTCACAAAATTATCTGTTTCTGCAAAAGGTAATTTTTCATTAATATTTCCCTGCCAGCCGTTATTAACCCAGATTCTAACATTATTTTCACCTGCATTATAGGCTGCAATTGTCTTAATCAAATCTCGATCAAACTTCTCATATAAATAAGAAAAATACCAGCAGCCAAATTTAATATTAATTTCAGGTTCATTCAAATCTGTTAATTGAAAATCATCATATCCAAGTTCTTCTGCTATCCAAATTGCTGTAGATGGCATTAACTGCATCAAACCAACTGCCCCTTTGGGAGATTGAGAATATTTATTAAATCTACTTTCCACATAAATTAAAGCTGCAAGCAGTTCTTCCTCAATCGCAAATTTCTCAGCATATTTTTGAATTTCTGCTTGATATTTTATTTCTTCAAAGTTTCGTCTAATTGTCCACAAATCAAAATCACCCACAGCAAAAACAAATACAACTATTAAAACTAAAACTATTATTTTCCTTGAATATTCTTTGAACAACTTGACTCCCCCCTGGCTAAGCTCTATTTTTTTCTGCGAGGGAGTGAATAATCATTTCTGCAGTTGTTAAATTTGTTGCTAAAGGAATTTCATGAACATCACAGAGTCTTAAAAGAGCACTCACATCTGGCTCATGTGGCTGAGCAGTTAAAGGATCTCTTAGAAAAATAACACCATCTAATCTATTTTTAGCAATTTCTGCACCAATCATTTGGTCTCCACCAATTGGACCGGACACCATCCTCTCAACATCAAGACCAGTTGCATCAATTAATCTCTGTCCGGTTGTGCCGGTTGCAATTAATCTCATATTTGCCAAAACTTCTCGGTGTCTTTTTGCAAATTTTATCATATCATCTTTTTTTTCATCATGAGCTATCAGAGCAATTCTAATCAAGGTCTCATCTTCTCCCTTCAATACTTTTTCCCACTGCTGATCTAACTTTTTTGTTAATTCTTTAACCGTTGAATCATTTTCTATAACTACATCAGCTCTAGCTGACTTTCTTTTGATAGACATTTGAGATTCTATTCTATTTAAAGCTGCCTCACGGTTCAAACCATTTCTTTTCTTCAATCTTTTTATCTGAGTTGATTTTGAACTAGAAATCACCCAAACTTGATCACAAAAACGCTCTAAACCAGCTTCATATAAAAGTGGTGCCATAAAAATTACAATTTTATCATTTTTTAAATATTCATGAGCTTCTTCTTTCATTTCATAAATAATTAACGGATGAAGAAGAGATTCTAATTTTTTTCTTTTAGCAGAATCTGAAAAAACCATTTCTCCCAATTTCTCTCGATCAAGTTCTCCATTCGCTTTTAATATATCTTTTCCAAATTCCTTGACGATCAGCTGCCAACCTTTTTCCTCTTTTTTAGTAATTTTATGAGAAATTTGATCAGCATCAATAATTTCTGCACCTTTTTTTTCTAAATAATCTGCAGCTGTTGATTTTCCGGTTGCAATCCCACCTGTTAAACCTATGATCATATTATCCCCCCTTCTATGTCTTTATTTTTGACACTTAGGACAAAAATAAGTTGAACGTCCACTGACTTTAATTTTATTAATTTTAGTCCCACATGAATAACATTCTTCTCCCTCTCGCTGATGAACCTTTAGTTCTTCTTGAAATGAGCCTTTTTCCCCAAATGCATTAACATAGTCACTAAAGCTTGTACCACCATAAATTATTCCTTTTTTTAAAATATGACGCATATTGTGGTATATTTTTTCTTTTTCATCTTCTGTCAAGGTATCCGCTGTTCTGTCAGGTCTAACTCCAGACAAAAATAGAATTTCATCTGCATAAATATTACCAATACCAGCTACAAAATGTTGATTTAAAAGCAGAGACTTCATTAAAGCCCTTCTATTTTTAAATAACTTTTTAAAATCGGTCAGAGTCAAATCCTCACTTAAAGGCTCAGGACCCAAATCTGAAAGTCCCCCCGCCTGTTCCGGATGATTTTTATCGATTAAATAAACTCGACCAAATTTACGGATGTTGTTAAACCTTATTTCTTGACCATCATTAAGGCTAAAAATAACATGAGTATGTTTGTCTCTGAATTCTTCAACTTCTTTTACCAACAGTTTACCTGTCATCCTCAAATGAATAACCATATTTTTCTCGTTATTTAATTCAATAATTATATATTTGCCACGGCGGTTAATTGCCTCAATTTTAGATCCGATTAAAGATTCTTTAAATTCATCAATATTATTTTCAGGATAAGCTATCATATTTTTTTCTCTGATCTCAACTGCTGTTACTCTTCTATCTTTAATTAAAGGCCTTAACCCCTTAACTACTGTTTCAACTTCTGGCAGCTCAGGCATTTTCCTTCACCTCATAATCTTCTTTATCTCTCCAATTTTTTCCTATTTGAAGATCAACTAGTAAAGGCACATCAAGCTCTGCAGTATTTTCCATCTTTTCTTTGATTAATTTTGCTGCTTCATCTAAATCAGATTTATTTACTTCAAATACCAGCTCATCATGGACTTGTAGTAAAATATTTAAATCAAAATCAGTCTCTTTTAGGGCATCATAAACATCAAGCATTGATTTTTTCATTATATCTGCAGCTGTTCCCTGAATTGGTGTGTTAACAGCTGTTCTTTCAGCAAAAGAACGACGGTGATAATTGCTGCTGTTAATTTCTGGAATATAACGGCGGCGTCCAAACATAGTTTCTGCATAACCACATTCTTTAACTTTTTTTATAATCTGATCCATATACTCTTTTACACCAGAAAATCTTTCAAAGTATTTGTCGATATATGCCTGTGCTTCTTCAACTGGAATATCTAAATCCTGACTCAAGCCATAAGAACTCATTCCATAAGCAATACCAAAATTAATTACCTTGGCATGGCGTCTTAAATTTGGTGAAACTTCGTCTGGGCCAACTTCGAAAACTTCTGCTGCAGTTTCAGTATGAATATCAGCTCCAGAATTAAATGCTTCTTGTAATTTCTCATCACCACTAAGATGAGCAAACACTCTAAGCTCGATTTGGGAATAGTCAACAGCCAATAAAAGCATATCTTCACTGGAAGGAATAAAAGCTTTTCTTATTTCCCGTCCTTCTTCAGTTCTAATTGGTATGTTTTGTAAATTTGGATTCGTACTGCTTAGACGTCCAGTTGCTGTTACCATTTGATTAAAAGAAGTATGGATTTTGCCACTTTCGTCATTAATTAAAGGTGGTAGAGAATCAATATAAGTTGACTTTAGTTTTGCAAGTTCTCTATATTCTGAGATCAAAGGAATAATTTCATGTTTTCCTTCTAGCTTTTCTAGAACATTTGCATTTGTTGAATACCCGGTTTTAGTTCTTTTAATAACAGGTAAACCTAATTTTTCAAATAATATTTCTCCCAGCTGTTTGGGAGAATTTAGATTAAATTTTTCTCCGGCCAGAGCATGAACTTTATCTACTATAATATCCAATCTTTTGCCAAGACGCTCCGACAGTAAATTAAGCCATTCTTTATCAACTTTAACCCCATTAAATTCCATTCTAGCTAAAACCTTAATTAAGGGTAGTTCTATTTCTTGATATAATTTTAATAAATCATCTTTTTTTAATTTAGATATCAGTTTATCTTGTAATTCAAATAACCTGGACAGCATTACTGCCTTTTTATTATCTTCTGCTAACTGTTCAAAAGATATAGTTAATTCCTGACTAAAAACTTCTTCTAATTCTGGTAGTGAGGAAGATGGCTGCAGTAAATAAAAGGCAAGTAGTGGTTCAAATTTAATATTGATAAGCTCAATTTGATGATTTAATAAAGCTAAAGCTGTTTCTTTACCACTAATTATAAGCTTTTCGATTTTTTCTGATTCAAAAATTTCTTTAACTACTGCATCAATTTTGTGTGCTGGTTGATATGAATATATATTATTTTCATCTTTTATAGAAAATAATATGGTCTGAATTTCACCATCGATTGCTTTAGTTTTTTCTTTTAATTTTATCGAGATACCGATTTTTCCAACTTTAACTGCTTTTTCTTTAAATTCTTCTAAGCTTTCACTTAATTCCACTATCTCTAAATCATCAAAACTAAGCTCTTTTTTAAAATCAAAGCGGTCCAAAAGCGAAGTGAAACCAAGTTTTTTAAACTGCTCTGCTGCTTCTTGATCATCATAAAGATCAAGTCGACATTTATCAAAATCAATATCTACAGGAACATCCCGTTTAATTTTACCTAATTTATAACTCATTCTTGCCTGATCAGCATATTTATGAAGATTTTCTTTTCTTTTCTTACCAGAAACCTGATCAATATTGGCCAAAATTTCTTCCATAGATCCAAATTCTTTTAATAGTTTCAGGGCAGTCTTTTTGCCAATTCCAGGTACACCAGGAATATTATCAGAGCTGTCACCCATCAAACCCTTGCGGTCAATTAATTTTTCAGGAGTAAGTTCATATTTCTCCATTACCTTATCTAAATCAAATTTTACTAGATCAGATATTCCTTTGCGGGTATATAAAACATTGACATCTTCTGAAACTAACTGCAGCGCATCTCTATCTCCAGTTACTATATAAACTTTATAACCTTTTTCTTCCGCTTTTTTGGAAAGAGTTCCCAATAAATCATCAGCCTCATAACCTTCTTGAGCCAGCATCGGTATTTTCAATTTTTCTATTGTCTGCTGCAGCAGCGGTATTTGGGGAACCAGTTCTTCGGGCATTTTTTTTCTGTTTCCTTTGTAATCTTCATATTCTTCATGCCTAAAGGTCGGTGCTTTTTTATCAAAAGTTATAATCATTCGGTCTGGATTCCATTCATCATTAAGACTAAAAAGCATTCTGATAAATCCAAAGACTGCATTTGTATATTCTCCCTCATCATTTGTCAGTAGTGGTAAAGCATAAAATGCACGATGAGTTAAACTATGCCCGTCTAGTAGAAAAAGTGTTTTTTTCTCCTCGGTTTCTGTTTTTGACAAAATAAATCATCTCCCATGAAATTTATTCGTGTTATCTAAAATTAATTATATTTATTTTTCTTTTAGCGGTAATTTAACAATAAATTTCGTTCCTTCTTTTTCGCTGCTTTCAATCTCTATGGTGCCATTATAGCTATCGATAATTTGTTTAGCAATAGCTAAACCAAGACCAGAACCTTTGTTGCTTTTTCTGGATCTAGATTTATCAGCCTGATAAAAACGGTCAAATATAAAAGGTAAATCTGACTGGGAAATTCCTGGGCCATCATCTGCAATAGAGAAAAAAAAGTTTTCTTTATCCAGTCTACCCAATTTTATCTTAATCTTCCCATTTTTAGCTGTAAATTTAACAGCATTATCCAAGAAAATTCTAAAAAGCTGTTTAAATAAATTAGGGTCACCATAAAATTCTATTTCAGCATCATCTTCAAAAATTAAAGTTATATCTGACTCCATGACTTTAAATTCTTTTATTATTTCCTCAACTAAATTATTGAAATCAAAAAGATTTTCTTCTTTTTTTAGTTCACTATCATCACCACGAGCTAAAAGAAGTAAGTTTTCCATTAATTTTTTCATGTTATCAGTTTCTTTTTTTATCGCATCTATTGCCTCATCTCTTACATCTTCTTTCTCTTTACCCCAGCGATCAAGCAGATCAACATAACCTTTAATAACTGAAATAGGGGTTCTTAACTCATGTGAAGCGTCAGATACGAATTGTTTCTGTCTTTTAAAAGATTTTTCCAGTCTATCTAACATAGAATTAAATGTTAAGGCCAATTTTTTTAATTCATCATCAGGACCACTTACTTCAAGCCTTCGTCCTAAATCACTTGAACTAATTTTTCTTGCTGCCTCAGTCACTTTATTAATTGGGGAAAGCATCTTCCTAGTAGTAAAATACCCTAAAAAAACTGAAATTAATGCCCCAATTCCAGCAGCAAAAGTTAATACTATTATTAAAAAATCAAGAAAATTCTTTTCAAAAGTAATGTCCCTTACGACCTGCAGATAACCCCGAGAAAAAACAAATTTATTAACAGGTATTGTTTTTACAGCCATGATTTTATTTCCGGATCTGAATTCTTCTATCTCAAGACTAAATGGAATATCCATATTCTCTAAATACTTTGACTGGGCATTTACTTTTCCATCCTTGTCTAATACTCGAAAAAATATATTTTCTTCACTTCGACTTATCTGCTGTAATATATCTGTTTCAAAAAAATTAACAGGGTCTCCTATCCCGGAAAATTGAGATAAAACCAATTCACTAGTATTATTTATGCTTTTTTGAATATTATCATCTATAAAACTAGAAAGAAAAAAATAAATTGATAGATTAACTAAAAACAGGAGCATCATAAACATAAAAGCATAAAGTATAGTTATCTTCCAGGATATTTTGCTCTTTTTACTGAAAAAATCAAACATGTTTATCTGACCTCAATACATAGCCAACCCCTCTTACAGTATGTATTAATTTTTGTTCATATGGATCATCAATTTTACTGCGTAAATAACGGATATAGACATCAACTATATTTGTTTCTCCTGTATAATCATAACCCCAGACATTATTTAATAACTTATCCCTGGTTACAACTATACCTTCATTTCTAATCAAATATACTAAAAGATCATATTCCTTTTTGGTTAGTTCAATTTCTTCTCCAGCCCTTTTTACAATATGGGCATCCAGATTAACTTCTACATCAGCTGTTTTTAAAATATTATCTGATTCTACATTACCCTCATCTCTTCTCAAATGAGCTCTGATTCTAGCTAATAATTCTTCAATTTCAAACGGCTTAGTTAAATAATCATCAGCCCCGGTATCTAAACCTTCCACCTTATCTTCTAACTCAGATTTTGCAGTTAACATAATAATTGGTATATCTGAAAATTTTCTGATTCTTTTACAGACTTCTAAACCATTCTGGCCCGGAAGCATTATATCTAATAATAATAAATCAAATTTTTTTTCTTTTAAAATATTTATACCATCATATCCGTTGTCAAATTTTTTAACTTGATAACCTTCATGTTCAAGCTCTAATTCCACAAACCTTGCAATTTGTGAATCATCTTCTATCAATAATATTTTTTTATCCAATTTAGTCACCCCTCTCATTATATCAAGAATTTACTAAAAATTAAACATTAAAACCGGGCTTTTAAAAGCCCGGTTTTATAAAACTGTATTTTTATTTAAAGATCATTTGGTTTATCTCCAATTCGACCGAATATCATCCTACTTTGTCCGTTTCTTATAACTTTAAACATTATTTTGTCTCCAACTTCTTTATTTTTAATTAATTCACTTACATCAGAAGTAGATTTAACGGTTTTTTGATCAATCTCTTTAATTATATCATATGCTTTAAGTCCCGCCTTTTCAGCTGGACTATCTTTATAAACTTCAATAATTACTACACCTTTTTGATCATTTAAATTAAAATATTCCTGTACTTCTTTTGTTATTTCACTAAAAGCAATTCCAAGCCAAGGTCTAGTAACTTTTCCAGTGTTTTGAAGTTCAGTAACAATACCCTTTATCTCATTAATTGGTATTGCAAAACCAATTCCTTGACCTGCTCTTGACACAGCGGTATTGATACCAATAACCGCTCCTTTGTTATTAAGCAGGGGCCCACCGCTGTTTCCAGGATTTATTGCTGCATCAAGCTGTATCAAATTTTGATAGGTCCTAACCTGTCTATTCTCTGTTGGAATCTGAATTGGTCGCCCGAGAGCACTAATAACTCCTACTGTAACAGTGTGTTCAAAGCCTAACGGATTTCCAATTGCAATTGCCCAATCTCCAGGTCTAATTTTATCAGAATTACCCATTTTTAAAGGACTAAGTTTTTGATCTATTTTTTCAGTATTTATTTTTAAAATTGCCAAATCAAGGCTGAAATCTGACCAGGAAACTTCCGCTGAAACTGCTTCTTCAACACCATTAATTGAAACTTCTATTTTATCCGCACCATCAATAACATGTTGATTAGTAACTATATATCCATCTTTGGAAACTATAAAACCAGAACCAAAGCCCTTTCTTTCTCGAGGCTGCTGTTCTGGCATTTGAAACTGATCCCCAAAAAAGAATCTGAAATATGGATCATTAAACATCTCTGGCATCTGCTGACCGCCGGAGGTCTTTACTGTAGAAGTAACTTTTACAACACCATTATCAACTTTTTCGGCAATATCTGCAAAATGATTTGTTTGATAAATATTCTGAGATGAATTTTTCTGAGCAAATACTGTAGGAACTATAGTCATCATTAAAGAAATCACAATTAAAACTAATAATGTTTTTTTAAATAAATTTTTATTTTTCTTCACCTTTAACACCCTCTTTTTAGATTTTTATTAAGTTTAAATTACTCAAAACAATTATTATTCCCCATTGCAATGGGGAATAATTTAAATATCTCAAGGAGGAAATTTTTCTCTATTTTGAGTTACGGCTTTTATAAAAGCTCAAAAATAACTGCAGTATTAACCAAAATTATTTAATTACAATATATCTTATTTCAGGCTACATTTAAAATATAACAGAAAAAAATTAAAGAATAATTAAGCAAAAATTAAATTTAGATTAAATTACTTTTTTGCTTGATTTTTAACTTTATTCATCTCTTTTTCAATTTCTTCTTGATCTCCCAAATAATATTTATTTTGAACATTCATTTTTTCATCAAACTCATAAACTAGTGGTCTTCCAGTCGGAATATTAAGTGAAGAAATATCTTCATCAGAAATATTATCTAAATGTTTTACAAGTGCTCTTAAACTATTACCATGAGCAGATACTATTATTTTTTTCCCCTTTTCCATCTGAGGTACAATTTCATTTTCCCAATAAGGCATTACTCTTTCAATGGTCATTTTTAAACTTTCGCCAGTTGGAAGTTCTTCCTCGGTTAATTCAGCATATTTTTCCTCATTACCTGGATAACGTTCATCAGCTTTATCTAAAGCAGGTGGTGGCGTATCAAAACTACGCCTCCAGATATGAACTTGTTCCGCCCCTTCTTTTTCAGCAGTTTCTGATTTGTTTAAGCCCTGTAAAGCTCCATAATGTCTTTCATTTAATTTCCAGGATTTGATTACTGGTATCCAATGCAAATCCATAATATCTAAAATAATATTCAAGGTTTTAGTAGCTCTTTTTAAATAGGAAGTATAAGCTAAATCAAAAGTAAATCCTTCTTCTTTGAGTAATTTTCCTGCTTCTTCTGCTTCTTTAAATCCCTGTTCACTTAAATCAACATCTGTCCAGCCGGTAAATTTATTAGCTAGATTCCATTCGCTTTCCCCATGTCTGACCAATACGATTTTCATCAAACCACCTCTTCATATTTTTTGATTTATGTTCATTTTCAAAATTTCTACTCTTTAATTATAACACTTTATATCTAAAATTATATTAATCAATTAACAAGTTTAAACATCCATAAATTCACTTTCAATTTGCCAGTCTGATGTAATTTCTGCTGCAAGAAGATTTTTATATTTCTCAAGCTGTTTGGAGTTTCTATAACTACCACTTTTGTAATCAATTATTTTGATTTTTTTCTGATCTCTATTTACCAGAAGTCTATCAATTCGATAATATTTTTCTTCTTTTTCAATATTCTCTTTTAATAAATATTCATTAAAAACCTGATAGTTTTCAGAAAATATTTCTGAATTAGTTGTCATAAAGCTTTCTGCTTTTTTGATTACAGCCTTAATTTTTTTCTCTCCCAGTAAGTTACCATATTTGCTTTTCAGCAGTTTTTCAGCAGATACTCTCTCCTCTTTAGTATTATACTTAATATTTTCTAGATAATAATGGAGCGCCAATCCTTCCAATTTACTTGCTGAAATTTTTAAGCTGCTGCTCTGTTTTTTAAAGTATGAATATTTTTCCTCATTCTTGTCACTTTTAGCTGAGCGTTTTTTCTGTTTTAAGTATTTATTAAGTGGATGTAATTTAAAACTCTCATCTAATTGTTCCGCTTCAGACTTGAGATGGGTTCCTGAGCTTTCTTTTTCTAAAAGATCTATTAAATTATAGCCCTTTACAGCATTCAAAAGCATCTTTTCATAATAATCATAGCTGCTGCCAGCCCACATTAAATCCTGATCTGGCTTTATTTTTCGAGGTGCCTTAACATATAAATGAAGATCATGTTCTGCTCTGCTTAAAGCCACATAAAGATTATTAATTTCTTCCATTTCTTCTTTTTTTTCAACCTGCTCCTTAAAATCATAGTCCAGCCAATCTAAAATGGAGAGATACTGATCCTGAATAAATAAATAATTATTTAGCTGCTCATAATTCTGATCAAAGTCAAGGTAAAAATTGATTCCTCCACGACTGTTACCACTCCTCCTACCTGGGTTCCAATAGTAATATTCTACAGCAAAGGAAAGTCCTTTTGACTGGTGGATTGTCATCAAACTAACTGCATCCTTATTTTCCACCTTCTGCTGTTTTAATTCTTCACTATCACGATTTTCAGATAAATAGTTAAGCAGCTCTTGTAAAGAAGAAAATGAATTTAATATTTTAAAAAATGAGTAGAGATTTTTTAAAGTTAAACTGTTATTCTGGGCAAGCTGCAGAAGCTTAGTTTTTTGGTAAATAAAATTTACTATTTCCTGATAATTTCCATTAATTATCATCTTGATTTTTTTAAAGGTTTTAATTAAATTTATTTCATTATTCGTCCGTAGTTGATTATCTAATTCCTGAAGCAGCTCAATATTTTTCTCAGAATTAATTTCATAGTTTTCACTAAAATATTCTTTGACAATCTGCTGATTTTTTATAATTAATTTCAAGCTCTGATTATCAAGTCTAAACAAATCACTGCGCAAAAACTTTAAAAGAGAATAAAAATCTCTGTAAGCAGCAAAATATAAAAAGTTATAAATTGCTCGAGGCAGAGCTGCATCTAGCAGCGAATTCCTGTTTTCTAAAATGTAGGGTACTCCCGCTGCATCCAGACTTTCTACAATTGTATTCAGCTCACTTGAAGTTCGGGCCAGCACATTTACTTTCCCATAATCATCTGCATATTTCTGTTTAATATCAGCAGCTATCTCAGCTGGAAGATCTTCTTTAATTTTGCTGTTCAATACTTTTATGTATTCCTGTTTTTCTTCTTCTAACTTTTCAAAGGTTTTAGTATTAGTATTATAAAAAGCAGAACTCCCCCCATAAATAACCTCAGTTAAACCAGACCGACTAGAATTAGCTTTAACAGAATGATACTCCCAGTCAGCATCATTTTGGTCAAAGAAATTATTTAAAAAGTTTATTATATTTTGATCACTACGATAACAGCATTCCAGCCTTTCAGTTTCAGCTCCAATAATCTCCTCTAGAGAGGCAAATAACTTCTTTTCTCCTCCCCTCCAGCCATAAATAGACTGTTTTTCATCTCCAACAGCAATAAACTTTCCAGCCTTTTTAATCAAAGGTCTCAAAATTTTCCACTGCAGAATACTGGTGTCCTGAAATTCATCAATAAAAAGTGCCTTATATTCTCCCCCCAAGAGATCAAGCAGATAAGTGCTTGGCTCTCCATCTTTAAGCAGGCCAATTTCTTCATCTTTTAAGTATTTAAAAGTATAATTGCTGATATCTGAGTGAGTGAATTTAGCTGTTTTGAATTTCAAGTCTTCATAAATGCTTAAAACCAGTTCAGCAAAATTAATTATTTCTTTTTCAGCCGGAATTACCTCCTGATTGTAAACTGCTGCAGCCAGTTTTTCTCTAAATAGTTGATACTCATACTCTAATTTTTCCTTTAAGTCAGCAGTTTTTTTAGCCCGCAGTTTATTGCCGCTCCAGTAGCTGTTATTTAATAAATAATTTCTTCTCTGATAAATAAACTGTTCTTTTTCCTTGACTGAACTGAGTTCGGGGTACTGTTCAAAAAATGGACGTCCATCTTTAACAAAATAGGCAGAACTAAATTCCTCACCTCGTAATTCTGCTACTTTTTTTAGAGTTTGATAACCTGCTTCAAATAAAGGAACTATCTCAGCCTGTGGCAGTTCTGACTTAGTTTCTGCTTTTATAAGCATAAATTTCCAGGCATTATTAACTATATCTTTGATAAAACTTAAGTATGGATCTAAATCCCGAGCACTATTAGACTCCAAAAATTTCTGCATTCTCAGAAAATAATTTTCATTATTTAAAATTATTTTCAATAACTCTTCAATAATCTCCTGATTCTGACTTTCGTCAATAATTTGATAATTGTATAAAGAAAGGTAAGGAGCTATTCCTTTACTGAAAATTTGGTTTGTGAAAGCATCAATAGTATATATTTTTATATCTTCATCGTTTAAAATCATTTTTCGGTAAATGAGTTCCAATTTTTGTTTATCAACTTCCAGTTCGGGATAAATATTTTTTAATGAACTAATAATATTTTTCTTTTCGGGATTATTATTAATAATTGCTCTTAAATGCTCCAGTATTCTATTTTTAATTTCTGCAGTTGCTTTTTTGGTAAAGGTCATTACTATAATCTCAGAAAAATCTATATCTTTTAAAAGTGCAGCCAGGTATTCTAAAGATAATCTGTAGGTTTTACCTGTACCTGCACTGGCTTTAATTACCTTCTTCATTATTTAAAACCTCCACTCGACAAATATCTTTGTAGGGACAGCGCTGGCAGCGGCTTTTATAAATTCTATCATATTCTCCAGCTGCCAAAAGTAACTTTATCAGTTCCTGAAGTTCTTGGCCCAAACTATCTTCTTTTTCAACTTTATTATATGAATGCTCAAAAGCCTGTTCAAAAACATTATAAATTGCCTTTCTGCTCTCAGATGGCAGCTTTTTTTTATAATTTTGTCTCAGCATTAGGGAATAAAAATCAAGCTGTTTGTGATCTCCACTTCCAGTTTTAAAATCAATGATAAAGTATTCGGACTGACTTAATAAAAGTAGATCTATTCTGCCAGAAAGATAGAAATCTATCTGCTGATTTGAAAAATACTTCTGACGCTGATAGTCCCATTCCGGCCACTCTATCAGTATATTCTGATAGTCATCAGGTAAATACTTCTGAAGCAGTTCAGTAAAATGAATAAATGAATTTTCCAAACTATTGAATATTACTTTTTGATAATAATTTAAATATTCACGATCAATCTTTAATTTATTAGCTTTAATATTTTTTTTAATAATATTCTTTCTGTTTTCTGCAGAAATCTCTGCAGGATCAATTTTTTGATCTCTAGCATAAATAATCAGCTCTCCAAAAATTTCATGAGTCAAAATTCCAAGTGCCCTTAAAGAAAGTGAAGGTTTAATTTCTAGAGTAGTATCCAGCCGCGCCAGCTCCTCTAAATAAAACCGGTGATAGCAGTCTTTGAGATATTTATACTTATAATAACTAAAATTAAAGCTGCTCCCGAAATCATCCGCCTCTATTTTTAAATTTTTATTAAAATCAGCTTTATGATTTACTTCTAATTCCACTTCTGTTTGATAATTAAATAAATTATTTAAAATTTCTTTTTCATTTAGCATATTTAATTTGCACTGATTATAATCCAAGTCATACTCTAAAATTAATTCTTCTAAAATAACTGCAGGTGAAATATTTTCATCTTCATTTTCTACTGTAAAAATTATACTTTTTTCTGCAGTTAAAATATGTCTTAAAAATTTATATTTTTTTAAAAGCTGTTTTTTATGATTCAATTTAAGACCATTATTTTTGAGCTGTTTTTCAGTTAAAAAATAAAGCCCATCATTTTTATGAACAAAATTTTCCTGAGTTAAATTATTAAGCAGCAGCTTTTCTCGCTTAATTTGAGGTGCATTTTCTAAACTGAAAAATTCAGCTGCCTCATCATTTACCGCCAGTGAAATCGATTTGAATTTTAAATGATTTAAAAGTAGAGACAACAATCCCGCTCCTCTGTCCGAATAATAGTCCTGCCAGCTTTTAACTACCCCCATTTCTTCAATACTCTTTAACTCCAGCAGACTATCATTAAATTTTTCTGCTGTTTCCTTAGCCTCAGCTTCCAGAGCAAAGTCTGAAACTTCAGTAACAAGTTCTATTAGTTCTGAAATATTTTTTATCTTTCTTAAATTTTCAAGCAGCTTATAGAGTGGCTTTAAAACAGACAGCTCAGACTTAATTAAATCATAGTTGAGATAATAATAATCATTACGCAGCAGCTCTTTAATTTTTTGCAGGTCTTCAGCTTTAATTTTAAGCCACTGCTTAAATAAAGATTGAGTGGATAAATTATAAAGTTCTTTTAATTCTATTAAAATGTGAGAAGATTTTTTTCCTTTTTGATAGAGCTGATAAATTGAATTCAATAATTGATAAACTTCTGTTTCACTTAGACTTCGATAAGAATTAATATTCAACTGATCACTTAATATCTCAGCCGAATCAATATCACTACCAGCATCTATTAGCTGCAGCTCAGCTTTAGAGTTTTCATTCTCTTCTAAAAAAGCTGCCAGACTCTTAAGTTTTGAATTTGCTTTTCTAATTTCAATTATAGTTCTTTTTTCTGGTAATGTCAGCGATTCAATTTCTAATTTTTTTTCATTAAAATCTTCTTTTTTAAGCTGCAGATGGAGATTTATCTCAAATTCAGAACTCATCTGCTGCAGTATTTTTTTGAAATAAGGAGTGAAATCAACTATATTGAATAAATTTATCTGCTTAAATTCTTTTAAAAACTGCAAATTTAAATTATTATTCTCTTTTAAAACCAGCTGATCCACATAACCCAGCTGTTTTAACTGTAGTTGATATCTCTTTTTAATACTCAGCAATCTATTAACTCTGTGCTGCTGCCAGTCTGCTAGTCCTTTAATTTCAGACAGCTGGTAATCCTGAAGCAGCTTAAAATAACCAAAAAATTGTGCTGAAAATTGATAAATATCTTGATAATTATCAAGCCGCAATTCTTTTTTCTCTTCAGAAGTTAAAACAGAATACAATAGCAGCGGCAGCTTTTCTTCTTTCAGCAGAATTTGATCACTGCTAAAGAGGCGCTCCTTAAATTCTTTTAAACTAAAAAACTGACTCTGCTGACTCAAAGGCTCCGGCTGATAATATTTTAGTGCTTCTTTTAAATCATTGTAATTAGCAAAAACATAGATGTCTGGCTGCCCAGAGATTGTTTCTTTAAATAAGTCCTGATTGTAGTTATAATATTTAAAATTTAAATTATTTTCCTGCTCCATATTTTTCATCCTTAATTTTAGTTTTAATTCAATGTCCCTTTTTTGATAAGAGAAAATTAAACTTTGTGAACCTCACCACCTAAATCATAGATTTTCATCAAAAATACTAGCTTCGCGTCGGATGGTGCTTCTAACTACTTCATATAGATTAAAACTCAACCTATATTACTAGGTTAGTTTACAAGATGTTTGGTTTTTAAGTCGCCGCCTAAGTTATTAGGATACCCTTAATCTTGAAGGATTGGCCACATATCCATTATCTCTCGCCTGTTTAATAGGTCTGAGAATACATTTGTTTTTTAGGTATTTGCGAAGAATGTTAAGACTGTCATTCTGATCTGCATTAATTAATAGACCTTGATTAGTTTTAAAGAGACCTCTTTTAATTCTTCTGGATTTATTATAGTTGCTTTTATTTGTTTTTTCTAGATCTAGTGCACTACAGCCAGAAGTATAGCTTTCATTAATTTTAACAACTTTTATACCATTTAATTTAGCTTTATATTCAATTAGTTCAACTAATCTCTGAATTGGTATTTGGACAAAAGACTTAAGCTTGCTGCTTTGCTTAATATTTTTTATATCTCCAATTACAATAATAG
>NZ_SOEF01000017.1:0-19657 GCF_004366375.1 Halanaerobium congolense
ATCTTGGTTTTCCCGTTCAGGTTATACCGCGACTTACTAAAACTAGTTTTAGTTTTAGACAAATACAGAACTCCTCCGGTCAATTATTCCATCTTACTGTCATGCCAACCCTAATCACATCTGCAAATCCGGCCTAGATTGCATGGTTGTTATCCCGCGGCATTGAGCTTCTTCGTTTCTTAGGCGAATCGCCATTTACAGATGCCATCTCTGATTCACATAATGTTTTGGACTACCAGTACGTCTCAGACTCTTCAGATTCCACCTCACGGTGAACACCTGCCACTGTTGACTTCTACATGATACATGCCACAACATAGATAGGACTTTCACCTACTATCAGAATAATTTACGGAGCACACAAAAGAAAAAGCAGAGCCTGAGCTCTGCTTGTAATAAAATGAAAATAAATATTATCTTTTTGAGAACTGTGGACTTTTTCTCGCTTTTTTGCGGCCGTATTTCTTTCTTTCAACCATACGGGAGTCTCTGGTTAGATAACCAGCTTTCTTAAGTGGTCCACGGTAATCTTTATCTACTTCTAACAGTGCTCTAGCAATTCCATGACGAACTGCTCCAGCCTGACCTGAAAGTCCTCCACCTCTAACATTAACTAATACATCAAATGTACCATCAGCATTAACTAATTCCAAAGGTGACATAATATCTTTAATTAAAGATTTTCTATTAAAATAATTATCAATTTCTTTGTCATTTACTAAAAACTTTCCATCTCCAGGCAGCAGGCGCACACGAGCTGTAGAAGTTTTTCTACGACCTGTACCTCTATATTGTACTTCAGAAGCCATCTATTAAATTCCTCCTTTCAGAATTAAAGTTCTAATTTTTCTGGCTGTTGAGCTTGATGTGGATGATTAGGTCCACTATATACTTTTAACTTTTTCAACATTTTTCTACCTAATTTATTGTGTGGTAACATACCCTTCACAGCTTTTTCAATGATAAATTCAGGGTCTTTAACACGAAGTTCTTTATAAGTAATTTCATTAATACCACCTGGATGATTAGTGTGACTATAATGTTTTTTATCATCCCACTTCTTTCCAGTTAATTTTATTTTCTCAGCATTAACAACAATTACATAGTCTCCCATATCTACATGAGGAGTAAAAGTAGGCTTGTGCTTTCCTCTAATATACTGAGCAATTTCAGATGCCAGTCTTCCTAAAGTTTTATCTGCAGCATCAACTACATACCAGCTGCACTCTACATTTTGATTATTGGCCATATATGTTGACATAACTATACCTCCTTAGTCAAATACTCTCTATAATTACATGAATTTATTCTCAACGGGGCTTGTTGTTGGACAGAATAATTCATAGTAATTTTAATACAATCTTCTGCTTTTGTCAAGTTAAACAAAATAATTTAATCATAAAATACTTCTATTAAAGTTAAACCCTGAGCCGGAGCAGTAAAACCAGCATTGTTCCGATCACAACTCTCCAGAACATTTTTCAGTTCAAACAAAGTTCTTTTTTTGAGACCGGTTTCAATTAGTGTACCGGCTAAAATTCTTATCATATTATATAAAAAACCATTTCCAATAACATCGATCCAAATCTCACCATTATCTGCTGCATAAAGATTTAATGAATAAATATGTCTAACTGTAGATCCTACTGAAGAACCAGCAGCACAAAATGCAGCAAAATCATGGCAGCCTTCAAAAATTTTGGCTGCTGTTTGCATAAGCTTTACATCAAGTTTTTTATGAACGTTATATACAAAATTACGGACAAAAACTGAATTAAAATTACTGTTTAAAATTCTATATCTATATTTTTTGCCCCGTGCATCATAACGAGAATGAAAATCAGCACTAACTTTTTCAGCTTTTTTACAGATAATATCAGCAGGTAATTCACTATTTAAAGCAAGTGGTATTTTCTCTGCAGGAATATCAACATCTAAAAAGAAGTTTGCTGTCTGACCAGCCGCATGAACCCCAGCATCTGTTCTTCCTGCACCAATCACTTTAACCTTTTGTTTATTGATTTTAGTTAAGGCATCTTCTAATTTCTGCTGTATTGTTTCCCTGGTGTTTTTTTGAATCTGCCAGCCACTATAATTTGTACCATCATATTCAATTATAATTTTATAATTTTGTCCCATCTTAAATCTCACCTAATAAAATGACACAGCAGCTGCCAGTATAATTATCATTCCTAAGGCAACAAAGTCATAATATTTATATTCTAACTCGTGCAGCCTTGTTCTACCCTCTCCGCCTCGATAGCATCTTGATTCCATTGCTAAAGCTAGATCATCTGCCCTTCTAAAAGCACTGATAAATAACGGAACAAGTAGTGGAATCAAGCTTTTAGCTCTCTGAATTAAATTACCTGATTCAAAATCGGCACCTCTAGCCTGCTGAGCCTTCATTATTTTATCAGCTTCTTCAAGTAAAGTTGGGATGAATCTTAAAGCAATTGTCATCATCATTGACAATTCACTAGCCGGAACTCCAAATCTTTTTAAAGGTGATAAAATATATTCAATTCCATCTGTTAACTGCAGCGGAGAAGTAGTTAAAGTTAAAAGGGAAGTAAATAATATTAAAATAAAAATCCTGCTTACCATAAAAAAACCGATGTATACTCCTTCAGATTCAATAGAAATAAATTTCCAAGACCAAAGAACCTCACCACCATTGGTTAAAAATATATGAATAAACAGAGTAAATAAAACCAAAATCAAAATTGGTTTTAACCCTTTCAAAACTTTTTTTATCGATATTTTAGATAAAAGTATTACACCCAAAACAAAGGCTGTAAAAAGTCCAAAGCCCATAAATGTATCAATAGTAAATAAAGCAATTATCAAAATTGTAGTAATCATAATTTTAATTCTAGCATCAAGAGCATGAATAATAGAATCACGTGCTATATATTGACCAATTGTAATATCTTTTAGCATATTATTTGCTCCTCAATGCTTTAATGATTTCTGCTGATGCTTCAGATACTGAAAATAAACTTGTATTTACTTTCAAACCTCTTTCATCTAAGCGATGTAAGATTTCAGTAATCTGTGGTAAATCCAAAGATAACTTATGTAATTTTTGTTCCTTTGAAAAAACTTCAACAGGATTATCATCAATTACAATTTCACCTTGATGCATTACAATAACTCTACTTGATAATTCAGCAATTTCTTCCATCCGATGAGAAATTAGTATAATAGTCATTTCTAACTCTTGGTAAAGATACTGCAGCAGTTCTGCCAGCTGTTTTCGACCCTGCGGATCAAGTCCAGCACTGGGCTCATCTAATACTAAAACATCTGGTTTTAATGCTAAAACACCAGCAATAGCTACCTTTCTCTGCTGACCACCACTTAAATTGAATGGTGATCGAGCTTTAAATTCATCGTAATCAAGACCAACTAATTCCATAACCTCATTTACCCTTGCCTGAATCTCATCTTTATTTAGACCCAAATTTTTGGGACCAAAGGCAATATCCTGATAAACAGTTTCTTCAAAAAGCTGATGTTCTGGATACTGAAAAACTAAACCAACATGGCGTCTGGTTTCTTTTAAATTACTCTTTTCATTAGTAATATTTTTTCCATTAATCTTAACTGTCCCAGAGCTAGGAATTATTAAACCATTAAAAAGCTGAACTAAAGTAGATTTGCCAGAACCAGTATGTCCTACAATTCCAATAAATTCACCCTTGTTTATTTCTAAATTGATGTTTTTTAAGGCTTTAACATTATTCTCATCCTGATAGACATGGCTGACATTTATTAATTCAATTAACATAATGCTTCCACCAACTCATCTATACTCAAAATATCAGGAATATTAATATTTTCCTGACGCAGATATTCTGCAACTTCAACTGCAACAGGAATATCTAAGTTTATCTCTTTTAATTGCTTAACTAATCTAAAAATAGTCTTTGGAGTTCCTTTATGCAAAATTTCTCCTTGATTCATTACAATAACCTTATCTGCATCAACAGCTTCCTCCATAAAATGAGTTATATGAACAACAGTAATACCCTTTTCTTTATTTAAATACTCTACTGTTTCCATAACCTCTTTTCTTCCTTGAGGATCAAGCATTGCAGTTGGTTCATCAAGAACTATACAATCTGGCTCCATGGCAATAACCCCAGCAATAGCAACTCTCTGTTTTTGACCGCCAGATAATTTGTGCGGTGCAAACTTTTGAAATCCAGACATTCCAACCATTTCTAGAGATTTATCAACTCTTTGACGAATCTCCTGACTGGGAATACCAAGATTTTCTGGACCAAATGCTACATCATCCTCAACCATGGAAGCAACCAGCTGATTATCAGGGTTTTGAAAAACCATTCCAACCTTCTGTCTAATCTTCCAGGTATTATCAGGATTATTAGTATTTAAACCATCTACAAATATTTCTCCTGTAGAAGGAGTCAAGAGTACATTTAACAACTTTGCCAGGGTAGATTTGCCCGAACCATTTGAACCAATAATAACAGCAAAATCACCGGCTTCTATCTGCAGATTAATATTTTGCAGAGCCGGTCTATTACTGTTTTCATTTTGATAAAGAAAATCCACTCCACTAATTTCTATCAGGCTCATATTAACACCTACATTCAGTATTATTCTACCAATTCAATAATTGCTTGTTTTGCTGCATCTCCTCTACGGGGATACATCTTTAAAATTCTTGTGTAACCACCAGGTCTTTCAGAATACTGAGGAGCAATTTCATCAAATAATTTAGTAACTACTTCTTTATCTTTGATTTTGCTCATTACTTTACGTCTTGAAGCTAAGTTATTAGTCTTCGCAGCTGTAATAAGTTTCTCAGCATAAGATCTTAATTCTTTTGCCTTAGGCAGTGTAGTTTCGATTCTTCCTTCACGAAAAAGTGATGTTGCCATATTTCTTAACATCGCTTGACGGTGGGAAGATCTTTTCTGTAATTTACGCTTAGCCACCTAAAATCCCTCCTTAAATTTCATTCTCTTTTAAATCTAGTTCCAGTTCATCTAATTTATCTTTAATTTCCTGTAAGGATTTTTTACCTAAATTCCGGACTTTCATCAGGTCATCTTCAGTTTTATCAACTAATTCTTCAACTGTATTAATTCCGGCCCGCTTCAAACAATTAGAAGAACGTACTGATAGTTCTAATTCTTCAATTGTTGTATCCAAAATTTTATCCTTTTCTTCTTCTTCTACTTCTACCATAATCTCTACATCTTCAATTTCATCAGTAAGATTGATAAATAATTCAAGATGCTCAACCATGATTTTAGCAGCAAGACTAATAGCATCATCAGGATTAATACTACCATTAGTATTGACCTCTAATACTAAACGATCAAAGTCAGTTACCTGACCAACTCTGGTATTTTCAATATTAAAATTAGCTCTTTCAATAGGACTGTAAGAAGAGTCGATTGGAATTAAACCAATTACATTATTTTCAAATAAATTTTTATTTTCTTCAGCAGTATGATAGCCTCTACCTTTATGAACAGTAGCTTCTAATACTAATCTGCCATCTTCTGCAAGTGTAGCTATATGATGATCTTTATTAACAATCTGTACATCACCTGAAGAATGAAAGTCACCAGCAGTGACTTCTCCCTCTCCTTCTGCCTCTAATCTAATAGTTGTTTTTTCATCACCTGAATATTTAACAACTACTTCTTTTAGATTCAAAATTAAATCTGTCATGTCTTCAACTACTCCTGAAATAGCTGAAAACTCATGCTTTACTCCTTCTACCTTAACTGAAGTAAGTGCAGCTCCAGGTAAAGAAGAAAGCAGGATACGACGTAAAGAATTACCAAGAGTAGTACCATAACCTCTTTCTAAAGGAGAAATTTCATAACGACCATAGTTTTCATCACTTTCAAGTCTTTCCACACGTGGTTTTTCAATTTCTATCATCTTATCAGCTTACCCTCCTTATATTAACAATTTTTATGACTGAGGGTATTCATTTACCGTGAATAATACTCGACAATCAGGTGCTCTTCTACCGGATAATCGATATCTTCCCTCTCTGGTAATCCAACAACTGTACCTTCAGCTTTTTCAAGATCAGAATTAATCCATTCTTGGGTAGCAAAGTCAGCATTATATTCAAAGATCTCTTTAAAACGCTTGGATTTGCGGCTGGAATCTTTAACACTAATCACATCATCTACATCAATTTGATATGAAGGAATGTCAACCTTACGTCCATTAACTTTAATATGACCGTGTAATACAAACTGTCTTGCTTCACTACGGGAGCTGGCAAAACCCATTCTGTAAACAACATTATCTAATCTTCTTTCTAATAATTGGAGGAAGTTTTCACCTGTAACTCCATTTTCATTTTCTGCTTTTTCGAAGTAATTACGGAACTGTTTTTCCATAATACCATAAATTCTTCTAACTTTCTGTTTTTCTCTTAACTGTGAACCATATTCAGAGACTTTCTGACGACCCTGACCATGCTCACCTGGAACATAAGGTCTACGGTCAAAAGAACATTTATCACTATAACAGCGGGCGCCTTTTAAATATAATTTTTCACCTTCACGCCTGCATAATTTACAAACTGAACCTGTATATCTTGCCATTTTTACACCTCAACTTTCTATTATATAATTTATATACGTCTTCTTTTTGGGGGTCTACATCCATTATGTGGGATAGGAGTAATATCTTTAATTAAAGTAATATTTAAACCGGCAGACTGCAGAGTTCTAATTGCAGATTCTCTACCAGAACCAGGTCCTTTAACAAAGATTTCAATTTCTTTCATTCCCATATCCTTTGCTTCTTCAGCAGCATTTTCTGCAGCTAACTGGGCAGCAAAAGGTGTACTCTTTCTGGAACCTTTATAACCAACTTTTCCAGCACTTGACCAGGCAATTACCTTACCTTCTTCATCAGTGATTGAAATAATTGTATTATTAAATGTAGACTTAATATGAGCCTGACCTTTTTCTATATTACGCTTAACCTTTTTTCTTCTACGCTGTTTTTTCTTGTTTTTAGCCATTAATTAAATTCCCTCCTTACTTAACTGGTTTTGATCTTGTTACACCAACAGTTTTCTTAGGTCCTTTACGTGTGCGAGCATTTGTCTTAGTTCTCTGTCCACGTACAGGTAAACCTCTGCGGTGACGAAGACCACGGTAACAACCAATATCTTTTAATCTTTTGATATCAGCTCTTCTTTCTCTTCTTAATTCACCTTCAACAATATAGTTATTATCAATTTCACTTCTTAAATCTGAAATTTCAGCTTCAGTTAAATCTTTAATTCTTGTATCAGGATCAATCCCTGTATTTTCAAGAATATTTTGAGAAGTAGTTTTACCAATACCATAAATATATGTCAATCCAATTTCTACCCTTTTATTTCTCGGAAGATCAACACCTTCAATTCTAGCCATGATTTCACCTCCAGTATTTTTTATCCCTGACGCTGTTTATGCTTGGGATTTTCACAAATAACCATTACTTTACCATTGCGTCTGATAACTTTACATTTATCACAAATCGGCTTAACTGATGGTCTTACTTTCATTAACAATCACCCCTTGTGGTAATTTATTTCGCTTTATGTCGATAAGTAATCCGGCCACGACTCAAGTCATAGGGAGAAAGTTCTACTGTTACCTTATCACCAGGTAAGATTCGTATAAAATTCATCCTCATTTTTCCTGAAACATGTGCCAGAACTTTGTGTCCGTTTTCCAATTCTACTCTAAACATTGCATTTGGCAGGGGTTCAACTACTGTACCCTGGACTTCAATAGGATCTTCTTTTGCCATAAATTATTTTACCTCCTCTTTGCTGAGATAAGCTTTAGACTCTTTTTTCACGTACTGTTCATTATACCATAGATAAGATAAACTCTGCAATAAAAGTTAAAGTTTACTTAATATTTCCACTCCAGCTTTAGTTATGGCAATGGTATGCTCAAAATGTGCAGATAAACTTCTATCTTTTGTTACTACTGTCCAATCATCCTCTAAAGTTTTGACTTCATAACTACCAATGTTAACCATTGGTTCTACAGCAAGGGTCATACCCTCTTTTAACTTTGGGCCCTTACCTGCTGGTCCAAAGTTAGGTATCTGTGGATCTTCATGCATATCACGGCCAATACCATGACCTACATAATCTCGAACCACAGAAAACCCATTTTTTTCAACATATTCTTGTACAGCATGAGAAATATCAAATAATCTGTTGCCGATAACTGCTTTTTCTAAACCTTTAAGAAGAGATTCTTCGGTTATTTTTAATAATTTGCTGGCATTTTCAGAAATTGATCCAACTGCATAGGTTCTGGCAGCATCACCATTGAAACCTTCATAAAAAGTTCCAATGTCAACACTCACTATATCACCATCTTCTAAAAAACGGTGTTCAGCAGGAATACCATGTACAACTTCTTCATTAATTGAGATACAAACTGCGGCTGGAAAACCCTGATATCCTTTAAAAGAAGGTACTGCTCCTCGACTACGAATGAATTCATCAGCAAGCTGATCTAGTTCAGCAGTTGAAATACCAGGTTTGATCTTTTCAGATAGAAAAGCATGTGTTTCAGCAACAATTTGGTTTGCTTCACGCATTATATCAATTTCACGCCTTGATTTCAAGATAATCATTATTTATTCTCCTCAATTAACTTCAAAAGTCTTTTCTGCACTTTATCAATTCCACCGGTGCTTTGAACCTCATGCAGTATTCCTTTATTCTGATAATAATCTGCAAGTTTAGCAGTCTTATCTTTATTAACTTCAATTCTTTTCTTAACTGTATCTTCCTGATCATCACTGCGTTGAATAACTTCGCCACCACACTTATCACAAACACCTTCAACTTGAGGTGGATCATTTTTAACATGATAGGTAGCACCACAATCAACACAAACTCTGCGGCCTGCTAGCCGTTCAACTAAAACATCAATTTCAGCCTGCAGATAAATAACTAAATCAAGCTCTCTATTCTGCTCTGCTAAGATTTGATCTAAAGCCTCAGCCTGTGCAATTGTGCGGGGAAATCCATCTAAGATAAATCCATTTTCACAATCGGATTCTGTCAATCTTTCTTCAACAATCCCTATTGTTACTTCATCCGGTACTAATTCACCAGCATCAATGAATGACTTAGCTTTTTTTCCTAAAGGAGTTTTATTTTTTATTGCCTTTCTAAAAATATCTCCAGTAGCAATGTGAGGAATTTCAAGTTCGTTTTCTAATTTTTTTGCCTGAGTTCCCTTACCTACACCAGGTAAACCCAGTAAAATCATATCCATTTTATTTCCTCCTTTTTATTTCATGAAACCTTCATAGTGTCTCATCAGGAGATGTGATTCGATCTGTTCCATAGTTTTTAAAGCTACACCTACCATAATTATTAAGGATGTACCTCCAAAACTAATTGTTACACCTGTTAATGGCTGCATTGCAAAAGGAAGTAATGCAACTATTGTTAAGAATACAGCTCCTGCAAGTGTAACTCTCATTAATACTTTATCTAAATAATTAATAGTTGGTCTTCCAGGTCTAATTCCAGGAATAAAACCACCATATTTTTTCATATTATCTGCTACTTCTTCAGGATTAAAGGTAATAGCAGTATAGAAATAAGTAAAGAATAAAATCATCAAACCATATAATACCATATAAAGTGTTGAACCAGGACTAATAGCATTTGCTAAGCCAGCTGCCCAGTCATAAGGTAATACTTGAGCAATAATCCCAGGAAATAAAAGCACAGATGAAGCAAAAATTACCGGAATTACTCCAGCCTGATTAATCTTCATTGGAATATGAGTGCTTCTACCACCATAAACTCGACGGCCAACAATTCTCTTAGAATACTGAACTGGAATTCTTCTTTCACCCTGCTGCACAAAAATTATACCAGCAATGATTATAATCGCCAGAACAGCAAAAATGAGAATGTTTAAAATTGAAATTGTTCCTGCCTGTAATAACTCATATGTGTTATACATATCTGATGGAAAACGTGAAATAATAGATGTGAAAATGATAATAGAAATACCATTTCCTATTCCCTTATCCGTAATTTGTTCACCTAACCACATTAAGAAAGCTGTTCCTGCAGTTAAACTTACAATAATTAAAGCAATATCAAATACACTTGCATTAGGTACTGCTCCAAAACGCTGAATATAAAGTGTGATACCGACTGCCTGAATAACAGCAAGTACAATAGTACCATATCTAGTATACTGAGCAATTTTTTTGCGGCCCTCATTACCCTGTTTAGAAAGTTCTTCTAATTTCGGTATAACTACAGTTAACAACTGCAGAATAATCGAAGCAGTAATGTAGGGAGTAATGCTCATCGCAAAAATTGTAAAGTTGCTTAACGCACCACCTGCAAATAAATCTAAGAAATCAAGTGCTCCGCCAAAATTTCCACCAAAAAGTCTCTCCTGAAGTAATGCCACATCTACTCCAGGAACAGGTATATGTGCTCCCAGGCGGTAAACTGCCATCATAGCAAGCATAAATAAAACTTTATCTCTAAGTTCTTTTACTTTAAAAACATTACCGAGAGCCTTAAGCAACTTAAATCACCTCTGACTTTCCGCCAGCAGCTTCTATTTTCTTTCTGGCAGAAGCAGTAAATGCCTGTGCTTTAATATTAAGGGCAACATTAACTTCACCTTTACCTAATATTTTAACACCATTTTTAGCAATGTTATCAATAATTCCCTGATCTAATAACACCTCAGGGGTTACTGTTTCATCAGCATTAAATCTGTTTAATTGATATACATTTACTTCATTAAATTCTTTTTTGAATTTATTATTAAAGCCTCGTTTTGGAAGACGTCTGAATAGTGGAGTTTGACCACCTTCAAATGTAGGGCGTACTCTTCCTCCCGCACGAGAGTTCTGTCCATTTGCACCTCTACCGGAAGTATAGCCGCTTCCAGAGCCAGTACCGCGACCAACTCTTTTACGATTTTTCTTATATCCAGCAGCAGGCTTAAGATTATTTAATTTCATCCTTACACCTCCTTAATATTTATCCAATTAATTCTTCTACAGATTTACCTCTTAATTTGGCAACTTGTTCTGCGCTCTTAAGTTCACTTAGACCTGTAATTGTAGCATTGATCATATTAATCGGATTTGATGTTCCCAGAGATTTAGTTAAAATATCACTAATACCTGCCAGTTCGATTACCGCACGAACAGGACCACCAGCAATAACACCAGTACCAGGAGCAGCGGGCTTAAGTAATACTCTACCTGCACCAAAAACTCCAGTTTTCTCATGGGGAATTGTAGTATCTACAATTGGAACTTCGATTAATTCTTTTTTAGCTGCATCAATACCTTTTCTGATGGCCTCAGGTACTTCGTTTGCTTTACCAATACCTGCTCCAACATGGCCTTCTCCGTCCCCTACAACTACTAGGGCACTAAAGCTAAATCTGCGGCCACCTTTTACAACCTTAGCAACACGATTAATATTAACTACGCGTTCCTCAAGGTCGAGTTTATCAGCATTAATTTTACTCATTAATTTACCTCCTTATTTAAAACTTTAGCCCTTCCTCGCGGGCAGCATCAGCCAGAGCTTTTACTCGGCCGTGATATTTATATCCACTTCTATCAAATACTACTGTATCTACACCTTTCTCCAGTGCTCTAACTGCAGCTAGCTCTCCTACTTTTTTAGCAGCATCTATATTACTTGCTACTTCAATTGAATCGCTAAGAGCTGGATCAAGAGTAGATGCAGAAGTAATAGTTTCTCCAGATAAATCATCTATAATTTGCACATAAATATGTTTTAAACTGCGGGTTACATTCATTCTAGGTCGACTAGGTGTGCCCACAACTTTATTTCTAATCCTCTGATGGCGTTTTTGTCTTGCTTCTCTTTTTCCCATCACTTTCACTCCTTTCTATTAACCAGTTTTACCAACCTTACGTCTAATATGTTCTCCAACATATTTAATTCCTTTACCTTTGTAAGGTTCTGGTTTTCTTACTTCACGAATCTTTGCGGCTGTATCTCCAACACGCTGCTTATCAATACCCTTAACAGTGATATTTGTATTTTTTTCAACCTCAAATGAAATATCACCTTCAGCCTCAATAATTACTGGGTGAGAATATCCAACTTCAAGCTTCAGTTTATCTCCCTGAACCTGAGCGTTATATCCTACACCTACCATTTCTAATTTCTTTTCAAAGCCTTTGCTGACACCTTCAACCATACCTTCGATTAAGCTTCTAACTAATCCATGCATGGAGCGTGATTCAATATCTTCACCATTGCGTTCAACAACAACCTCATTGTCTTCGACTTTGATATCAATACCAGGTTTAAAAGCTCTTTCTAATTCGCCTAATGGCCCTTTAACTTTAACATTCTGACCAGCAACAGTTACTTCAACCTTTTCTGGTATTTCAATAGGTAGATCACCAATACGTGACATAAATTTCACCTCCGTAGATTTTATCTAAAGAAGCTCTCTAATTACCAAACATAACAGAGAACTTCTCCACCGATTCCTTTTTCTCTTGCTTTTTTATCGCTCATTACACCCTGGGAAGTAGAAATCACAGCGATTCCCAATCCTCCTAGTACCTGAGGTACTTCATCTTTACCTACATATACTCTTAAACCAGGCTTACTGATTCTTTTAATTCCACTGATTACTTTTTCATCATTATCTCCATATTTTAAATATACCCGAATCATGTTCTGAGGCTTTCTCTCAACTAATTTTACATCATTAATGAAACCTTCATCTTTTAATAGTTCACCAATGCTGGTTTTAACCTTAGAAGCGGGAATATCAACTCTATCTTTCCCAACACTATTAGCATTGCGAATCCGGGTCAGCATATCTGCTATTGGATCTGTTAAATTCATTTACAAACCTCCTTCCAGTTTTACCAGCTTGCTTTTTTAACTCCAGGAATTTCGCCTTTATGGGCTAATTCTCGGAAACAAATTCTACATAAATCAAACTTTCTCATATATCCACGTGAACGTCCACATCTACTGCAGCGATTCACTTTACGTGTTTCAAATTTAGGCTCTTTATTGGCCTTTTCGATTAGAGCTTTACGTGCCAAACTAAACCCCCCTTAATTTATAAGTCTTTACTTCTTATAAGGCATTCCCATTAGTGATAATAGTTCAAATGCTTCTTCATCTGTTTCAGCAGAAGTTACAATAGTAATTTCCATACCGTGAACATCATCAACATCATCAATATTAATTTCAGGGAAAACAGTGTGCTCATTTATTCCTAAGCTGTAATTACCGCGACCGTCAAACGATTTAGGAGATACACCTCTAAAATCTCGGATACGCGGCATTGAAACATTAATCAATTTATATAAAAACTCAAACATCTGCTCACCACGAAGAGTAACTTTTACTCCAACCGGCATACCTTCTCTAATTTTAAAATTAGCGATAGATTTTTTTGCACGAGTTACAGTAGGACTCTGTCCTGTTATTCTTGCGATCTCATCAACAACAGTATCCAGAAGTTTAGTATCTTCTTTAGCATCTCCTAACCCAACATTAACAACAATCTTTTCTAACTTTGGCGCTTCCATTACATTATTGTAATTGAATTTTTCCACTAGTTGAGGTAGAATTTCTTCTTTATATTCATTAGCTAATACTGACATTTCTGGACCTCCTTCCGCTTATTTATTTATCAACAACTTCGTCACATCTTTTGCATTTTCTTACTTTAGTACCATCTTCCAAACGCTCTGTGCCAACCCTTGTCTTTTCGTCACAACGGGGGCAGACGAGCTGAACATTTGAAGCATGAATTGCTGCTTCGTTTTCTATAATTCCACCCTGCGGCATATCCTGAGTAGGACTTACATGACGGTGTACAATATTCACACCCTCAACAATTACGCGATCTTTCTTAGGAATTACTTTTAAAATCTCACCGCGCTTACCTTTATCCTTTCCGGATATAACTTCCACAGTGTCACCTTTTTTAATTCTCAATCCAATCCCCTCCTTCTATAATACCTCCGGTGCAAGGGAGATAATCTTCATATAATTCTTTTCCCTCAGTTCACGGGTCACAGGACCAAAAATACGTGTACCCTTAGGATTATTATTATCATCTATTATTACTGCTGCATTTTCATCAAATCTAATATAGGTGCCGTCTTTGCGCTTTAAAGATTTTTTGGTTCTAACAACTACTGCTTTAGCAACCTCACCCTTTTTCACCATTCCATTTGGAATAGCTTCTTTAACGCTGACTACTATAGTGTCTCCAACTTTAGCATATTTCTTTTTGGAGCCTCCAAGTACCTTAATACATAAAAGTTCGCGGGCACCTGAATTATCCGCTACCTTTAAACGGCTTTCTGATTGTATCATTTTCAGGCCCTCCTTTCTACTTACAGGACTTATTTTGCTTTTTCAATAATTTCGATTAAACGCCATCTCTTAGTCTTGCTTAAGGGACGTGTTTCCATAATTCTTACAATGTCACCTTCATTACAAACATTTTCTTCATCATGAGCTGCATACTTTTTAGTTTTCTTTACAACTCTTTTATATTTAGGATGCTGTGTTCTACGCTCTACAGCGACAGTAATAGTTTTATCTCTTTTATCACTAACTACAACACCTTTACGCTCTTTACGACTATTTCTTTCCATAAGAAACCTCCTTTCAAAAAGAATTAAGCCCTTTCGATACCTAGTTCTCTTTCCCGCAGAACAGTTTTAATTCGGGCAATAATTCTTTTAACCTCTTTAATCCTCATAGGATTATCCAACTGTGCTGTTGCATGTTGAAAACGAAGGTTAAATAACTCTTCTTTAAATTCGCGGGCTTTTTGTTCTAACTCTGCTTCTGTTAAATTTCTTAATTCATCAGCTCTCATTGGCCTCACCATCCATTCCCTCTCTTGCTACAAATTTAGTTTTAATAGGCAGTTTGTGAGATGCAAGGCGCATTGCTTCTCTGGCAACCTCTTCTGGTACACCAGCCAGCTCAAACATGATTCTACCTGGTTTAACAACAGCTACCCATTTCTCAGGTGCACCTTTACCACTACCCATACGTGTTTCAGCAGGTTTTGCGGTTACAGGCTTATCTGGAAAAATTTTGATCCAAACTTTACCTCCACGCTTAATGCTTCTAGTAAGGGCAACACGAGCAGCCTCTATCTGTCTATTGGTAATCCAAACCGGTTCTAAGGCCTGTAGGCCGTATTCACCAAAAGTGATTTTATTTCCCCGATGAGCTTTACCTTTCATTCTTCCTCTCATTTGCTTACGATGTTTTACTCTTTTAGGTACTAACATCAAAGAGCCTCCTTTCCTACATAATCTATCTATTCATCATCTATTTCTGGAAGTATTTCTCCCTTATTAATCCAAACTTTAACTCCAATTAATCCGTATGTTGTGTCTGCTTCTGCAAATCCGTAATCAATATCAGCCCTTAATGTATGCATTGGAACACTACCTTCACTGTAGCCTTCACGTCTAGCCATTTCTGCTCCACCAAGACGACCGCTGCTCTGAACTTTAAAACCTTCAGCTCCCATGCGCATTGCACGATTCATAGCCTGCTTCATTGCTCTTCGGAAAGAAATTCTTCTAACTAATTGAGAAGCAATGTTTTCAGCAACTAACTGAGCGTTCACCTCTGGATCTTTAACCTCTACAACATTGATCTGTACAGTTTTACCAGTTAAAGCTTCAATTTCGTTTCTTAATGCTTCAACTTCTGATCCACCACGTCCAATCACCATTCCTGGTCTGGCAGTGTGAACATCCAATTTTAATCTATTTGCTGCTCTTTCGATTACAACTCTAGAAATTCCAGCTTCAAACATTTTTTCCTTAACATGACTTCTGATCTCACGGTCTTCATTTAAAAGCTTGGCATAATCACTTTTATCCGCATACCATTTCGCTTCCCAATCTTTTATAACTCCAACTCGGAGACCATGTGGATTTATTTTATTACCCAAATTCTATCCCTCCTTTGTATCGCTTAAAACGATTGTGATATGGCTTGTTCTTTTATTAATAGGACTAGCCGATCCCTGAGCACGTGCTTTCCATCTTTTCATTGTAGGACCCTCATCAACAAAAGCTCTTTTAACAAAAAGGTCATCTACAAACATATCATGATTATTTTCAGCATTTGCTGTAGCTGAATTTAATACTTTTTCTACCATCTTCGCAGCTTTTTTCGGTGTGCTTTTTAAAATTGCAACTGCTGTATTAACGTCCTTACCCTTAATTAAATCTGTAACCAGACGTGCTTTACGGGCAGTAATACGCAGATGCTTTGCAACTGCTTTTGCTTCCATTTTAAAACCCCCTTACTCTATATAACAATATTTCCTATTTAAGTGCTGTTGAACGTTCTGTATGGCGGCTGTGACCTCTAAAGATTCTGGTTGGAGCGAATTCTCCTAATTTGTGCCCTACCATTTCTTCAGATATATATACCGGTACATGCTTGCGACCATCATGAACAGCAATTGTATGTCCAACCATTTCAGGGAAAATGGTTGAGCTTCTAGACCAGGTTTTTACAACCTGTTTTTTTCCACTCTCATTCATTTCTCTGATTTTGGCAATTAGTTTCTTTGAGACAAAAGGTCCCTTTTTTATAGATCTAGCCATCAATAATCCTCCTTTCTACTATTTGCGCTTCTTGGCGTGACGTGAACGAATAATATACTTATCTGAGCGCTTTGGTTTACGTGTCTTCTTACCCATAGTAGGTTTACCCCACGGAGTTACAGGATGTCTACCAGCAGGTGATTTACCTTCTCCACCACCGTGTGGGTGGTCATGAGGATTCATAACTACACCGCGTACATGAGGTCTTTTACCTTTCCAGCGGCTGCGTCCGGCTTTACCAACTGTAATATTTTCATGATCAATATTACCAACCTGTCCAATAGTTGCCTTACATACCTGGTGAATTAATCTCACTTCACCGGAAGGCATCTTTAAATGTACAAATTTATCTTCTTTAGCAAGAACCTGTGCCATTGTGCCAGCAGAACGAGCAATCTGGCCACCTTTTCCTGCCTGCATTTCTACATTGTGTACTACTGTACCTACAGGAATATCTTTTAACTGAAGTGCATTACCTGCAGTAATATCTGCAGCTGCTCCAGTATCAAGTGTGTCACCAACTTCTACTTTATTTGGAGCCAAAATATATCTCTTTTCTCCATCTGCATACTGCAGCAGAGCGATTCTTGCAGAACGATTTGGATCATATTCTATAGTCTTTACTTTAGCAGGAATTCCATCTTTATCCCGCTTAAAATCTATAATACGATAGCGGCGCTTATGTCCACCACCCTGATGACGGCTGGTAATTCTACCATTTGCATTACGTCCACCCTTTCTTTTGATTGGAGCCAGCAGGCTCTTTTCTGGCGTATCGGTTGTAATTTCATCAAAACTAGCAACAGTCATATAACGCCTTGAAGGTGTGGTTGGTTTAAAACTTTTAATCGCCATCTTTTTTCCCTCCTTTATTAATTATTTTTTAGAGGCCTTCATAAATTTCTATTTCATCGCCCTCAGCCAGCTTAACTAAAGCTTTTTTCCAGTCAGGTTTTTTACCAACATGGAAGCCGAGTCTTCTTTTTTTACCTCTAACATTCATTGTATTAACATTTATAACATCTACAGAGAAGATCTCTTCTACTGCGTTTCTAATTTCTACTTTGTTTGCATTTTTAGCTACCTTAAATGTATAAGTATTAGCCTCCTGCATCTGATCCATAGTGTTTTCAGAAATAATAGGTGCTATGATAATATCTCTTGCATCTTTCATTCGCCCAGCACCTCCTCAACCATTTTAACCGCTTCTTCGATGAAGACAACCATTTCATTATCTAAAAGATCATATGCATTTATTGAACCGGCCAGCAGAGTTTTTACATTAGGAATATTTCTAGCTGAAAGATATAAGTTTTCATCCTTTTCGGGCATAACTAAAACAACTTTTTTATCTTCTAAATTTAAATCAGCTAAAATATTAATCACTGCTTTTGTTTTTGGTTGATCAAGCTCAATCTTATCAACTAAAATTAGTTCATCTCTCTCTACCTTATCGGTTAAAACAGATCTGAGAGCTAATCTTCTCATCTTTTTAGTTAACTTTTTATCATAACTACGGGGAGAAGGTCCAAAGGTAATTCCTCCACCTACCCATAAAGGAGATCGAATACTTCCGTGACGAGCACGTCCAGTACCTTTTTGTCTCCAAGGTTTGCGTCCACCACCGCGAACATTTCCTCGTGTTTTTGTAGAAGCATTTCCGCCTCTTCTAGCAGCTAATTGAGCATTAACTACTTGATGTACAACATGTTTGTTTATTTTATCATTAAAAACAGAATCGTTTAATTCTACTTTTTCGAGTTCTTTTCCACTCTGATTGAATTTTGCTACCTGCGGCATCAAAAATCCTCCTTTCTAAACTTATTTAATTGTTAACAGATTTAATTTCGAGCACTGCTTTTTTAGCTCCTGGTACTGGACCAGCAATTAATAAAACATTACGCTCTAAATCAACTTTTACTACTTCTAAGTTTCTTTCAGTAACTCTATTATGCCCCATTCTTCCAGGCATTTTGAATCCTTTATATACTCTTCTTGCATCAACAGCACCAATTGAACCTGGTGCACGATGGAAGTGTGAACCGTGTGTCATAGGTCCTCTATGCTGATTCCATCTTTTAATATTACCAGCAAATCCTTTACCTTTGGAAATGCCACTAACATTAACTTTTTCTCCAACTTCGAAAATATCAGCTTTTATTTCACTACCTTCACTTAATTCCAGATCTAAACCTTTAAACTCTCTTAAGTGTTTCTTTGGTTCAAGATCACGGGTTTCAAATTGACCAAGTTCAGGTTTATTAAGTCTGTGCTTTTTAACTTCTCCAAATCCAAGCTGTACTGAATTATATCCATCTTTTTCTGTAGTTTTGATCTGTGTAACAACACAGGGACCGGCCTCAACTACAGTTACAGGTACCAGCTCTCCATTATCCTTAAAATACTGAGTCATACCCAGCTTTTTTCCTAATATAGCTTTAACCATGGCCTAATACACCTCCTGACATTAAAGTTTAATTTCTATATTTACTCCTGCGGGCAAATCAAGCCTCATCAGTGAGTCTACAGTTTTTGATGTAGGATCGAGAATATCGATCAATCTTTTATGTGTTCTCATTTCAAATTGTTCTCTAGAATCTTTGTGAACATGAGGTGAGCGAAGCACTGTAAATACCTCTTTCTCTGTTGGTAAAGGTACTGGACCAGATACATCTGCACCAGTTCTCTCAGCAGTAGCAACAATCTTTTCTGCTGATTGATCTAGGAGCTCATGTTCAAAAGCTTTCAGGCGAATCCTAATTTTTTCGTGTTTTGCCATTTGCTTACCTCCTTAATCTTTACGATTTAAGCTCAGTTAGGAGCATAGAAAAAGCGAGGAGGCTGCCTCCTCTGCTTTTTTATACCTACTCAATAATTTCAGTTACAACTCCGGCTCCTACTGTGTGACCACCTTCGCGGATTGCAAAACGCAGTCCTTCTTCCATAGCTATTGGAGTAATTAGTT
>NZ_SOEF01000017.1:19749-63066 GCF_004366375.1 Halanaerobium congolense
GCCTACTCAATAATTTCAGTTACAACTCCGGCTCCTACTGTGTGACCACCTTCGCGGATTGCAAAACGCAGTCCTTCTTCCATAGCTATTGGAGTAATTAGTTCTCCTGTCATCTCAATGTTATCTCCAGGCATTACCATATCTACTCCTTCTGGTAAACTAATGTCTCCAGTTACGTCTGTTGTACGGAAATAAAACTGGGGTCTGTATCCATCAAAGAATGGTGTGTGTCTTCCACCCTCATCTTTACTTAGTACATATACTTCTGCGTTAAACTTTGTGTGTGGTGTAATACTTCCCGGCTTTGCCAGTACCTGACCTCTTTCGATGTCTTCTCTCTTTACACCTCTTAATAAGGCTCCAATGTTATCTCCTGCTTGCGCTTCATCTAACATCTTACGGAACATCTCTACTCCTGTTACTACTGTTGTTGTTGTATCTTTGATTCCTACTATTTCTACCTCATCTGATGGATGCAGCACTCCTCTATCAATTCTTCCTGTGGCTACTGTTCCACGTCCTGTGATTGAGAATACATCCTCTACAGGCATTAAGAATGGTTTGTCTGTGTCTCTTTCTGGCTCTGGAATATAGCTGTCTACTGCATCCATAAGCTCTATAATCTTCTTACCCCATTCTCCTTCTGGATCTCCGTTTTCAGCTGCCTTTAAAGCAGATCCTACTATTACAGGAATATCGTCTCCTGGAAAATCATATTCGTTTAAGAGTTCTCTTACTTCCATCTCTACAAGCTCGATTAACTCTTCATCGTCTACCATATCTGCTTTGTTTAAGAATACTACGATTGATGGTACACCAACCTGACGAGCTAAAAGGATATGCTCTCTTGTCTGGGGCATTGGTCCATCTGCTGCAGATACTACTAAAATCGCTCCATCCATCTGTGCTGCCCCTGTAATCATGTTCTTTACATAGTCAGCGTGTCCTGGGCAGTCTACGTGAGCATAGTGTCTTGCTTCTGTTTCGTACTCTACGTGAGATGTCGCAATTGTGATTCCTCTTTCTTTTTCTTCTGGAGCATTATCAATTGAATCAAATGCTCTTACTTCTGCTCCACCATAATTTGCTAACACATTTGTGATTGCTGCTGTTAGTGTTGTTTTTCCATGGTCAACATGTCCTATTGTTCCTATGTTAACATGTGGTTTTGTTCTTTCAAATTTTGCTTTTGCCATTTTTTATTCCTCCTTAAAATTTTATCTATTCTCCAATAATTTCTTTAGCAATACTTTTTGGTGCCTGTTCATAGTGTGAGAACTGCATTGTGTATGTTGCTCTACCCTGTGTTTTAGAACGAAGATCAGTAGAGTAACCAAACATCTCAGAAAGAGGTACATGGGCGCTAACTACCTGAGCATTACCTCTAGGTTCCATACCTTCAACTTTTCCGCGGCGTCCATTAAGGTCACCCATTACATCTCCCATATATTCTTCGGGAGTTACAACTTCAACACTCATCACAGGTTCTAAGATTGCAGGTGCAGCTTTTTTAGCTCCTTCTCTGAAACCCATTGAACCAGCTATTTTAAATGCCATTTCAGATGAGTCAACATCATGGTAACTACCATCATTAAGTGTTACCTTAACATCAACAACTGGATAACCAGCAATAATTCCGTTTTCCATAGCTTCTCTGATTCCATCTTCTACAGAAGGAATGTATTCACGCGGGATTGATCCACCAGTAATTTTATCTTCAAATTCAAAACCTTCGCCTGCATCCTGTGGCTCAATGTCCATTACAACATGTCCATACTGTCCACGACCACCAGACTGTCGGATAAATTTACCTTCAACACCAGTAACTTTCTTAGTTATTGTTTCTCTATATGCTACCTTAGGTTTACCAATATTAGCATCAACTTTGAATTCTCTTAAGAGGCGGTCAACAATAACTTCCAGGTGTAATTCTCCCATACCTTCAATAATTGTTTGTCCTGTTTCTTCATCAGTATGAACTCTAAAAGTCGGATCCTCTTCAGCTAATCTTTGTAGAGCTTCACCAAGTTTATCTTGGTCAGCTTTACTCTTAGGCTCAATTGCAACACCAATAACTGGCTCAGGGAATTCCATTGCTTCTAAAATAATTGGGTTTTCCTGATCACAGATTGTATCACCTGTACTGGTATTTTTAAGACCAACTAAAGCACCAAGATCACCAGCAAAGATTTCATCTCTTTCTTCACGACGGTTAGCGTGCATCTGTAAGATACGGCCAACTCTTTCGCGAATATCTGCTGTTGCATTATAGACATAAGAACCTGCTGCCAAAGTTCCAGAATAAGATCTAAAGAAAGCTAACTTCCCAACATAAGGATCAGACATAATTTTAAATGCCAGACCGGCGAAAGGAGCGTCATCATCTGCTTCTCTAACTTCAGTTTCTTCTGTTTCTGGATTAAAACCTTCAATTGGTGGTACATCAATTGGAGAAGGTAAATAATCCAAAACTGCATCCAGTAACATCTGCACACCTTTATTTTTAAAGGCAGATCCACATAATACTGGAATTACATTCACATTAAGTACTGCTTGACGAAGTAAATCTTTAATATCATCAGTACTTACTTCACCTTCTAAATATTTCATCATAAATTCGTCATCTTCTTCAGCCAGAACTTCCATTAAAATTTCTCTGTACTCTTCTGCCTGATCTTTCATATCTTCTGGTATTTCAATTCTATCAAAATCAACACCAAGTTCATCTTCATAAACAATAGCATCCATTTCTACCAAATCAACAACACCATCAAAGCTATCTTCACTTCCAATCGGAAGCTGAATCGGAACTGCATTAGCTCCAAGTCTATCTTTCATCATATCTACAGCTCTGAAAAAATCGGCTCCTGTTCTATCCATTTTGTTAACAAATGCAATTCTAGGAACTCCATATTTATCAGCCTGTCTCCATACAGTTTCAGATTGTGGTTCAACACCACCAACAGAACAGAATAAAGCAATTGCCCCGTCTAAAACTCTTAGGGATCTTTCTACCTCAACTGTAAAGTCCACGTGTCCGGGCGTATCTATAATGTTAATTCGATTTTCACGCCACTGACAGGTAGTAGCAGCAGAAGTGATTGTAATTCCTCTTTCCTGTTCCTGCTCCATCCAATCCATAACAGATGCCCCATCATGAGTTTCACCCATTTTATGAACTCGACCTGTATAGTATAAAATTCTTTCTGTTGTAGTCGTCTTACCTGCATCAATATGTGCCATAATACCAATGTTACGTGTTTTTTCTAGTGGAAATTGTCGGGCCACTATTCTCCCCCCTTATATAAAAATTATATACATCATCACGCAACTAAATTACCATCTATAATGTGCAAAAGCTCTATTGGCTTCAGCCATACGATGGACTTCTTCTTTCTTTCTAACTGCGCCGCCAGTATTGTTATATGCGTCCGTAATTTCTCCAGCAATTCTTTCTCTCATTGTTCTTTCATTACGAGCTCTAGCTGCTGTTACTAACCAGCGTAAGGCTAAAGTTCTTTTTCTATCTTCATCTACTTCTACCGGTACCTGATAGTTTGAACCACCAACACGTCTTGATTTAACTTCAAGAGCTGGTTTTATGTTCTCAATTGCTTCACTTACAACTGTTAAAGCATCTTCCCCAGTTTTTTCGGAGATGATATCAAGAGCACTGTAAAATGCTTTTTCAGCCAGTCCTTTTTTGCCGTCTAACATTAATTTATTAATAATTCTGCTGACAACAACATTATCATATACCGGATCTGGTACTACATCTCTTTTTTCTGCTCTATTTTTGCGCACTAAAATTCCTCCTTTTACTTAGGTTTTTTTACACCATATTTGGAACGTCCCTGTTTTCTGTCCTCTACACCAGCTGTATCGAGTGCTCCTCTAACAATATGATATCTAACACCTGGTAAATCCTTAACTCTTCCACCTCTTACTAACACAACAGAGTGTTCCTGTAAATTATGTCCAATTCCTGGAATATAGGCTGTTACCTCTTTTCCATTAGTTAAACGTACACGAGCTACTTTTCTTAAAGCTGAGTTAGGCTTTTTAGGAGTAGCAGTATATACTCTAGTACAGACACCCCTTTTCTGTGGAGAACCCTCCAAAGCAGGAGCGGAAGTCTTCTTTTTAGTCTTTTCTCGTCCTTTACGAACCAACTGACTAATTGTCGGCATGCAATCCCACCTCCTTCCAGTTATTTCAATAGAACTGCAGAAGCTGCAGAAACATCTATTCCACAAATTCTGCCCAATTCATTTTTGCTTTCTACAATCTCAAAAGGAATATTATTATCATTAACAGCCTTGAGTATTTCTTTTTTTAAAGGCTGATCAATATCTTTAGCTAAAAATATCTTTTTTACTTGATTGTTTGCTATAGCTTTTAAAGTCTGCTTGCTGCCTACAAGTAGTTCAGCACTGCATTTATTGCTTAGCATATTAACTTTACCTCCAAATCAAACTTTGCTGAGCACACTTAAGTATTTTAACAGTTTTAGACTATCATGTCAAGAGAAATTTAAAAAGAGTTTTCCCGACTTGTGTTTTAAAGACTGAACATAATTTAGAAATAACTTTAAGTCCGAAATTATGTCAATCAACAGTGGGAAAACTCTTTAGATTTATATTATATTTATAATGCTATTTAACTAAAAATCGATTATTCAACTTCAGTTAAATCTTCAGTTAAGTCACCAAATTTAGTTCCATCTTCTTTTACAACATCAATATCTCTATAATATTTCATTCCGGTACCTGCAGGAATCAATTGACCAATAATTACATTTTCTTTTAAACCTAATAATGGATCAATTTTTCCATCTAGTGATGCTTCAGTCAGTACTCTAGTAGTTTCCTGGAATGAAGCTGCAGACAAGAATGAATCTGTAGCAAGCGAAGCTTTAGTTATTCCAAGGAGTTCAGGTTTAGCAACAGCTGTTTCGTTATTATTATCAGCTGCTTCTTTATTTGCCTGACGATAATCATATCTATTAACCAAACTTCCTGGGAGTAAATCAGTATCTCCAGGTTTAATGATTTTTAACTTCTTCATCATCTGGCGAACAATTACCTCAATATGCTTATCATTTATTTCAACACCCTGTGAACGGTAAACATTTTGCACTTCTTCTAAAAGATAATTTTGTACAGCTTTTTCTCCCTTAACTTTCAGCAATACGTTTGGATCAAGTGGACCTTCTGTCAGTTTATCACCTGATTTAACATAATCATTATCTTTGACTATCATTTTAGACCCATAAGGAATCTTGTATGTTTTCTTTTTACCGTCTTCATTTTCAACTACAACTCGTTTGGAGTTTTTCTTTTCGACAATTGTTACATAACCTTCTCTTTCAGTCATAATTGCCTGCCCTTTAGGAGTTCTTCCTTCAAAAAGCTCTTCAACTCTAGGAAGACCCTGGGTGATATCATCTCCTGCAACACCACCGGTGTGGAAGGTACGCATTGTCAGCTGGGTACCAGGCTCACCAATAGACTGTGCTGCAACGATACCAATTGATTCTCCAATATCTACCAGCTTTCCTGTTGCCAGGTTGCGTCCATAACATTTACGGCAAACTCCATGTTGTGCTTCACAGGTTAAGTTAGATCTAATTTTAACTTTATCTATACCAGCTGTTTCAATTTTGCTCATTTTTTTTCTGTCAATTAGAGTGTTATTTTCAACAATAACTTCTCCGCTTTCAGGATCAAGAATTTCTTCAGCTGTAAATCTACCAATACATCTTTCAGATAAAGGTTCTACAGCATTTTTACCCTTAGGACCAATAGCTTCAACTTCAATTCCCCTGTCAGTACCACAGTCGTTTTCTCGTACAATAACATCCTGTGATACATCAACCAAACGTCTGGTCAAATAACCAGAGTCGGCAGTTCTCAGAGCAGTATCAGCCAGACCTTTACGAGCACCATGAGTAGATAAGAAATATTCTAATACGTCTAAACCTTCACGGAAACTGGAACGGATTGGAACATCAATAATTCTACCTGATGGGTCTGCCATTAAACCACGCATACCAGCAAGCTGTGAAATCTGAGATGTATTACCACGAGCACCGGAGATAGCCATAATATAAATATTATTGCTTTCATCAAGGTTTTCTAATAGTGCATCAGTTACATCATCTTTTGCCTGATTCCAAATATCTACCACCTTATGATATCTTTCATCTTCAGTTATAGCACCACGGCGGTAATGGTTTTCGATCTGATGAACTTCATCTTCGGCTTTCGAAACAATAGCAGGTTTAGAAGGTGGAATTTCCGCATCACTTACAGCTATGGAAATACCAGATCTTGTAGCAAAGTCATATCCCATCTCTTTGATTTTATCAAGAGTAGCAGCTGTTTTATCATTACCAACTTCTTCATATAAATCAGTAATTAAATCTCCTAAATCACTCTTGCCAAATCTCTTGTTAATAAACTCCAGCTCTTCCGGTAGAGACTCATTAAAGATAACTCGACCAATTGAAGTTTCAATTATTTCTCCATCTAACCTTACTTTAACAGGTGCCTGCAGATGTACTCGATCTGTATCATAGGCTTTAATTGCTTCATCAGCATTAGCAAATATTTTACCAGCACCTTTGCGATCTTCTTTAATAGTAGTTAAATAGAAGATTCCTAAAACCATATCCTGTGTTGGTACAGTAATTGGACCACCATCTGATGGGTTTAAAATATTTGTAGTTGCCAACATTAATAAACGAGATTCAGCCTGTGCTTCTACAGATAAAGGTAAATGTACAGCCATCTGGTCCCCATCAAAGTCAGCGTTATAGGCTGGGCATACTAACGGATGTAATTTAATAGCTTTACCCTCTACCAGCACTGGCTCAAAAGCCTGAATACCAAGCCTATGCAGTGTCGGTGCACGGTTTAGAAGTACTGGATGATCTTTAATAGCTTCTTCTAAAATACCCCAAACTGCCTCATCTACATCTTCAACCATTCTTTTTGCATTTTTAATGTTGTGAGCATGTCCGTCTTCAACCAGACCTCTCATCACAAATGGTTTAAACAACTCTAAAGCCATTTTCTTAGGTAGGCCGCATTGATGCATCTTAAGATCTGGACCAACAACAATAACTGAACGACCTGAGTAATCAACACGCTTACCAAGTAAGTTTTGGCGGAAACGACCCTGTTTACCTTTAAGCATATCACTTAAGGATTTCAGTGGTCTATTACCCGCACCAGTAACCGGCCTACCACGACGTCCATTGTCAATTAATGCATCTACAGATTCCTGCAGCATCCGTTTTTCATTGCGAATAATGATTTCTGGGGCTCCAAGATCAAGCAGTCTTTTTAATCTATTATTACGGTTAATAACTCTTCTATATAAATCATTTAAATCAGAAGTAGCAAAGCGTCCACCATCAAGCTGAACCATTGGTCTTAAATCAGGTGGAATAACTGGAATTGCATTCATAACTAGATTAGCAGGGTTTAAACCTGAATCTAAAAGTCCATCCATAACTTCCAGACGGCGAACAGCTCTTTTGCGGCGCTGCCCACTCGCTTCCTTAACTTCTTTCTTTAGCTCTTCGACCTCATCTTTTACATTAATTCTTCCCAGTAGTTCCTGAACAGCCTCTGCTCCCATGGCAGCTTTAAAGGTATTGCCATACTTGTTTTTGGCTTCCCTGTATTCACTTTCTGCAAGCAGCTGCTTTTCACTTAATGGAGTGTCCCCAGGATCAGTTACTAAATAATGTACAAAATAGATAACTTTTTCTAATGCTCTTGGTGACATGTCCATTATCAAACCCAGTCGACTGGGGATACCTTTGAAATACCAAATGTGTGTGCATGGTGCAGCCAATTCTATGTGCCCCATTCTTTCTCTTCTGACTTTGGATCTAGTTACCTCTACTCCACAGCGGTCACACACAACACCTTTATAACGGACCCGCTTATACTTTCCACAGTGACATTCATAATCCTTGGTCGGACCGAAAATTTTCTCACAGAATAAACCATCTTTTTCAGGTTTTAAAGTTCTGTAGTTAATTGTTTCCGGTTTTTTAACCTCTCCCCGGGACCATTCACGTATCTGCTCTGCAGAAGCAACTCCGATCCTCATTGAATCGAAATTATTCACATTTAACAAGGGTCTCTCCCCTTTCTATATTGTAATTATTCGTCTTTATCATCATTATCACGACTTAATTTTAAGTCTGTATCTAAACCAAGTTTTTGTGCTGTTTCCATCATTTCATCCTCATTCTCAGCAACCTGCAGTTCCTCTTCATCTGAAGTAAAGATTCGAGCATCAAGTCCAAGACTCTGCATCTCTTTGATTAATACTTTAAATGATTCTGGAATGCCGGGATCAGGAACATTTTCTCCCTTAACAATTGCTTCATAAGCTTTAACTCTTCCCACAACATCATCAGATTTAATTGTCAACATCTCCTGTAGGGTGTAAGCAGCACCATATGCTTCAAGTGCCCAAACTTCCATCTCACCAAAACGCTGACCACCAAACTGAGCTTTACCTCCCAGCGGCTGTTGTGTAACAAGAGAATAAGGTCCTGTTGAACGAGCATGTAATTTATCATCAACTAAGTGATGGAGCTTTAGAATATACATAACTCCAACCGTTACTCTTTCTTCAAATCTTTTACCGGTTCTACCATCATATAAAACAGTTTTACCATCTCTCGCTAAACCTGCTTCTTCAAGAATATTTTCCACTTCTTCCTCAGTAGCACCGTTGAAGACTGGGGTTTCAGTATAAATTCCCAGAGCTCTAGCAGCCATACCAAGATGAGTTTCCAGTACCTGTCCAATGTTCATCCGAGAAGGTACACCAAGTGGATTAAGTACAACTTCTACTGGCTCACCATTTGGTAAGAAAGGCATATCTTCTTCAGGTAAAATTCTTGAAATAACACCTTTATTACCGTGACGACCAGCAAGTTTATCTCCTACAGATATTTTTCTCTTAGTTGCAACATAAACTCTTACCAGACGATTAACCCCTGGTTTTAAGTCATCTCCCTGTTCACGAGAAAAAACTTTAACATCTACAACTATACCCTCTTCTCCATGAGGTACTTTTAAAGAAGTGTCTCTAACTTCTCGAGCTTTTTCACCAAAAATAGCTCTTAATAATCTTTCTTCTGCTGATAATTCAGTTTCTCCCTTAGGAGTTACTTTACCGACTAAGATATCTCCTTCTGAAACTTCTGCTCCAACCCGAATAATCCCTCGTTCATCCAGATTTTTGAGTGAACTTTCTCCAACATTAGGTATATCCCGAGTTATTTCTTCAGGACCAAGCTTTGTATCTCTAGCCTCTGCTTCGTGCTCTTCTATATGAATTGTAGTAAATGCATCTTCTTTAACCAGATTCTCACTAATTAAAATAGCATCCTCATAGTTATACCCTTCCCAGGGCATAAATGCAATTAATGAATTTCTTCCAAGTGCCATTTCTCCCTTTTCGGTTGAAGGGCCGTCAGCAATTATATCTCCTGCTTTAATTTGATCACCTTTGGCTACAATTGGCTTTTGATTCATACAGCTGCCCTGATTAGATCTTTTATATTTCATTAATTGATAACTATCAATTAAACCTTCATCATTTTTAACCATTATTTTGTTAGAAGTTACGCTAACAACTTCTCCATCTTTTTCTGCTACAATAACTGCACCTGAATCTTTAGCAGCTTTGTATTCCATACCTGTTGCAACCATTGGAGCATCAGTTATCATCAGTGGAACTGCCTGACGCTGCATATTAGCACCCATTAAAGCCCGGTTTGCATCATCATTTTCTAAGAAAGGTATCATTGCTGCAGAGACACCAACCATTTGCTTGGTAGAAACATCCATGTAATCTAAATCTTCCGGATGCACCTCTAAAATGTCTCCTCTTTTACGAGCGATAACAAATTCTTTAGTAAAGTTTCCATCTTCATCAATTTCTGCATTTGCCTGTGCAATTATATGTTTATCTTCTTCATCAGCAGTTAGATAGTCAATTTCATCAGTAACTCTAGAATCAACTACTCTACGATAAGGAGTCATTAAAAACCCAAATTCATTAGTCTTAGCATAAGTTCCCATTGTACCAATCAGACCAATGTTAGGCCCCTCTGGTGTTTCAATAGGACAGATCCGACCATAGTGAGAATGGTGAACATCACGTACATCAAAACCAGCTCTTTCTCTACTCAGACCACCTGGTCCAAGAGCAGATAATCTTCTTTTATGGGTTAGCTCTGACATCGGATTAGTCTGATCCATAAACTGAGAAAGCTGTGAACTACCAAAAAATTCTTGGATAGAAGCTACAACAGGTCTAGTGTTAATTAAAGCCTGAGGAGTAACTACATCTACATCTTGAATAGTCATTCTTTCTCTCACAACTCTTTCCATTCTGGAAAGTCCAATTCTAAACTGATTCTGAAGTAACTCACCGACGGTTTTTAAACGGCGGTTACCCAAGTGATCAATATCATCAATATATGCTTCCGGATCATTATAAATTAGTTTTATCATATATTTTACAGTTGCTGCAATATCATCTATATGCAGATATTTACGATCTTTATCTACATCTACTTCTAATTTTTTATTTAATTTATAGCGCCCAACAGCTGCCATATCATATCTTTTATGATCAAAAAATAACGAGTCTAAAAGATTGGTAGCGCTTTCTACTGTAGGTGGCTCTCCCGGACGAAGGCGCTTATATAATTCAATTAAAGCTTCTTCTTTAGATTCAGTACTGTCTCTCTCTAAAGTATCATGCAGTACTTCTGAATCACCAAATTCATCTGTAATTTCTGCATCTGTACCAAAACCAAGTGCACGCAACAAAACAGTTGATGGAAGTTTTCTTGTTCTATCAACTCTTACAGAAATTATTCGTTTTTTATCATATTCAAATTCTATCCAAGCTCCGCGATTAGGTATAATACTACCTGTTATCAAACGGCGCCCGTCTTTTGTTCTTTCATCACTAAAATAAACACCAGATGATCTAACCAGCTGATTAACCACTACTCTTTCAGCACCATTAATAATAAATGTTGCTTTATCAGTCATAAGTGGAAAATCACCCATAAATACTTCCTGTTCCTTGACTTCACCAGTTTCTTTGTTGATCAGTCGAACCTTAACCTGCAAAGAAGCTGAATAAGTATCATCTCTATCCCGACACTCTTCTACTGTATATTCGGGATCCTCTAAATAATAATCTACAAATTCGAGTACCAGATTTTCAGAAAAATCTTCAATTGGTGAGATTTCATCAAAAACCTCGCGCAACCCTTCTTCTAAAAACCACTGATAAGAGTTTAATTGTGTATAAATCAGATCTGGCAAGTCCATCGCGTCATCAATTTTACTAAAAGTATATCTTTCCCTTGCCGTTGACATCATTGCACCCCCAGGAAATTCTAATAATTAGCTGAAACTATCCCATAATAATCATTTACTTATTTACCTTATAGACATCTAATAATGATAGCACAGGAAAAATCTCTTGTCAAGAGATTTTAAGATGAAATTCTCCCATTTGCAATCTTTTTTCATTAGTCATTAACTTCATAATTGATATAATCCTTTATATGTATAAATAATAAATTTTTAAATAAAAATTTATATAAATAATGAAGATGATGTATAAATGTATATAAAAGAAAGAATCTCATAATACAGTATGAAAAAATAGCCCCACTGTATAAAAATTACACAGTAGGACTATTATCATAATTGCTAATAAAACTGGATTACTTAAGCTCTACAGTTGCTCCAGCTTCTTCTAACTTTTCTTTCATTTCTTCTGCGTCTTCTTTGCTTAATCCTTCTTTTACATTACCAGGAGCTTCATCAACAACAGCCTTAGCTTCTTTTAGACCTAAACCTGTTAGTTCACGAACTGCTTTAATAACTTTAATTTTCTTGCCGCCAACCTCAGCTAAGAAAACATCAAATTCAGATTTTTCTTCTTCAGCCGCTCCACCAGCTGCTGCTGCTCCAGCTACTGCTACAGGTGCTGCTGCACTTACACCAAACTTATCCTCTAACTCTTCCACCAACTCGGATAATTCTAAAACACTCATTTCTTCAATTGCACTAATAATTTCTTCTTTATTCATTATAATAATCCTCCTTAATTTTTTTAAGCTTTCTCTTCTTTAATTTGATTTAATACTTGTACTAAGCCGCGGATATTACCCTGCAGTACGTTAACCAATCCAGTAAGGGGTGCTTTCATACTTGCAAAAGCCTTTGCCAGCAGTTCTTCTCTGGATGGAATTTCTGCTAGAGATTCCACTTTTTCTTTACTTATAATTTCACCATTTAAAAAACCAGCTTTAATTTCTAAAACTTCATGCTCTTTAGCATACTCAACTAAAATTTTCGCAGGAGATACAGCATCTTCTTCACCAAAAGCGATAGCTGTTGGACCTGAGAAAAATTCTGTCATTTCTTCCATTTCAACATCGTTAGCCGCAATAGTAGCCAGAGTATTTTTTACAACTTTAAATTCTACCCCTGCTTCTCGCAGTTTACTTCTTAATTCGGTTATTTCGGCAACATTCAAACCCAGATAATCTGTAATTACAAGTGATTTCGCAGTGCCAAATTTATCAGTAAGTTCTTTAACAACTGCTTCTTTTTCTGGTCTTGCCACATTTTCACCCCCCTTAAAATATGAGCTTAACATTTCATCTTTATAACTTTATAAATTGAAAAAACCTCCTGTAGACAGCCAGGAGGTATAAATGCAAAAATAATATTTGCAGAAAGTTGCCCTCGGCAGGAAATTTAAGCATCATGCCCCTGCTGTCTTCGGAAAGGTTATTTTCTTGTCTCAATAAATATAACATAAAAATCTTAACAGGTCAAACTTTTTTTATCTACCAATGAAAGACATTGTAGCTGCTGAATCAACTTTCACTCCAGGACCCATTGTTGGTGAGATAGCTAAAGATCTAAAAAATTTACCCTTAGCTGCTGCAGGACGTTCTTTTGCAAGAGTATCCATGATTTTGTGATAGTTATTCAAAAGTTCTTCTTCTGTAAAAGAAGACTTACCAATTGGTAAGTGAACAATACCTGTTTTATCAACGCGATATTCTAATTTACCGGCTTTAAATTCGGCAACTGCTTTTTCTAATTCAAAAGTAACAGTACCCGCTTTAGGATTAGGCATTAATCCCTTTGGCCCTAAAACTCTACCTAAGCGGCCAACTACACTCATCATATCAGGTGTAGCAATAGCTAAATCAAAATCTAACCAGCCACCTTCAATTTTTTCTGCAAGTTCTTCGCCACCTACAAAATCTGCTCCAGCTTCTTCAGCCTCTTTGGCTTTTTCACCTTTTGCAAATACAATTAAAGTTATTTCTTGACCTGTACCTTCCGGTAATACAACAGTTCCTCTAATATTCTGATCAGCATGTTTAGGATCTACTCCCAATCTTGCTGACAATTCAATTGTTTCATCAAAGTTTGCAGTTGCAAGTTCTTTAACTAATCCAAAAGCTTCTTTGGGCTCATATAATTTTTCGCGATCAAATTTTTCTAATGTTTCTGCATAACGTTTACTTTTTGCCATTATTATTCCTCCTTTGTGGTATTAGCGGAATTTTCCTCCCACTGAATTACGTCGTCTATAATTACAAATTGATTTTAATTTTTATTTAGAGTTAAATATTAAATTCACTCTACCAAAATGCCCATACTTCTTGCAGTACCTTCAATCATGCTCATTGCAGCTTCTAAACTACCTGCATTTAAATCCTGCATTTTAGTTTCTGCAATCTTTTGTACAGCATCTTTGCTTACTGTAGCAACCTTATTAACATTTGGTTCTCCAGAAGCAGTGTCAATTCCTGCAGCCTGCTTTAATAACACAGCAGCTGGTGGAGTTTTAGTAATAAAATCAAAAGAACGATCCTGATATACTGTGATTTCTACAGGAATTAAAGTTCCCTGATTTTCTTTAGTTTTTGCGTTAAAAGATTTACAGAATTCCATAATATTAACACCATGCTGTCCAAGTGCTGGACCTACAGGTGGTGCAGGGTTAGCCTGTCCACCAGGAATCTGTAATTTAATAACTGTCATAACCTGTTTAGCCATTTAAAACACCCCTTTCTTCAAAATAGTTATCTATTTAAAAATCTTTACTAATGTTTATCAAATTGATCAAATTCCAATTCAACTGGAGTTTCTCTTCCAAACATAGAGACAAGAATTTTAGCTTTGCCCTGTTCTGGATGAATTTCTTTAATAACCCCATCAAAATCTTCAAATGGTCCATCTTTTACGGTAACTTGATCTCCGACTTCAAAATCAACAGAAACTTTTTTAGCTTTTTCCCCCATACTGCTTAAAATAGCATCAACTTCTGCTTTTTCTACAGGAAGTGGTTTAGTCCCACCGCTAACAAAGCCAATTACACCCGGTGTGTTTTTGACAACATACCAAGATTTATCATTCATATCCATCTGTAGTAAGATATATCCAGGAAAAATTCTTTTTTTAACTACTTCATCTTTTCCTTTTTTCTTCTCTATTTTTTCTTCAGTTGGAACTAAAATTCTAAAAATACTATCTTCCATACCTGTACTGGCTATTCTTTTCTCAAGATTTGCCTTAACTTTTCTTTCATGTCCCGAATATGTGTGAACAACATACCAGGGTATATCTTCTCTCACATTTTCTAGTTCTTCATTAAACTTGCTTTTTTCACTCATATTAAAGGATCCTCTAGAGAATCCTCACCTCCTCAATTACGAAATTAATGGAGTAATTATATTAGCCAGCGTTAGATCTATTAAACCAATAAATGTTATCAAAGCAATTACAGTTACAATTACAACTAATGTATTTGAAGTAATTTCTTCTTTATTTGGCCAGTTAACTTTTTTTAATTCAGATTTTACTGATTTAAAAAATTTAGCTATTTTGCCAAAAAACCCTAGTTTTTTTGCCATCTTAAATCACTTCCTCAGCTAAAGTATTAATGGTTCTACTTTGTTTCACGATGGAGGGTATGCTCCTTGCAAAACTTACAATATTTTTTCAATTCTAGTCTATCACGAGTATTCTTTTTATTTTTTTTGGTAGAATAATTGCGGTTTTTGCACTCTGTACACTCTAATGTAATGATTTCTCTCACCGTAAATCCACCTCCTCAATCAAACAGCTACTGCTTGAAAATCTTATATTTGTAAATTTTATTAATATCTTTTTAAATTCAGAAATATTTTTCTGATTCTTAACCTTAATTAATTTACCATACTTAAAGACTAATGTCAATATTTTTTAGAAAAAAAGCATGTGCAGCTTGGATCTGCACATGCCTATGGAATTAAATTTAAGTTTTAATAACTTATAATATTAAGCAGCATCTACTCAATAATTTCAGTTACAACTCCGGCTCCTACTGTGTGACCACCTTCGCGGATTGCAAAACGCAGTCCTTCTTCCATAGCTATTGGAGTAATTAGTTCTCCTGTCATCTCAATGTTATCTCCAGGCATTACCATATCTACTCCTTCTGGTAAACTAATGTCTCCAGTTACGTCTGTTGTACGGAAATAAAACTGGGGTCTGTATCCATCAAAGAATGGTGTGTGTCTTCCACCCTCATCTTTACTTAGTACATATACTTCTGCGTTAAACTTTGTGTGTGGTGTAATACTTCCCGGCTTTGCCAGTACCTGACCTCTTTCGATGTCTTCTCTCTTTACACCTCTTAATAAGGCTCCAATGTTATCTCCTGCTTGCGCTTCATCTAACATCTTACGGAACATCTCTACTCCTGTTACTACTGTTGTTGTTGTATCTTTGATTCCTACTATTTCTACCTCATCTGATGGATGCAGCACTCCTCTATCAATTCTTCCTGTGGCTACTGTTCCACGTCCTGTGATTGAGAATACATCCTCTACAGGCATTAAGAATGGTTTGTCTGTGTCTCTTTCTGGCTCTGGAATATAGCTGTCTACTGCATCCATAAGCTCTATAATCTTCTTACCCCATTCTCCTTCTGGATCTCCGTTTTCAGCTGCCTTTAAAGCAGATCCTACTATTACAGGAATATCGTCTCCTGGAAAATCATATTCGTTTAAGAGTTCTCTTACTTCCATCTCTACAAGCTCGATTAACTCTTCATCGTCTACCATATCTGCTTTGTTTAAGAATACTACGATTGATGGTACACCAACCTGACGAGCTAAAAGGATATGCTCTCTTGTCTGGGGCATTGGTCCATCTGCTGCAGATACTACTAAAATCGCTCCATCCATCTGTGCTGCCCCTGTAATCATGTTCTTTACATAGTCAGCGTGTCCTGGGCAGTCTACGTGAGCATAGTGTCTTGCTTCTGTTTCGTACTCTACGTGAGATGTCGCAATTGTGATTCCTCTTTCTTTTTCTTCTGGAGCATTATCAATTGAATCAAATGCTCTTACTTCTGCTCCACCATAATTTGCTAACACATTTGTGATTGCTGCTGTTAGTGTTGTTTTTCCATGGTCAACATGTCCTATTGTTCCTATGTTAACATGTGGTTTTGTTCTTTCAAATTTTGCTTTTGCCATTTTCTTTTCTTCCCCCTTAAAAATTTAACTTATTTTATGTAGCCATCAGGATAAAATATCCACAAAAAAGGCCTGGCGGCTGCAGGCCGAAATACTGCCCGTAGTGACAGTTATATTTATTTAAATCAAAAGCATTTAGAAAAATTTAAATTTATATATTATGTTTTTCCAAAAACACTTCTAATTTTCTTTTTACTCTTTGTAATGCATTATCAACAGATTTAACATGTTTATTCAATGCTTCAGCAATCTTTTGATAAGATTTACCATCTAAATATTCCTGCAGCACATCAAATTCTAAATCACTCAACATAGAAGAAATTTCAGATTCAATTAAATCATATGTTTCGTTGCTGATAAATAACGCTTCTGGATTTGATAATTTTCCACCTTTCAAAATATCTAAAAGTGTTCGATCAGATTCTTCATCATAGATCGGCTTATTTAAAGAAATATATGTATTTAAAGGCTGGTGTTTCTGGCGGGTAGCTGCTTTAATTGCAGTAATGATTTGTCGAGTAATACATAATTCAGCAAAAGCCCTAAAAGAAGCCAATCTCTCAATCTTATAATCCCGTACTGCTTTATAAAGACCAATCATACCTTCCTGAACAATATCTTCGCGATCAGCTCCGACTAAAAAATAGGAGCGTGATTTAGCAAGCACAAAGTTTTTATAACGTTTAATCAGAGTTTCTTGAGCTTCCATATCACCCTGATGTACTAGTTCAACTAGTTCATCATCGGACATCTGTTTATACTCTTCAAAACTGATGTCACCAAAATCAAGTTCACGAGCATTCATCTTCAACCAGAATCCCCTCCCTTATCCATTACATTACTATTATACTTGCTAAAAAAACTTTCGTCAAGAATTATCTTATCCGCGCTGACGGAAAATTTCGTAAATAATAACTGCTGCAGCTACAGAAGCATTTAAGGATCCTAACTCACCCTTCATTGGAATTTTAATAAGGAAGTCGCAATTTTCTCTAACTAGTCTTCTAAGACCGCTGCCTTCACTACCTATTACAAGCCCAAGTGATCCACTTAAGTCAGCTTCAAAATGGGTTTTTTCTGCTGCTGCATCAGCCCCGGCAATCCAAAAATTAGCTTCTTTTAAATCTTTGACTGCATAATTAATATTAGAAACTTTAACTAAGGGAATATGTTCAGCAGCACCAGCTGCAGTTTTTAAAACAACGGGAGTAATACCAACTGCTCTTCTGTCCTGATAAATAACAGCATCAGCACCAGCTGCATAAGCAGTTCTAATTATTGCTCCAAAATTATGTGGATCTTTAATTTCATCTAAAATAATAACTAAAGAATCCTCATTTTTATTATTTTTAATTTCTATAATATCAGCTAAACTATATTCCTTTAGAGGATCAGCTTCTGCTATAACACCTTGATGTGCATGAGATTTAGCACTTTCATCTAGTTTTTGGGAGGAAATTCTACTAACCGGAACATTTTTCTCAGCAGCCAATTCTAAAATATTATCGATAACATCCGCTGAAATTTTTTCCTGAATAAAAATTCGATGTATTCTTCTAGTACCTCTCAAAGCTTCATAAACTGGATTTCTTCCTTCAATCTTTGGCATTTAATTATCATTCCTTTTTTTATTGAATCAATTTCGTCCACAGGACATTTCCCCTTCTGGACAGCGGCCTTTTGCTTCACAGAAAGCTCCAGTTTTTTAGAATGAAACTGAATCTTTTTTTACATAACGCTGTGAGCGCTAACTGTAGAAACACCAACCCAATGACGTACAAGTTGATAATTGGCAGCACGGCTGCATATTATATGAAAATAAAAATATGTATGTTCTAAAGTTGTATAATTTTGCTTTAAGCCTAACTTCCACCCTTGTTTTCCTCTATGTTATTGATCTCCCACTCGGTACCATGTGGAGTATCAATTACATCTATGCCTATTTCCTGTAGTCGATCTCTAATTAAGTCTGCTTCTTCCCAATTCTTATTTTCTCTAGCTTTTTCTCGAAGATCTAACAATAAACTAATTAACGGATCAGCCAGAGTATTTTTAACTTCAGAAGCTGCTTCTAATTCAAATTTCAAGCCTAAAATTTCTGCTAATTCCAAGAAAATTTCTTCTGTTTCTTCCAGAATAGCAAAATTCTTTTCGTTTAAAGTAAAATCTTTTTGATTAATATAGCTGTTAATCACGCCGACTAAATCATGCAAAACACCTATTGCTTCAGCTGTATTAAAGTCGTCACTTAAAGCATCAACAAAACTGTTTTTCTTTAAAATTACCTCTTCAAAAAATTCATTGTTTTCTTCAGCTGCAGCAGCTATATCAAAATTTAATACTTTATCTAACTGATGCCTGGTGTTTTTAATTCTTTCAAGTGAAATTTTAGCTTCTTCTAGTTTTTCATAAGAAAAATCGATAGGACTTCTATAGTGTCTGCTTAATAAGAAATATCTAACTTCCTGTCCAGAAAATTCTTTCAGCACCTCACGACTTGTAAAAAAATTGCCCTGAGATTTTGACATTTTTTCACCACTCAAGTTTACAGTACCATTATGCAGCCAGTAATTAACAAACTTTTTACCGCTATATGCTTCTGACTGAGCTATTTCATTTTCATGATGAGGGAAAATTAAATCTACTCCTCCTCCATGAATATCAAAAGTTGCACCGAGACGTTTCATTGACATGGCAGAACATTCTATATGCCACCCAGGCCACCCTTCGCCCCAAGGGCTATCCCAACCTTCTCCAGCTTCAACCTTTTTCCAAAGACCAAAATCTAAGGGATTTCTTTTCTCCTCGTTAACAGCTATTCTTGCACCAGCCTGCATTTCATCCAGACTACGGCCTGAAAGTTTTCCGTAATCTTCAAAACTTTCTACACTGAAATAAACATTTCCATTAACTTCATAAGCATAATCTTTTTCAATCAAAGTTGTAACCATTTCAATGATTTCATCAACATTCTCACTTACTCGAAGATACTTATCCGCTGGTTTAATGTTAAATTCTCTAATATCTTCTAAAAATGCATTTGCATATTTGTCAGCTAATTCCTCTGGAGTTAGTTCCTCTTCGACCGCTCTTTTCACAATCTTTTCGTTGATATCTGTAAAATTAGAAATATAATCAACTTCATAGCCTAAGTATTCAAGGAAACGTCTAATCACATCATAATTAATCGCACTTCTGATGTGCCCGATGTGAGAATAGTTTTGAACTGTTAACCCACAAACATACATCTTCACCTTTCCTGCTTCTATTGTTTCAAATTTTTCTTTTTCCCCTGTTAAAGTATTATATACTTTTAGCATCTTTTCACTCCTTTCTTGAATAGGTAATTTATTTCAAATTAAAAAAATAATTGATTTATATTTTCAAAAAGAGCCTTCTCCCTCAGAGAAGACTCTTGCATTTTATCTGTTTTAATAATTAGCGGCCAGTTCTAGAGCTGAATCCAACCTTTTGGCAATTTCTTCTGCCCCAAAAATCGAAATTACACTTGTCATTTCTGGACCAGAACCTTTCCCTGTTATTGCTAATCTAGTTGGATGATAAATTGTTCGACCACCTACATCAAGTTCATTTTTTAATTCTTTAAAAATTTGTCCAACTGCTTCTGCAGTAAGTTCATCTTGGGCAAAAATTTTCTCTTTTAGAGTTTCAAATACTAATTTGACATCTGCACCTTTAAATTCCTCAGCCGCTGCAGCTGGGTCATCAAATTTAATTTCTGTTAAGAACAGTTCTGCTTCGCCTGGAATCTGAGATAGATAATCAACACCTGTTCTAGCTTCATCAATTACTTTAGTTAACCATTCTTTATTATTTTTTACATAGTCATCATCGACTAAACCAGAATCCAATAAAAATGGCATCGATAGTTCTACTATTCTATTTAGTTCTGCAGCTCTAATATATTTCCCATTCATCCAATTTAGTTTTTCACGGTCAAAAACGGCTCCACTTTTATTAACATCTTCTATAGCAAAACGATCTATGATTTCTGACTGAGATAATATTTCTTCTTCATCTCCGGTTGACCAACCTAAAAGAGCCATGAAATTAAATAATGCTTCTGGCAAATAACCCTGTTCTCTAAATTCACCAATATAAACAGAATCCTTACCTCGCTTTTTAAGTTTTGCTTTATTTTCATCTAAAATCAATGGGAGATGCGCAAATTTCGGTAAATCAAAGCCTAAAGCTTCATAAATCAAAATTTGCTTTGGTGTGTTCGATAAATGATCTTCTCCTCTAATTACGTGTGAGATTTTCATTAATGCATCATCAATTACAACCGCAAAATTATAAGTTGGCATTCCATCAGATTTAAAGATTATAAAATCATCTAGTACAGAAGAGCTAAAGCTGACATTGCCTCTAATTAAATCTTCAACAATAATTTCTTTTTCTGCTTTCGGCAGTCTAAAACGAAGGACTGGCTCTCTTCCTTCCGCCTCATAAGCTGCTCTTTCTTCTTCACTTAAATTACGGCAGGAACCATCATAACGAGGCATTTCATCATTATCAATAGCCTTTTTTCTCATTTCATCAAGTTCTTCTTTGGTACAATAACATTTATATGCATGACCTAATTCTAATAATTTATCCGCATATTCTTGATAAAGATCAATTCTTTCAGTCTGACGGTAAGGTCCATAATCTCCACCAATACCTACACCTTCATCAGCATCAAGACCCAACCACTCCATTTCTTGAATGATAATATTTTCAAACTCTTTAGTTGATCTTGCTTGATCTGTATCTTCAATTCTTAATACTAACTCCCCATCTTTTTGCTTTGCAACCAACCAGTTAAATAAGGCTGTCCGCATATTCCCTATATGAATTTTTCCAGTTGGACTTGGGGGGAAACGTAATCTTATATTATTACTCATAACCTTATAATTCCTCCTAATGATATTAAATTTCTTATATTACACTAGTACCCACAGTTAATTGTTCTGGTCCATCTACCAAAGCATGTCCAAATTTACCAAATATAGCTACAGAAATATGTCCATCACCCCGAACAACTGCTATCTTAAAGCCTCCACCTAGACCCGGATTTACTAAATCCAGCTGACTATAAGCATCTTTAACTGCATTCGATACAGCCATTTTTTCACGAGAATTTTCATTGATAACACCTCTGGCAATAGCAGCAACTGTGGTGCTCTCACGTAATTTAATTGGAAGCTTTTCAGCACTTGCACCAGTTTGAGTAATTGCACCACGATAGCCATAACCTTCAATTTTTTTTAACCAATACTCTTCATAATCTCTACTTCTTGTCATGGAAAGATAGATAGCTGAACTTTCTGGTGTTATAGTCTTTTTTTCCATTTCCATTTCTTCTTCTTCATCTTTTAAATAACCATAAACTATGTCTTCTGAAGTAACTACTCCAACCAAATCATCTTTATAATTATAAACAGGCAGACCTCCAATATGATTTTCAGATAATTTCTTTGCAGCCTGCTGCACAGTGCTATTTTCATTGATAATTATTAAATCAGCTGACATAAATTCACTTACCGGAGCTTCTAGATTTCTTTCTGAAATAATATCTCCATCTGTCAGCATTCCGATTAATTTCTCGTTCTCTACAATTAACAACCTTCCAATTTTATTGATTGAAAGCATTTTTTCAGCTTCAAAAATTGTTGCATTAGGACCAATAGTTATTGGATCAGGTGTCATAATATCTTTTACTAGCATCATCGAATACTCCCTTCCATTTTCAATGTCTCAAAAAACTGCCATAACCTACTCTCCAAAACACTCACAACAGCATAAGCTGCCATCCCTTCTCCACGGCCAGTAAAACCCATTTTTTCATTTGTTGTTGCTTTAAAATTAATACTATTTTTTTCAATTTTTAAATTATCTGCAATTGAATTAACAATTTGATTACGATAAGGTTTTAATTTTGGCTTTTCAGCCACAATTACTAAATCACAGTTATTAATAATATACTTTTTTTCCTTTACTTCTTTTCTAACTTCATCTAACAATTTCAAACTGCTGATGTCCTTATATTGAGGTTCATCATCAGGAAAATGAGTCCCGATATCACCACTTCCTATAGCTCCTAGAAGAGCATCAATTAATGCGTGTAGTAAAACATCTGCATCTGAATGACCTTTTAGACCTAAATCAGATTCAATTTCTACCCCACCTAAAAAAAGTGGTCTACTTTTCGTAAAACGATGACTATCATAAGCAAAACCTACTTTAAACATTATATTCTCTCCTTCAAAATCATTTCTGCTGGTTTTAGATCTTCAGGAGTAGTTATTTTAAAATTATTATAGTCACCACTAACAATATAAACCCTTTCTCCTAATTTTTCAACTAACGAAGCATCATCTAAAGCTTTATCTTTTTTATACACTTGATGTGCCCTTTTAATCAAATCTAATTTAAATGCTTGTGGAGTCTGAATAGCTCTTAAAGAATCACGATCAAGAGTTTCTTTTGAAAAAGAATCTTTAACTATTTTTATTGTGTCCTTAACTCTAACTCCACAGCTTGCTGCATCATGCTCTCTAGCGGCTTGATAACAACTTTCAATTAGGTCATTACTCACCAGCGGTCTAGCACCATCATGTATTATAACATACTTAACTTCTTCACTAAAGTTTTTTAAACCATTATAAACTGATTCTTGACGGCTATTGCCTCCAGCAATTAGATTAAATCTATTTTCAGAACAGGAAAATAATGGTTTTAGTTTATCTTCAAAATATTTGAATTCACTAGGAGATAAAACAATATTAATTTCAAAATCATTTCTCCAATCTAAAAAACTTTTAATAGTATAATACAAAATTGGTTTCCCAAGCAAATTCAAAAATTGTTTATTTATATTTTTCTCCATTCTACTACCCCTGCCTGCAGCAGGTATTAAAACACCTATTTCAGACATTAAAATCATCCTTTAATTACTTTTAGGTCTAGCAAATATCATTCGCCCAGCAGCAGTCTGCAAGATACTTGTTACAAGGACAGAAATATCATCTCCTAAATATTTAATTCCTTCCTCGATAACAATCATAGTCCCATCATCAAGGTAAGCAACACCCTGCCCATTTTCCTTACCCTCTTTAATTACTTTAACATCCATTTCTTCACCTGGAAGTACAACCGGTTTAACAGCATTGGCAAGTTCATTAATATTTAAAACATTAACACCCTGCAGTTCAGCAACTTTATTCAAATTGTAATCATTAGTTAAAACTTTAGCTGAACTCAACTGGGCCAGCTTTACAAGTTTACTATCAACTTCTGAAATTTCCTCAAAATCATGATCAATTATTTCTACCTGTATTTCAGAATCATTTTGCATTTGTCTTAAAATATCGAGGCCTCGACGACCGCGATTTCTTTTTAAATCATCCGCTGAATCTGCAATATGCTGTAATTCTTCTAAAACAAATTCAGGAATAATAAAATTACCTTCTATAAATCCGGTTTTGCAGATATCAAAAATACGCCCGTCGATAATAACACTGGTATCTAAAATCTTATCACTACCAGTTTTATCTTGAGGACATTCCTCTGTATTTTTTTTTCTAGAAAATAAAAAAGACTCTATATCCTTTGCTTTGTGAACAGCAAGAGCAAATCCCATATAAATAAAAGTGATATTAACAAAAATTTGTAGGGGCATTCCAATTCGAGGTATTTTAGGAATAGAAAATATGAAATTTATAATAGCACCAGTTATTAAACCAATTATCAGACCAGTTATTGCTATCACGATTTTTTTCCAACTAAGTTCTTTAAACTTTAATTCAAACCCCATAATAAATTCCAAAAGTTTATTTAAAGCATAAAAAATAAGGAAATAACCTAATAATGCTCCTAATAATATAGCATAAAACTGGGTAGTCAAAAAGAATTTCCCAACATTTTGCCAGCTAAATGAATAATCACTTGCTAAGCCAAAAATATCAATTATATTATAGGCGATAACACCGCCAAAAACTCCAAAAATTAAACGCATTATTTTCTTCAGCATTATTCTCACCCCCTTCCAAAGAACATCTTAAATTAGGATTCGCGATCCTCTTCATCAAGTGTAAACAAGTCATCCATTTTTTTTGAAATGCTTTCTTCATCCATATCTTTTGCCAGTACCAACTCACTAATTAAAATTTGTCTGGCATTACTCAACATCTTTTTTTCACCTGTTGAAAGACCCTTTTCTCTATCTCTAATACTTAAATTTCTTACAACCTCTGCTACTTCAAAAATATCCCCAGTTTTTAGTTTTTCCTGATTAGCTCTAAAACGGCGATTCCAATTTTGTGACATTTTACTTTTTTCGCCATTTAATAATTCAAAAACTTCATCTGCTTTTTCTTCAGAAATAACATCACGAATTCCAATTTTATCAATTTTATCAACAGGAATCATAACTTTCATTTCCCCAATGGGAAGTTTCATAATATAGTATTCTTTTTTTTCATCTAAAATAGTCTTAGTCTCAATACCAACAATGGTTCCTGCACCATGATTAGGATAAACGACTTTATCACCAATTTTATACATCTTATCCACTCCTCTTTTATGAAAGCAATAAAAATCCACCTTATAATTATACCATTTTAAAAAGCTGCAGTCAATTTGCAGACTTTTCAGATTAAGCTTATCTTATAACGAAGTGTATTAAATATGTCTATCAAGTAAAACCTGATCTCGAAGACGCCTCAATCCATCCTTAATAGCCTGAGCTCTTACTTCTCCAATACCATCAACATCATCCAATTCATCAACTGAAGCTCTTATAATGGCCTGAAGATTTTCAAAATGTTCAACTAAATTTTCAATAACAGGCATCGGAAGTCTTGGTATTTTCCGCATAATTCGATAACCACGTGGTGAAACTGTTTCATCTAAAGCATTTAGACTACCGCTATAACCAAGAGCCTTGCTGATAGTATTTAAAGTTAATATCTCATCAGAAGACCAGTCAGTTAAATCCTCTAATACTTTTTCAGGATCAGAAATATCTTCTTCTAGTTCATCTGAAATATAATCTTCAATAAGTAAAATTCCTTCTTCTTTAACATTATTCACAAGTTCTTCCAACTGCATTTTAATCAATCTACCTTCAGACCCTAATTCCGAAATATATTTTTCTATTTCTCGTTGGATTTTTAAAACCATTTCAGTCCTTTGAATCACAGTAACAACATCTGATAATGTTACTAAATCTTCAAACTCTAAAGCACTTAAATTTGTAAGAGCTTGATCAAAAACTGATCTATATTTTTCAAGTGTTTGAATTGCTTGATTAGCTTTAACTAAAACCACTCTTATGTCTTCTAAAATATGTTTAGACTCACCCTTATAAATAGTAATGATAGACCTTCGTTGAGAAATAGCAATTACTAGTTCTCCGGTTTGTCGGGCCACTCTTTCTGCAGTTTTATGTCTTGTTCCAGTTTCAGTAGATTCAACTGTAGGATCAGGAATTAATTGGGCGTTTGCAAATAAAATATTTTCAGCATCCTGATCTAAAACAATTGCTCCATCCATTTTTGCAAGTTCATATAACCGTGCAGGTGAAAGAGAAGTTTCAATTTGAAAACCATCATTAACTAAATCCAAAACTTCTTCTTTATCGCTAACAACAATTAAACCTCCGGTTTGGGCTCTTAAAATATTTTCAAGTCCGTCTCTAAATACTGTGCCCGGAGCTAAAACTTTTAGAATATCCATAAGTTTTTCATCAATTTCTTCCACTGCTTCACCTCTTTCCTCATAATTTACTAATTAGTTTAAAATGATTTTTACAAATTCAGCTATATTCTTAACTGCATCAATCTTTATCTCTGGATCAAAGGCAATATTTTTAGCATTTGAAGCTGGTATAACAATTTTTTTAAATGATAATTTTTTCAATTCATTAATCCGCTTATCTATTTGACCAACTGCTCTGACTTCTCCACCCAGCCCAACTTCACCAATTACCGCTAAGTCATTATCTAATGAAATATCCTTATAGCTTGAGATAACTGCTGCTATAATAGCTAAATCAAGTCCAGGTTCCTCTACACTAATTCCACCGGTAATGTTTAAATTAACATCAAACTCTTTAAAATTTGCTCCTAAACGCTTTTCTAAAACAGCTAAAAGAAGTGAGAGTCTCTTATAATCAACACCCTTAGCCAGCCTCTGTGGTGAAGGAAAGGCAGCATCTGTTACCAATGATTGCACTTCTACTAAAAGAACACGACTTCCTTCTAAAGCTGGAGTTATTACTGAACCTGACACGTCGCCTGATCTTTCATTAATAAAAAAACTAGACGGATTTGCTACTTCTTCTATACCTTTTTCTTTCATTTCAAAAACACCAATTTCATTAGTTGAACCAAAACGGTTTTTCTTAGCCCGCAGCATTCTATACATATGGTAATTATCGCCTTCAAACTGCAGTACTGTATCGACTAAATGTTCCAAAACTCTTGGGCCAGCTAGCTCTCCCTCTTTGGTTACATGGCCAATTAAAACAACTGGTATTCCTGTTGTTTTAGCCAGTTTCACCAAGCGATTAGTTACTTCCTTGATTTGAGTTAAATTACCTGGAGCAGCATCTAACTCAGGAATGTGAACAGTCTGAATTGAATCTACAACAATTAGTGAATAACCTTGATTTTTAGAAATATGATTTTCTAAAACCATATAATCTCTTTCGTCTAAAATATTAAGATTTTCTTCCATGCAATCTAATCTTTCAGCTCTCATTTTGATTTGGGAAGCTGATTCTTCACCTGAAAGATACAGAGTTTTCCCATATTTTTTACTAAAAAGAGAAGCCACCTGAAGTATCAATGTTGATTTACCGATACCAGGGGCTCCACCAAGTAAGATTAGAGATCCAGAAACAATACCCCCACCGAGCACTCGGTCAAGTTCAGTTATATTTGTTTGAAGACGCTGACGCTTAACCGAAGAAATTTTAGTAATCGGCTGAGGTTCTTTACCTTCTCTATCTAAATCATATTTGTTTTTATTATTTGTTGATTTATCTTCAATAATTTCTTCAAAACTATCCCAGGAACCACAGTTAGAACATTTTCCCATCCAATTAACAGATTTATAACCGCATTCCTGACATAGATAATACTTTTTTGCTTTTGCCATTATCAATAGCTCCTACTTGTAAAATTTACTTATATTTATTTCTAATTATATCATTTTTTACAGCATTTTACAAGAGAGGCTAATTTACTAATATTACCTTAGCTAACTATAAAATCAAATTCATTGTCTTTAACATCTACTGTTATTTTTTTCTTTTCTTCAAATTCATGATCCAATATTTTTATTGATAATGGATTTTCAATTTGACGTTGAATTGTTCTTCGAAGCGGTCGAGCTCCAAACTCAGAATCATAACCATCTTCAGCTAATTTGGTTTTTGCAGATTCAGACATTTCCAATTCAATATCTTTTTCGTTTAATCTTTCTCTTAAATCATCAAGCATTAAATCTACAATTTTCTTGATATGCTCTTTATTTAAAGAGTGGAATACAATAATTTCGTCAAGTCGATTTAAAAATTCAGGTCTAAATGTTTTACGAAGCTGAGACATAACATTATCCTTCATCTTATCATAGTTTGCTTTCTCATCATTATCTGTTTTAAATCCAAGCTGAGATTGTTTTTCAATAAAGTCAGCTCCTACATTAGAAGTCATAATCACAATAGTATTTTTGAAATCAACTTTACGACCATGAGTATCAGTTAGTACACCATCTTCTAAAATTTGGAGCAGTACATTAAATACATCAGGATGTGCTTTTTCAATTTCATCAAATAAAATTACAGAATATGGTCTTCTGCGAACTGGCTCAGTTAACTGCCCACCTTCATCATGGCCCACATAGCCTGGAGGAGACCCTACTAATCTAGAAACTGAGTGTTTTTCCATATACTCTGACATATCAACTCTAATCATTGCATCTTCATCATTAAACATTGTTTCAGCAAGAGTTTTAGCTAGTTCTGTTTTACCAACACCAGTAGGTCCTAAGAAAATAAAAGAACCTATTGGACGTTTAGGATCTTTAAGTCCAGCTCTAGCTCTTCTAACAGCTTCAGCAACTGCGTTAATTGCTTCATCCTGGCCAATTACACGTTTATGAAGTTCTTCTTCCAAACGAAGCAGTCTCTCAGTTTCTGCTTCTTCCAATTTAGTCACTGGAATTCCAGTCCAGCTGGAAACAATTTCTGCTATATCTTCAGTAGTAACAACCGCTTCAGCTTTTCCCTTTTCGTCTTCCCAATTATTTTTCAATTCTTCCAATTCTTTTTTAAGTGATTTTTCTCGATCTCTCATTCTAGCTGCTTTTTCAAATTCCTGATTTTTAACAGCTGCTTCTTTTTCTTTTTCAGCTTCTTCTAATTTTTGACTTAACTCTTTAAATTCAGGCGGCCTTGTACTATTGCTCAATCTAACTTTAGATGCTGCCTCATCAATTAAATCAATTGCTTTATCAGGTAAAAATCGATCTGAAATATATCTATGGGATAATACAACAGCATCTTCAATTGCCTGATCAGTAATTTTAACCTTATGATGTGCTTCATAAGGATCTCGTAAGCCCTTTAGAATATCAATAGCTTCTTCTGTTGAATTTTCTTCTACAAGAACTGATTGAAAGCGTCTCTCCAAAGCTGCATCTTTTTCTATATATTTTCGATATTCATCTAATGTAGTAGCTCCAATTGCCTGCAGTTCTCCTCTTGCAAGAGCGGGCTTTAAAATATTAGCTGCATCTATTGCACCTTCAGCAGCACCAGCTCCAACCAGAGTATGCATTTCATCTATAAATAATATGATATCTCCACTTTCAATAATTTCATTTATTACAGCTTTTAAACGCTGTTCAAATTCTCCCCTATATTTTGAACCAGCTACTAAAGAACTTAAATCAAGTGAAACAACTCTTTTGTTTAATAATAATTCAGGTACATTCTCACTTATTATCATTTGTGCTAATCCTTCAATAATTGCTGTTTTACCAACACCTGGTTCCCCTATTAAAACTGGATTATTTTTAGTTCTGCGGCTTAAAACCTGAATCACCCTATTAATTTCTTTGTCACGTCCAATAACAGGGTCTAACTTATTTTCGCGTGCCATTTCAGTTAAATCACGACTATATTCATCTAAATTTTTAGTTTTTCTACTTGAAGATTTAGATTTTTTCTTAATAGAACTTTTCCCTCCAAGCAAATCAATAACTTCTTCTTTAATATTGCTAATATCGCTATTTAAGTCCATCAAAATTCTAACTGCAACACCTTCTCCTTCTCTAATCAATCCCAGCAGAAGATGTTCTGTTCCTATATAATTATGACCCATTTTTCTAGCTTCATCCATAGCTAAATTTAATACCTTTTTACTTCTTGGTGTTAATCCAATAGAACCTTTTACTTCGTTTTGACCTTCACCAATCATATCTATGATTTTACTTTCAATTACTTCTTTACTAATACCATTATCAATCAATGAACGAGCAGCTATTCCCTGACCTTCAGCAATCAAACCATAGAGTATATGCTCTGTTCCAACATAGCTGTGTTTGAGTTTCAAAGCTTCTTGTTCAGCAATGCTTAATACCTTCCTAGCTCTTTCAGTAAATTTTGCAAACATTATTTTCACTCCCTATTTAATTCATTTCTAATAATTTTAGCTCTTTTTATATTTAAATCTTTTGATTCTAGTTCCTTTTCAGAATTGTATAAAAGATGTGCTTTTTTTATTCTAAACAGCAGTTTAGAAAAGAGATTATGATCAAGTTTTTCCTCAATTAAATTTGTATCCTGACCAAATTTAATTATTGATAAATATTTCAATGCCTCAGATTCATCCAAAGAATAAGCATATTTTAAAACTCCTAATGATCTTAGAACATTATCTTTTAAATTTAAGAAATTATTTCTAAGCAAATATTTTCTGCTTTTTCGCTCTTCAGTTATTATTTGTTTTATAACGCTTTCTAATTTCTCCATAATTTCTACTTCAGTAAATCCCAAGGTTATTTGATTTGAAATCTGAAAAAGCTCAGCTACACTATTGCTTCCCTCACCAGAAACTCCTCTTACTGTTAGACCAAGTTTTCCTACAGCTCCTAAAATATTATCAATTCTCCCACTCAAAACTAATGCAGGTAAATGGCACATTACTGAAGCTCTTAATGCAGTTCCTACATTTGTTGGACAGCTGGTTAAATAACCCCATTTTTTTGAAAAAGCATATTCTAATTTTTCTTCCAACTGATCATCAAGATGATTTATTTCATCCCAGATATTATTAAATTCAAAACCAGGTTTCAAAATTTGAATCCTCAAATGATCCTCTTCATTAATCATTATTGAGATGTTATTCTTATTATTTAAAAACAATGCCTTAGCTTCAGGATTTTGAACATGATTATTACTAATAAGATATTCTTCATGTAAAACGTTTCTTTCTACAACACTTAAATTATTCATTAAATAAAAATCATAACTTTGATCAGTTAAAAAACATAGTTTATCTTTTAAGTTATTAATCAACTTATTTTTTTCTTGAAAATTGCTTCTGTTAGGAAATTTATATTCTTTTAAATTTCTGGCTAATCGAATTCTAGAACTTAGAACAACATCTTTTTCTTTTCCATTTTTTATTTGCCAGTCATTGATAACATTATTTTTCATCATTATCTGCCTCCATGTCTTCTTTAACAGCATGGATTTTATCTCTAATTTCGGCAGCATGTTCAAAGTTTTCCTGCTCAACAGCTTTTTGCATTTCTTCTTTGAGTTTTGTAATTTCAGATTCTATTTCTGATTTTTGCAAAAAAGATTCAGGCTGTTTTCCAGTGTGTTGAATATTACCATGAATTCTTTTTAAAAGAGGACTTAGCTTATCTGCAAAAGTTTGATAGCATTTTTGACAGCCAAAAAAACCTTTCTCAGTAAACTCCCGGTAGCTCAAACCACAATTTTTACAGACTAGATTCTTTGATTGACTATTATTGAGTGTTGGAGAGTTTTTATCAGAAAAATTTTGATTTAAAATTCCTGATAACAAACTTTGAAAACTTAAGTTATCATCGGGATTGAATTTACTGCTTTTTCGTGCACACTCTTCACACAAATGAATTTCCTCTTTCTCCCCATTTATAATTCTAGTTAAATGGACTGATGCTTCTTTTTTTCCACATCTTTCACAGATCATTTCTAGTCCTCCTTAACTTTAAAAATAACTTCTAACATATTTTTTAATATTCTTGCTCTTAAATAGTCACGCTCCGGCAGAGAAATATTTAAAACATTTCGATGAACTGCTCTTTCCATTAAATAAGATTCTCTTTCAGAAATCAGTTCATTATCATATAATCTTTTAATAATCCCATGTGCTTCCCTTTGAGTCACAGTATGATCTAATTTATTAATTACTTTTTGAATAACTTCTTTATCAGAATCAAGACTCACCCTAATTATTCTGATGAAGCCACCTCCACCTCGCTGGCTTTCGACAACATAACCTTTTTCTACAGTAAACCTTGTATCTAAAACATAATTTATTTGGGAAGGAGCACAATCAAAATTTTCAGCTAATTGATTTCTTTTAATCTTTACCTTGCCTTGGTATTTAGAAATCTGTCTCCTTAAATACCTTTCTATTTGATCAGACAAACTGGACATACTCTCCCCTCCTAACTTTGACTTATTTTGACCTTTAACATTATAATACTAATATTTACACAAAATTGCAAGTAAATTATGACACAAAAAAACATTCACCTAAAGTGAATGCATTAAATAATTATATTCTCAACTTTCAGCGTTAAAGATCATTAATGATCTTTTGATATAACACTGTGTGTCTAATTTGTTGATTAATTGTGGTTTCTTTAATATCTTTGTCCATAGTATATGCTCCTTATTTTTTGGGGGTTGGACAAAGATTATCCTAATCCTAATTATAATTATAAGTATTTTTCTATTTTAAGCAAGTATTTTTGCTAAAAATAGAACTTGATTTTTTTAAATATTTTTATAAAATATTTCAGTTTTATATTTCAATTCATTTTTGTCTCTAAGTTCTTCCAGTAAATTTTTTACAAAATCCTCAAGATCATAATCATCTAGTTCTTTTAAAGAAATCCATTCATAAACATCAGCTTCATCATTTAACTTAACCTCATAGAAATCCGTTTTACAGATATAATCAATAAAAATAAAATGCTTTTGCCTGCCAAAACTTTTATCATAAATACTTTCTTTAAGACTTAATAACTCAATATCATATATTTCAAGGCCTGTTTCTTCTTTAACCTCTCTAACTAATGCCTCTTCCATTTTCTCTCCTGATTCAATATGTCCACCTGGAATTATGTATTTAGAATTCCACTTTGTAGAACGACAAATTAAAACTTTGTTTTCAGGATTAAAAATTACTGCTCCAACAACTGTCTCGGGATATTTCATAATTCCATCTCCATTCTTTGAAAATGCACTTTACAGCTTATGCTAAACTTTCTGCAGCATGATATGAACTTCTTGCAAAAGGCTCAGATACTACAGATTTAAAGCCCAAAGACTCTCCTATAGTTTTATATTCTGCAAATAATTCAGGAGTAATAAATTCTTTGACTTCAAGATGAAGTTTGGATGGACTAAGATACTGTCCAATAGTAAGTATGTCAACATCTTTTTTTCTTAAATCTTTCATTACCTCAATTACTTCTTCCTTTTTCTCACCCAAACCTACCATTATACCCGATTTTGTATAAAGCTCAGCCTTAAGAAATTTCATTTTATCGAGCACAAATAATGACTGCTTATAATCTGCTTCTGGTCGGACACTACCGTAAAGACGGGGAACTGTTTCTATATTATGATTAAATACTTCAAAATCAGCTGCTGCCAATTTTTTTAAAATCTCTATTTCACCCTGAAAATCAGGTGTTAATAGTTCAATTTTTATTTCTGCTGATATCATATTTATTTCTTTAACAACCTCTATAAATTGATTTACCCCTCCTTCTTTAAGATCATCTCTAGTTACTGATGTAATTACTACATATCTTAAATTGAGTTTTTTTACAGCTTCAGCAACATTAATTGGTTCCTGAGGATCTACCTTTTCCGGTCTGCTTGAATTAACTGCACAAAAACGACAATTTCTAGTACAGTTTTTACCCAAGATCATAAATGTTGCAGTATTATTGACAAAGCATTCTCCCTGATTCGGACACTTTGCACTCTGGCAGACTGTATTTAAATTTAAATCTTTTAAAACTTCTTCAACCTGCATCCATTTATCCTGGGCTGGAAGTCTCCTCTTAAGCCATTCAGGAAATTTACTTTTCATGATTTAACACCTCGATTTCAAAAACTTCAGCAAAATACTTAATTATTTTTTCTGCCACTTCTTCTTTTTCTATTTCATATCCCAGCAGTTTTTTTAAAGAAGTTACTCCTTTATCTTTAATACCACAGGGAATTATATAAGAAAAATGCTCTAAATTAGGATTAATATTAAAGGCAAAACCATGATAAGTTATCCAGCGCCTTACTCCCACTCCAATAGCGGTAATCTTTTCGTTTCCAACCCAGACTCCTGTTAAACCACTGATCCTTTGAGCTTCAATATTATAGTCTTTTAGAAATCTGATAAAAACTTCCTCATAAGATCTGAGAAGCCAGTGCAAATCCTGCTTATGTTCTTTAAGGTTTAAAATTGGATAGCCGACAATCTGTCCGGGGCCGTGATAGGTAATATCTCCACCTCTATTGCTTTCAATGACTTCAATCCCTTTTTGGCTGAGATAATCACTACTTACAACCAGATTATCTCTTGAGCCGCTGGTGCCAATTGTTAAAACAGGTGGATGTTCGACTAAAAGCAGGGTATCATTTATTGCATTTTTTAATCTTTTATCACGCAATTCTAACTGCAGCTGATAAGCTTTTTTATAATCTATACTATCATATCTAATAATATCCAGTTTGGCCGCCATAGTTTACCCTCTTTTCAGATACATATTATTTAAAATCAATTTTGATCACTTTGAAATTTTATAGACTTTTTTATCAGCTGCTGAAATGAATAGCAGAGCTGGTTAAATCTAATGCAGCTTCATGTATTGTTTCAGCTGTTGTCGGGTGGGCGTGAATAGTTTCTGCAAGCTGATCAGCAGTTAAACCAAGATTTACTGCCAGAGTTAATTCGGCAATTAAATCACTGGCTGCAAGACCTATTACTGCTGCTCCAATAATTTTATTACTTCCTTTTTCAGCAATAATCTTAACCTTACCGTTTCTTTCACCCATGGCCAGTACTTTACCATTAGCAGCAAAAGGAAAACTCCCCACTTTATAATCTATACCCTGTTCTTTAGCCTCATCTTCACTTAAACCTACTGTCCCAATTTCAGGAGAGCTAAAGATTGCGCCGGGAACTGCATGATAGCTCATTTTCTTATCTTTTCCCATAATATTTTCTACAGCTATTACTCCCTGATGTGAAGCAACATGGGCCAAGAGAACTTTATCTGTTACATCTCCTACAGCATAAATTCCATCAACATTAGTCTGCATTTTTTTATTTACTTTAACCGCCTTACGCCTCTCAGTAATTTCAACTCCAGCATTTTCTAAATTTAAACCTTGATGATAAGGTTTTCTTCCTACAGCCATTAATATTTTTTCAGCTTTAACAGATTTCTCCTTATCTTTATTTAAATATATTACTTCATAACCATCAGAAGAATTTTTTATTTCTTTAACTTCAGAAGAAGTTTTAACATTAATTTTTCGGCGCTTAGCTGAACGTAATAATTCCTTAGCAATCTCAGAATCAACTCCACTAACCAGCTGCTCTAAATATTCAACTACAGTTACCTCTACTCCAAAGCTGCTGAAGATAAAAGCAAATTCCATACCGATAATTCCACCACCTATAATTACCATTGATTCAGGTAGTTCTTTTAAATCTAAAACTTCTCTGCTGTCTAGAATACCATCCAAATCTGCCCCAGGAATTGGTAATTCAGCAGCTTTAGATCCTGTTGCTATGATGATATTTTCTGCTTCTATTTCTTCTGTTTTATCTTCATTTTCAATTTTAAGTTTTTTGGAATCAATAAATGAAGCCCTACCCTCTAATTTTACTACATTATTTTGTTTAAGTAAATAATCTATTCCACCAACAAGCCTCTTTACTATTTGATCTTTTCTTTTAACTACAGCAGGAAAATTAACTTCTGCATTTTCTACTTCAAGACCAAAACTTTTAGCATTTTTTATGTCTGAAAAAAGCTCAGCTGAGCGTACAAAAGCTTTAGTAGGTATACATCCCCAATTTAAACAGGTTCCTCCCAGCATTTCTTTTTCTATCAATACCGTTTTTTTGCCATAATATCCAGCTCTTAAAGCTGCAACATAACCTCCTGGTCCACTACCAATTATTGCAATTTGATATTTATTCTCACCCATTTTTTCAACTCCTATAATATTATTTTCCTAAAAAACTATAATATATAATTCCAGTTCTTTTAAAAATAATGCCTCACTTATTAATCTAGAGGTGAGGCACTTTTTTTGGATTAACTGCAGGTTTAATATATCATTAAACTCATACTAATTCAAAAACATAAATATGGGTTTTCTATATAATCTGCCAGTATCTGCACAAATTTAGCTGCTGTTGCTCCATCAATTGCTCTGTGATCAACTCCAAGAGTGAGGTTCACAACTTTTTTACTATTAACCTTATTATCTGAATTCAGATATAATTTTTCTTTTATTGTTCCAACTGCTAAAATTGCAGACTGGGGAGGATTTAGAATAGCAGTAAATTCATCAATCCCAAACATGCCCAGATTTGTAATTGTAAATGTTCCACCCTGCATTTCATCAGGACTTAACTTGTTTTCCTTTGTTCTTGAGATTAAATCTTTACTTTTTACTGCCAGTTCCTCTAAGCTTAAAGTATCTGCCTGTTCTACTACAGGTACTAATAAACCATCTTCAACAGCCACAGCCAGACCTAGATTAATATTTTCAGCCACTTCAAATTCTCCTGAATTTTTTTCTATAGAATTAATTTTTTTATAGCTTTTAATAGCTCTTGCTGTAATAAATGATATAATATCATTTAAAGACACATTATTATCTCTAGCTTTAAATGTTTCTTTAAGATTAATTAATGCATCTGCATTTGCTTCTTTTTTTAAATAAATATGAGGTGCTTTCCAGCTTTCTGTTAATCTTTCTCCAATTATTTTGCGCATTGATGAACTTCCTTTTTTCTCAGCTGGAGCAGTTTCTCCTTTTTCAAGATATTCTTCTATATCAGAAACACTAATAGTATCTTTGCCTGCAAATGCTGCAACATCATTTAAGTCTATATCATTATCAGCAGCAAATTTTCTAGTTTTTGGTGCAGCCATTACTTTTCCAGAAGAAGGTTTTTTCTTTTTTGCTGGAGCTTTTGGCTTAGTTTCTTCTTTTTCTTCTTTTTCTTCTTCAGCTGCTGCTTTTATTTCAGCATCACCTTCTTCATAACCGACTAATTTAGCTACTGGAGTTTTAACCTTTACTGTTTCTCCTTCATTAACTAAAATCTCCAGTATTTCACCAGATGTAGTAGCTTCTACATCATTAGTTAGTTTTTCTGTTTCAACAGAATAAATTATATCACCCTGCTCAAATGAATCACCTTCACCTATATACCATTCAATGATTGTTCCCTTTTCCATTGTTAATCCTAATTTTGGCATTAGTAGTACGTTTGCCATTAATTCTCCTCCTCTTTTTCAACACTTCCAACAATCAGTGCTCCTCTTTTTGGAAAACGCTTTTTAAATTCATGTTCTAAATCTTTAAACCAGTCGAAATCTTTTTTTTCTCTAAAATATGGAGGAACAAAAAGTGTTGATTCTATTTTATATTTTCCAAAATCACTTAATAAATCTTCTATCTCTTCCCAGCTGTAAAATTTACCCTGAGAAAAAATTGAATCTTTTTCAAGAGCTTCTGCAATTCTTTTATATGCCCATGTACTTTTACTGTTTAAAACACCGATTACCATTTTCCCACCGGGAGTAAGTATTCTCCACATTTCATTAAGTACTTTATCAACTTCTTCACCAGGTTCAAAAAATTCTAACATAGAATTTGAATAAACTATATCAAAATAATTATCATCAAAAGGCAATCCATCCAGTACATCACCTTGAATAAAATCAATATCCAATTCCTTTTCAGCAGCTATTTTCTTTCCGGCTTCAAGCATACCTTCTGTGATATCAAATCCTACAGTTTCTTCTGTATTAACAGAAAATTTTCTTAGAAAGAATCCTGTTCCACAGCCTACTTCAATTATCTTTTTCCCACTGGTATCACCAATATGGTCTGATAAACAACTATACTCATTTTCGCCCACATAGCTGCCTCGAGCAGTTTGGTACCAGTCAGCATATTTTTCGGATAATTTATCTAAATCCAATTACAACACCTCCAGCATTTTTTTGCTGTCAGCAAGTTTTAGTGCCTGCTTGTAATCTAAAAAACGGGCATCAGCATGGCTTAACTGCATTGTTACCTTCTCATCTTTTTTGATTATCAGTTCTCTTTCTCCATCTAAAGCAATTATTCTTTTTTTAACTGGTAATTCTACTATCTCTTCCTGTTCTACCTTTCTCCAATCTTCTACCCCAATCTCTCTAATTACACCCGGTGCAATTGCAGCTCTAACTTTCTGATTCGGTTCTCCGACTTTTAAGAATACCCCACCATCTTCATTTACTTTTACCTCTGTTAAGCGCCCGGGTATTGATACCATACCGATATCATAAGATGTACTTCTTGTAACAAATATCTCTTCAAGTAAATCTGTATGCCAGAGGGCTCTACTTCCTATATATGATTCATTGACAACAACAGCATCTATTAAAGCTAAGTCCTCAATTTTTCCATCTTTGATAACATATATACATTTAATAGGTTCTGTAACCTTTTCTTTTTCTTCATTACTAAATTTAGTAAATAATCCTGCTGCAAGACCTAACATCGTGCTCTCGGCCATGATCGGAAAAACATTATTTGTTCCTGTTGAAAGAGATAAAATTGGTGTATTTGTTAGAGCTTTTACTACCACTCTATTTGTTCCATCTCCTCCTAAAACAATAATAATATCTACATTTTTTTCTTCCATTAAAACAGCTGCATTAAAAGAGTCTTCTGCAGTACCTGTAACTGTCATTCCTAAAATCTCCACATCCAATTTAAAGTTTTCTTTTTCTTCACCCCAGAGTCCATTTACTGCTTCATTACCTATTCCAAATGAATCGGGCATGATATAGACTCTGTCCAGATTAAGAGTATTTAAAGCCAGCAGTATACGCCTAACAATATTAACTTTTTCTGCATTATCAAAAACAGAACCATGTGCTACCAACCTCCGGATATCTCTTCCGGAGGCTGGATTAGCAATGATTCCAACTGATTTGATATCTTCAGCCAAATTAAAACATCTCTCTAACAGCATCAGCAATTTTTTTAGGATTAGGTAGATATGCCTGTTCTAGTACACTGCTGAAAGGTACTGGTGCATCTGGAGCACAGACCCTTTTGATTGGCTGTTCTAAATAAAATAATCCTCCTTCTGCAACTTCTGCTGCTATTTCTGAAGCAAATGAACCTCTTTTAGTTTCTTCAGAAGCAATCAGAAGTTTACCAGTTTTCTCTACAGATTTCATAATCATATCAATATCTAAAGGAACTAAGGTTCTTGGATCAATTACTTCTACATCTATTCCTTCTTCAGCTAACTGTTCGGCTGCTTCAAGAGCATGACTTACCTCAATACCAGTAGCTACAATTGTTACGTCACTACCTTCTCTTTTAATTTCACCTTTGCCAAGTGGAACTATATAGTCATCTTCTTCTGGAACATCCCCTACGTGATTATAAAGAATTTTATGCTCAAAGAACATAACTGGATCTTCATCACGTATTGCAGCTTTCAAAAGTCCTTTCGCATCAGCTGGATTAGATGGATAAACAACTTTTAGACCAGGTACATGTGTAACCCAGGCTTCTGTTCTTTCCGAGTGCTGTGCTGCAGCACCAATACCGGCTCCATCAGGAATTCTAAGTACCATAGGTACATGGGCCTGTCCACCAGTCATATAACACATTTTTGCTGCCTGGTTAAAAATTTCATCCATTGCTACACCTAAGAAACCAGCAAACATTATTTCTGCAACTGGACGGCTTCCTGTCATTGCCGCACCAACAGCACTACCAACAATTGCAGTTTCAGTGATAGGTGTATCTCTTACTCTATCTTCTCCAAATTTTTCTACTAAATCACCAGTAACACCAAAACAACCTCCAAATACACCAACATCTTCTCCCATAACAAATACTGAGCTATCTCTATTCATTTCTTCTTCCATTGCTAATCTTAAAGCTTCAGCATAACTTAATTTTTTCATTATTCAGCACCCCCATAATAAACATCTGTTGTGACTTCTGAAACATCTGGTTCAGGGCTGTCCTGTACAAACTGGAGTGCTTCATCAATCTGCCCTTTAACCTTATCTCTTAATTCCTTATAACCTTCATCATCGAGTATTTCTTGATCTTTAAGAACTTTAACAAATCTATCTATTGGATCTTTTTTCTTCCACTGTTCTAATTCTTCATCTGGTCTATATACAGTTGGGTCTCCTTCAAAGTGACCTCTCCATCTATATGTTTTACATTCTACAAGACTGGGGCCTCCATTAGCTCTAGCTTTTTTAACTGCTTCAATGACCGCTTCTCTAACTGCCATTACATCATTACCATCAACTGTAACACCAGAAATACCATAAGCAACAGCACGATCGGATACATCTTTTATGTTTTGACCTTTTCTACCATCTGCTCGATACTGCGGCATTGAAATACCATACATATTATTTTCACAAACAAAAACAACAGGAAGATTCCAGACTGAAGCTAAATTTATTGCTTCATGGAAAGTACCTCTATTTGAAGCTCCATCACCAAAGAAACAGATTGTAACTGATTCTTTTCCAAGAATCTGGGCTGAAATGCCTGAACCTGCAGCTATTGGAAGACCAGCACCAACAATACCATTAGCACCTAAAATACCAAGACTCACATCAGCAATGTGCATTGAGCCACCTTTACCTTTGTTATAGCCAGTAGCTTTACCAAAGATTTCTGCCATAGTTTTCTTGATGTCTCCACCTCTAGCTAATAAGTGACCGTGTCCACGGTGAGTACTTGTTATATAGTCTTCTTCTTTTAAAGCACTACATGCTCCAACACCAACAGCTTCTTCACCGAGATATAAGTGTACAAAACCTGGAATTTCACCTTCTGCAAAATGCTTCTGTACAGTTGTCTCAAATTCACGAATAACTAACATTTTTTCTAATAATCCAACTAATTCTTCATTACTTTCCTTCAATTGTATCCCTCCTTATAGAATTTTTAAAAACTGAAGTGGAAAAACTCACCCCTCTCTGTGTTTTAATTAAAAAAAATTTAAGCTTTCATAATATTTAAAATGCATTTATAATACCAAAAGAACAAAAAATATAAAAAATAATTAAAATAATTTTTAAATGCCAGTATATCAGTAATCATAAAAAAATTGTTGCAAAATAATAATAGTAATTTTTACCATTATTTTTGTGAGATATTTATTTTTTGTTTTATTATGACACATTTAAATTCTTACCACTACTCTAATATTATGCTATAACAGTGTTCAAAGAATAAATGTATCATTTTAGAACAGTTATATAACTGTTCTAAAATGATACATTTATAAATATTATATGATATTTTTATAGAAAATTTCAGTTTATTGTGTTAAAATAATAATATATAGAAAATTGCGAAAAATAATTTAATTATTTATGAGGTGAGATAATTGCTAATTGAAAATAAAGCTGTTAAAAATGAATGGGAGAAGTTTGTCAAAGATAATGATATAGATAAAAACAATGTTAGAGACATGATTATTAAGTCCTGGCAGAGATGTAAAGAATATAATGTTGATCCCTACATGGGTAAAGGAGATCTTGTTCCTGATAATAAATTGGATAGAATAAAAAAACAGAATAAACAGCTTATTGAAACAGCTGAACCTTTTATGAAAGAGCTTGCTGAATTAGTAAAAGATTCACATATTGTTGTAGTTTTGACTAATGCAAAAGGCTTGATTTTAGAGACTCTCGGTGATGAAAAGATAATGAATAATGCTAATCAACTAAAATTTATTCCAGGTTCTTACTGGTCTGAAGAAAAAGTAGGGACAAATGCCATTGGCTCAGCAATAGAAATAGATAAACCTCTGCAGGTTAATGGCTGTGAACATTACTGCAAACAACATCATACCTGGACCTGTTCTGCTGCACCTATTCATAACCCTGAGGGAGAATTGATCGGTATATTAGATATGTCTGGCCCTTTTAAAAGAGCCCACCCTCATACTTTAGGCATGGTTGTAGCTGCTGCAAAATCTGTTGAAAATCAGATTTCATTGATTGAAAAAAACAAAGAACTTCGCATCGCAAATAAATTTTCTTCAGCTGTATTTAATTCTATGTCAGAAGGTATAATTTCTATAGATAAATTCGGAAAGGTTATTTGGATTAATAAAGCAGCATCAAAAATGTTTGAAATTGATAGAGAATCTGCCAAAGAAAAGGATATTAAGGATGTAATTGGTGAACAACCAACAGTAGAAAAAATGCTCTCTAATCATCAGCCTTTTAATGATGAAGATATTTCAGTTTATAGGAATAAAGAAAGACTATATTTAAATGCTTCGGCGAGAATTCTTTTAAATAAGACTGGTATTGCAGATGGTTATATTATCATTCTAAGAAAAATGAAAGCGGTAAAAAAAATGGTAAACAGAATGGCAGGTTCTGAAGCAAGATTTTGTTTTGGAGATATTATTGGAGAAAATAGATATTTAAAAAAAGTGAAAGACCTTGGTAGAAGAATAAGCAAAAGTGATGCTACAGTTTTAATTGAAGGAGAAAGTGGAACAGGAAAAGAAATGATGGCTCAGGCAATTCATAATGAAAGTTTGCGCAGAGAAAGAGTCTTTTTAAGTATAAATTGTGCCGCAATTCCTCAAAATTTATTAGAAAGTGAATTATTTGGTTATGAGGGAGGTAGTTTTACTGGAGCAAGAAAAAAGGGAAGACCAGGTAAATTCGAGCTTGCTTCTGGAGGCACACTGCTTTTAGATGAAATTGGAGAAATGCCATTAAATATGCAGGCAAGTCTCTTAAGAGTACTGCAGGAAAAAGAAATTAATAGAATAGGTGGTTTAGAACCGATACCTATTGATGTAAGAATATTGGCTTCAACTAATAAAGATTTAGAAGAAGAAGTTAGGAAAGGTAATTTTAGAAAAGATCTTTTCTTCAGATTAAACACTGTGAAAATAAAAATGCCTGTTTTAAGTAAAAGGCTTGATGATATTGAAAAATTAGTTGAACATTTCATATTTATTTTAAATCAGAAGAGCAATCAAAAGGTAACGTCAAGTATTTTGTGTAAATAAATTAATATCTTTCTTCAAATAGTTGAATTAGTTTTTCTCGAGCAGCTAAAAATCCTTTTAATCTTC
>NZ_SOEF01000018.1 GCF_004366375.1 Halanaerobium congolense
GTTGGCTTGCTGTTTAATTTTCAAGGTTCACAAAATCTTCTTCTTTTGTTTTTGCCGCGTTTTTTTATCAGCGACATTTAATATCTTATCAACCGCGCCTCACTTTGTCAAGAACTTTTTAGAAAATATTTTAAAAGCCTTGAATATTAATTCCTAAAAAAGAAATTAACTTTCTGTGCGACGTTTATTATCTTATCAAGGCTTTTTCATTTTGTCAAGAGTTTTAAAAACTTTTTTTAATAATTCCTCCACCAAGAACCAGCTCACCAAGGTAAAAAACAACTGACTGGCCTGGTGTGACAGCTCTTTGAGCTTCTTCAAACTCAACTTTCAATTCATCATCAGCTGATTTTTCAATATAAGCTTTAACCGGATAACTGTTATACCGAATTTGTGCCTCTACTTCCATCCGCCCATCGATATCTTCAAAAAGAATAAAATTAAGATCTTCCGCAATTAAACCATCACTATAAACTGCATCATCTTTGCCAACTATTACAGCGTTATTTTTATAATCTAATTCTGTAACATAAATAGGATAGCCCATAGAAATTCCTAATCCCCGACGCTGCCCAATTGTATAATGGGATAAACCATTATGAGTCCCAACCTGGTTTCCTTCATTATCTAAGATTGGTCCTTCTTTTGAAATTTCAGGATAATTAGCATCTAAAAACCTGACATAATCATCATCAGGCACAAAACAGATTTCCTGACTTTCTGCCTTATCATGAATTTCAAAACCTAATTCCTTAGCCTTGGCTCTAATTTCATCTTTTGTATATTCACTTAAAGGAAAAAGTGTCTGGCTTAGCTGTTTTTGATTTAAAACATAAAGCATATAACTTTGATCCTTGTTTTCATCTAAACCTTTTTTGAGAATATAGCGGCCATTTTCTTTTTCTATTTTTGCATAATGACCACTAGCAATATAATCACAACCAATTTCTATTGCCTTCCTATGCAGAGCCTCAAACTTTATTTCCCGATTACACATCACACATGGGTTAGGGGTTCTACCTCTACTGTATTCATCAACAAAGTAGTCAATAACTTTATCCTGGAATTCATCCTGTAGATTAAATACAAAATGAGGAATATCTAATTTTTGAGCTACTCTTTTGGCATCTCTAACAGCAGAATAAGAACAGCAGTGATCTTCCCGATCAGTAGCTTCTTCATAGTCAGGAAAAATATGCATTGTTCCACCTATTACTTCAAAACCTTCTTCTTTTAATAATGCAGCGGCAACTGAACTATCAACACCACCACTCATTGCAATCATTACTTTTTTCATTACTTTACACCCTTATAAAATTTATTCTTATTGTAGTGACTTCAATCTTTCAATAATTTCTTTTAATTTCTGAACAACATAATCAATTTCTTCTTTGGTATTAGAAAAACCAAGCGAAAATCTAACAGCACTTTTAGCATATTCTTTCTTTAATCCAATTTCCTTTAACACATGTGAAACACTTAAAGATCCAGATGCACAGGCAGAACCTGCTGCTGCAGCAATATTATTTAAACTTAAATTAAACAATATTGATTCTGCATCTAAATTCTTAAAAGAAATATTCACATTTGCCGGCAGACGCTGCTCGCGAGGCCCGTTTAATTTTATCTCATCAAAATTAGAAAATAACTCTTTAATAAAATAATCTTGAAGTGAACATAGCTTAGTTATTTTTTTATCTAAATTCGTAGAAACAATCTCAGCTGCTTTACCCATGCCGACAGCAGCAGTTAAATTAGCTGTCCCAGCTCGTCTCTTTCTTTCTTGACTCCCACCAGAGATTTGGGGTACTAATTCTATTCCTTTACGTACAAAAAGAGCCCCAATACCTTTTGGCCCATTAAATTTATGTGCAGAAAGAGAAAGTAAATCCACATTCATATCATTTACATCTATTTTTAACTGACCAGCTATCTGTACAGCATCTGTATGAAAAATAATATTATTTTCTCTAGCAACAGCAGCTAATTCCTTTATCGGCTGTATTGTACCTATTTCATTATTAGCTGCCATCACAGAAATTAAAATTGTATCATTTCTAATGTTATCCTTTAATTCCTGCGGATTAACAAAACCCTCCTGGTCAACACCAAGCTGAGTAATTTCAAATCCTAAATGCTTTTCTAAATATTCACAGCTTTTTAAAACAGCATGATGTTCGACTGCAGTAGTTATAATATGCTTTCCTTCTTCAGAATTTGCCATTGCTGCCCCTTTTAGAGCAAGATTATCCGCTTCTGTGCCTCCAGCAGTAAAAACAATTTCTTCAGCTTTTTTGGCTCCAATTAATTCAGCCACTGATTCTCTAGCATCCTCAAGAGCAGCAGCTGCCTTTTGCCCAGGGAAATGAGAACTTGCTGGATTCGCATAAATCTCATTATAAAAAGGTTTCATCGCTTCAATAACTTCCTCAGCAGCTGGAGTTGTTGCGGCATGATCAAGATAAATATTCTTCATTTATTTTGCCTCTAACTTTTCTTTTTCTAATTCTTTTTCTCTCTGTTTTTCCTGAACTGCTTTATCTCTTAAATCAGCTAAGGTCATATTTTCAATAACACCATTGATGGCATCTGCTAATTCTGACCACAAACCATGGATAACACATTTATCAATATAATTACAGAAATCCTCTTCTATAACACAGTCAACTGGAGCAATAGGGCCTTCCAAAGTTGTAATAACATCAGCAACAGTAATATCTTCCGGATCATAGTTTAACATGTAACCACCATGAGCACCTCGGACACTTTTGACTATTTTTGCTTTCCTTAATGTAGCAAATAATTGTTCTAAATATTGTTCTGAAATATTTTGCCTTTCAGAAATTTCACGAATTGGTATTGCCTTCCCTTCATCATGTTCAGCTAAATCTACCAATGCTCTTAAACCATATCTACCTTTCGTTGATACTCTCATATTTTCACCTCATATAAACTTGACATCAATAATCAACTTTCAATTAATTTTAACATATGACAAAAACGCTGTCAATGTGGATTCCCAATAATATCAAGATTATTTAAATATACTCTTAATTATAGTTAAACTATAATCTGCTGCTGTCTTTTCTTTTAGTACATTTTTTAGCTTTTCCTTGATAGCTGTTGGAATAATAGCTTTCACAACAGCTCCCTGATTATTGTATTCTGTATCTTTTATATCAGCTTTTAATGCCTCTAATTGACCTAAAACAATACCAATTTTAGCAAAAGAAGTTCCTACTTTTATTTGATAAAACTCATTTAACTTTTTTATACCGGCTGCTTCAATGGCTAATCTTGCAGTATCACCATATGCTCTGATCAGACCACCAATCCCAAGTTTTGTCCCACCAAAGTATCTTGTTACTATAAGAACCGTGTTTATAAGTTCTGCTCCTTTGATAGCTTCTAAAATAGGGGGGCCTGAAGATCCTGATGGTTCTCCGTCATCATCAAAATATTCAATTGGATCCTGATCTGGTTTATCAGCTTCAACCCTAAAAGCAGAGACATTATGTGTGGCATCTGAATATTTATCTTTTATTTCCAAAATTCTTTTTTCTGCTTCTTCTCTATTTTCTACAGCAAAAATACTTCCATAAAACTTACTATCTTTAACCTGATTTCTTATTTCCATATTTTTAGCAGGTTTATTTTTAGAATTGGGCATTATTAATCATCCTCAGTTCCGTTTTCATTTCTTAAATACTTTAAAAATTGAGCTGTCTTTTTTTCTCTTCCCATTTTGCCCGGTTCATAAAAAGAGACTGACTGCATATCTTCTGGTAAATAATTTTGTTCTATATAATTTTTAGGATAACTGTGAGGATATTTATACTCTATTCCATGTCCTAAATCTGAGGCACCAGCATAATGACTATCTTTAAGATGAGCAGGCACAGAACCTGCTTTATTATTTTCTACATAATCTACTGCACTGTTAATTGCCTTAACCACAGAATTGCTTTTTGGAGCAGAAGCAATATAAATAACTGCCTCAGCTAAAGGAATTTTAGCTTCAGGAAAACCAATTTGTTCTACAGCTCTGGCAGCAGATTCAGCAATTATTAAGGCGGTAGGGTCAGCCATACCCACATCTTCTGCTGCATGAATTACTACTCTCCGTGCTATAAATTTTGGATCTTCGCCACTAACAATCATTCGCGCTAACCAATATATGGCTGCATCAGGATCTGAACCTCTCATACTTTTTATAAAAGCAGAAATTATGTCATAATGATTGTCACCTGAGCGATCATAATTTAAAATTTTTTTCTGCATCGAATCTTCAATAATTTCCGTATTTAAATTTATTATTCCATCACTATTAGCTGGAGTTGTTAAAACAGCCAATTCTAATGTGTTTAAAGCTACTCTTGCATCTCCGTCTGCCAATTCAGCAATAAACTGAAGATCTCTGTTTGAGATATTCACATTTAATTTACCCAAACCTCGTTTTTCATCTTCTAATGACTTTTCTAAAATAGAAAGAACCTGCTTTGATTTAAGTTTTTCTAAACGAAAAATACGTGAGCGAGATAAAAGAGGTGAATTCACTTCAAAATAAGGATTTTCAGTAGTAGCTCCAATCATAATTACAGTTCCATTTTCAACTGATGGTAGTAATGCATCCTGCTGTGATTTATTAAAGCGGTGAATTTCATCAATAAAAAGAATCGTTTTATTATTATATAAATTTCGATTAGATTTAGCCTTCTTTATAACCTCTCGTATATCTTTGACACCTGATGTGACTGCATTTAATTTAACAAACTCTGCTTCAGTTTGGTTAGCAATCACCTGAGCTAAACTTGTTTTCCCAGTGCCTGGTGGTCCATAAAAAATTAGAGATTGTAAGCGATCAGCTTTAATAGCCCTGCTTAATAATTTGTTATCTCCAACAATTTCTTCCTGTCCATAAAATTCATCTAAAGATCGAGGTCGCATTCTATAAGCTAAAGGACGATCATTATTATCTTTTTTAACATTAGTGTTTTCAAAAAGATTCATATTTTCACCTCGATTATTTTGTGTTAATAATTCTTTTTTCAGTAATAATTATATCAACAGGGACATCATGTGCTTCTGCTGGGATAGAATCTACTATAAAACAATCATATGAAAAGCCTACTTTCAATGCATTGTTAGCATGTTTAGTCAAAAAACTGTCATAATAGCCTCCACCATATCCTATCCGATATCCTTCAGCAGTAAAACAAGCTCCTGGAACAATTATTATGTCAAAATCATCTGGAACCTCTTCATCTCTAATCCTTTTAATAGGTTCCTGAACCCCAAAAACTCCATCTTTCAGATCTTGATCTAAATCATTTATTTTTGCAGTTCCGAGATCAACAACATCTCTGCGGGTATAAGGTAAATATAACAAATAACCTTGATTCAATAATTCTTCTAACAGCTCAAAAGTTTCGATTTCCTTCCGCATAGAAGCATAAGCCATCACCTTCTTAGCATTTTTTAATTCTGGAAGTTCTAAAAATTTATTTTTAATTTTTTTACTCCATTTGTTAATTTTTACAGCAGACATTTTAGATCTTTCATTTAAATATTTTTTTCTTAATTCTTCTTTTTTATTCATGAAAAGCACCCCAGATAAAAGTAATTTTTATTTATTCAATTCTAAATCTATAATAGCAGAAAAAATATTTCACTGCAAAAATAAATAACAGTATATATAGACAATATAATTTTATCTTACTATCTAATTATTAACAGCTAATAAAAAAGCTAACCTTATTTAGGTTAGCTAAAAGCTCATCCGCCGTGCCGGTTGATTTGGAATTTTGATCCCTGTCTGCCAAGTGGGTGCCCTCCTACCTGGTTTATAGGTCCATCTAAGGCTTCTACGCCGCAGGTAGAGTTCCAGGCTCCCTATGTCTAAGTGTTGGTCAAAATGTTTAATCATTATCGAACACGGCAGATGATATTTACTTTTCTATAAATAATATAACATATTTCTGCTGTGGCTGCAAGCAAAAAAGCCTGCGCTTTCACTAAGAACGGATAGAAATTCCTAATTCCTGCAGCTGTTTTTTATCGACTACAGAAGGTGCATTTGTTAGAGGTGATGTTGCCTTTTGTGTTTTAGGGAAGGCAATTACATCTCTAATTGAGTCTGTTCGGCCAACAATCATCATTAAACGGTCAAGACCAAAAGCTATTCCACCATGAGGTGGAGTTCCATAATCAAAAGCTTCCAGTAAATAACCAAATTTTTCCTGCTGTTCTTCTTCACTAATGGATAAAGCAGAAAAAACTTTTTCCTGAAGCTTATGGTTATTAATTCTAATACTTCCCCCACCTAATTCCTCACCATTTAAAACAAGATCATAAGCTTTTGATTTTACAGAAGCCGGATCACTGTCTAATTTTTCAATATCAGAATCAATTGGTGCTGTAAATGGATGGTGAAGTGCAGCCAGACGATCTTCATTCTCATCATATTCGAATAATGGGAAATCTACAATCCAGACAAATTCGTAAACTTCTTCTGGAATTAAATCATTTTCCCTGGCAATTTTCAAACGCAGATTACCAAGTGCTGAAGCAACAACTGAAGCTTTATCAGCAACAATTAATAATAAATCTCCTGTTTCCGCATCCATAACTTCTTTAATATCTTCAATTTCCTGATCAGATAAGAATTTAGCTATTGGGGATTTAAGTTCATCTTCTCTTAATGCCATCCAGGCTAAACCTTTAGCTTTAAACATTTTTACATATTCTTCAAAACCATCAATAGTACTTCGAGGAGAATCAGCTCCTCCTTTAAAGTTAATACCCTTTACCTGACCACCACTGCTGACAGTACCGCTGAAGATATTAAAATCACTATCTTTAACAGCTTCAGATAAATCTTTAAGTTCCATGGCAAAACGCAGATCAGGTTTATCTGAACCAAAACGGTCCATTGCTTCTTGATAGGACATTCTCTTGATTTTAGCTGGAACTTCTATATTACCAACTGCAAATAATTCTTTCATTAATCCTTCGGTAATTTCCATTACCTCTTCTTGATTTACAAAAGACATTTCCATATCAATTTGAGTAAATTCTGGCTGTCTGTTTGCTCTTAAATCTTCATCTCTAAAACAGCGTGCTATCTGAAAATATTTTTCCATCCCTGAAACCATTAACAGTTGTTTGAAAATTTGAGGAGATTGTGGTAAAGCAAAAAACTGACCAGGATTAACTCGACTAGGCACTAGATAATCTCTTGCTCCTTCAGGTGAACTCTTAGTTAAAATTGGAGTTTCTATTTCCCAGAAGCCATTATTATCAAGGTAGTCTCTGGTAGTTTTAGTAATCTGGTGTCTAAGACCCATTAACTTTGTCATTTTAGGTCTTCTTAAATCTAAGTATCTATATTTTAATCTTACATCTTCACCAGTATCAATATTATCTTCAATCTGAATTGGTGGAGTTTCAGCAGCATCTAAAACCCTTAACTCTTCAGCTTTGATTTCAATTTCACCTGTTGGAAGTTCTGGATTTACATTACCTTCAGGTCTTGGCTCAACTTTACCTGTAATAGCAACAACATATTCTGAACGAAGAGAATCAGCTTTATCAAATAATTCTTTACCAGAATCAGGATTAAAAACTACCTGTACTATTCCAGAACGGTCTCTGATATCGGCGAAAATAACTCCACCGTGATCTCTTCTTTTTTGTACCCAACCCATGATTGTTACTTTATTTTCATTATCCTCTATAGTCACTTCTCCACAAAGGTGGGTTCTCTTTAAATCTTTTATTGTTTCACCCATCTTATAATTCCTCCTTATCTACTAGCTTCTTCATTTCTTCTAATAAATTGCTTAATTGTATTTCTTTTTCATCTCCACTTTTCATATTGCGAATTGTAGCAGAGTTATTATTTAATTCATCTTCACCAATGATTATAGTATATTCAGCATTCATTCGATCTGCTGATTTCATCTGTGAACCCACACCTCGACCTAAATAATCAATTTCAGTTTTAAATCCTTTACTTCTTAACTTATCAAGAAGTTTAAAAGATTCTTTTTTGGCTTTGTCACCAATTACTGTTATGTAAAGGTCAACACCTGATTCTACAGGCAGCTGAATGTCCTTTGCTTCCAGAGAAAGTAACAATCTCTCAATTCCTAAAGCAAATCCAATACCCGGTAGATCCCTATTTCCTATTTCTTCAGCCAGACCATTATAGCGGCCTCCACCAAAAACAGTGTCCTGAGCACCTAAAGCATTATCTTTAATTTCAAAAGCTGTATTTGTATAATAATCTAAACCTCTTACTAAAAGCGGATTAATTGTATAATCAAGATCTAAAATATCAAGATATTCCTGTACCTCATCAAAGTGATCAGCACAACTATCACAGAGATTATCTGTAATTTTAGGTGCATCTTTGATTACTTTTTGACAGCTTTCATTTTTGCAATCCAAAACCCTCAGGGGATTTCGATCAATTCTGCTCTGACAATTATCACATAATTGATCTTTGTTTTTAATAAGATATTTTTTTAACTTTTCAACATATACAGGTCTGCACTCTCCACAACCTACACTGTTTAAATGCAGTTCTAAATCATCTAGGCCAAAATCCTGCAGCAGACGCATACCCAGAGAAATAATCTCTGCATCTAAAGCCGGATCATTAGAAGCTATTGCTTCAACACCGAGCTGATGAAACTGTCTAAATCTGCCAGATTGTGGTCTTTCATATCTAAACATAGGTCCAATATAATAATATTTAGTCGGCTGAGCCTGACCATAAATTTTATTTTCTAAAAATGACCTAATTACAGAAGCAGTTCCTTCAGGTCTTAAAGTAATACTTCTGCCACCCTTATCTGCGAAAGTATACATTTCTTTTTCCACAATGTCAGTTACTTCTCCAATACCTCGCTGAAAAAGTTCTGTATATTCAAAGATTGGAGTTCTAATTTCCTGATAATTATAGTTTGAAAATATCTCATGTGTTTTCTTTTCAATATACTGCCATTTCAAAGTATCTGGTGGTAGTATATCATTAGTTCCTCTTGGAGCATTAAACTTCATTTTTAAATTCACCTACTATTATTTCCTTTTAGTTTTTATTCTTTTAGTTTTAGAAAATCTACCAGCTCAACTCTATTATAGAGCGAACTGATAGATTCATAATTTTGCTAAGAACTTACAATGATTTAATTATTATTTTCTGTTTCCAAAGGAGCCTCAACTTCCAGATCTTCTTCTAGCTGTTCAGCTTCTTCCTGAAATTCTTCAGTTTTTTTAGCATCAATTTCGACATTTTCCTGGTTTTGCTGCATATTTTGACTTATTCTTTGCACTTCTTCGATAGCAGATTGTGCTTTTTCTTCAGCTCCGAGTTGACTGTAAAGCATAAACAGCTGATAATAGGTCATAAAATCATCTTCAGCGCCAGCAGCCACTTCATCTAATAAGGCAATTGCCTTATCATTTTTTTCTTGTTCAGCTAAAAATTGAGCATAATTAAATTTTAATTCATTATTCTCAGGAAATGATTTGATCGCTGTTTTATATGTTTCCTCAGCTCGATCATAGTTATTTTGACCCTCATATGCCTGAGCTAAATAACTATAGAAAATAGCATCTGTTTCTTCCTGTTCAACAAAAGTTTTGAACTCTTCTACAGCCTGATTATAATTTTCATTTTCTAAAGCATGATAGGCACTTAAAACAGGTTCATTAATAGTTATTTCTGCCTTTGATTTTAATTCTTTTAACCAGTTATTAACAGCCTGATTTCGTTTCTGATTTCTAATTTCAGTTTCTAAATTTTCTTTTACTTCAGCTAATTCTGGTTTCTCAGTTTCTGCAGTATTATTTTCAGCTGTTGGATTTTCTGATTCATTTTCACTTTGAGGATATCTTTGATTGTAAAGTTCTTGAATTTCTTGATCACTAACAGTAACTTCTGGAATCCCCTGTTCAATAGTCTTTGTTATAGTTTTACTATCTTCTAAATTTGACTTGATGTCTTCTCTTAATTGGCCAATTGTATAACCCTGTTCAGCCAATGCATCAGCCAACTCCTGGTCTGTCATTTTATTCTGGTCTAAAATGTTCTGATAATTTTTATCCACTTCAGATTCTGAAACCTTTACATTAACTCCCAGTTTTTCTGCCTGATCCATGATCAGTTTTCTTTCAATAAGAGCATTCAAAACATTATATCTAAATGGAATGATTTGACTACTGCTGAGATTAGATTGTGGAGCCTGCTGCTGTAAAAATGAAAAATATTCCTGTTGAGAAATTTCCATACCATTTACTTCAGCAATAACAGATGGACTCTGATTGGGAGCTTGTCCCCCACCACCTTGATTATTTAAATAAGCACCATAACCCATAAAACCTCCAGAAACAACAAAAGCAACGACTACAATATAAACAATAATTCTACTATTGTCGCGTAAAGTATCAAACAAACCTTACACTCTCCTCTCTTATATCATAAATTTAATAAAATATATAGTAAGACATAAAATAATCCGATTTAATTTTAACCTATTCAAAATTAGATGTCAAACCCCTGTGAATAAGAATAAAACTTATTTTACAGCAGGCCAGACCCTATTTTTAAAAGTACTGATAGTACCCTTCGGTCCATGACCTGGATAAAAAACAGTATCTTCAGGCAGAGAAAATAGTTTTTCTTCTATCGAATTAATCAGCTGCTGAAAACTGCTGTCACTTAAATCAGTTCTTCCAACTCCAGATGCAAAAATACAGTCACCTGGAAATAAGATTTTTTCTTCTGCTATATAAACTGAAATCCCATCTTCACTATGGCCAGGTGTATAAATAATTTTAAGTGTTAAATTTTCGAATTTTATTATCTCATCATCATTTAGTGTTTTATCAAGACCAGGTGACATGATCTGCTGGCGCATAAACATCTGGGATAAATTTAAGTTTGGATCTTTTAATTTTGGATTTGTTTTAGGATGGCCCAATATTTCAGCACCAGTCTTCTCCTTTAAATATTGATTTGCAGCTATGTGATCAAAATGACCATGAGTATTAATAATATATTTAAGTATTAGACCATTTTCCTGCAGATAATTATATAGTTTTTCTCCTTCAGCTCCAGGATCAATTATAAGTGCATTTCCATTTTCAGAGATAATATAACTTTTAGACATCAATTCTCCAACAGTAAATTCTTTTAATTCCATACTCTCACCTATTCTAAATTTTAAAAATTTTTTTTACTATCAACTAAAATTGTCACCGGGCCATCATTAACTAATTTAACATCCATCATAGCCTGAAATTTACCCGTTTCAATTTTCAATTCAGATTTTTTTGCTTGCTCCACAAAATAACCATATAATTTTTCAGCCTCAGCTGGTGGTGCGGCCTCAAAAAAGCTAGGTCTCCTACCCTTGCGGCAGTCACCAAATAAGGTGAATTGAGAAACCAGCATTATATCCTTATTTAAATCTAAGGCAGATAAATTCAACTTATCTTCATCATCTTCAAATATTCTCAAATTAATTATTTTCTCTAACAAATAATCTGCATCTTTTTGATCATCTTCTTTGCCTATTCCTAAAAACACTAATAAACCGGAGTCAATTTCTCCGGTTATCTCAGTATCAACTTCAACTTTTGCACTTTTTACACGCTGAACGACTGCTCGCATCAAATTTCACTCCTTATTTAAGCCGGTTTTGCCCGACTTACATTAAGAACACCTGATATTGACTCAATTTTTTTCATTATATCATACATATGCTCTGTTGAACTCAATTCTAAAGATAAATTAATTACAGCCCTATTTTGGTCACTAGTCCGAGCCATCACTGATAATAAATTTATTTTTTCTTCCTTAATAATATGAGTTATATCATTAAGTAGAGCACTTTTATTGACTGCATCAATTCTTAAATCAACCTGATAAGACTCAGTCCTACCAAGTTCCCAGCTAACTTCTATAATTCTTTCCGGTTCACTATCAGCCAGATTTTTTAAGTTTTTACAATCTGCTCTATGAACTGAAACACCCCTACCTCTGGTAATATAACCCACAATATCATCACCAGGTACAGGATTACAGCATTTTGCCATTCTAACCAACATATCTTCCATACCCTTAACAGATACACCTTTATCAACAGAAGTGGACTTCTGCTGACTCGATGTTTGTTTCTTTTCTAAGTCTTTTTCAGGTTCATAATCCTTAAATTTTCTCACAACCTGTTTGGGACTAATGTTACTGTAACCAAGTTCTTCTAGTAAATCATCAACATCTTTTCTACCTAGTTCTTTTGTTATTTTTTTTAGTTCTTTCTCTTTTACTTTTTCACTTATTACAATATTATATTTATCAAGATATTCATCTAAGATCCGATGTCCTTTTTCTATTATCTCATCTCGACGCTGCTTTTTAAACCAGTGTTTGATTTTGCTTCTGGCTTTAGAGGTTTTAACAAAATTTAACCAATCTCGAGATGGACCATTACTTTTTTTAGAGGTCAATATTTCTACTATATCACTATTTTTAAGTTTATATTCTAGAGGAACAATCTTCCCATTAACTTTCGCTCCAACACAACGATGCCCTACTTCAGTATGAATATGATAGGCAAAATCTACTGGTGTACCTCCTCTAGGCAGTGACACCACATCTCCTTCGGGGGTGAATACAAAAACTTCGTCTTCGAAAAGATCAATCTTTAAGGTTTCCATGAATTCCTGGGGTTCCTGAAGATCTTTCTGCCATTCCAACAGTCTTCTCAGCCAGGATAATTTTTCTTCAAACTTCTCATCCCCAACCTTGCCCTCTTTATATCTCCAGTGAGCGGCGATTCCATATTCTGCAGTTTTATGCATCTCATAAGTTCTAATTTGAACCTCTAAGGGATCTCCATTAGGGGCAATAACTGTTGTGTGTAGTGATTGATACATATTAGATTTAGGCATTGCAATATAATCTTTAAATCTACCAGGCATTGGTTTCCATATTTCATGGATAATACCAAGCACCTCATAACATTCTTTCACATTTTCAACCAAAACCCTGACAGCTGTTAAATCATAAATTTCATCAAATTCCACTTCTTTGCGGCTCATTTTATTGTAAATGCTGTAAAGATGTTTTGGACGACCATATATTTCAGCTTCAATATCATGATCCTTTAAAGTAGATTTTAAAGTTTCTATCGCCTCCTGGATATCTTTTTCTCGCTGTTTACGGTTAGCCTGTACTTTATGAGAAACTTCATAATACATTTCAGGTTTTAAATATCTGAAAGCTAAATCCTCTAATTCCCACTTAATCTTAGACATCCCCAGTCGGTGAGCAAGTGGAGCATAAATTTCTAGAGTTTCTTTAGATTTTTCCTTCCTTTTTTCCTTTTTTAGATAATTAAGAGTTCTCATATTATGCAGTCTATCAGCAAGTTTTATCAATACAACTCTAATATCTTCTGCCATAGCTACAAACATTTTGCGCAAACTTTCAGCCTGCTGATCTGCTTTTGTTTTAAACTGCATTCTTGTTAATTTTGTGACTCCATCCACAATGTGAGCCACTTCTTCTCCAAACTCTTTTTCAATTTCTTCACTGGTAATACCCGTATCTTCAACAACATCATGCAGTAATGATGATACTATTGATACAATATCAAGTTCTAAATCAGCAAGAATTATGGCAACACCAAGAGGATGCTCTACAAAAGGCTCACCCGAGACACGATACTGCTCTTTATGAGCTCTATCCGCATATTTGTAAGCCTTTCTGACCATATCCAAATCTGGATCATCCATATATAATTTTATTTTATCTAATAAGGTATCTAATTCCATCTATATTTATACTCCTTTAGTTATCTAAAAACAAAAATTACTCAATTAAGAGTGACTTAACTTCATAATCTTTTAAAACTTCCCGGCCATCAAGTGCATCGAGTTCTAATAAAAATGCACAACCAACAACTTCTCCACCTAGTTCTTCTACCATTTCTGTTGCAGCAAGAGTAGTTCCTCCAGTAGCAAGTAAATCATCCACAAGTAAAATTTTATCCCCTTTATTTACTGCATCTTTATGTATTTCAATTTCATTTTTTCCATATTCCAATTCATATGATTTTTTTAATACTTTATGTGGTAATTTGCCTGGTTTTCTAATTGGAATAAAACCCTTATCAAGTTCTATTGCCAGTGGTGTCCCAACTAAAAAACCTCGAGCTTCAATACCTACCACATAATCAATATCATAATCTCTAAACATATCCGCCATTTTTTCAATGGCTTCTTTAAGTGCCTCCTTATCCCTCAAAAGAGGTGTTATATCTTTAAATAAAATTCCTTCCTTTGGGAAATCGGGAATGTTTCTTATTTTATCACTAAGATTCATTTTTATCCTCCTTAAAATTAGATACATTTGCAATCAGGTCAAATAGATTATTTTTAAAAACTATATCTTTAAATTTAATAAAATTATCCATTCGCCTGGATAATTTATTATATCGTACTGAGCCTTTAAAGTCCAATTCATTTTTGGAATTTGCTGCCTGCTCCTGCCGCTTAAGAAATTCTATTACTTTTGAATTATACTTAATATCAGAATTTCCAAATATAAATATAACTTTTATCATTTTATTTTCTCTATTAAGATGGTAATTATTTATTATTTCAGTAAATTGCTGCAGTGAAAATGGAAGTGAATAAAAAATCAAATGAGAAAAATCACTTTGAAAATTATAACTGCTGCCAAAAAAATAATGGCTTTCAAATTTTGTCTCAAAGTGTGCTTTTTCTTTTTTGTGACTAATGTAGACTGCAGCTTTTCCAACAACCTTATTAGACAGCAATTTATCTAAATTTAACCTTTTATCTCCACTGTTTCTATAATCATAAAAAGAATAGTTGTTTTTTTCAAAGACCAGGGCCGCTTTTGGGTTATCAGTTAACCGATAGTCATCAACTTTTAACTGAATATTTTCTTTACCCCGCCAGCAATTAATTTCAGGTTGAGCTATCAAATCAAATCCGCCAGAAGCTAGTTGAACAGCTTGATCACCTAAGTTAAAGGCAACAGCCTCAATTCCATTTTCCAAATAAATTTTAAGATGCTTATTTTCTTTACCCATTTGATAACACTTTTTGCTTTTCAAATTTTGAAAAAGAAATTTAGGAGCTGGATTTGCTACACCAAAAGGCTTGAATTGCTCCAAAGTAGAGATAAGATCCTTATTAAGTTTTGAAACATCATAATTTAGATCAATTTTTTTGTTTTTCAGAAAATCTTCCTCTGCCAAATTTTGCAAAAGATATTCCTTAAATTTATTTTTAAAACAATCAATCTTATCAAACTCAATACTAAGCCCTGCTGCTGCTTTATGGCCACCAAACTTAATTACTTTAGACTGGCAGTATTCTAAAGCCTGGTAAATATTCAAAGAAGAAATACTCCGGGCTGAACCTTTAGCTGTTGATTTTTCCTCATCGACTGCAAATAAAATAACAGGTAAGTTATATTTTTCTAATAATCTTGAAGCAACTATCCCAATTATTCCCGAGTGCCAATTTGAATCAGCTAATATTATTGACTTTTCAGTTTCCAAATCAATATTTTTAATCTTACTTTCTGCTTCTTGATAAATTTTTTCTTCCTGCTGCTGCCTTTTTTTATTAATTTTGATTAACTTTTGTGCAATATTTTTAATTTCTTCCAAATCTTCACTAATTAAAAGCTTTAATGCTTGCTGAGCATCATCAATCCGACCTGCAGCATTCAATGGTGGAGCAATAATAAATCCAATTTGACCTGCACTTAGATTTTGCTTTTTAAGTTTCAATTCTTCAATTAAAATTTTTAGACCGAGAACTTGGTCCTCTTTGATCATTTCTAAACCGTTTTTAACCAAGATTCTATTTTCATTTTTTAAAGGAGCAATATCTGCAACTGTTCCTAGGGCAACTATCGGTATTAATTCTTTATTCATTTCTTTGACTTTTTTCGGATTTAAAGCTTGAGTTAGTTTATAAGCAGTTCCAACCCCAGCAATCTCTGAAGCAAAATAATTTTCAGCTTCAACCAGGTGATGATTTATTACCGCTTCAGCTTTAGGTAATTGATTTGAAGGGGTGTGGTGATCAGTGATTATTAAATCTACTTTCTCTTCTGCAAGATATTCAGCTTCTTTGAAAGCAGTAATTCCACAGTCAACAGTTATAATTAAATCAATATTTTCCTTAATTATTTTTGTCAAAGATTTAATATTTAACCCATAACCATCCTTTATTCTGTCAGGAAGATAATATTCTAAATCTATGTTATATACTTTTTTAAAAAATCTAAATAAAACTGCAGTTGAGGTTATTCCATCAACATCATAATCTCCATAGATTAAAATTTTTTCATTATTTTTTACTGCTCTTTTGATTCTTTTAACAGCTTTTTTCATTCCAGGTAATAAAAAAGGATCACTTAAATATTTTAAATCAGAATTTAAATATATTTCTCTTTCTGTTTCTGTTACAATACCTCTTTCAGCTAAAAGTCGGTCTATATTTAGCTTTGTATCTTCTTGATAAAAATTTAGTTTCCATATTTTCTCCATTAAATATCACCAATACTTATAATTAATTTAATATTTTCCAGATCTAAAGATTGAAATAACCAGTAATAAACCTAAAACACCTGCAAATGAATAACCAATAAAGCCAAGCAGTGGAATATTAAAAATGCGCGGCTCCATATTTGTCTGAATTAGTAATGTTGATCCAATTATTAAAGAAGCAATTATTAAACTCATAGATAAACGGTTTGAAATAATATCGAGCCTTGAAATCAAATTTTCCAAATTAGTATGTCTAAAATTGATTGTGAAATCATCTTCAACTAGTTTACTTAAAAATGATTTAAGCTGATTATTTAGTTCATGTTTTTTTCGGCCAAATTTCCAAATCTCCGTTCCAACTCGAGAAATTATTTTCTCTAGTTGAATTCTATCATCTAAAATATCATTAATGAAATCTTTCCCAACTTCTACAACATTAAAGTCTGGATCTAAATCTTGACCTACTCCTTCACTAACGGCTATAGCCCTAAAAAGCAGAAAGAAATCCTGAGGCATTCTAATTTGATGTTCATAAATAAAATATTGTAAATCTTCAAATACAGCTTTTATTTCAATATTTGAAAGATCACTGCCATAATATCTATCCAGAATCTTTTCCATATCAAGTTGAAATCTTCTTCGATTAAAATTATCAGGTTTTTCACCTAAAATTAAAATTACATCCATCAAAATATTTATTTTTTTGTTTATTAACGCATAAAAAAGTAATGCCATTAAATCTCTATCTTCTTCAGTAATTCGCCCAACCATACCAAAATCAACATAAGCTATTGTTTTTTCACCTGTGATAAAAATATTTCCAGGATGCGGATCAGCATGAAAAAACCCGTTAATTAAAACCTGTCTCATTAAAGCTTTGGCTCCAAGTTCTGCAATAAACTTGTTATGAGGATGACTTTGATCAACATCCCTTAATTTAGTCCCCCTAATTTCTTCCATAATTAAAACATTAACTGTTGAAAGCTCAGAAAACACTTCCGGAGCTGTTATATAAGGATTATCAGCAAAATCACTGCGAAATCGAATAATATTTGCCATTTCTCCTTTGAAATTTAGCTCATCTTTAATAGTTCTTTTGAACTCGTTAATAATTTCTACCGGTCTAATAATCGAATTAAATAAATTCCGTTCAGCCGCTTGTTTAGCAAGGTTTTCCATTATCTCAACATCAACACTAATTTTTTTATCAATTCCAGGCCGCTTTACTTTCATAATCGCAGATTTATTATTTTTGAGTATAATTTTATGAGTCTGCCCGATTGAGGCAGCTGCTTCGGCTTCTTTTTCAATTTTTATTATTTCTTCTTCGTATTTAGAACCTAACTCATTTTTTAAGAATTCTTCTATAACTTCAAATTCTTCTGGTGGAACCTTATCCTGTAGTTTTCTCATTTCTGTAATGAAAGTCGGAGGAAATACATCTGCTCTTGTGCTCAGCAGCTGTCCCAATTTTATATAAGCAGGACCTAGCTCCTGCAGGACTTCTCTGATTTTAACAGCAAGCATTTTACCTGTAGGTCTTTCAGCAGTATTTATTCGCTTTCTAAATGGTAAATATTTATTCAATTCTAGCTGAGAAATTATAAAACCAAGCCCATTTTTAACAAGAATTTGTGCGATTTCACTATAACGTTGAAAATGCCGGTAGTGTTTGGGTAAGTTCATATCCATATTATCACAGCCTTTTTTAAAGTTAGAAACCCCTCCAAGCTTAAGGAGGGGTTATAGTCTTGAGTATTTTCTAGTTATTATTTGCTGATTCTTTCCTGCCAGGTGACCAATAAAGGACTGGCTACAAAGATTGAAGAATAAGTTCCAGCAAACATTCCAATAAAGAGAGCTAACATAAATGTCTGAATTGAAGCTCCTCCAAAGAAATAAATGGCTAAAATCGTAATTAAAGTAGTTATTGAAGTATTAATGGATCTTGGTAAAGTATCAACAACTGCAGTATTAGCCTGTTTTATAAACGGAACTTTATGCATTAACTTCATATTTTCACGAATTCTATCAAAAATAACAATAGTATCATTAATAGAATAACCAACTATAGTTAATAATGCTGCTACAAAAGGTGTATTAACCTCTCGACCTAAAATAGCAAAAATACCTAGGGTTATTAAAACATCATGCATTAAAGTAATTATAGAAACAACTGCAAATCTGAATTCAAAACGAAAACTGATATAAGCAACTATAGCGATAGAAGCTGCAATCATTGCCAGTAGAGCATTAATTCTTAATTCTCTACCAATAGTTGGACCAACCATTTCCGTTCTTAACATTTCTGCAGATTGAAACTCCTCCCTAATTGCATTATCTACAGTAACAATTTCTTCAGATTCTAAAGTCTTAGCTCTGATGATTACACCATGTTCTCCAGCAGATTCAGACTGCTGAATTTTACTGTCCTCTGCTATTTCTATTCTTTCCAAAACAGCTCTTACTTCTTCTGACGTAACATTCTCAGCAAAACTAAATTCCATTAATGTTCCACCATTAAAGTCAATACCTAAATTTAAACCATTTATCATTAAAAATAATAAACCAATTACAATTACTGTAGTAGAAATTGTATACCATAATTTTCTTTTTCCTAAAATATCCACTTTATTACCCCTTTCTGACCCCGAAAGATTTATTTTCACGTAATAATTTACTACCTGCAAAAATATCAATTACATTCCTTGTTACAAAGAAGGCAGTAAACATACTGACAATAATACCTATACCAAGTGTTACAGCAAAACCTCTTACTGTACCACTAGTAAAATAGGCCAGAATAAGAGCAGTCATAATAGTAGTTACATTAGCATCAATGATAGTTGTATATGCTCTCTTAAAACCAGAATCAATTGCTGCTCTGAGTGTTTTTCCTGATTTCAATTCGTCTTTTATTCGTTCGAAAATAATAATATTAGCATCAACTGCCATACCGATGGAAAGTATCAAACCAGCAATACCTGGTAAAGTTAGGGTAGCCTGTAGACCAGCCATTGTTCCCATTAAAATTAAACCATAGATTGCTAGAATTACAGCAGCTAAAACACCTGGGAATCTGTAATAAAAAACCATATAAATAGCAACTAAAAGTAGACCAATTAGTCCAGCTTTAATACTTTTTTGAATAGAAATTGAACCTAAAGTTGGTCCTACTGTTCTAGTTTCAATTACTTCTACAGGTACCGGTAATGCCCCTTCTCTAATTAAAATAGCATCTTCTTCTGCAGCCTGTATTGATTCATAACCTGTAATTTGTCCTCTTTCCTCAATTACAGCTTGAACTGTTGGATTAGTCAATCTTTCATCATCTAAATAAATACCAATCTTTTCCCCAATATATTGTCTGGTTATATTTGCAAATTGTTTAGAACCTTCATCAGTTAAAGTAAAAGCAATAACAGGTCTTCCATACTGATCGTGATCTGCTCTCGCATCTTTAACCGCTTCTCCAGTCATCAATACTTCTCCAGCAGAATTTCTAAAGGTCAGCATTGCAGTACGTCCAATAGTATTAATAGCCTCGTTTGGACTATCAACAGCTGGCAGTTCTACAATAATCCTATCACTTCCCTGCCGCTGAATTAAGGGCTCAGTTAAACCCAACTGGTTAACTCGACGTTCAATTACACTTTGAATCCCTGACATAACCGTGTCGTTTATTTCTCTTTCTTCTGTTGGTTGAGCCTGTAAAACTATGTGGGCTCCTCCCTGTAAATCAAGTCCCAAATTAATCCCATGCTGAAAGTATAAAAAAGCAGCAAAGGCCATTATTGCTAAAATAATAATTAACTTAATTCTTCTTTTTTGTTTATACCTCATTAAATAAATGTCCTCCTAACAATAAACAATTAATTTTCAAATGACAAATTATATTCTTGGTGATCTATCACCCTCATCTCAGTTAGCGGCCAGTAAACCCAGAAAGCCTTACCTGAAATATCATCATATTCTACAAATCCAACAATACTGCTAAACCTACTGTCAGCACTGTGATTTCGATTATCACCTAATACAAAAACCCTTTCTTCTGGTACCTCATAAGGACCAAAGTCTCCAATCATTCTTTCCGGTAAATAATTTTCTTCTAAAGCCTCACCATTTACATAGGTAGAACCATCTTTAATATAAACAGTATCACCCGGTTTTCCAATAACTCTTTTAATATATTTCTGATCTGGTGAGCCCTTAGGTGCAAAAACTATAATATCTCCTCTTTCCGGTGGATGAAATCTATAAATAAACTTATTAACAAATAATCTCTCACCATCCTGAAGAGTATTAGCCATTGACCTTCCATCTACCACAAATGACTGGGCAACAAATGTAATAATAAAGAAGGCCAGTATACCGGCTATCACTAAAGATTGCAAAAACTCTTTGACTGCACTTTTCACATTATTTCCCCCAGTTCCTAGCTAATCAGTTATTATTTATCATTCTCATTTTTTTCTGTAATCTCTTCTTTTTTACTGCTGTTTTTTTCTTCTACTCTTGAAATAGCATTTTTTATAAAATCAATATCAACATTAGAAGAAACTCTGATTCTAATATTATTATCATTGATTTTAATAATCTTTCCTTTAATGCCGCCAATAGTAACTATCTTATCACCAATAGCCAAATTATCTAACATATTCTGATGTTCTTTTTTCTGTTTCTGCTGAGGTCTAATTAAAAAGAACCAAAAAATACCGAAAATTAAGACCCATGGTAAAATTGCATATAAATATTCCATTTACTATCCTCTCCTAATTAATTTTTTTCTCTCATAACTATTTCAACAATAAATATGATATTCCTGCTAAAAGGGAAATATTATTTTAAAAAGAATTCAAATAATATCTATTTTAGTTCATATTTACTATAAAACTTTTCTCTAAAGTTGATGAAATTATCATTGCTGATTGCTTCTCTTATTTCTTCTGATAATTTTAACATAAAATACAAATTATGATAAGTAGTCAGTCTTACTCCCAAAATTTCATTTCTTTTAAGTAAATGCCTCACATAACCACGGCTGTAGTTTTGACAAACATGACAGTCACATTCTGAATCTAAAGGACTAAAATCTTCTTTGTAGGTTGCGTTTCTAATTGTTTTTCTGCCTACATGAGTAAATATTTGCCCATGTCTGGCAATTCTAGTCGGCATTACACAATCAAACATATCTATTCCATGATAAATCCCCTCAATTAAATCTTCGGGAGTTCCAACTCCCATTAAATAACGGGGCTTGTCTTTAGGCATTAGAGGAGTCGTGTGCTCTAACATTTTATACATTTTTTCTTTTGGCTCTCCCACACTTAAACCACCAATTGAATAACCTGGAAAATCAAGCTTGGTTGTTTCTTCAACACTCTGCTGTCTCAATTCTGGATAAACACCACCCTGGATTATACCAAATAAAGCCTGGCCTTCTGCACTTTCCATTTCTTTTTTGCATCTTTCTGCCCAGCGTAAAGTTCTATTTAAAGAGTTTTCTACATACTCTTTCTCAGCTGGATAAGGTGGACATTCATCAAATGCCATCACAATATCAGAACCTAAATTCTGCTGGATCTGCATTGATTTTTCAGGAGAAATAAAGTGTTTTGAGCCATCTAGATGTGATTGAAAATAAACACCTTCTTCTTCAATTTCTCGTAAATTTGCCAGTGAAAAAACTTGAAAACCTCCACTATCAGTTAAAATTGGGCGATCCCAATTCATAAATCGATGCAGACCTCCAGCCTTAGCAATTAATTCATCACCAGGTCGTAAATAAAGATGATAAGTATTACCAAGTATAATTTGGGAGCCAATTTCTTTTAATTCTCTAGAAGACATGGCTTTAACTGTAGCCTGTGTTCCTACCGGCATGAAAATCGGTGTTTCGATTTTACCGTGGTCAGTTGTAATTTCACCCAATCTTGCCTCTGATTTCTTATTTTCTTTACGTAATTCAAAATCAAACAAACTAATCTTCCTTCCTATTTAAGATCAACATTGCATCTCCAAGGCTGAAAAATCTGTATTTGTCTTCTACAGCCTTTTTATAAGCTGACAAAATAAAGTCTTTACCAGCTAAAGCTGAAACAAGCATTAATAACGTGGATTTAGGTAAATGAAAATTAGTAATTAACGAATCAATTACTTTAAACTCATAACCTGGATAAATAAAAATATCGGTCCAACCTTTATATTCACTTAACCCACCATCTTGAGCAGCAGATTCTAAAGTTCGAGTAACTGTAGTACCAACTGCAATTACTTTACTGCCTCTAGCTTTAACTTCTTTAATTTTAGCAGCCGTTTCTGCAGAGATTTCTGCATATTCCTCATGCATTTCATGATCTTCTATTTCTTCACTTTTTACAGGTCGAAAAGTCCCCAGACCTACATGAAGTGTTATATAATCCAAAATAATACCATAGTCCTGGAGCTCATTTAAAAGATTTTCTGTAAAATGAAGACCTGCTGTTGGAGCAGCAGCAGAACCTTTCTTTTTGCTGTAAATAGTTTGATAACGCTCAGGATCATCTAATTTTTCATTGATATATGGAGGAAGGGGCATTTCTCCTAGCTGATTCAAAATCTCTTCAAAATCATAATTGTTTTCATCCCAGCTGAATTCAACAATTCTACCACCAAAATCAGTATATTCCACAACCTCAGCTTTCAAAATATCATTGAAGTTTATCTTAACACCTTTTTTAGCTCTACGTCCAGGCCTCACTAAAACTTCCCAACGCCCTTCTGTTAATTCATTTAATAATAATACTTCAATTTCTGTACCAGTTGGGATTTTAGCTCCATATAATCTGGCTGGAATTACCCGACTGTTGTTCATAATAATCATGTCACCGGGATCTAGAAATTTTTTTAAATTCTTAAAAACATTTTCTTCTATTTTATTTTGCTTAGGATTTAAAACCATCAATCTCGATTCATCTCTTTTTGGAAGTGGCTTTTGAGCTATTAATTCTTCCGGAAGATGATAATCAAATTCTTCTACTTTCATTTAAAAATAACCTCCAAAACCATTAACTTTTCCTAATAATTATTCTAAATTTTGCTCAATATTTAGATGCTGGTAAGCTTTTGTAGTTGCAGTACGTCCTCTTGGAGTTCTTTCTAAAAAACCAAGCTGCAGCAGATATGGTTCATAGACATCTTCTATCGTTTCCGTTTCTTCACTAATGGCAGCAGCTAAAGTATTTAATCCTACAGGACCACCTCTAAATTTAAGCATTATAGTTTCTAATAATTTGTGATCAATTCTATCCAGCCCCAGCTCATCAATTTCGAGTAGTTTTAACGCAGAATCAACAACTTCCCTATTAATTATACCATCTGCTTTAACTTCTGCAAAGTCTCTAACTCTTTTTAAGAGTCGATTAGCGATTCTAGGAGTACCACGGGAGCGGCGGGCAATTTCTAAAGCTCCATGAGCTACTATATCAACATCTAAAATCTCAGCAGATCTAGTAATAATTTCCTGCAGTTCTTCCTGATTATAAAATTCCAATCTATTTATAACACCAAATCTATCTCTAAGTGGTGAGCTAAGTCTGCCGGCTTTAGTTGTGGCTCCAACTAAGGTGAAAGGAGCAAGATCAAGCCTGACTGAACGCGCACTAGGTCCTTTTCCAATAATTATATCCAAACAGTAGTCTTCCATTGCTGGATATAAAACTTCCTCTACCATTTTATTTAATCGATGGATTTCATCTATAAATAAAACATCACTCGGCTGCAGATTAGTTAATATCGAGGCTAAGTCGCCAGGCCTTTCGATTGCCGGGCCAGAAGTTTGATGAATATTAACATTTAACTCATTTGCTATGATATTTGCAAGAGTAGTCTTACCCAGCCCAGGTGGTCCATAGAGCATAACATGGTCAAGAGCCTCTTCTCTATCTCGAGCTGCCTGAATAAAAATCTTTAGTTTTTCCTTTGTTTTGTTTTGGCCAATATATTCTCCTAAACTTAAAGGCCTTAAACCTTTGTCAACAGAATTATCATCTTTTTTCTTTTTAGGAGAAACAACGCGTCTTTCATTTTCCATTATTATCTCTCCTTACCAAGTTGACTTAAAACTAATCTTATTTTTTCAGAAACATTAATATCATCTTCATATTTAACCTCTCTTAAAGCTTTGTTTATTTCAGAAATTTTATAACCTAAAGCAGTAAGAGCATCTATCACATCCTGTCGGTCCTCATCAGCTGCAGCTCCAGCAGTAGAGTCATTAGAACTATTTTGAAGATACGCAAATTCTTCTAATTTGCTCTGCAGTTCCAGAATTAATCTTTGTGCAGTTTTTGGGCCAATACCTGATATTTCTTTTAGTACTACCTCATTTTTTTGCATAATTGCACTAACAAATCTGGGAGCGGGCATTGTATTTAATATATTTAACCCAGCACTTGGACCAATACCATTGACAGTTATTAAAATTTCAAATAATTCTTTACCCATTTTTTCAGGAAAAGCAAATAGTTTTAAAGCATCTTCTCTAACATAAGTATATGTATAGACTTCTATCTTGTCTCCAACTAAAGGTTGATTTTTAAAACCGGCAAGCTCTAATTCATAACCAACCCCGTTAATCTCTAAAATTATTTTATTAAATTCAGAATCTATGACTTCTCCCTCTAAATAGCCAATCATAATCTTTCCTCCCATCCAGAATGAGCACTGTAAACATGACCATGACAGATTGAAATTGCCAGTGCATCAGCTGCATCATCTGGTTTTGGAATCTCAGATAGATTTAACAATGATTTTACCATCAGCTGCACCTGCTTTTTATCAGCCCTACCATAACCCACAACTGCCTGTTTTATCTGCAGAGGAGTATATTCTGCCACCTTTATACCAGCCTGAGAACCGGCTAATAAAATTACTCCTCTAGCCTGTCCTACAGCAATTGCAGTCTTTACATTTTTATTAAAAAATAATTCTTCAACTGCCATTTGCTCTGGCTTAAATTCTTTGATCAATGCTTCAATATTTCTATGAATTATTTCTAACCGTTCTATATCTTCTTTATCCGCCGAAGTTTTGATAACTCCATACTCTAAAACTTCAAAATGATTTGTTTTTTTATCTACTAGAGCATAACCAATTGTAGCAAGACCTGGGTCAATACCTAAAATTCGCAAATTCCACACCCCATTCAAACTAATGTTTGAAATAATTATATCATATAAATTGGAATTGTAAAAACAAAAAAATAAAGACACTGTTATCCAGTGCCCTTATTAAAATCTAAATTTATTTTATAACAAAATTGTTAAAATTAAATTAAAATATTAATTAATCTTCTTCTGCTTCAATTTCGTCTCTAATATCTTCTGGTATATTAAAATTAGAATAAACATCTTGAATGTCATCATGATCTTCTAACTGGTCCATTAATCTCAACATCTTTTTTGCATCACTTTTATCCAGAGTAACTTCATTATCTGGAACCATAGCTAAATCAGCAGATTCAAATTCATAACCAGCTTCTTCTAAAGCTTCACGAGCTGATTCATAATTGGAAGGATCAGTATAAACTACTGCTTCCTCTGCACCATATTCTAAATCTTCTGCCCCAGCTTCTAAAGCTTCTAATAAAAGATCTTCTTCACCAACTTCAAATTCATTTAAATCAATTACCAATTCCCCTTTTCGCTGAAACATCCAGGCTACACAGCCATTAGAACCCAGATTACCACCATTTTTATCGAGAATATGGCGCACCTCTGAAGCAGTCCTATTTCTATTATCAGTCATAATATCTAAATATAATGCAACCCCACCCGGACCATATCCTTCATAAACAAAGGATTCGTAACTTATACCTTCTAAATTACCAGTTCCGCGTTTAATTGCTCTTTCAATATTATCATTAGGCATATTATTATCTTTAGCCTTTTGAATAGCCATTCTGAGATCTGAATTCATCTCAGGATCACCGCCACCTTCTCTAGCAGCAACTGCAATTTTACGACTTAATTTTGAAAACAGCTTACCTCGTCTTTTGTCTTCCTTTTGTTTTTTATGCTTTATATTAGCCCACTTAGAATGTCCGGCCATATAATAACCCTCCTTAAATCAAATTACAATCTTAAAAATCAGTTTGCAGTTTATTGTACCATAATTATTCCTTTTTTTCAATATTAGCCTGGGTATCAATAATCTCAATTAAATTTTCAAGTAGGGTATAGATCATCTCTAACTCTTGTTGACTGCGATCTAAAAGCAAATCAGTTATATTTGAAATCTGAATAGTGACACCAGAACTCAGATTGTAATTTATTAACAGCTTATCTACGCCTATCTCTAAAGCTTCAGCAATTTTGTTTAAAGCTTTAAGAGACGGTTCTTTTTCTCCTCTTTCCACTTGTCCTATGTAAGTATAATGCAGACCCGCTTTTTCTCCAAGACCTTCTTGAGTTAAATCCTGGACTATTCGATATTTTTTAATTTTTTTGCCTAAATCCTCTGTTTGCATTTACTTCACCTCTAACTATATCTTAGAGTTTAAACAGGGATTTTTAAAGAGAATATAGGTATTATAAGCGATAATATAAGTATTATTGTTATATTTAAGTATTTTTTTTAGCGTTATTAGCAATTAATAATAACTATAGTCTATTAAGAGTTTTAGCAGCTTTAAATATTAAAAACCACAGCCAATAGCTATGGTTTGAAATTCTTACTGCTGAGATCTTAAGTCATTTATTAGGGAAATTATTTTATCTCTGCCGCCATTATTCCAACTATTTAAAAAGTTATTAATTTTTTTCTGATCATAATTGTTCAAATCTTTTTTTAAAATATTAAGATCTAAATCATCTAATTCTTTCATAACATCGATTGCTTTTTTTAACGGGTACTGTACCTTATAATATATCTGATCAACCATCATTAGCCTCCTCAAGCATTTCTAGCAGATTTTCAAGCACGGGTATCGTTTCCCTTTCTATGTACCTTATATAGCCTTCGAGTGTTATTATCCTATTGTCTAATACTTTACTACTAATTTCAGGAGAGTAGTTAGTTAATTGCTCTGATTTGTTTACTGCCTCATCAATATAGTCTATTGCATTTATTACTGCTTTCTCCATCTCAACACCCCTTTGTTTGATTTTTATAAAAATTAAAAATATAATAAAAAAATAAGTTAACCTATAAGCCGAGTTCTGTATTAAATGATCATCTATCTAGGAGAACAGTTACCTGAACTCTCAAGCGTCCTTACCCGGAGAAAAGCGGATCACTCTTACATCTCCCTATTTGGACTTACTCCAGATGGGGTTTACCTGGCATTCCAGTTACCTGAAACCCGGTAAGCTCTTACCTTACCTTTTCACCCTTACCTTAATTAAATAAGGCGGTATATTTCTGTGGCACTAGCCTGGGAGTTACCTCCACCGGGCGTTACCCGGCATCCTATCCTGTGGAGCTCGGACTTTCCTCATCATTAATGATGCGATCATCTGGTTAACTTATTTTTTTACCATATAAAGTATACCACCAGTTTTATAATATGTCAAGCATTTCACTCAAGTTAAAAACACTAGAATAATAGTGACTACTGATAATCCCAAGGTCTGGTCTTAAGCTCTGATTTATAGAAGTTAATCGTTTTTAATAATTTAGTAGAAGCTTCATTTTTTAACCTCTCAACTAATAACTCTCTTACAAACTTTTCGCTCCCATAATGACCAAAATCAACCAAATTAATTCCCAATTCTTCTGCTATCTGTGCTTCGTGATATTTAACATCTCCTGTCAAATACAAGTCAGCTCCCTGATAATAGGCATCTTTAATAAAATCTGCCCCACTACCACTGCAGAGAGCAATTCTTTTAAGTTTGTTTTTGGATTTTACTACTTTTATAACATCTAAATCATATACCTCTTTTACCTCATTTAAAAATGGCTGTAATTCAATTTCAGCTTTCAAATCAGCTATTCTACCAATTCCTTTTTCAGTTTTTAAATTTTCCAGCTCATATAAGTCCCAGGCAGGCTCCTCATAAGGATGAACTTTTAAAAGTTCTTTAACTACCTGATCTAATTTATTATCTGCAACAATTACTTCAAAACGGTACTCATTTACCTCATTTAAAACACCCTTTTTTCCCAAATGAGGTTCAGCCTTTTCTAAGGGTTTGAAATTGCCAGTTCCTTCCTGATAAAAGCCGCTGTGGCTGTAATTTTTATACTCTCCAGCCCTTTTTGCATAAACAGCATCTCTCACTTTTCGTAAATCATTTTCAGGAATAAATGTTACCAGTTTATGATAATTTTTGCTTTTAGTAGTTTTCAATAAAGAAATATTTTCAACATCTAATTTGTTAATTAAATAATCATTTAATCCACCTTCAGCAACATCTAAGTTAGTATGTGCAGAAAATAAGATAATGTCATTTTTTATTAGATCAAAAATTAATTTTCCAGTTTCATTTTGAGTATTAATTGATTTTATACCATTGAAAATAAAAGGGTGGTGAGTAATAATCAATTGACAATTTTTTTCTAATGCCTCATTTAAAACTGCTTGATTAAAATCAAGTGCTATCAAAACATTTTTTACTTCCTGGTTAATATCTCCAACTTGTAAGCCAACATTATCCCAGTCTTCTGCCAGCTCTCTTGGAGCAATTCTTCCCATTAACTGTATAATTTCTGCTGCTTTAACCATAATAATAAAGCCCCCTTATTTTATAAGTATTTATTTTTCATGAACATTTATTGATTATAAATAAAAAACCCTGCTCTGATTAAGAACAGGGTGTTAATATTCTGGTGGGCCCACCAGGATTCGAACCTGGGACCAACCGGTTATGAGCCGGTTGCTCTGACCAACTGAGCTATGGGCCCTCTACAAATTTAATTAATTTGTGACGACAAAAATAATTATATGATATAAATCGGATTAGGTCAAGAACTATTTGTATTTTTTTGCAGCTTATAATATCAATAATTTAGAAATAACTCTTCATTTCTAAAAAATGCAAAGTTTTTCTTTATTATTCTAGATAATCCTTTAATTTTTTACTGCGGCTTGGATGTCTTAACTTGCGCAGTGCTTTAGCCTCAATCTGTCTGATTCTTTCTCTGGTCACTCCAAATTCTTTTCCTACTTCTTCTAAAGTTCTTGGCCGTCCATCTTCTATTCCAAATCGAAGTTCCAGTACTCTCTTTTCCCTGTCAGTAAGAGTGTCCAAAACTCCATCTAGCTGTTCTTTAAGCAGAATATAAGAAGCTGCAGAAGCAGGTGCAGGAGAATCTACATCTTCAATAAAATCACCAAGGTGACTGTCTTCTTCCTCTCCAATTGGTGTTTCTAAAGAAACAGGTTCCTGAGCAATTTTCATAATTTCTCTTACCTTTTCAGCAGAAATATCCATTTCCTCACCAATCTCTTCAGCTTTTGGTTCTCTACCTTTTTCTTGCAGTAGTTGCCTGGAAACTCTGATCAGTTTATTAATAGTCTCCACCATATGAACAGGCACTCGTATTGTTCTAGCTTGATCAGCGATAGAACGAGTTATAGCCTGTCTAATCCACCAGGTAGCATAGGTGCTAAACTTGTATCCTTTAGTATAATCAAACTTTTCTACTGCCTTCATTAGTCCCATATTACCTTCTTGAATTAAATCAAGAAAAAGCATTCCGCGACCAACATACTTTTTAGCAATACTCACTACAAGTCTTAAATTTGCTTCTACTAACTGCTGTTTAGCCCACTCATCACCCTGTTCTATTCGTTTAGCAAGCTCAACTTCTTCGGCTGCAGTTAATAGATCAACTTTACCAATTTCTTTTAAATACATTCTTACTGGATCATCTATACCTACACCTTTAGGAACACTGAGATCAAGACCACTATCATCATCTTCATCTTCACTATTATCTTCTAATTTAGAGTTTACTACTTCTATATTCATTTCACTAAAAATATCATATATTTTTTCTATATCTTCAGAATCTAAATCAATGTCTTCAAGGGCATCCATAATTTCTTCATAAGTTAGTTCGCCCTCTTTTTTTCCCCGACTTACAAGACCCTTAACTTCATCTATTTTAGCAGGACTCATTTCTTTTTCAGCCACTTTAGTCCCTCCTTTCAATATTATAATTCAGACTATAAAACGTTAATAAAATTCGATTCAATTTATCTAAACTTAATTCTTTTTTGCTGAGTAATCTACATAATTTTTCTTTGTTTTTAGCAACCCTTTTTGAACTTAAATAATCAGCAAGTTCTAAAATTCTATCTCTATTTAAAGAATTATCCTGTTTAACCAAAATTTCTGACCAGTAAGATAAAAGTTCTTCTTCCAAGCCCTCTTTAACTTTTTCAAAACGAATAGAGTTACTTATCACTGGACCAGTAAATAAATGTTCTGCCAATTGAGCAGTTCTGCCATTAAAATCATTTTTAGATATTCTATTAGCTAATTCTTCTCTCAAAGATGGATTACTGATAAAATGAGCAAGTATTTCTTCTTCAACTTTTTGATAATATGATAATTGTGAGTATAAGTCAAATTTTTTTTCTTTTTGTCTATTTTTATTTTCCCTATTACTTTTATTATTCCTGTTTTTCTTAAATTCTTTTTCAACTTCTTGAGCAAGAACATTTTCTTTGAAATTTGTTTTAAGAGCAGCTCTTTCGATATATATTTCCCTTTCCAAATCATCTTCAACTTCACTTAAAAGTTCAATAATTGATCTTAAAATTTTTTTTCTGCTTCCTGGTTCTGAAAGATTCTTATCCTTCACAATCATATTTATTTTAAAATCTATTAAACTAACTGCCTTTTCAAGATAATCATTAAAAACATTTGGACCTTCCTGTTTTAAAAGCTGATCTGGATCACTACCTTCTTCAAGTTCAATAACCTTAACGTTAATTCCAAGCTCATTTAAAATATCTAAACCTCTAAGAGTAGCTTTATTGCCTGCTGTATCAGCATCATAGGCGATATAGGCATTTTCTGCATACCTCTTAATTAATTTTGCCTGTTCTTCTGTAAAAGCCGTACCTAAAGAAGCTATAGAATTTTCAAATCCATTTTTGTGTGCCTGGATTACATCAGTATAACCTTCCATAATAATACAGCTGTTTGCTTTTCTGATTGAATCTTTTGCCAAATGTAAACCATATAAATTTTTCTTTTTACTGAAAATTTTAGTTTCAGGAGAATTTAAATATTTAGGTCCATAATTATCTTCGCTTTCTAATATTCTCCCACCAAATGCTATTACTTCGCCTCTATTATTGAATATAGGAAACATAACTCTATTCCTAAATTTATCATAATAGGAATTGTTTTTTCCTTCACTGATTAAACCAGCCTTTTTTATTAAATGCAGACTGAAGTTTTTTTTCTTTAAAAAATTCAATAAAAGCTGCCATTCGTCAGCTGCATAACCAAGGTTAAATTTATTAATATCCTTTTTAGTAAATCCTCTATCATTCAAATATTTGAGTGCTTTCTCACCCATATTTGTCTCAGTCAAAAGATAATTATAAAAACGAGCAGCCAGTTTATTTAAAGAAAAAAGTTCCTCTCGCTCTTTATAAACCTGGCGCTGCTGATTAGTCATATCTGGCAATTCCATACCAGATCTTTCAGCAAGCATTTTAACCGATTCTATAAAGGTTAAGTTTTCTATTTCCATCACAAAATTAATGGGATCTCCCCCCGCTCCACAGCCAAAACAGTGATAAAAGTTATTATCTGGATTAACAAAAAATGAAGGAGTTTTTTCACTGTGAAAAGGGCATAAACCTTTATATCTATTTCCTGTTTTTTTCAACTCCAAGTAATCTGAAATCAAATCAACAATATCAACATTCTCTTTTAATTCATCTATAAACTCATCTGAATATCTGGTCAATTTATCCACCCTGACCTTAATCTTATTTCAAAATATTATTTTAGCAATAAATAATAATTAAAGCAAATACTGTTGTAATTATATTTCTCTAAAAACAAGTTTTATCCTGCATTTATTTAATAAAGTAAAATTATAAGTTCATGTTAATTATTTTTTAGTTGTTATCGAACCAGGGAGTTGGTATAAAAAATTTCCGACCTAGATTAATTGCATAGCGGTCAGTCATCCCTGCAATATAATCAATTACAGCCTGTTTATGATTTTTTTCAAATTCCAAGTATTCATCTGGAATATTATCTATATTCTCCATAAAAAATTCATATAAAAGTTTCAACAGCCTTTTAGCCTTACCTTCCTCACTTTTACCTTCTGAACCAATGTAAACATTCTCAAAGAGAAAATCTCTTAATTTTTCTGTTGCATATTCAACCTCAGCTGAACGCTTTATCTCTGACGGCTCCCAGCTTGTATTAATTAAATCTCTAACCATTACATCTATTCTTTGGGAATGAGTTTCACCAAGAATATCAATTGAATCAGCTGGTAAATCAGACTGCTTAATAATACCAGCTCTTAGTGCATCATCAATATCATGATTAATGTATGCCACTCGATCTGCTATTCTAACAATTTGACCTTCTAAAGTAATTGGTTCATCAGGACCTGTATGATTTAAAATACCATCTCTAACTTCTAAGCTTAAATTTAGGCCTCTGCTGCCGCTGCTCCGTTTTTCAATAAGATCTACAACTCTTAAGCTCTGAATATTGTGATTAAACTCTTCCCCGGTAATTTCAGTTAAAGCTGCCTCACCGGCATGACCAAAGGGTGTATGTCCAAGATCATGCCCTAAGGCAATAGCTTCAACTAAATCTTCATTCAATTTTAGAGCCCGGGCAATAGTTCGTGCAATTTGTGATACTTCCAGAGTATGAGTTAGTCTAGTTCGATAATGATCTCCCTCAGGTGCTATAAAGACCTGTGTTTTATGCTTTAACCTCCTGAAAGCTTTAGAGTGAATAATTCTATCTCTATCATGCTGAAAAATAGTTCGGATATCACAATTATCTTCTTTTTTTAATCGTCCCTTACTTTCAGAACTTAAACAAGCAGCAGGTGAAAGTTTCTCTTTCTCCCATTCCAACTGCTCTACTCTGGAAAACATAATATCAGCTCCTAATCTTCAAAATACGAAAGTACTTCTACAGCAGTTTCCTCAATGTTTTTATCTGTTACATCTATAACCGGACAACCAATTTCTTTCATGATTGAATCAGCATATTTAAATTCTTCGTCAATTCTCTCTTTAGCTGCATAAGTTGCATCATCTCCAAGTCCCATTTTTTTTAATCTTTCAATACGGATATCATTTAATAATTTAGGATCAATTGTTAAACCAACCACTTTATTATCTTTGTTTTCTAAAACAGCTGGGTGAACATCAACCTCTGGTACCAGGGGTACATTTGCAGTTTTATAGCCAAGATAAGATAAATGAACAGAAAGAGGAGTTTTAGAAGTTCTGGAAACTCCAACTAAAACTATATCAGCTTCTTCATATCCTTTTGACTCATTTAAATCATCAAATTGAAGTGTAAATTCCATAGCTTCAATTCTTTTAAAGTATGCATCATCTAACTGGTATTTAAGTGCAAATTCTTCTTTTGGGGCAGTATCTAATCTTTCAGAAACAATTCCTAAAGGTTTTTCCATCATATCAACATATTTCAAACCATAGCTTTCAGCCAATTGATTTAAATGCTTTCTCATGTTACTTTTAACAAAAGTATAGGCAATAATTGCATTTTCTTCTTTAGCCTGTTTTAATACCTCAGTAATTTTTTCAATTGATCGTACAAAAGCGAATGTTTTCATTTCCACTTCACAATTTGGGAACTGTCCAGCAGTAGACTCCATTAAATTTTTAGCTGTCTTACCAGTGCAATCTGAAATAATATAAGCAACTATCTGATCCTTACTCACAATACTCACCCCGTTTAATTATTTTAGTCTAAGGCTATTTCTTCAATATCCATAACCTCTACCATTAATCCAGCTATCCAGCTCAATAAAGCCAAGCGGTTATTTTTTAATTTTTGATCATCAACCATAACCATTACACTGTCTAAGAAAGCATCAACAAATTCTTTTAATTCTACTAAAAGATAAAATCCCTGCTGATACTGATCTGAGGCGAAAAACTCTTTGATTTTACCTGCTCGTTGATTAACAGCCTCATATAATTCTTTTTCTTCATCTTCTACTAATAATCCTGCCTCAACTTCTAATTTATTTTCTGCCTTGTCACTGATGTTTTTAGCCCGAACCAGACCTCTTATCAAATCAACAAATAAATCTGAATTATCTGATCTAAACTCCATTAATTTGTGTGCTCTTTGATAAACATCAAGCAGATTTTGGTCATTAACATTAATAACTGCATTAATTATATCGTAACGAACACTTTCTTCTGCAAGTAAATTTTCAAGACGCTGTTTGATAAATTCTTTTAATTCAAAAACTGCTGTATCTAAATTTTTCAAATTAATTTCTACAATTTCCATTGTAGATTTAATAACCTGCTCAATATTAATCTTTAATTTATTATCTAAAACAATTCTCAGCAGACCGGTTGCCTGTCTTCTAAGAGCAAATGGATCCTGTGAACCACTAGGAATATTTCCGAGTAAAAAATGACTGCTTAGATTAAATAGTTTTTCTGCCAAAGCTAAAGCAGTTCCACTCTTAGTCTCTGGTAATTTATCACCTGCAAAACGTGGTAAATAATGTTCAAAAATTGCTTGAGCAGTTTCTTCAGCTTCACCCTCTAAAAGAGCATATTCTTTACCCATTAAGCCCTGAAGGTTTGCAAATTCATTTACCATTTCTGTAGCTAAATCATTTTTGCATAGTTCTGCCGCTCTAACAGCCATTTTTTTTCTAGCTGAATCAAAGTCTAAAATCTCAGCAATTTCAGCAGTTATTTTTTGTAATTTTTGCACCTTTTGATAAACACTACCTATATCTTTTTGAAAAACTATATCTTTAATATCCTCAGTTCTATTTAAAAATCCATATTTTTGATCTTCAGCAAAGAAAAATTGAGCATCATCTAGTCTTCCTTTTAAAACCATTTCATTTCCAGAAATAACTTCATCAAGATAATCAGTCCCGCCATCACGGACACCAATAAATTCAGCTTCTAAGGTGTTATCAGAGCTCATAACTGGAAAATAACGCTGATGTTTTTCCATAGCAGTTATTAAAACTTCGGCTGGCAGCTCCAAATATTCTTCTGAGAAGCTTCCTTTAAAAGCTGTGGGAAATTCAATTAAATCAATTACTTCTGCTAGCAAAGAATCTTTTATAACAGCTTCACCAGCTAGATCTAATTTAGAAATCTGATCTTTAATTAATTTTTTTCTTTTTTCCTGTTTCACAATTATCGCAGCTTCTTCTAAAGAATCTAAATAAGCCTCAGCAGCATTAACTTTTATTTTGCCATCACTTAAAAACCGATGACCAATACTGTAATTAGAACTTTCTACTCCTGCTATTTCTAAATCGAGTTCTTCTTCACCAAATAAAAGCAGCAGCCATTTTATAGGTCTAATAAACTCCATCTTTACACTACCCCAACGCATAGCTTTTGGTAAAGGAACCTGGTCCACAATTTTCTTTAAAACATCAGCTAAAATATCTGATGTCGGCTTACCTTTTTCAATTTTTTCAGCATATAAATATCCATCTTTTTTCACCAGATCTGACACATCTACTCCCTGACCACGAGCAAAACCTTCTCCAGCTTTAGTTGGCTGTCCATCATCATCAAAAGCTATGTTAACAGCTGGGCCTCTTACAATTTCTTTGTTATCGTCCTGCTTTTCAGCTAAAGAATCAACAGCCAGAACCAATCTTCTGGGAGTAGAGTAAACATTCATCATTTGATACTCTAAATTATTATTGTCAAAAACTGCCTCTGCTGTTTTTAAATAATCTTTTCTGAATCTCTGCATTGAAGCAGCAGGCATTTCTTCAGTTCCAATTTCAAAAATTAAATTTTTTGCCATCATTATCACTCCTGATCTCCTGAGTTTAAATAGCTGGCTGCACATTCATGAGCCAGTTTCCTAACTCTCTTGATAAATCGTGTTCTTTCAGTTACACTAATTGCTCCTCTTGCATCTAAAAGATTAAATGTATGTGAACATTTTAAAGTATAATCATAGGCAGCCAGTGATAATCCTGCCGCCAGTGAATTTTCAGCTTCTGCTTCATAAATATCAAACATCTGGAATAAGCGGTCAATATCTGCTACTTCAAAATTATATTTTGACTGTTCAACTTCATTTTGATGATAAATATCTCGATACTTAACCCCTTCAACCCAGCATAGATCATATACATTTTCTACTTCTTGTAAATACATTGCTATTCTTTCTAATCCATAAGTGATTTCTACTGTCACCGGATCAGCCTTAAAACCACCTACCTGCTGAAAGTATGTAAACTGAGTAATTTCCATACCATCAAGCCAAACTTCCCAACCTAAACCCCAGGCACCAAGGGTTGGTGATTCCCAGTTATCTTCAACAAAACGAATATCATGTTTTTCGGGTTTAATACCTAATGCTCTTAAACTGTCTAAATAGATTTCCTGAATATCATCTGGTGATGGTTTCATAATTACCTGATATTGGAAATATCGCTGTAAACGATATGGATTATCTCCATAACGACCATCTGTAGGACGGCGGCAGGGCTGTACATAAGCTGTATTCCAAGCTTCTCCTCCTAATGAACGCAAGAATGTAGAAGGACTCATTGTTCCTGCTCCCACCTCAATATCATATGGCTGTTCAATTACACATCCCTGATCACTCCAAAATTTATCCAACGAAAATATAATTTTCTGGAAATTCATAAATACACTTCCTCTCGTACTCTTTTTAAATGCTTTTACTAAAATAAAACCTTATCCCAGGGACAAGGCTAAAACTTATTAATTATTCATTTTCCTTATTGTATAAAGAAAAGATAAAGATTTAGGTTTTAAGTCAAGATGATATATTAAAAATTTCTCTGTAACTTCATTAATTTTTTCCAGTATCTGCACTCCAAATTGATCGGCTTTTAACTGAGAAATCTCAGCAAAGGTTATTTTATATAAAGCCCTCATCTCATTTAATGAAAATAAAGTGAATTTGTATGAATTATTCTTAAAACAATTCTTACAAATTGAACCACCCTCTTCTACACTGAGAGGAGTTGAGTTATTTAGATTTACCTTGTCTCCGCAAACAGTACAGTTTTCAATTTCTGGCTTTACTCCTAAGAGAAGTAACAGCTTTGCTTTAAAAACAGTTAAATAAAATAATAGTTCTTCTTTTTGAGCCTGGGCCATCTTTTCTAAAATAACAGCTAAAAGCGAAAAAAGAGCCTGATCAGCTTCTTCTTCCAGCCCGGCCCGTTCTATATATTCAGAAACAACACTGGCATAAGCCATATAGTCTAAGTCTTCTCTTAGTTTAGAATTCATTGCAATAGACTCAATATGATTTATTTTGGCCAGTGATTTTCCCTGATATAAAATAAAATTGTGGTAACTAAAAGGCAGTACAAGTCCGGAACGAGATTTATTCCCTTTCCGGGCCCCTTTAGCTACCGCCTTTAGCTTACCCTTTTCTCTGGTATATAAAGTAATAAGACGATCTGACTCACCTAAATCAAATTGTTTTAAGACTAATGCTTCTGTCTCAAAAGTTGCCACTTAATTCAACTCCCAATTATTCCTCACCATCTGTTACAATTGTAACACCGGAACTTGCACCAATTCTATTTGCTCCTGCATCAAGCATTTCTAAAGCTTGCTCAAAGTTTTTAATGCCACCAGATGCCTTAACTCCAACATCTCTACCAACTGTTTTACGCATAATGCTAACATCTTCAACTCTAGCTCCATAATCACCAAATCCGGTAGAAGTTTTGACAAAGTCTACCCCAGCATCTTTAGCAATTTCACAGGCCTTAACAATTTCTTCTTCATCTAAGAAACAGGTTTCTAAGATAACCTTTACAATAATATCAGAACTAACACCTGCTTTTTTGGTAGCATCTACAACAGACTTGATGTCAGCCTTAAAAATCTCATAGGCACCTGATTTAAAAGCACCAATATTCATTACCATATCAATCTCTTGAGCACCATTTTTAATAGCATTTCTGGTCTCATAAGACTTAACTTCTGTTGTGTTTGCTCCTAAAGGAAAACCAACTACTGTACAAACCTTAACTGAACTTTTTTCTAATAATTTTGCAGCTAAAGGAACATATATTGGATTTACACATACTGAAGCAAATTCATGTTTTTTTGCTTCCTTACATAACTTTTTAATATCATCCACAGTTGCTGTCGGACTTAAATTTGTATGGTCAATCATTTTAGCCATATCACGAGGTTTGATCGCCATTTTAAAAACCACTCCTTAAATTCTTGTATTTTTGCTTTATCAATATTATTATTCTACAAACTTTGTCATTGTCCTGCAATAAATTTATTTATAACCCATTCTTTTGAGCAGATTATCTTTTTCGCGCCAATCTTTTAAAACTTTTACCCAGAGATCTAAATATACTTTTGTCTGCATCAAATCTTCTATTTCTTTTCTGGCTGCCCGACCAATTTTCTTTAACATCTTACCATTTTTACCAATAATAATTCCCTTATGAGATTTCTTCTCCACATAAATATTTGCTCTGATATAATAATCATCATTTTTTCTTTCTTTAACTTCTTCGACTAAGACTGCAACTCCATAGGGAACCTCTTCTCTGGTTAAATAGAATATTTTTTCTCTAATCATTTCTGCAAAAATAAATCTCTCAATTTGATCTGTAATCATGTCTTCCGGATAATACTGAGGTCCTTCTGGTAATTTTGAGAAAATCTCTTTTAATAAGTTATCAGTATTTTTACTATTTAAGGCAGAAATTGGTACAACTTCTTTACCAACTTTTTGGCTGTAACTTTTTTGCTTTTTTATTAATTCTTTATTAGATATTTTATCAATCTTATTCATTACATAAATAATTTCCTGATCACTATTTTTTATCTGATTATAAATCAGCTGATCATTTTTACCCCAGTAAGTACTTCCATCCAAAATGAAGATAATTACATCAATACCATTAAGACTGCTGTAAGCTTCATCCTGCATATATTTATCTAGTTCATTTCTTGGTTCATGAATACCAGGTGTATCAATAAAGATGATCTGTCCGTCATCTTCTGTATAAATTGCTTTGATACTGTTGCGGGTAGTCTGAGGACGGGGAGAAATAATATTAATCTTTTCTCCAATTAAATTATTAATTAAAGTCGATTTTCCAACATTTGGTCTACCAATAACTGTGACAAAACCTGATTTATAGCTCATTATTTTTCTCCATATCATCATCAGTAAAAGCACCAGGAAGCAGCTCCGTACTGGTCATTGTCAGCTCTTTACCTGATTCAGTCATCATAATCACTTCTATATCTCCATCTGCAAATTCTTTAATGACCTGACGACAGGCTCCACAGGGAGGTACCGGCTTATCAGTAGAACTAACTATTAAAAGTGCTTTTATTTTTCTTTTGCCTGCTGAAATCGCTGTGAAAACAGCAGATCTTTCTGCACAATTTGTTAAACTAAAGGAAGCATTTTCAATATTTACTCCCGTATAAATTGATCCATCTTCAGTCAAAACTGCTGCTCCCAAAGGAAAGTCAGAATAGGGTACATAAGCATTCTTTTGCGCGTCTAAAGCCTTTTTAAACATTTCTTCTTTAATCTCTTGATCCATTAAAAACACCTCACATAATTACTTAAATATATTTTAATACTTGATCTCAGTTCCATTAGGAACCACTTGAATCCAGGTCTGACCTGGATTGATTTCTATTTCTTCACCAGCATCGTTCAAATAAATAATTTTTCCATTACTTCTTTCCCAGCTGCCTTTAATAACCATCCCATCTCTAAACAGCTGCATTTTGCCACCTGAATTAAGATCAATATCCTGCCTGCCGGCATCATCTATTGTTGAAGTCTTTACCTGCTGAACAATTATATTTTTTGCTGTTAATTGTTCACCACTTTCTACCTGATGTGGATTTGATCTATTATTTAAAAACCTTAAATAATTATTATTAAAGCTGTTATATTCATAGAGAACAGAATAAGAGCCCCAATAATCAATTGTTATGTTTTCAGCTTTTTCAAAATCGCTAGTTATCGAAGCAGTTAGAAAATTAAACTGTTCCGGATATTCTTTTTCGGAAAGACTCTCTAAATAATCTTTCAGAGGCTCTTTGCCGGAATATAAGTTGTGTGGTGCTGCTTTTTTGCTGCTTCTCCAAAAATATTGACTTTTATATAATTGATCTAAATGTAAAATATCCTTCACTGCAAGCAGGGCAAATCCGCGGGGGCTGGCTCCTGCATGCAAAAATAAAGCATCATAAAATTGGGAGGTATCAATCAAAGCAGGTCTGGCACTTCTAATTGGTCCTATCTTTGCTGGCACTTCAGGCCAGAAAACAGCTAAAAACCTTGTAATACCACCCTCCAGCATAAATTCATAAACTAATGCTGCTTTATCTAAACCACTTTGGGGTCTAGCAGCAGGTGAGTTTTCAATAGAAACAGCAACTGCCCGTTTGTAATAATCAGACTCAACCCCCAACCCTGTAAAGGGAGAAACTGTTTCGTACTGACTTTGATAAGCCTCTTCTTTAGGCATTTCTGTCTCATATTTTTCCTCTAAATCTTTAATTTCATCTGCGCGTTCCTGCTCGGTCAACTCTTCTTGTGGGGGTGTTTTTTCAGCTTCTTCAGCTGGTTCACCCTTCCAAAAGCTGCAGCCAGTTAAAATTAATAATGTTATCAGCAGTAGAGCCCACAGTATAGATAACTTTGATTTCATCTTTTCACCTCTAAATAAATATTAATCTTCTTCACATTTTATAGCTTCACTACTTATCAACTTGATTTTTCTAATTCTATTGTCAATAATACTTTCAATAACTAAAGTCATATCTTCTAATTCAAGTTTCTCTCCTTTTACCGGAAGTCTATTTAAATAATATAAAATCAGCCCACTTAATGTTTCATAATTATCGCTTTCAACTAAAGGATTTTTCAAATATTCATTTAACTCTTCAATATCAACTCTACCATCAAGCAGCAGAGTGTTATCATCAATTACTTCTATATAACTTTTTTCTAAATCAAATTCATCTTGAATATCTCCAACAATTTCCTCCAATAAATCTTCAATCGTGATTAAGCCAGCTGTACCACCATATTCATCAACTACAACTGCCATGTGTTCTTTTCTTTCCTTCATTTCTGATAGGAGCTGATTGATCGGCTTCCCTTCTGGGATAAAGTATATTGGTTTCACAAATTCTTCAATATTAATATTTGATCTTTCTTCTAATAATAATTCCAAAAGATCCTTAATATAAATTAAACCAATAATATTATCAATTGATTCTTCGAAAACAGGAATCCTGGAATGACCCTTTTCAACCCCCATTTTTATCAATTCGTTTAAAGATGCATTTTTTTCAATGCAAACCATATCAATTCTAGGTATCATAATTTCTTTAACTAAAGTATCATCAAATTCAAAAACACTCTGAATCATTTCTTGCTCTGTCTCTTTAATAACTCCTTCTCTTTGACTGACATCAACAAAACGCCTGATTTCCTCTTCACTTAAAAAAGCAGAAGAAATCAAATTTTTATCTTTAACAAATAAATTAACAATTTTTGTGAAAATAAAAATAAATGGGGATAAAATTATTTCTAAATAATAAAGTGGAATTGAAGCTGCTTTAGCATATTTAATTGAATGATTATTTCCTAAAGATTTTGGTGTTATTTCTCCAAAAATTAAAATTAATAAAGTTACTATACCAGTTGCAATCCCTACCCCTTTACTACCAAACAATTCTATGGATAAAGCTGTTGCTATGGAGGATGCAGCAATATTAACCAGGTTATTACCAATCAATATAGTAGTTAATAACTTAGTTTGATCATGCAGTAATTTATCAACCTTAGCTGCTTGTTCGTCACCTCGTTGAACCTTTTCCTTAATCTTAACTCTATTGACAGACATAAAAGCAGTCTCTGAGCCAGAAAAAAAGGAAGATAATAATATTAATATAAATAATGAAAATAACTCTAAATACATTTTAAATCTCCTCCACAGTCAACTAAATTATCAAATTCTAAAAAAATAAAATACAATTACAGTAATAACTCCCCCCAGTAAAATACCTATCAATATTTCTTTTAAAGAATGAGTTCCTGCTTCTAATCGGCTCTGCGCGGTTAAAAAAGCAAGCGTTAAAGCCAATGAAAATGCAAGCAGGCTTTTTGTTAAAAACCAAATAATCAATACAACTGAAGTTGCAAGTGCTGTATGGCCACTAATTATTCCACCTTTTAAAGGTGTGCCGCTGCTGAATATTGACTTCAAGGTAATAACGATTATGAATATCAAAAATAAATTAATAAAGACCAAATGAAGCGGCTCATGTCTTAAGTTAAATATTAAATTTAAAGATAATTCCTGTGCTTTTTTAAAAAAAACAAGGTAAGCAATAAAAATAGCATTACCGGCTGCAATAATTACTGCAGCCGCTCCAATATTTTTAGCAATCCTAGCTTTAAAACTATAATCCTGGGTTAGAATATCAATGATAACTTCTACAGCTGTATTAATTAATTCAGCAAATATGACAAATGAAATAGCAATAATCACCAGAGCCACCTCAATTCTGCTTAAGTCAAATAAAAGACTAAAAGCTAAAACAAAAATTGCTGCCACTAGATGAATTTGCATATTCCTTTGAGTTCTGATTGCATGAATCAAACCTGCTATTGCATGATTGAAGCTGTTAATTATTTTAATAATCCACATCCTAACACCTAATCTCTACTTATGCCTAATTGGGTTAAAACTCTTTCTTCTTTTTGACGCATTTCATTTTTTTCATCTTTACTGTAATGATCATAACCAAATAAATGCAGCATCCCATGTACAGTAAGATAAGCTAATTCTCTTTTTAACGAATGGCCGTATTCTACAGCCTGCTCAGCAGCTCTTTTAGCTGATATTATAATATCTCCAAGCATTTCTTCATCAATTGGGAATGATAAAACATCTGTAGCTTCATTTTTATTTCGATATTTATTATTCAATTCCTTTATCTGCTGATTACTAACAAAAGCAATACTAACTTCACCGCCGCTGTACCCCTCTAACTCAGCAGCGGTTGCAGCGACTTTTTTTAGAAGTTCCAGAATTTCCTGTTGGATTTCAACTTTATCCTGTTGGTTATTAAATTCTACATTAATCACTTTTATTACCACCTTTCATTTCTTTCAGCAGTTTCTCAGGATATTCAACTCTTTGATGATAGATACCGGTTAAAACTTTAACGAAACTTTTAACTATTGTATCTAAATCAGTTAAAGTTAAATTAGATTGATCTAATTGATTTTCTATTAATTTATCTTTAACCAAACCTCTGACAAAACCTTCTATCCGATCATGATTGTTTTTGTTGAAGTTTTTAGAGCGAATAGCAGCTTCAGTTATATCGGCAAGCATAATTATTGCCGCTTCCCTACTTTGAGGTTTAGGACCATCATAACGAAAATCTTTTTTTTCGATATCATCATGCTTATTATCCTGAAGCGCCTGCTGATAGAAATATGAAATTAAATTGGTTCCATGATGTTGTTTTATAATATCAGTTATCTTAGAAGGCAAACCATTCTCGCCAGCTAATTCCACTCCATCTTTAACATGTGACTTAATTATTAAAGCACTTAAGTTAGGAGACGTTTTATCATGAGGATTTTCCCCTCCAAATTGATTATCAGAGAAAAAATATGGTCTTTTCAATTTGCCAATATCATGATAATAGGCAGCGGCTCTAGCTAGTAAAGAATCAGCTCCAACATCTTCGGCAGCTGTTTCAGCTAAATTACCTACAATAATACTGTGGTGATAGGTTCCCGGTGCCTCAACCAGCATTCTCTTTAAAATAGGCTGGCTCGGATTTGATAATTCTAACAATTTTACAGAACTTGTCATATTAAATAAATCTTCCAAATAAGGTAATAAACCATTTGCTAATATCCCGACTAGCAAACCATTAATTATTCCGCCTCCGACTGACCAGATCAGATTACGCCAATCTTGATTCTGCTGAAGTAATGATAAACCTCCAATTAAAAACACTAAGATAAAACTAACATTTAAACCAGCTCTTATTATATCTCCCCTTGCCTTAACCTTTGATACACTGAAAATACCAATTAATCCAGCCAAAAAGGAGGTAAGAACTATATTAAAGTTCATATCATAAATTGGAGCAATTAGTAAACTAATAAACAAAGTTGTTATTAGTGCTGTATCACTACCAATTAAAATAGTTAATAAAATTGAAGCCATTGCTGTTGGCACCATATAATCTACAAAAGGATTGTGAAATAAGGTTAAGATCTTAGCTAAAACTACCACAATAAAGATAAGAAGCTCAATCAGCAGCAGTTTGCTGTTATCATCCCAAATATCTGGCTGATATTTATAAAAATAAAAGCCCAACAGCAAAACTAAAATTAAACTTATTAATATTCTACCACTTATATTGTAGTAATTAATCCCACTTTTTTGTAATCCTAGTTTTTCTAATATTTCAATATCAGCTTCAGTAACTACATCACCTTTGCGAACAATCATTTCTCCCTGGCGCACAGTTTTTTCTACTGCTTCAACCTCTGCAATTGCTTCTTCTCTTCTATTTGCAGTTGCTTCTTGGTTTAAAAACATATTAGCTGCAATAACACTTTCAGTCAGATCTGCTAATATTAACCTTTTTTCTCTTGATATATCTAATTCCATCGCACTTTGCCGCAAATCTTCACGGGCAGAAGTCAAATCAGATGGTAAAATTCGGCTCTGCAGTTTACTTTGAATAAGATTGGTAGCCCTTTCGCGAAGTTCAGATAATTCAGAATCAGTTAATTTTATCAAATTTGCTAAATTTTGATCGCTGATCTCGAGATCTATTTCACTATTTATTAACTTAATTATCTCATTTATTTCGTCTTCATTTAAATTATCAATTTCATTCTGACCAAAAACATTTTTCTCAGTATTACCCTGTTTTTGATCTGGTTCTACTCTAGAATCATTTTGTTCATCTGTTTCACTCTCTGATAAATTAATCTTATTGAAATAGAAAAACTCTCTTTCACTTTTTATAGTATCAAATAAAGCATTTACTTTATTTAAAACTTCTTCTTCCACAGTAGAATCTTCTTCGTAAACTCGAGGAGCGGTATCTGCAGCTCTCTGTCTCAATTCAGAAGTTCTGCTTTCATCAATAAAAGTAATTGTTCTTGGAGCAGTAATATCATTCTGGCTAACCTGACCTGCTCTTAAATCGACTTGATTTGGAATTAAATCAAGATTTAAAGTTAAAGCAATAAGGAGAAAGAAAATCACAGCCCAAATCACTTTATAACTGTTAGATGAAAAATCAAGATATTCTCTTCTCCATTTGCGGAGGGTAACTCTTAATTTTTTCATAAATTTCATTTTTAGCTCCCACTTTCATAACTTTCATATGCCTTAATAATTTCTTTAACCAAATCATGTCTTACTACATCATGTCTGGTTAAATAAACAAAATCTATGCCTTTTATATCTTTTAATATTTTTTGAACAGTTGCTAAACCTGAACGCTTTTTGCTTGGTAAATCGATTTGAGTAATATCACCAGTTATTACGGCTTTTGAGTTAAAGCCAATCCTGGTCAAAAACATCTTCATCTGTTCTAAAGTAGTATTTTGAGCTTCATCTAAAATCACAAAAGAATCATCAAGGGTCCTCCCTCTCATATAGGCCAGTGGTGCAACTTCAATAATATCTTTTTCCTGATACAATTTTGATTTTTCAGGACCCAAAATATCATATAAAGCATCATATAAAGGTCTCAGATAAGGATCTACTTTTTCCTGCATATCTCCTGGTAAAAAACCTAAATTTTCTCCAGCTTCAATAGCTGGTCTGGTTAGAACAATTCTATTTATCTCATTATTTAAAAGGCTTTTTACTGCCATAACCATAGCCAAATAGGTTTTGCCGGTTCCAGCCGGTCCTATTGAAAAAACAATATCTCTATTTTTAATTGATTCTAAATAAAGTTTTTGACCCATAGTCTTTGCTTTGATTTTTCTACCTTTGTAATTTTCAAGCACTACTTCATCATAAATTCTGTTTAAATCAACAGCTGGATTTCTTTTTAAAAGTTCAGCTGCATATTTTAATTTTCTTGGTGAAAATTCTTCTTTGCTGTCTGTTAAAGATAGTAATTTTTTTATTATTTTATCAATATCTTCATTCTGATTATAATTATTAATTTTTATTTGATTACCACGGCCACTTAATTTTACAGACAATAAATCTTCTAGTAATCTTAAGTTGCGATCATTATGACCAAAGAAATTTTGGGCAAGCTGATAATCATTGATTTCAATTGTCTTTTCTTCTTGACTCAAATTATAACTCCTCCTTAGTACTTTTACTTATTTATTATATCATATTTATATCTTTAAACAAATTTAACAAAAACTGCGGCCGGAGAGTGGCCACAGTTTTTATGATTTTTAATATTAATTTTTCCTTAAGGCCTTAGGTTTAGATAATATTTCATTATAAATTACTAATTTTTCTGCCTCATTGTATTGAGCAAATGCTTCTGCAAAAGAATTGCTGTTTCCTTTAAATTTCTTTTCGTTTTTATCATCAACATTCCCAACTTTTTTTGGCTTTTCAGTACTTTTACTATTCTTGTTTAACATCTCTGCCTTTGTTTTAGCTAAAGATTCCTTTTCAGCTGCAGTAATTCTTTGCTTTACTTCTTCCTGATCATATTGTTCATAACTTAGATCAGACTGATTAGAATTTCTTTTGCTATCTTGATCTGCCTGCTCAATAGTTAATTCAAACTTTTTCATTACAGTACTAAAAACTTTTTTTATAATCGAAAAAATTTGAAATAAAATGACAAATAAAATAATAAAGACTGGAAGTATAAATATTAATCCCTGCATATTTCACCTCAGCTTTCAAAACTACTTTAAGTTAATTTTCATTTTGATTTTTAGTTTCCGTTTCTGAAGTTTCTGAAATACTTGTTCTCATTTTTGTATCTGATTCAACATTTTTGAGCTTCATATAATCCATTACTCCCATGTTTCCTTTTTTCAAGGCTTCAGCCATTGCCAGAGGTACTTCAGCTTCAGCTTCAACAACCTTAGCTCTCATTTCCTGAACTCTTGCCTTCATTTCTTGTTCCTCAGCAACCGCCATTGCTCTTCTTTCTTCAGCCTTGGCCTGAGCAATCTCCTTATCTGCTTCAGCCTGATCAGTCTGAAGTTGGGCTCCAATATTTTTACCAACATCAACATCTGCTATATCAATTGATAAGATTTCAAAAGCAGTTCCAGAATCTAGACCTTTATTTAAGACTGTTTTAGAAATAGAATCAGGATTTTCCAATACTTTTTTATGTGATTCGGCTGAACCAACTGTTGTAACAATTCCTTCCCCAACTCTTGCCAAAACCGTTTCTTCTCCTGCTCCACCAACAAGCCTCTCAATATTAGCTCGAACTGTTACTCTTGCAGTTGCCATTACCTGGATACCATCCATAGCTACCGCAGTAACAATCGGGGTCTGAATAACCTTAGGATTAACACTCATTTTAACAGCTTCCAGAACATCTCTACCTGCTAAATCAATAGCAGCTGCCCTTTCAAAAGTTAAATCAATTTCTGCTCTTTGCGCAGCAATTAAAGCATCTACAACTCGATCAACATTCCCTCCTGCCAAATAATGGGCCTCTAATTGATCACTACTCAAACCCTTACCGGCTTTATGAGATTTTATCATTGGACCTACAATTGAAGAAGGAACTACCCTTCTCAAACGCATTCCAATTAAATTAAAAAAACCAACTTTTACTCCCGCTGCAGTTGCAGAAATCCATAACCCAAGTGGTATAAAATAAAAAAGCAAAACAAAAAATAAAATTAAAGCAGCTAAAATCAATATTGAAAAAAGTTCCATAATTTATTCCTCCTCTGATATTTTGCGAACAACAACCCGAGATCCAGATACCGAAACTACTTTAACTTTTTTCCCTTTTTCGATAAAACTACCTTCACTAACAGCATCTATCCTTTCTTCCCCTACTTTTATAGTACCGGCTGGTCTTAATTTTGACAAAGTCACAGCCTCTTGATTTAAATAATCTTTTTTAGAAGTTGATGAAAAATAATTTTCAGAACTATTGTCTAAAGATATTTTCTGCCAAAAACGGCTGGTACCAAATTTTTTAACCATTAAAATTCCGATAACTAAAGTAAAAAGTACAACTGCTAACAAGACATTAACTGCAATTGAACTATTAGGAAAGATGAAGAATAAACTGGCTAAAACAACAGCAATACCACTGATTCCAGCAATACCAAAGCCGGGAATAATAAAAATTTCTGCTAGGATTAGGATAATACCTATAATAAATAAAATTACTATCCCTGCTCCAATTGAGCCAGTAAAAATATGCCCAGCAAAAAAAATCAATAAAGTAATTATACCAACAGTTCCTCCCAATGCAAAACCAGGGGTTAAAGCTTCAAATATTAAAGCAGAAAAAGCAATAATCAAAAGCAGTGAGCTTGCATAGGGGTTACTAATTATCCCCATTATCTTTTCTAAATTACTTTTTTCTACTGTAGTTATCTCATTTAAAGATATATTTTCAGCAGCTGCTAAATCTGCCAAAGAAGACACACTATAATCAGCAATACCTAATTCAAGAGCTTCAGCTGCTGTTAAGGTTAGAAGTTTATCTTTTTCAATAACTCCTTCAATTTCCATTGAAGCATCAACCATAGCTTCAGCAATTTTTGGGTTTTTATTTCTTCTTTCTGCAGTGGCTGCAAACTCTTTTCTTAGAGCAGAAATATATTTTTCTTCATTTGGCCTTGTTTCTGCTGCTCCAATACTCGAAGAAGGAGATATATATAGTTTTTCACCTGCCAAAGCAATTAAAGCAGCAGCTGACCAGGCTCTACCATTTACAAAACTGATAACTTTTACTTCTGATTCTAAAATTCTGTCTCTTATTTTAAGAGCTGAGTTTACAAAGCCTCCTAGTGAATTAATTTCTAGAATTACAAGGTCTGAATTATTGTTTTCAGCTTCAGTTATATTTTTATTAATAAAGCTAAATTCAGCATTATTAATTTCACTATTTAAATATAAATGAATAACTTCAGCTGCTGCAGCTGCTGAACTATAAAAACTAAAGATCAATAAAAACATTAAAAAAATTAAGATTATTTTTTTCATTATGATACCTCCAATAAAGAGGAATAAAGAAAGGGTTTCCCCTTTCTTTTTAGAAATTAATTTAATTACTCAACTTTTCTTTTACTTTTGAACTAACCATTGAACCATCAGCTCTACCTTTAATTTTAGGCATAATTGCTCCCATAACCTGACCCATATCTGACATATTTTTGGCATCTGTTTCTTCGATTACCTGATTTACAAGTTCATCCACTTCGGCTTCTGACATTTGTTCAGGCAAATATTCCTGTAAAATTTCAATTTCTTTATACAGTTTTTCCATTACATCTTCTTTGCCTGATTTTTCAAAATCAGCTAGTGAATCTTTTATCTGTTTTACCTGTTTAGCAATTACAGCTGTTACTCCTTGATCATCTAGTTCTTCTCCGCTTTCTATCTCTTTGTTTTTAATCTCTGATCTGGTCATTCTAATCACAGAAAGCCTTTCCTTATCTTTAGCTTTCATTGCTTTTTTCATATCTTCCATTAATTGTTCTTTTAGTTTGCTCATTTTTACAACTCCAATCTATAATTCAGTTAAGCTATTTATCCCATTCTAGTAATTTGATTCTATCCAGGCGGCCACTGCAGTTCTCTTCCACCTAAAAGATGGAAGTGAATATGATAAACTGTTTGACCTCCATTGTCACCACAGTTACTGACCAATCTATATCCAGACTCAGCAATTTTAAATTTAGCAGCCATTTTTTTAGCAATTTGATAAACATGTCCGATCAAATCACCATCTTCAGGCTTTAAACTATTTAAGTCTGAAATATGTCTTTTGGGAACTATTAATAAATGTACAGGTGCCTGAGGATTAATATCCTCAAAAACAACTACTTTTTCGTCTTCATAAACAAAATCAGTATCCATCTCACCTGCGGCAATTTTACAAAATAAACAATCCTTCAAAAAAATCCCTCCTTTAAATTTCAATATAGACTTAAAATCCATATTTTATACTTGAGTTATTAATTATATTCTCTTAAAAGAAGAAAATTCCTGCTATTTTATAATTTCACCTTTTAAATGATAAGGATCAACTGATTTTTTTAATTTAACTTTAACTAATTCATTTTTTAAATCATCTGAACCATCAACAAGGATTTTAAGATAATTATCAGTATAACCTGTTAATAAACCTGTTGTATGATCTCTAACTTCTTCAATTAAAACTTCTTTTTCCCGCCCAATAAATTCTTTTTGATAATCCAACATTAAAGCCTCATTAACTAAACGCAGTTTTTTACTGTATTCCTTAACTAAATTGCCATTTAACTGCTCCATCTCTGCAGCTGGTGTACCTTCTCTAGCAGAATAAGGAAAAACATGTACTTTAGAAAAACCTATTTCTTTAACAGCTTCTAATGTCTCAGCAAAAGTTTCCTCTGTCTCTCCTGGAAAGCCAACAATAACATCAGTTGTAACGGCTAAATCTGGTATTCTATTTCTCAGCTCTGCTACAGTTTTTTTAAATTCTTCTAAAGTATAAGGCCTGTTCATTGCTTCTAAAATCTTGTTGCTTCCACTCTGAAGAGGTAAATGTAAATGAGGACAGAAAATATCTTCTTCAGCAATTAAATCCATCATTCCTTTATCAATTTCAGTTCCTTCAATTGAGCTTAAACGAACTCGATTTAAATTTTCAATTTCAGTTAAATCCACCATTAATTTAGTTAGTTCTTTATTATTTCCATTTTCACTACCATAAGCTCCCAGATGAGTTCCGGTTAAGATGATTTCTTTAACACCCTGTTCAGCTAATCTTTTAATCTCTGCTGCAACATCTTCTTTTTTGCGGCTTCTAACAGGTCCTCGAGCATAAGGAATGATACAATAACTGCAGAACTGATTACAGCCGTCTTCAATCTTGACATTGGCCCTAGTTGTATTTGTCAGCCTCTTCAGTTCCAATTCTTCATATTCTTTTAATTCTTTATATTCTTTGACATCATTTTCAATTGATTTGCCAGCCAATATTTCTTCGGCTTTGTCCAAAATATCAGCTTTATTATTACTGCCCATTACAAAATCAATTTCTTCTATATCTCTTACTTCATCTGGAAAAGCCTGTGTATAACAGCCAACTATTGCAACAATACTATCTTCTGAACGACGTTTTGCTCTCCGGGCTATCTGTCTGGTTTTCCTAGCTGCTTCATTTGTTACAGTACAGCTGTTAACTATATATACATCCGCTTTTTCGGAAAAATTAACTATTTGATAGCCATTATCTATAAAAATATCTATTACAGCTTCAGTTTCATATTGATTTACTTTACAACCTAAGGTATAAAAAGCTGCTCTTTTTATCATACTAATCACCGAGTTCACCTTTCTCATACAAAATAGCCGTTAAAGCAGTTATCCCAGCAGTCTCTGTTCTTAAAATGCGGGGACCAAGTGTGATTATCTGGGCTCCAAGTTCGGATTTGAATTGCTGTACTTCCGCCGCCGAAAATCCTCCTTCAGGACCAATAATTACTAAAATCTCTGCTGCTGCTTCAACATTGTTTTCTGTAAAAAATTTTTTAAGTGAAAGATTTTCTTCATTTTCCCATAATAATAATACATAATCAAATTTTTGTTTTAAATTTTTTAGCTGACTGCTGCTGTAAAATTCTTCAATCTTTGGAATAACAGCTCGACCTGATTGTTTGGCAGCAGCCTCAGCAACCCTCTGCCAGCGGCTTCTCTTTTTTTCTTTTTTCTTATAATTATATTTAACAATAGTTCTTTTACTTTCAAAAGGGATTAATCCAGAAAAACCAATTTCAGTTGCCTTCTCCACTATTAAATCCATTTTGCTCTTTTTAGGTAAACCCTGGGCCAGCCAAACTTTAACTCCAGCTTCAACTCCTGATTTTTCCTTTGTTAAAACCTTCAAAAAAACTTCATCCTCACTAAAACTAGTTATTTCAGCTTCCATATCAAAACCATCACCATCAGAAAGAATAACCCTGTCACCTATATTTAGGCGCAGGGAATTTTTAAGATGGTTATAGTCATTTCCAGAAATAATTACATTTTCATTAACTTCAGTACTCTGATCTATAAAAAATCTATGCATTTTTTTCACTCCAAAGTTTAGAGTTGAATTAATAATAATCTATTTTAAATCTCAATTTAAATATTAATTGCATCTTTTATCTTTTTTAAAAAACTTTTATGCTCTGGGTTGATTTCTTCACCACTTATTTCAGCAAACTCTGTCAAAAGTTCTTTCTGCTTATCATCTAAATCCTTAGGAATCATTACTTTAACCTTAATATATTGATCTCCTCGTCCATAACCATTTAAATGGGTTATGCCTTTGTTTTTCAATCTAAAGGTTGTCCCAGGCTGAGTTCCTTCAGGAATATCAAATTGTACCTTACCCTCTAAAGTAGGAACCTTGATTTTATCACCAAGAGTTGCTTGAACAAAGCTGATTGGAACTTCACAGTATAAATCATCACCTTTACGGTCAAATATTTTATGATCCTGTACATCAATTATAATATATAAGTCACCTGCTGGACCACCTTTTTCACCAACCTGGCCTTCTCCAGACATTCTGAGTCTGGTTCCAGTATCTATACCGGCAGGTATATTAACAGTCAGTTTTCGCTGTTTGCGCACTTTACCGGATCCATTACATTTATGACAGGCTTCTTCTACAATTTTACCATCTCCACCACAACGGCTGCAAACCCTACTTTGGGTAAATTGACCAAATGGAGTCTGCTGGCTGGTACGAACCTGACCCTGACCATTACATTCAGGACAAGTCTTTATATCTGTACCTGGTTCAGCACCACTACCATCACAGCGATCACATTCTTCTTCCCTAGGTATTCTAATTTCTTTTTTGCCGCCAAAAGCAGCTTCTTCAAACGAAATTTCCATTCTATACTGCAAGTCAGCTCCACGGCGAGGACCATTTTTTCTGCGGCCACCCATACCACCGCCAAAGCCAAACATATTAAATAAATCATCAAGACCACCAAAACCACCCTGAGCAAAATCATCAAAGTTAAAGTCCTGATCATTAATACCTGAATGTCCATACTGATCATAGCGTGCTCTTTTATCCGGATCACTTAAAATTTCATAAGCCTCAGAAATTTCCTTAAATTTTTCTGAGGTATCTTTTTCCTGATTCATATCAGGGTGATATTTTTTGGCCAGCTTACGATAAGCCCGCTTAATTTCTTTTTGATCGGCATCCCGGTCAACACCGAGCAGTTCGTAATAATCATTTTTTGCCATCTTAAAATCACCTCTCTAAAAAAGAAAGAAAAACAGTTATAGGGAGAGGAATACTCTCCCTAAACTGAACTATTCTTCCCTTAATTTATTTCTCTTCATCATCTACTTCTTCAAAATCTACATCAACTGTATTATCATCTGCCTGAGAAGCTCCAGCTCCGGGTTGAGGACCTGCTTGACCAGATCCTGGCTGTGCTCCTGCTGCACCAGCACCAGTCTGAGCTCCTTCAGCTTGAGAATATAACTCAGAACTTAACTCTGTTAACTCATCAGTTAAGGCTTCCATTTTTTCTTTTATTGCTTCAATTTTAGCATCTTCATTTTCCAATACTTCTTTTAGTTCTTCTTTAGCAGCTTCAACTTTATCTTTAATTGCCGAATCAACCTTATCTCCAGCATCTTCTAAAGTCTTTTCTGTTTGATGAACTAAAGCATCAGCTTCGTTGCGAGTTTCAATTTTTTCTACCCGCTTTTTATCTTCTTCAGCATGCTCTTCAGCATCTTTTACCATTTCTTCTATTTCTTCATCAGATAAACCACTTGTAGATTTAATGGTAATCTTTTGTTCATTTCCTGTACCTTTATCTTTAGCAGAAACATGAACAATACCATTTTTATCAATATCAAATTCTACTTCAATTTGAGGTACTCCACGTGGTGCAGGTGGAATATCAGTTAATTGGAAACGACCTAAGGTTTTGTTGTCTTTAGCCATCTTTCTCTCACCCTGCAGAACATGGATATCTACACTTGATTGATTATCAGTTGCTGTAGAGAAAATCTTAGATTTGGAAGTGGGAATTGTTGTATTTCTATCAATTAATTTGGTAAATACTCCGCCAAGAGTTTCAATACCAAGAGATAGAGGTGTAACATCTAAGAGCACTACATCATCTACATCTCCTGCTAAAATACCACCCTGAATTGCAGCACCAACTGCTACAACTTCATCTGGGTTGATTCCTTTGTGTGCATCTTTACCAATTAAATTTTTAACTGCTTCCTGAACAGCTGGAATTCTAGTTGAACCACCTACTAAAATAACTTCGTCAATATCAGATTTATCCATACCGGCATCTTTCAATGCTTTACGAGCTGGTTCCATTGTCTGTTCAACTAGATCACTGATTAAACTTTCGAACTTAGCTCTTGTTAAATCAATATCTAAGTGTTCAGGTCCTGCATCAGTCTGAGTGATAAATGGTAAATTAATATTTGTCTGCTTAACACTTGATAACTCAATTTTAGCTTTCTCAGCCGCATCTTTTAAGCGCTGAAGTGCCATCTTATCTTTCTTGAGATCAATACCAGTTCTATTTTGAAATTCTTCTGCTAAATAATCAATAATTCTCTGGTCAAAGTCATCTCCACCAAGGTGGTTATTACCGTTAGTTGCTATAACTTCGAAGACTCCATCCCCAATATCTAAGATGGAAACATCAAAAGTACCTCCACCAAGATCATATACCAAAATAGTTTCTTCACCTTTATCATCAAGACCGTAAGCTAAAGAAGCAGCTGTCGGCTCATTGATAATTCTTTCTACCTTTAAACCAGCAATTTTACCAGCATCTTTTGTTGCCTGACGCTGAGCATCACTAAAGTAAGCAGGAACTGTAATTACAGCTTCCTCAATCTCTTCACCTAAATACTCTTCTGCATCTCTTTTTAATTTCTGTAAAATCATAGCCGAAATTTGCTGTGGAGTATATTCTTCTCCATTAAGTGTTGCTGTAAAATCTGTACCCATTTCTCTTTTAATTGAAGAAATTGTCTGATCAGGATTAGTTACCGCCTGACGTTTTGCATGTTCACCGACAATTCTTTCTCCTTTTTTAGAATATGCCACTACAGAAGGAGTAGTTCTAGCACCTTCTTTATTGGGGATAACAGTAGGTTCTCCACCTTCCATTACTGCCACACAAGAATTAGTTGTACCTAAGTCAATACCAATTACTTTACCCATTTTATATTCCTCCTTATAAAATTGTTTATAAATTTTTTCATTAATAGTTTTTATAAAAATCCAAAAAATTTAATCATAAATTCTAAATTTATTTGATAAAAAGTTTATTATCCAGCCACTTTAACCATTGCCGGCCTAATAACTCTATCCTCTAAAACAAAACCTTTCTGTACTACCTCTGTTACAGTACCTTCTTCATATTCATCTGTTTCAACTCTCATAATTGCTTCGTGATATTCAGGGTTAAATTCCTCACCCTGAGCAGCTATCTCTTTAATGCCCGCGTCAGCAAAACTTTTTACAAGTTGATTATAAATCATTTCTACACCTCTGTAAAAATCATTTTCTTGATCTTCAGCTTTTAGAGCACGTTCAAAGTTATCAATCACAGGCAGTAAACTGCTGCAGAGCTGAACTTTACCTCTAGTAGTCATCTCGGCTTTTTCTTTTTCACTTCTCTTTCTATAATTAACAAAGTCAGCCTGTAATCTCTGTAATCTACTCAATAGATCATCTATTTCAGCATCCATTGCGGCGATTTTTTCATTCTTTTCTCTTAATTCTTCAATCAATTCTTCTCGAGAAAGCTCTAATTGTATTCCTTCATTTCCTGCTGTTTCTGACTCGCTTGCTGCTTCTGACTCGCTATCAGCTGCAGCTGTTTGAGCTTTAAGATCTTCATTTACTTCAGCAGCTTCCTCATTCTCTGACTTTAAATTTTCCTCTAAATCAATATTTTCTTTTTCTTTATTCATTATTATCACCCACTAGCCTTTGAAATTAATTTACCTAAAATATCTGAAATAACATCAACCGATGAAATAACACGCGGATATTCCATACGGGTGGGACCAATAACTCCTATTTTCCCAACTGCTCGATTTGAAATATAATAAGTAGCTACAACCAAAGAGCAGTTTTTAATATCTTCCACTTCATTTTCCTGGCCAATCTTTATTTCAAGATCAGTCCCAGAAATACTGTTAATAATTTTATTCAACATTTCTTCCTGATCAAGTAATTTTAGCATTTTTTTAACTTTTTTCAGATCATTAAACTCCGGCTGTTCTAAAATATAGGAGGTCCCTCCTATATAAACTTTAACTGCACCAGGTTCAAATGCACCTTCAAACTCATTATAAAATTGCTTAAATAAATCAACAGAAAGGTCAAGCCTTGCCATAAGTTCTTTCTCAACTTTTTTTAAATAATTTGAATCTAGATTAGCTAATAATTTGTTTTCTAATTTATCACTCAAAAAATTATTAATATATGAAATCTTTTCAGCTAATAAATTTTGATCTAAATTGATAATTTTATTATTAACCATTCCAGCATCAGTAACTAAAACTAAGAGCAGCGAATTATTCGCCAACTGCATAATCTCGACTTTTTTCAATCTGCTGATCTGACTTTTAGGCTCACTAACCATAGCCGTATAATGAGTCATATTTGAAAGCATTTTAGCCATACCAGAAATGATATCCTGCACATCCTGAAGATCCTGATATAAATTCTCAATATTTTCAATTACACCAGGTTCTTGATTTTGTTCCCGACTGACAAGCTGATCGACATAGTAGCGATAACCTTTGTCAGAAGGTATTCTTCCAGCAGATGTGTGAGGCTGTTCCAAATAACCTAAATCTTCTAAGTCAGCCATCTCATTTCTGATAGTTGCAGGACTTACATCCAGATTATATTTTTTCGCAAGTGTCCTTGAGCCAATTGGAGATGCGGAAATTATATGTTCCTGAATGATGGCCTGCAGTATTCGCTTTTTTCTTGAATCTAATTCTTCAACCATCATTTTTCACCTCTCTTTTTAGCACTCAACAGCAGAGAGTGCTAACAGCTAATAATAAAATAACACATTGGTTTTTTTTTGTCAAATAATATTAAGACTTAATCCAATAAAAATTTAAGAAAAACTTCATTTGCCAGTTCTCTACCTCGAGTTGTGAGATGAATTCTTCCATTTGCTTCTATTATCAATTTATTTTTGATTAGTTCTTCAATTTCTGCTTTATATATAGTTTTAAAATCACGTTTAAATTTCTGATAAAACTTATGATAAAACAGTCCATTATCTGTTCTCAAAGCCAAAAATGAATACTCAGCCATTTTTTCTTCTGCTGTTAAACAATTAATTTTTCTTATTTTGGCTTTATTATTGACATCCAATTTTTTTTTATTTTTTAAAAGTTCACTAAAACTTTTTTTATTTTTCTTCTTCAGATCCATTATTTCCGCAAAAGTAAATCTTTCTGGATTATAATAATCTATGTATTTTTCTAGATCCCTAAAATTTTGATATCTACAGCTGCCATCAAAACCTGAGGCACCTGGTCCTAAAGCCAGATAAGGCTGATATAACCAGTATAGATAGTTGTGGCGGGCTCTATATCCAGGCTGACAAAAATTAGAAATCTCATAATGCCGGTAACCAGCTGTATTTAATTTTTCTAGAGCAAGCTCATACATATCTGCATCAAGCTCTTCTGCTGGCAGTTTTAAATTTCCTTTTTTATACTGCTCGTAAAAGGGAGTATTCTCATGCAGCTCAAGATTGTATAAAGAAATATGGGGTGGTGAAAACTTAAGCATTTCTTCTAAGTCTTGCTCAAATTCATTTAAACTTTGATTGGGTAAAGCAAAAATCAAATCAGCACTATAATTATCAAAATAATTGTCTATTAAACTTAATATTTTTTTATTATTTTCAGCATTACTTCTACGTCCTAAAAATGACAGATGCTGGTCATTGAAGCTCTGAATCCCTACACTTAAGCGGTTAATTCCGGCCCGCTTTAATTTTATTATCTTTTCTTCTGTAACTGAAGCTGGATTAACTTCCATAGTTATTTCAGCAGTTGGAGGAACTTTAAATCTGTATTTAATTTTTTGCAGTAATTCAGCAACAAATACTGGTTCTATTAAAGAAGGAGTTCCTCCCCCGATATAAATAGTTTGAACTAAATTATTTTTTGTAGTTCTTGATAATTCTTTTAATTCCATAAAAAGAGCGGCCCAAAACTGGTCCACCCCCAATTTAGTGTATTTAGTTGAATAAAAATCACAGTAAGGACATTTACTGCTGCAAAACGGAAAATGAAGATAAATAGCATTTGCAGTTTCAAAATTTAAATTATGCATTTTCATCTCTTTCTAAGACTGTCATAAAGGCTTCTTGAGGGATTTCTACACTACCAACCTGCTTCATCCTCTTTTTACCTTCCTTCTGTTTTTCTAATAATTTTCGCTTACGGCTGACATCTCCCCCATAACATTTCTGCAGTACATTTTTACGCATTGCAGGAATATTAACACGAGCAATAATTTTACCGCCAACAGCAGCCTGAATTGGAACTTTAAACATATGACGAGGAATTACTTCTTTTAGTCTTCTTACTAAAGCATTTCCCTGCTGATAAGAGTGATCATCATGTACGATTGTAGATAACGCATCTACAACTTCTTTGTTCACTAAGATATCAAGCTTAACTAAGTTAGATGCTTTATAACCCTCTAATTCATAATCTAAAGTAGCATAACCCCTAGTTTTTGATTTAAGCTGATTGAAAAAATCTGTAATAATTTCACTTAGCGGCATCTCATACTTTAGAGTAACTCTGTCTTGATCTATATACTGCATATCCTTAAAATCTCCTCGATTATCCTGACAAAGCTCCATTGCCTGACCTACATATTCTTCGGGAAGATGGATTTCTGCAGTTACAAAAGGTTCTTTTATTTTATCAATTTCACTTGGGTCCGGAAAAGCAGCTGGATTTTCAATTTTTACTTCTTCACCATTTTTTTTGATGATCTGATATTCCACACTGGGGGCTGTTATCACCAGGTCTAAATCATATTCTCTTTCTAACCTTTCCTGGATAACCTCCATATGTAATAATCCTAAAAATCCACAGCGGAATCCGAAACCTAATGCTTCAGAAGTTTCGGGCTCAAATGTAAAAGATGCATCATTTAGCTGTAGTTTTTCTAGAGCTTCTTTTAAAATTTCATAATCAGCATTATCGGTTGGATAAAGTCCACTAAAAACCATCGGCTGAACTTTTTGATAACCTGGTAATGCCTTTTGAGCCGGATTATTTTTCAGAGTAATTGTATCACCTACACGGCAGTTTCTCACATCTTTGATCCCCGAGATAATATATCCTACTTCTCCCGATGTTAATTTATCCTTTTTCTGCATAGCAGGACTAAAAAATCCAACCTCATCTACCTCATAACTTTTTTGGTTGGACATTAATAAAATCTTGTCACCCTTTTTAACAGACCCTTCCATAACACGCACATAAGCAATTACTCCCTGGTAAGAATCATATAAGGTATCAAAGACCAAAGCTCTTAATGGTTGATTGATCCCGTTATAAGGAGCGGGGACTCTTTCAATTATTGCATCAAGAATCTGATCAATATTAGTTCCATTTTTAGCACTGGCCAAAATAGCCTCATCAGGATCAATTCCAATATCTAAAAGCTGTTCTTTAACTCTCTGAGGGTTTGCAGATGGCAGGTCTATTTTATTTATTACCGGAATAATTTCTAAATCATGTTCTAAGGCAAGATAAATATTAGCCATCGTTTGAGCTTCAACACCCTGAGCAGCATCAATTACTAATATGGCTCCTTCGCAGGCAGCCAGGCTTCGAGATACTTCATAAGCAAAATCAACATGTCCAGGAGTATCAATTAAATTTAATTCATAGCCCTGATATTCAATGCTTACTGCCTGGGCCTTGATTGTAATACCTCTTTCTCTTTCTAAATCCATTTTATCTAAAACTTGTTCCTGCATTTTTCGATCCGTAATTGTGCCTGTATATTCTAACATACGATCAGCAAGAGTTGATTTCCCGTGATCAATATGAGCTATTATGCAAAAATTTCTTATTTTATCAGTTTGCAACAAAAATTCCTCCTTTATACTTTATCATTTAGTCCAAGCAAATAATTTACTTGAGACAACACTTTAATTATATTACACTTAGAAGTATTAATCAATTGTTTGAAAGCAATAATCTTTTTCTTTCAAATATAAATAGTCTTTAACAATTCTAGGATTTAAGAACTGCTTTTTTAATTTAATTCTTGCATTTTGGATTATGACATGTTAAAATTGAAATGTTGCAAATCAAGTATGAGAGTATAAATATTTACTTTTAAGAGGGGGTGAAGTTAGATGCCTATTATTAAATCTGCTAAGAAAAGAGTTAAAACAACAGAAAAGAAAACTGCTCAAAATCGTATGTGGAAAGATAGATTAAAAAATGCGATTAAAGATATGGAAAAGGCAGTTGAAGCAGGGAACAACGAAGCTGCTGCAGAACAGTTAAAAGAGACTAAAAAGGTCATCGATAAGGCTGTAACAAGAAATATCATTCATAAAAACAATGCAGCCCGCAAAAAATCCCGCCTCACAAAGATGTATAACAATATGTAATTTAAAGTTTAAAATTATCTAAAAGATAGCTATCTTTTAAATTATAAACTCATCTGCATATGCTAAACTAAAAGTGTACCAAAAATAATGTTCTGCTAATCGAAAAGTGTACCATCTCAACACCATCTCCTGTATAATTGATTTATCCA
>NZ_SOEF01000019.1 GCF_004366375.1 Halanaerobium congolense
ATCTTGGTTTTCCCGTTCAGGTTATACCGCGACTTACTAAAACTAGTTTTAGTTTTAGACAAATACAGAACTCCTCCGGTCAATTATTCCATCTTGCTGTCATTCCAACCCTAATCACATCTGCAAATCCAGCCTAGATTGCATGGTTGTTATGCCGGCATTGAGCTTCTTCGTTTCTTAGGCGAATCGCCATTTACAGATGCCACCTCTGGTTCACATAATGTTTTGGACTAACAGCACGTCTCAGACTCTTCAGATTCCACCTCACGGTGAACACCCTGTCATTGTTGACTTCTACATGATACATGCCACAACATAGATAGGACTTTCACCTATTATCAGAATAATTTACGGAGCACACCAAAAAAAGCAGTTAGCGAAGCGATCAACTAACTGCTTTAGAATTAATTATTAATTTTTAAAAATTGAAAAATTACTTCTCCATCGAATCATCAAAGGCCAGATTAGAAGGATCAAAGTCAACATTGCGGACAAAGCGGAGAGCTTCTTCAGCTCCATAGATCCGATCCATACCGCTGTCTTCCCATTCAACAGAAAGAGGACCTGTATAATCCATCTTATTTAACTCTCTAATAATTTCATCAAAATCTACAGTCCCATGACCCAGAGATCTAAAATCCCAGCCGCGGCGGCGGTCACCAAAGGGAAGATGAGATCCTAAGATTCCTTCCCTTCCATTTAAGCTGACAGCAGCATCTTTCATATGCACATGATAAATTCTTTCACTAAAATCTCTCAAGAATAGGTGAGGGGTCATTCCCTGCCAGATTAAATGACTGGGATCAAAATTAATCCCAAACTCAGGCCGCCAATCAAATTTATCTAAAAGTTTTTCTGTGGTGTAAAAATCAAAGGCAATCTCAGTTGGGTGGACCTCTAAGGCAAATTTAACTCCATTTTCTTTAAATACATCTAAAATTGGATTCCAGAGCTCAACTATCTGCTCAAAACCTTCTTCAATCATCGCTTCTGTTGTCTGAGGAAAAGAATAAAAAAACTTCCAGATTGGTGAGCCTGTAAAACCAGTTACTACCTCAACCCCTAAATTTTTGGCAGCAACCGCTGTTAATTTCATCTCTTCTACCGCCCATTTTCTTATCTCTTCCGGCTGACCTGCATATTTTTCCGGAGCAAAATTGTCGAGCCGAGGGTCATAACGATCACCAACACACTGACCGGCTAAATGATTACCAATAGCCCAGACTCCCAAGTTATTTTTCGCCAATATTTCAAGCTTTTCTTCAACATAAGAGCTGTCTTCGGCTGCTTTTTGAACATCTAAATGGTCACCCCAGCAGGCAATCTCTAAACCATCATAACCAATTCCACTCATTATTTGGGCCAGTTCTGAAAATGATAGATCTGCCCACTGACCTGTAAAAATAGTTACTTTACGTCCCATTTTCCACACCCCTTAAATAAAATTATCATTTATCGTCTTATAGTTTTTAAGCTTCTCTTAGACTTCAACCCATTTTTCTTCTCTGGAACTTTTTAAAATTGCTTCAGTAATTTTGACTTCCAAGGCTCCATCAGCAAAAGTAGCAAAATCATAATCAGCAGGGTCTCCTGCCGCTAAAATACAGTTATAAAAATCCTTAATCGAATTTTTTAATCCTTCTGACCAACCTTCAATATGACCGCCCGGATAATAACAATCTTTTTTAACCTTTTCAGATAAAATTCCAGGATCTTTTAGTAAAATTTCATTTGCTTTATCTCTATGACCAATAAATAATTGATTGGCATTTTCTTGCGACCAGGAATAAGTATTTTCACTTCCATTAATTTCAACAAATAAATCATTTTTATGGCCGGCACTAACCTGAGAAACTGTGAAATTTCCAACAGCTCCATTTTCTAATTCTAATAAAACAGAACCATAATCTTCTGTGTTCACACTTATTTTGTCAAATTTAGCTTCTTTGGATTTATTTTTTTCAAATGTTTTGTTTTCACCTGCAGGCTTTTTTCTATATGGGTGAATGATTTTTAGGTTAGAAAATACTTTTTTTATTTTTGAGTCAGTTAAAAACTGAACTAAATCACACCAATGTGATCCAATATCTGCAATTGCTCTTGATTCTCCACCAGCTTCAGAATTAACTCTCCAATTATAATCTGTATCGTATAATAACCAGTCCTGAAGATAATAACCCTGTACAATATTAATATTTCCAGCTTCATTCTTAATCTTATTTTTCATTTCTTTAACTAATGGATAATGTCTGTAATTAAAATTAACTCCATTATAAACATCACTATCTTCTGCAACCTGGGTCAGCTCTTTTGCCTGTTTATAACTGACAGCAAGAGGTTTTTCAGAAAAAACATTTTTATTAGCTTTCATAGCAGCTATATTAATTTCACAATGCAAAAAGTTTGGAGTACAATTGTGAATTGCATCAATTTCTTCATTTTTAAGTAATTCTTTGTAATCTCCATAATATCCAGGAATATTTAATTCTTCAGCTCGTTTTTTGGCAAGAGCAACATCATTTTCTGCTAAAGCGATCACTTCAATAAAATTCAATCTTCTCATAGCCTCAATATGAGCCTCTCCAATAAATCCACTACCAATAATCCCGACTTTTATTTTTTTCATATTGAAAAATCCTTTCTTAAAAAATATTAATTTATCTATTTTTGAAAGTTAATTGATATTTAGTTTCACTATTTCTTTTTACCTAAGGCTACAGCAAGAATAATAATTAATCCTCTAATAATCATTTGTTGACTAACATCAAGCCCAGCAATTATCAAACCATTATTAATTACTCCCATCAGTAAAGCTCCTACTAAAGTACCAATGATTGTACCCATTCCTCCAAACAAACTAGTACCACCAAGAATAACTGCAGCTATTACTGAAAGTTCATCTCCTTCTCCAAAAGTATATCTTCCTGACTGCATTCTCCCGGCATATAACATACCGGCTAAGCCAGCCATTAAACCAGATAATGCCATAACCTTAAATTTAATTAGGGAAGTTTTAACACCAGTATATTTTGCTGCTTTCTCGTTTCCCCCTACTGCCAGAGTATGTCTTCCAAAAGTGGTTTTATTATAAACTACATATCCTATTAAACCGATTAATATCATCCAGAAAAATAATATCGGTATTAGTCCTATATTACCAGAACCAAACCAAAAATTATAAGTATCATTTAAAATAGGTATGGGTTTAGTATCAGTTAACCACATGGCGGTTCCTCTAATAGTTCCCATCATACCCAGAGTCACAAGAAAAGATGGAATACCAATTTGGGAAACAAAAAATCCATTTACAACTCCGAAAAACATTCCAGTTGCTAATCCTACAATTAATGCAATAATTATTCCTAAGCCAGCATCCAATACTAATGCAGTTGATAATGCAGAAAGAGCAGTGATAGAACCAACAGATAAGTCAATTTCTCCAGCTGAAATTACAAATGTCATACCTATCGCCATAACTGAAATAATTGCTGTTTGTCTAAAAATATTAGCAATATTAAACACAGATAAAAATCCATCTTTATACAAAGTTATTGCGAAAAATATGAAAACAAATGCAAAAGCAATAAAAACAATATTTTGTTGCCAATCAAACCGAAATCTTCCTTTAATTTTGGATTGCATGTTGTAAATCCTCCTCTGATCTAATTTCTGATCTTTCAAAACTATCAACCACTTTACCTTCACTCATAATTAAAATCCTATCACTTACTGCCATAAGTTCTCTTAATTCAGAAGATATAACTAATACTGATTTGCCCGAATTTGCAATTTCTCTAATAATTTCCATAATTTCAGTTTTTGCTCCAATATCAACTCCAATAGTTGGTTCATCTAATAAATAAATTCGAGGTTCAGTTGCCAACCATTTTGCTAAAACAACCTTTTGTTGATTACCACCAGATAAAAGACTCACTTTTTTATGCATACTATCAGTTACAATATTCAATTTATCAATATAATTATTAGTAATATCTTTTCCAATATTATTATTAATTAATAACCGAGATTTTGTCTCATCAAAAACTGTTAAGAGTATATTTTCCTTAACACTATGATCTAAAATTAATCCTTCTTCTCGCCTATCTTCTGGAATTAATGCAAATCCTTTGTCCATAGCATCTTCGGCATTTTTTATTGAAATTTCTTTTCCATCAAGTAAAATTTGGCCAGTTTTTTTATCATCTAAACCAAAAATTGTTTCAACCATTTCTGACCTACCACTACCCATCAATCCAGCTACACCAAGTATTTCTCCTTTAAATAATTTGAAGTTGACATCATTTAAATTGCTTTTGAAAGAAGAAAAATTTTTAACTTCAAGAACAGGTTTATCTTTTTTGAAACTATTTTTTCTAGGTTTCCATTCAAATTTTTCTTCTAAATTTTTTCCAACTATATATTCAATTAACTTATCCATATCTATTTGGGATGTTTTTACCGTAGTGATTTTTTTTCCATTTCTTAATATAGTAATTCTATCTGTTATTTTAAAAATTTCTTCCATTCTATGAGAAATATATATTATAGATACATTTTTTTCTTTTAATTTATCAATAAAATCAAATAATAATGTGGTTTCATTTTCCGAAAGAGCTGCTGTAGGTTCATCCATAATTAATATCTTTGCATCTTTAGAAACAGCTTTAGCTATTTCTATCATTTGGGCATAACCTACACTCAATTCACTAATTCTAATTTTTGGATCAATTTCTAATTCAAGATCATTTAATAATTTTTTTGTTTCTTCAATCATCTTTTTATCATTAATTAATTTTGATTTGTTTTTCTTCGGTTCATTATTTAAAAAAATATTCTCTGCCACAGATAAAGTTGGTACTAAACTTAATTCCTGAAAAATAATAGAAATCCCATAGTTTTCAGCATCATTTAGATTTTTTATATCTACTAAAGATCCTTCAATATAAATTTTCCCCTCTTCTTTAGTATATACTCCAGTTAAAATCTTCATTAATGTAGACTTTCCTGCACCATTTCCACCAACAAGAGCATGTACCTCACCATTTTTTAAATTAAAATTTACATCATTTAAAACTTTTGTTTTGTTAAAAGATTTCCCTATATTTTTCATTTCAATAATGTTTTCACTCATAAGAACATCCTTTCTTAGATGGCCGAAGAGGTAAAACCTCTTCGGCCATGGTAATAATATTTATACCGAAACCCAACTTTCTTTTGAAGCTGATTTTAAAATTCCATCAGCAATAACATCAATTCTATAACCGTCTTCAAAGTTAGGAGAGAGGTCAGTATCTTCTACAATTGATTTAATAAATTCATAAACTTCAATAATTTTAGTCTCTCCATATCCAATACCAAGAGCTGGAATAGGCCAGAGATTTTCTCCGTAAGGATGTGCAGGACCTGTATAAAGAGTTTTGTATCCTTTTCTTTCTGAATCCTGATCGGTAAAACAGACTTGAAGTTCATCTCTGCGTTCATAATTAAAGTAAAGTGACCCTTTTTCACCATGTATTTCAAAGGTAAGGAAGTTATTTCTACCCCATGCGTTTCTAGTAGCTTCGATACTTCCTACAGCTCCATTCTCAAATTTTAACATTGTCATAAATTCATCATCTACATCAACCGGCTTTTTCTCTACATTACTTTCACCTTTTACTGTACCAAGATTGTCAACTCCACCTGCTTGAACTGGACGTTCTTTAATATAGGTTTTAGTAACTGCATTCACATCAGAAATCTCACCAACTAAATAGCGGGCAAAGTCCAATACATGTGACCCTATATCTCCTAAAGCACCTGAACCTGCAATTTCTTTTTGAAAACGCCAGGAAAGTGGTGATTCTGGATCTGCAGACCAATCCTGTAGATAAGTTCCTCTAAAATTCAGAATTTTTCCTACTTTTCCGTCTTCAATAAACTTCTTAGCTAGAACAACAGCTGGAGTTCTGCGGTAATTATAAGCAACTGCATGTTTTACTCCTGCTTTTTCAACAGCCTCATACATCCTCTTAGCTTCCTCTGCTGTTCTAGCAAGAGGTTTTTCAGAAATTATATGCTTTCCTGCTTCAGCTGCAGCTACTGCAATTTCTTCGTGAAATTTATTTGGAGTACAGATGTCAATGATATCTATTTCAGGATCATTAACAGCTTCTTTCCAATCAGTTGTATATTTCTCGAAACCAAAACTTTCTGCAGCCTGTTTTGCAGTTTCTTCATCAATATCAACCAAAGTCTTTCTAACCGGCATTGCTGGAGCAGGTGAAAAAAACATCGGCATACCTGCATAAGCGAGTGAATGAGCCTTTGCCATAAATCCAGCACCTATCATAGCAACATTTAATTTTTTCATAATATTTTATTCCTCCTATATATTTGATTAATAAAAATATTTTCATTCGTTTTATTCATATTGATTTTTAATATTTTCTGGGGCTTCACTATTATAGACTGTTTTCCAGCTTTCAAGTAAGTTTTCTCTAGTTACTCGAAGGGCTGGTACAGCATAATATGGTTCTACATCTTTTTCTAGCAAGGCTTTTCCAGCAATAATTGCCTCAGAAACTCCCTGCCAATAAGGTATTTGTGCTCCCAGTCCTTTGATCATACCACCTCTAGCCATATCTAAAGCTACATTTTCTCCTAGGTCAATAGTAGTGATTTTAAGATCACTTCTACCCATTGGACGTGCTGCTGATAAAACACCTTCTGCGGGAACATCCCATACAGCAAAAATTCCATCTAAGGTTGGGTTTCTTGTTAGCATCGATGAAGCTACATTTGATGCTTCTGATGGATTATTAAATCCACCCTCTTCCACTATTTCAATATTTGGATAATTTTCTATAATTGTTGTTTTGAATGCTTCATATCTCTGAGCTGTTACAAAGAAATCAGCATCATGATATACTATTCCTACTGTTCCTTTTCCATTTAATTCTTCAGCCATAATTTCTGCAGCAACAACTCCATTACCATAATTATCAGCAGAAACAACACTTGCATAGTCTTCACCAGGAGTAAAGCCAGCTGGAACATTATCCATAAAAACTAATTTAATGCCTGCATTGACAGCAAGTCTAAAAGCATTTGCAGTTGCTGTTGGATCAACTGGAATACTTATAATTACATCCGGTTGTCTTGCCATCACAGTTTCAATATCAGAAGTCTGTTTTTCTACGCTAAATTGTGCATCAGTTACTGCAACAACTTCAATATTCATTTTCGAAAATGTCTCTCGAAGGGCATTAATCTGTGCTCTTGACCAGTCATTACCTGCATAATGCATCACAATAGCAGCCTTATAATTACCTGATTTTATTTCTTTTAGTTCATCCTCACTTAAAGAAAGTGTCTTAGCAGAAGTGGCCTTATTACCACGAGGACCATTACTGTAAATTTCTCTATCAGGTAATTCATCAGTTACTGAGATGCCTGCTGCAAAAGTTGTGCCACCAATTACCAATAACAGAACCAATATTAAACTGATAACCTTAAAATTATTTTTCATTTTTTCCTCCCTCTCCCTATTGTGTTATTCTAAACCTAATTCTTCTGCAAGATATTCCTTAGTTATTTTTGCCCCTTTTTTAGGATCTTCATGACTATCTAATTCAATTGTAATCCAGCCTTCATAATTAGCATCATTTAATATTTTTAGCATTTTTGAAAAATCTTGAGTACCTTCACCCAGTGGAACAAATTCTCCATCTTTTAAATCTTTAAAATGAATATATACAATTCTATCAATATATTTTTCTATAACCTTAATTGGATCTGCTCCTCCAGCTTCAAGATGAGCAGTATCTGGACATAATTTAATTTCAGAATTTTTCATTACTTTATCTAGTTGTTCTGGGCCTTCACATGTAGTACCTAAATGAGGATGATATACTGCAGTCATTCCATATTTATCTGCGATTTCAGCAGCTTTATCAAGCCCTTCCCCTAAAGCTTTATAATCTGACTCTACTACACCACCACTTCTTATTGCTCCACCTCCTAAAACAAGATACGTACCACCTAATTCTGAAGCTAATTTAACAACCTCTTCAATTTTATATAATTCTTCATCTAAAATACCTGGATAAATAAAGTTCGCTCCCGAATAAACCCCTATAAATTCCAAATTATTTTTTTCTAACAGCGTTTCAAACTCTTCTTGCTTATTAGCAAAGTCCATGAGATTGCCATCAAATATTTCAAACCCCTTATAACCTAAATTACCAATATCCTCTAAAGCTTCCTCTGTAGAGCCATTTGCTAAATAATAAGAATCTTTAATTGAAGTAACTCCTGCAGGATGGCCAACTACTCCTCCCCAGGTATTTGTTTCATAACCTAATTTAATCATTAATAATTCCTCCTAATTTTTCACTTATTATTGACAAGAGCTTCTTAGCATTTACATATTACTGTTTTTTAAAAAATGAAACTACATTATCACCACCCCCTGAATTGTAATCCATTACATATATTAATAAAATTTTTTTTTAGTATTCAATTTAGTAGTAATATATAATTATAGATGTATTCGATTACATCTAACAAAAGTATATACTATTTATTTTGATTTGTCAAACTATTTTCATAATTTTTAAAGTTAAATCTTTGTTTTCGAATCTGATCAACAAAATTCTCGAAGGGTTCGTAATAATTTGATGAATTAAATTTTACTTTGACTACTGGATCTTCTGATGAATCAGTAATTATTTTAAATTGTCCTTCCAAAAGGCAAATGTCTAATTCTATACTGCTGATTTTGTCATAATATAAATGTTTAATCCTGTATCCTAAATAATTATCAGTAATTTCTTTAAAACCTTCTTCTAAAAAAATTATCCCGTGGGTTGTAGCTACTAGTAATTTAGCCGATTTATATACTGACGATTCAATATCTCTCTCATTTAGATGTTCTCTTTTTATAAAAATTAGATCTATTATATCTTCTTTTTCAGTAAAAATTGATTTTTTAGAAATTACTTCCTTAAAAATATGATGAACATCATTCTTAGCTTCTAATATAGAATTAATTTTCTGCTCTAAAGACTGCATAAAACACCTCCTTCATTTAAATATTTTTATATCCGCAAGAATCCCTAATAATCAATTTGCTTTCCAATTTTATTTTATTATTTTCAAGTTCTTTTTTTTCTAATATATCAAGTAATAATTGCATAGCTTTTACACCAATTTGATACATTGGCTGACATATTGTAGTAAGAGATGGCTCATAAATAGAAGCTATTTCAATATTATCAAATCCGACCAATGCGAGATCATCAGGTACTTTTAATCCATTACTTTTAATAGCTTTAATAGCTCCAATTGCCATCTGATCACTGTCAGCAAAAATTGCTGTAGGTGGTTTATCTAATTTAAGTAGTCTTGACATATTTCTATAACCTGATTTATAGCTAAAATCACCTGTATTAATTAAATCATCATAAACTTTTAAATTATGATCATGAAGCGCCTTTTTATATCCTTTTAATCTGTCTTGACTTAAAATTACATCTTTAGGACCTGAAATATGTGCAATTCTTTCATGACCCAGTTTTATTAAATGCTCTGTTGCTTTATAAGCTCCTTCAACATTATCAATAGAAACAGTTGGTACACTTTCTTCATCAATATATTCACAAGCCAGCACCATATTATACTTTTCTGAAATTTCTCTTATTAATTCCGAATCTATCCGTGCAGTTAAAGATATTACCCCATCTGCATATTTTTGATCCAAATTTTTTAAATACTCTTTCTCTAAACTCAAATCATTTTTTGTATCTCCCAATAATATCTTATAACCATTTTTCATCGCCACAGATTCTATTCCTCGCACAATTTTAGAAAAAAAGGGATTACTTATATCTGGTAAAATAACCATTATTATCTCTGTTTTCATTGTTCTCAGATTTCTAGCTAATACATTCAACTCATAATTTAGTTCGTCTGCAGCAGCTAAAACTTTCTTTTTTGTTTTGTTACTTACAGCATCAGGATTAGAAAACACTCTAGAGACTGTAGCATCTGATACATTTGCAAGTTCTGCAACATCTTTCATCGTTGTCATAAAATCATTCCTATGCTTTAGTATTTATTTAATTACTGTAATGTATTCGATTACATCTGATAAAATTATATACTAATTATTTTGATTTGTCAAATAATTTTTTAAACAAGTTTGTGTGAAGCATTTGTGGGAGACTTTTCCTCACAAAGACATAATCCTATATTTTCTTTACTGATAATCATTTTTCAAGCTTAAATTTTAGTTAATATCAGCTGATATATTTTTTAGTCCTTTAACCCAGTCCTGACCTGATTTTGGTCCTTTTAGAGCGGGCATTGTTGCTCATAGCACTTCATATTTTGATTTTAAATACTTTTTCTAGACATTATTATATGCCTTTCTTAGATCATCTGTTTTAAACTCCCAGCTGATTTTATTTAAATGCTTTTCTAAAGTGTTATTTCTATCTGCTATTATTATCTTTGCTAAGTTTCTTGCTCCTTTTCTAGACCACCTCATACCTCTTTTTTCAAACCTGTTAGCTAATACTTTATCTATATTATTTTCTTCTATATTATCCAGTAGTTTAGGTACCAATTCTGAATTACCAAGTTTTTTAAAGAATTTCTTATTTAAATGACATTTATCCAAAAATCTAATTTTTATTTGAAGTATGTATTCTCCATCCATTCAGCTCTTTTTAAGCTTGTTTACAGATAATTCTAAAAACTTTTTTATAAATTCTTGAATTAAGATTCATTTTGTAATATTCTTAAATCAAGTTCCAAGGGTCTTACTCCTTTCTTTTATTTTACACTAACGTTCTAAGAAATTATTTTCAGAAAAATTTACTGATAAAACTTATAGGTAACAGGCTGTTTTAGCTGAGCTGGTCCCTGGCGGTCGGATTCCCACTCTTTTGCTTCATCCCAGTTGGTGGGCAAGCTGTGGGGGCTGACTAAGGCTTCGACCTGCAGATACCAGGGCTCAACTTTCATTACAACTTCAGCCTGACTGGGATCTGTGATTCCCCATTTAGAAATTCGGTGTTCATAGAAATTTCTGGCCTGACCGTTCTGCCAGTAGGTCATTATTCTTTCAGCTTTAATTTCTCCTACCAGTTCTGTCCCCTCTGGTTTTTGCTCAAGGTAACCAAAATCACCTGAAGCCAGCGGAATATGAGCTACAAAACCTTCCGGGCTTCGGGTATAATCAAAGCGCAGTTTACCCAGCAGTTCTGTAACATCTGAAAAAGCAAACTCTACCATAAAACCGGTGCGGCGGTCAGTTTCATTTTCCCGCTCGTTCTCTATTTCTTCGTATAAGAAACCTGCCCTGTAGCCGTGCCAGTTTCCACCTAGATAAATATTATAGCCGTCTCCACTGCAGCCTAAATGGCTGCCGCTTCCCGTATATTCTCCGGCAGAGTGGCGGAGAGCCAGTTTACCAGCTCTGGCTTCAAAGTCTAAAAACTTCCAGCTATCTCGATAATAGAGATAGTTTTCGATCCAGTTGCTGCCATCTCGGTCTCCATAATCCCAGTTAATACCGGCAGCATGATAGCCCAAACCGGCTTTAGTTTCATAATCAAGGGTCAGTATCTGCCCATTATAGCCGGTTTCTGCATCCTCGAAACGCAGATCTTCAGTTCCCGGTACATGATCAAAATAGGAAATTAAATCTGGTTCTGGAAAACGAAGATAGCGAATTCTACCGGTTTTTAAGCTGAGGCTCAACCTGCCAAGCTCACTGTTGTGAAAGGCATATCCTTCCAGATAAAGTTCATCAAAATTGGGGTCAAAACCCGACAGAGTGTCAATCTTTTCATTTGAACGCAGAATAGAATTAAGACGCAGTCCAGGTGCCAGATCAACATTGGTCCGAAGCTGCAGATTACGTAAATTAAAATGGTCATCCCAAAAATGGGCTCCCATCCCTAAATCCCAATGGCCGTTAAAAGTACCAGTGTGAGGCAGCCACCAACCTTCTGTTTCTTTTCTCTTCAGGTTCTCAGTAGGAGCGGCCGCCGCAGAAGCTGTAAAAATTATTAGAATTAAGCTGAGTAATATAACAATAGTTTTTTTCATAAATTATTCCCCTAGTTAGCTGATAATTAAAAATCCCTGACAGACGAAATCAAAAGCAGATGTTCAGATAGAAGAAATAAACTTTAAAAAATATTTTTAGTAAATTAAATGAAATTTGCTAATCTTTTCTAAATTACACAATTATATTATACTTAATTATATAGTTTTTTGCAATTATTTCAGCAATTAAAGAACTATTTTTTAATTTTCCAAAAGTTAGCAGCCGATTATCCAAAAATATTAAAATCAATCTCTGCCATATCTTGTTAACCATTTATAGTTATGCTATAATAAGTACTGATATTTAAGAAAATATGGTGATAATAATGATTGACCTACATTCACATATTCTAACAGAAGTTGATGATGGAGCTGCTGCAGCTGAAGAATCCCTGGCAGTACTTAAAGATATGGAAGCTAAGGGAGTAAAAAAGGTTGCTGCTACCTCTCATTATCCACTCTATGAAATAGATAATTATAAGGAGTTTATTTTAGAGAAACTGCAGCAGCTGCGCCAGCAGGCAAAATTAGCCGGACTGGAGATTGAAATTCTAAGCGGTTCTGAGATTTTAATCGACCGCAAAACAGCAGAATTATTTTATAGAGATCAGCTTCTGACAATAAACGAAACTGACTATATATTATTAGAGACTTATCTTAATTCTTATCCAGATTACTTTCCCGATTTAATCCATGACTTAAAAGCAATGGGTTATCAGATTATAATTGCCCACCCGGAAAGATATCCCTACATTCAGGCCGACTTTACCCTGCTTTACCAGTGGGTTGAGGAATATGGACTGAATTTAATGCTCAACAGCTCCTCTTTTATTAGTGAGCACGGCAGCAAAACCAAAGAAACAGCAGAAAAAATCTTAGAACTTGGTCTGCCACAGCTGATGGCTTCTGACACTCATGGAATTAAAAAAAGAACCTTTAGCCTGGATCAGGGGCTAAAAATAGCAGAAAGCTTAAAACCGGGCAGCAAAGAAATTTTTCTTAAAAATGCTGAAGCAGTTACTAAAAATCATGAACTTGAAAAATTTGAAATTAAAAGAGAAGAAAAATCAATTCTGAAAAAGTTCTTTTCTTTTTTTAGCAGCAGTAAAAATATTTAAGTGGAGGAGGAAGCTTTTTGAAAAGAAGAATCATCTTAATTACAGCAATTTTATTATTTTTTATTACAGCCCCAATTATAGCCCAACAGTATAAGCTAAACGTTGGGGACCGGATCAATATCTCAGTCTGGGGGCATCAGGATTTAAGCAAAGAAACAATAATCGATCCAGATGGAAGAATTTCTTACCCCTTAGTCGGCTCAATTAAAGCTGAGGGCAAAACAACAGCTGAAATTAGAACTGAGCTGCAGGAGGCTCTCAGTGAATACATAATTAATCCCGAAGTTAGTGTTAATCTAATCTCCTACAGAAAACTAAGGGTAACGGTGATGGGAGAAGTACGCCAGGAAGGCAGCTATGAAATCAGAGCTGACAACCAGGTTCTGGATGTTATTTCTTTAGCCGGTGGTATTACCGAAAATGCTGAAGCTGAAGCTGCAGTTCTGCAGCGCCAGGGTAAAAAACTAAATGTTAATTTAAAGGAACTCCTCAGAGGTAATAATTTAGAAGATAATTATCAGCTGCAGAATGGGGATCAGATTTTTGTACCCAAACAAGAAAGGTTAACCGCTTCTATTCAGGGGGAAGTTAAGGCTCCTGGTCAGTATGAATTAAGTTACGATAAAGAAATCCGCTTAAATGACTTTTTAGCTCAAGCTGGAAGTTTAACAGAAAATGCAGGCGAAAAGATCCGCTTAATTTCAAATGACAAACCTATAGAATTTGACGTAGAAGATACACTGGCTGCCAAGAAGAAGGCTAATCCAATTGTTCAGGATGGAGATTCCATCTATATTCCCTCTGCTTTAGAGGAAGTAACTATCTTAGGTGAAATTGCCCGTCCAGGCAGTTATGAGTGGAACGAAAATATGAGGCTGGCTAATTTAATAGCTCGAGCCGGTAATACTAAAGATCGAGCTAATTTAGAAAAAATTAGGTTGGTCCGTAATAACAATGAAATTCAAGAAATTAATATGCAAAAATTCTTTGAAGAAGATGAACTCACTGCAAATCCAAAATTGCAGCCAGGAGACTTAGTTATGCTTGGTGAAGATGATTCAGTGGATTGGACCAGAGTCTTCTTTATGTTTGGTGGGTTCAATAAAATTAAAGACTTCTTTGGTTGGTAAGGGGAGAAAATATGAATTCAGACAGCAAATACATAGTTCAAAACCGAAATGAAAAAGAACTTAAAGAATATATAATGATGCTCTGGTATAAAAAATGGCTGATTATCGCCCTAATGTTTGCAGCTCTAATCGCCTCCTTTTTTATAACTTCTCAGATGCAGCGCATTTATCAAACCTCAACTATGCTGATGGTTCAGACGGAAAGTGGTCCGGAAAATCTCTTCAGTGAGGAACTTTCTTTTGTCGGTAAAAATGATAAATTAATCAATACCTACAGCAGGATTTTTACCAGCCGCCGCATTATGGAGCAGGTAATTAGGGATGTAGATTTAAAAAATGAAGAAGGAGAATATATTCCTGCCGGTGCTTTACGGCAGAATATTTCGATTCAGGCCGGTCAGGATACTGACTTAATCACGGTCCAGGTCAATTACCACGACCCTAAACTGGCTCAAAAAATAGCCAATTCTGTTGTCGAAAATATGCAGCAGGAAACCAGGGAATTAAACCAGGCTTCACTTAAAGGAGCCTCCGATTTTATAGATTCACAGTTAGCTAAAACTCAGAAACGCTTATCTGAACTTGAAGACAAACTTTTGGCCTACCGGGAAGAACACGAGCTTTTAATGCCCGAAACTCAGGGAGAAAATCTGCTGGATCGTTACGCAGAACTAGAGGGCCAAAAGGCTGAAGCAGAATTAATGCAGCAGGAAGCCGAAATTTCCTTAGCTGAAATAAATCAGAAATTAGAAGGGATAGATCAAAAAATTATCAGCTCAGAATCTATCAGCCGCAACCCAGAAATCAATGCAATTCAATCTAATTTAACCTCTCTTTACACTGAGTTAGAGGGGCTAAAAACAAAATATACAGCAAAACATCCAGAAGTTAAGGCTGTTCAAGCTCGAATTGATAACTTAGAAAAAGCTTTAAATAACAAGACTGCTGAGATAGTCAGCGGCAGAACTGAAACAAATAACCCACTTTATCAGAATTTAAACAGCCAGATAATTCAGCTTGAAGTCCAGCAGGTTACTTCTGCTGCCAGAATTGAAGTCTATAATCAGCGGCTGGCTGAAATGGAAGCAGAATTAGATAAGTTCCCTCAGGCAGAACTTAATTTCTTAAGGCTGCAGCGGGAGAAAAATGTGGCCGAAGAAATTTATCTACTTTTAAGAAATAGGAAGGAAGAAATTAATATCCAGCAGGCAATGCAGACTTCTGATATTTTTGTCATCGACAATGCTTATCTGCCCGAAAATCCGATTAAACCTAATTTAATGCTCAACCTGGCAGTTGCAGTTTTGCTGGCTCTAATGCTTTCGGTAGGAATTATCTTCCTCCTTGATTATTTAGATAACACTATTAAAAATGAAGATGATCTGCAGCAGATTTCAGATTTACCTGTGCTGGGGATTATCCCGGACTTAGACGAAATAGATCACTATAAAAATTACGGGGAGGGGGATCAGAATGACCAAAAAGAAGAATAAAAGCCAGGAAATAAAAAGTGATAAATTGGTCGCCTTACATCATAAAAAGTCTCCAGCAACTGAGGCTTTTAGAACTATCCGCACCAATCTGCAGTTTATGAGTCCTGATAAGGAATTAAAGGTTATTATGGTTACCGGTTCTGAGGCTGGTATTGGTAAATCAACTGTTGCCAGCAACTTAGCTCTAACCTTTTCAATGACTGGTCAAAAGACTTTATTGATCGATACTGATATGAGAAAGCCAATGCTGCATAAACTTTTTGATCTTCCCAATTTCCAGGGCTTGAGCTCTTATTTAGCCGGAGATCAGGATGAAATTGAAGATTTGATTCAGGAATGTAAACACAGCGGTACCTTTTTATTACCCGCCGGTCCCATTCCCCCAAATCCTTCGGAGATGCTTAACTCCAAAAAAATGGAGGATTTAATTAAAAAATGCAAAAAAGAAAATGCAATTACAATTATTGATGCACCACTCCTGCTGCCGGTTACAGATGCTCTGCTTTTATCACAAAAGGTTGATGGAGTGATTATGGTAGCCGAAACTAATCAGACAAAAAAAGAAGTCTTTACTAAAGGAATAGAAAGACTACAGCAGGTTAGTGCCAATATTTTAGGTACTATTTTAAATAAGTATCCGGTTAATAAAAGTTCATATTACACCTATGAAAATTATTATTACTATGGTGAAGAATAATTTAAAGCTCTTACTTACTTCTTAAGAAGTGGTAAGAGCTTTTTTTGATCTTAATTATCAATTTTTTCTTATCTATCAACATTATATAATATCAGGAAATTATACCTAATGGTTTGTTGGGGATAATATTTATAGTTTAATAATTTCCGCTATCAACGAAATTTAACCTGCTTCAGCCCCGATTTAATTCCGCCGGACTATAACCTTTTAAAATCCACTGCTTTGTATTATTATGAAAATCATTGATCAGCTTAATCAGTTCATCTTTTTCTTCGAAAATATCAATTCCAAAATTCTCAGCTAAAATACGAATGATTTCTGCAGTACTGATGTTATTATTGATCATCAGATAAAAGCTAAAAAGAACCTTTTCAGCTTCCTCATCGGGCAGCTTATAATCACTGATTAATTTCTTTTTAAATCTTCTCTGAGCAAGGTTCCAGCTGGGATGACCTTTTTGATAGGCATTCTCTACTTCTTTTTTAGAGGGAATATAATAATCTAGATCACTGCGGCTTTCTCTCTCAATAAGAATGTCAGATGCGTCTTCAACAGCACCTAAAACAAAAAATGGTCCAGCACTATAAGCTAAAACTGAAAATTCTCCGTATTCTACAACTACATCTAAGGGATCAATTCTCCATTCAGGAGTCAGAAATCTCTCTAAAGAGTTATATAAAAGCTCAGGAGTTAAAACTCCATAATAGACTGCACTACCAACTGCATATTTAATATAGCTGTCATTTAAACGAATTTGTTTTTTAATGCTTTTTTTATTTAAAATAGCTTTAATTTTACTTCTCAATTTTTCTGGTATGAGAAAAAAAGCGGTCTCCTGATTCTGACCTAAAAATACAACTCCCCGGGCCTGAAAATATTCTGCTATATGAAAAGTAAATTCATTAACTTCAATATAGGCTCCGGAATATCTTTCACACTGCATAATTATTTCTTTCAAAAATTCAGTCTGTTCTGAACCTAAATACTGAATCCAGGACTCCAAATTATCAGCAATTCTTTTAATCAATTCTTGAATAAGTTCAGCTTTATTAAGCTGGCTAATACCATGAAAATCCCAGAGCTTTCTCATCTCGTTCAGCTCATTTTTTGTTAAATTTGATAATAATTGATTATAGCTGGCATCCGGTTCAATATTATCTAGTTCGTCAATCCAGAAATTTTCTTTCATAAACAAGTCCCCCATTAAATTTTTATTTTACAATAACCCTACAAATTTTTAATTTGAGATTTTTTAATCTTATAATTTTCTATGCAAAATCTCTTTCTCTATCTATTATACAACTTTTAATTCTAACTGGCAAAAAAACTAAATATTTTTTAATCATAAAAAACTATCACATCATGATTTGATTTAAGAGTTTTTACAGTATATAATATAAGTATGGGTAAGACCCATAAAATACAAGGTGGTGATAAAATGAGTGATAAGTTAGTTGTCAAAGTAGACTCAAGAGGGAGAATAACAATTCCTAAAGAAGCCCGTAAAACTGCAGATATAGAAGCAGGAGATGTTCTTTTTATGAATCTCAGTCCAGGTAGAGTAGAATTAACCAGAGCAATTGAAGATCCACTTGTAGAATTAGCGGCCTATGCTGAAAAAGAATATAAAAAGGGTAATACACAAAACTTAAGAGATTTTGCTGAAGAAGAAGGGATTAAATTAGATGAATAATTATTCTGTTGAAATTATTCACTTAGTTAAAGAGGACTTAAAAAAACTTAGACATCAAAAAGAAGCTGCTGTTAATCAGATTATTTCTTTAGAAAAAGAACCAATTAAAAAAAGCAAATCTTTATCTGGAACTCTAAAAGGTTTAAGAAGTTTTAAATTTACTTTAGCTGATGGTCAATATAGGGCTATTTTTAAAATTTTAGAAGATAATAAAGTGTGCCTGCTGATCATTGTAGGCAGCAGACAAAATATCTATTTAGAAGCAAAAAGAGGAGTTAAAAATCTTAAAAAGCAGGGATTAAGATAGCCATTGAGTATAGGAATGACTATAATCCCTGCTTTTCTTCCTGAAAAAATGGTGGAGTGATTATAGTTAAGTCATCATCCGCATTTGTTATATTACCAATAAGTAAAGATACTTTTTCTAATACAGGAGCAAGAATATCCCTATTTTCATCAATTTCCTTTTCTAGTTTATCAATATTTAAATCATCTTCAAAGTCCTCATTAAGTTCATACATTACATTTAGTTCTACTAAGATTTTATAAAACATTTCTGGATAAAAAAACACTTTTCTTCTAAAGGTCAAATAAACATAATCCTCATCATAATCTATTACCTCAAACTTATCTGCTATCTTAAGATCTATATTTTGTTGATTAAATTCTTCGTTTTCCATTCCTAAATAATTAAAATCAATATTTAATAAATTTATCTTAGGATATCTAGCTAAATTAATAAAACTCATAATATTCCCCCTCAACTAAAAACTAAATAGACTTATTTTTACTTTTTTTATTTTTTATTTTATATTTAACTTTTTCTTCAGACATAGATTTTTGATTCCAAACTACTGCTGGTGATGTTTTATATCTTAAAATTGAACTTTGAATTTCTTTTTTTAATTTACTTTTATCCTTTTCAGCTTTTTCAGCAGCATATTCTTTAGTTATTAAAAAGAGAAGATATTCAGATATACGCATTTTATCTTTTTCAGCTTTCATCTTAATTTTTTTATATAATTCTCCCGGTAAAGTAACTTCTACTTTATTTTTATTAGCTATCATTTCTTCAAGTCTTTTACTCAGCTTTTTAATAGTTTTATTGCTGAGATTATCTGAGTTGTTTTCCAGTAAAATTTTAACATTAGATGGCTCTTTAATTAATCTTAGTTGATTATTATGGGTTTGATCGGGTAAAGAACCTCTTTCATATCTGTGATAAGTTATTTCTCCCCAGCCTAATAGTCTGCTTATTTCTTTCTGAGTTAATTTATATTTTTTTCTAATATCTTTTATTTCTTTAACTGATAAAATATTTTTCTTTTCTCTAAATTTATCAAATGCTCTTTTTTGATTTTCTCTATCTAATTTTTCATGAAAAAGTTTTGTTTTGCAATTCTTACACACAGCTACTTTAGCATTTATTTCAATTTCTTCTTGGTTTAATATATTTCTGCTCTCTTTTACTGATTCAATATCATATTCCACAAAGTTATCACATTTATCACAAAATAATTTATCAACATCTTTTGATTCTTGCATTTAAAACCCTCCTCGCTTTGTAGTCAATTATTTATAAGGAAAATCAATAGGATAATCTGCTTCATGGAAAGATAAGCATATGACCTGTTCTCTACCTCTAGTTTCAACCCTTATTTTTATGTAAAATAATGTTTTTCCCAGAGCAGTATTGATTTCCCTGGCAAAAAACCACCAATCATAATTGTTATAATTTTTATAATCAGGTTCAGGCCCTTTCCAATAATCTTCAACTTCCAAATTTTCTATATAAAATTTAGCAATATCTATAGTTAAACCGTGTTTATATAATGAATTTAAATTCTTCTCTCTATCTACAAAATGAAAACCATTAATTTTTCCTATAACTTCTCGCATCCGGGATAAAAAATTATTAATTTTTGATTTTTCTAATAATGACATAATTTAATACCCCGCTTTCCAACTACATTATTATCACTTCATAATAATTATACTACTTTTAACCAGATTAATCAATATATATTATCATATGATAATATGATTTTTGGTTTTATATTAAAGTTACCGGAAATTGAAAAGTGTATTCCTGGAAGTTGCAAACTAAAATTCCCTATTATTGCAGGATAAAAACCCCCATCTCAACTAAGTGTGCACTTTGTTGCATAAAAAACCCCGACAGCTAAGGTGCCACCAGGGTTATGATCTGTTTATATTATTTAATGCTTTAAAAAATCTATTAATTCTGCCTCCGAATTTGTGGTTACTATTTTTTCACTTAAATCTTCAATTTTACTTAACTCAGCCTCATTAATCAATTTAATAATTTCATTATCTGCATCACCAAATTTAGCCTTAATTTGCTTCATCAGAATTAATCTTGCTTCTTCCTGTTTTCCCTCAATTTTTCCTTCTTCTTTCCCCCTTTTTCTATTTTCTCTCTTAATTCTTTCATCTTTTCTTTACCGTCTTTATCAGACATATTAACAACAGTTGTGTTGTAACCCAGGCTCCCAGCATTAAAAGCTGCCCTATAAAAGGACAGTTCTAAATAACGATTTTTCTTTTTTAGCAAAAATTGGTTCCGTAAACGGTAGCTGCACATTCTATTTAACTATTTTACTGCTTTAATGCTTCTTCTAATTCCTTTAAATCCCTAATCTTAGAAATTCTTTCACTTAACTCTTCTAATTTACTAATTTCTGCCTGATCAATTAATTCCATGATTTTATCATCAGAACCTTCAAAATTACCTTTAACCAATGTCTTAAATAATTTTCTTTCTCCCTTTTTTTCTCCCTGTTCCTCTGCATACTTAAATATTCTAACCATCTTGTAATCCCTCCATATTTCTGAGATTTCCTGATCACTATTCATCAAAGGTAAAAAGATTAAGTCAAGATAATTTATCAAAATCTATTATACAACTTTAAATCATAACTGGCAAAACGAATTAAATCTGAAATAGAAATTTTTGCTTCTTCCTCTAGATGAAGGATTGACCTATAACTTGATCAATTTTCCTTGCCCAAACAGCATTTCTTATATTTCTTGCCGCTGCCGCAGGGACAGGGATCATTTCTGCCCACCTGCTCACCTTTTACAACTGTCTGTTCACCTACTGAACCATCCTTATTCTTTTTCGGCAGAGGCTGCAGGTGTTTTTTCTCTTCTTCAAACAACTCCTCGGGAGTATGACCTTTTAAGATCCACATTCTGGTATTGTTGTGCAGATCATTCAGCTGCTGCACAAAGTTATCGCTCTGTTTCTCATTTTTAAACTCATAATCACTGGTAAAATCCTGCAGGATCGAGATTGTACTAAAATCATTTTTTATATCCATCATCATCTCCCAGAGTATATCTTCAGCTTCAGCCTCTGAAATCGAAAAATCACTGATCAGCATTTTTTTAAATTTTCGCTGCACAGAATTTAACTTTTCCTGTTCATTGCTGCCGGCATAGAGTATATCCTTTTTTCGTGGTAAATAATAATCAACATTTGATCTCATTTCGATTTCATCAATTATTTCTTCCGGGCTGATAACCGCTGGATAAAGATAATAATAACTGTAGAGTTTAATTTTATCAGTTGAGCGATATGTTTCATCTATTAAGTTTCTCAGATCAAGATAATCTATATCTTCTTTTATATCATAGTATTTCTCATAAAAATCATAAATTTCTCTTCCACCCAGGGCACCATAATAAACTAATAGGCCGCTGACAAAAGTTATGATTTCTTTGTTTTCCTTAATTTGTTTTTTAAACTCAGATTGATTTACAATTTCTTCAATTTGTTCTGCTATATCAGCAGGAATCCTGACAGAAGTTTCTTCTTCATCATCGATTAGATCAAGAATACCCCTGTAATAAAAATTATATAATGCTTCGGGTAAAACATCTCTAAAGCTGACATCAACTCTTTCATTTTTTGTCTGTGCTTCAATTACCTTTTCCAGAAATTTAATATTTCTTGGAAGTTGATACTGCAGCCAGTCTTTTAGCTGAGCTTTAATCCGTTCAGCAAGAGCATCTATTAATTCAGCCTTGTTTAACTGACTGATTCCACCGAACTGCCAGTACTGTCTGATTTCAGTTAGTTCATTTTTAGTTAAAGTCGCTAAGAAATCTTTTAAATTCTGCTGCTGCATATTTTAGCCCCCTGTATTTGTCAAAATTATTTATTTACATCTCTATTATACAACTCTAGGTCATAATTAGTAAAACTGTTAATAAAAATGCCCTAATTAAAGGACATTGATTAATAAGTTTATTATTCTATTTATTTTAGCAAAAATTGGTTCCGTAAACGGTAGCTGCACATTCTATTCAACTATTTTACTGCTTTAATGCTTCTTCTAATTCCTTTAAATCCTTAATCTTAGAAATTCTTTCACTTAACTCTTCTAATTTACTTATTTCTGCCTGATCAATTAATTCCATGATTTTATCATTAGAACCTTCAAAATTACCTTTAACCAATGTCTTAAATAATTTTCTTTCTCCCTTTTTTTCTCCCTGTTCCTCTGCATACTTAAATATTCTAACCATCTTGTAATCCCCCCATATTTCTGAGATTTCCTGATCACTTAAAAATTTATCGCTCAATACAAAAGTCATTGCAACAAGATTATTTTTTAAATTGCTTTCTACTTCCAGTTTTTTCTCCAGCTCAATAGTTTCTTTGACTCGATCAACTATTTTCTGATCACTATTCATCAAAGGTAAAAAGATTAAGTCAAGATAATTTATCTTTTCCTTATTTTCAATTTTTGCTTTTAATTCTTCCAGTTTCTTTTTGCCATCTTTTTTAGACATATCTACAACAGTTGAATTATAACCGAGACTGCCGCAGTTAAATCCTGCTGTTGAATCTGTATAGCCCTTAATACATAAAATTATCGTCCGAATTCTATCTCTATACCTATTATATAACTTTAAATCATAACTGGCAAAACGAATTAAGTCAGAAACAGAAATTTCTGCTTCTTCCTCTAAGTGCAGTATTGACCCGTCTTCCAGCATAAAGTTTAAATCCAGTAATTTTAAATTTGTTTCAATCTCAGCAAATTCAGTTTCCAGATAAGAAGCAATTCCAGGCAGCTCCACCTCTAAAAAATCAGCAATATCATTTTTAAAGAGATTAAAAGAGTCTTTAAAAACAAAATCATAGTTATGAGCCGTCACATCAAACTGCTGCATTAAATTTCCTCCTCTTCTAATATTTATACTATATAAAGTATATCATAGAATAAATTGGAAATAAAGTAAAATTATTATTTTGGTGATAAATAAAAAAGGAGAGCTAAAAGCCCTCCAACATTAAACTAAGCAATGCTTAGTCTCTATATTTATTTAATCTACTATTACGTTCATAAAAAGGGGATTTAAAATTATCATCTGTGATAGCTAAGTTATAATATTTCTCGCCAAACAAAAATTCACCTCGTATTTGGGGTTGTAGATGATAAAATAAGACAATACATCTACAATATTTACAATAATAAATAATATATGTATTATTTAGAAATAATTACATTTCACCCTTAAAATATTTTCCATTTGATGATAAAATATTCATATCATTAATAGAGGCTGATCATCGTTTCAAAATAAAAAGAAAGGAGATATTTTTTTAAAATAAATTGTGAAAATATTCTTAATAAAAAGAAAGGATGATTTGATGTCTTATAATAAGATACAGGATAATTTTTGGATTGACGAAAAAGTAAGAGGCTGGGATTTTAAAACACGGATGACTGCACTTTACCTCCTAAACAATCAGCACAGGTTTTCTGAAGGTCTTTATCACCTTCCCCTAAGCTATATTGTAGAAGATACTAAATTAACGAAAAAAGAAATAGATAAAGCACTTAAAAAGCTCTGCTCTGATAACTTTATTAAATATGACAGAGTAAATTCTATTGTTTTGATCATTAATGCTTTAAAATATCAACCGTTACAAAATATTAATCACTGTAAAGCAGCATTAAAAAAATTAGAACAGCTGCCTAAATCGCCTTTATTAAAAGAATTAATTGAAAAAGCTAAACTATATAATCCCAAGTTCTATCAGCTCTTAAAGAAAAAAAGTCAGAACATAAAATTTCTCCAAATAGCTTTTCAAGAAATTTCAAATAATGACCTTAATTTAACTCAAACTAAGGGCCTTAGTTTAGATCTAAATAAGGGGCTCAAAAGAGAGCAAAAAGATTCTCAAGCTCAAACTCCAACTCCAGTTCCAATTCTAACTCAAACTCTAGATAAAAAGGCAGAAATAATTTTTAAAGATAATCAAAACCCAGAATTAAAAAAATTAGAAAAGATGACCTGCTATTTAATCGAGTTAATAGAAAATAATAATCCAAGAGCACCTCTACCAGCTAAAGATCCAGCAGACTCTCGTTTTAAAAAATGGCTCAAAGAACTGGAAAAACTTCATCGCCTGGGTCCTGTAGGAGCAAATGCAAATGAAAAAAAAGGTTACAGCTTCCAAGAAATCGAAGCTATTATCAACTTCAGTCAGCAGGATCAGTTCTGGAAAAATAATATCTTAAGTGCCCGTGCTTTAAGAAAACAAATAATTAAATTGGAAAACAAGATGAAAAGTTCTAAATACTCTCAATCTAATCAAAAAACTGATATGTTAAAAAACCTATATTTAGCTGCTAAAGAGGAGGAAGATAACAATGGAAAAAACTGAAACTATTAAAATTCTTAGTTACTTAAACAGCTGCTATACTAACCGCTTTAAGTTCCCGAAGGTTAATGATGAAAATGCTAATAAGATGATGATTGAAGTCTGGTATGATTTCTTAAAATACTATGAATACCCGCTGATCACAGCAGCTCTCAAAAAATTAATTATCAATCATCCTAAATGGCCTCCTACACCTGGTGAAATAGTTAAAGAAGCAGCTAATCTAAAAAAACCTGGATCTGCTAAAATTACAGGAGGTGAAGCCTGGTATCTGGCAACAAAAGCTGTTCATCAATACGGTTATTATAATTCTCAAAAAGGAATGGATTCTCTACCCGATTCAGTCAGAGAGGCGGTTCGCAACTTTGGCGGCTTTGCAGCCCTCTGCCACAGTAAAGATGATAGCTTTACCAAAAATCAGTTTATAAAAATCTACCAGGAAGTTTATCTTAAAAATGAAGATACAGCCTATTTACCACCAGCATTTAAAGAAAAACTGCTGCTAATCTCAGAAAATGATGAGGTGTAAAAAATGTCTAAAAAAATATATACAAAAGCCCAATTATATGACCTGCTCTGGAATAAGGCTGAAGAAATAGAAAGGATTCCGGGAGCAAGAGATCTTAATAGTGATCCTAATCTACCAAATTACCAGGTCTTTATTGACTGTTTTGGTGAATTTAGAAAATCAGAAAAGTTAAAAGTGTTGGTTATGGTTTTTCAAGAACTGAATAGAAGAAATACCTGTTTCTGTAATGACAGCTGTGATTGTGATCCAGGTGAATGTGATAAAAATGTTGTAGATTGCAAAGCAAAATTAGATAAAATTGATGTTATTACTTATTTTGGACTCTTTGATACAATAACTTTTTGATCACTCCTGCAGCCTCTTTTATAAGGGGCTGCCTCTTTTAATTAGATATTTTTCTTCTTTTTGATTCTCTTGAGCTCAGCAGATTCGATATTGCTGAGTAAAATTAGAGTATCAATAGATTCTTTAAGCCCTCTAATCAAAGTTTCAAAGCGCAGCAGTAGATAAATAGATAAAACCATTGGAAAACCATAAGAACTGATTAATGTAAATAACTGCTCCATAATTCATTACCCCTTTCTGAACTTATGTTTACTTTAATTTTATCATTTAAGTTGAGAAAGAGGAAGGATGGTTTGTAAAATTTAATAGATTTTTCTTTAAGTTTTGATCTATCAGCAGCCCCTATCTAATTTCTACTTTAGATCTGCTTCTGCTGAATTTAATATTACTTATCCCTTTATTCTTTTAATTTATTACCCAAATTTTCTTCTATAAAATCATCGTCAACATATTTAAAAGATTGAGGGGCAGTAAAATTATTTATACTGTCTTTTGAAATCGCTTTGTTATAAAGATTTAATTTATCAATCTTCATTTTAATACATTTGTTCTCTTATTTCAACTCTATTGTCATAGAAAATTAATAATTTAAAAGTAAAAAAATCACTAAGTACAGACCTGATATAATTTTTTTAGCAGGGCGACAACCCTGCGGTTTCTACCCACAAAGCTCCCGCCTTAAAATTTATGAAAGTATCTCCACAATATCTAAAAAAATAACTACTGTATCATCTACAGCAGCACCCAAATTAATTTATTCAAATATTTATTACTCTTTTGTGTAATAATCATAAGTTTGTTTTAAACCAGATTTCAGGTCAAACTGAGGCCCCCAGCCCAGAATTTTTTTAGCCTTAGTATTATCTAAAGCTGAATGCCTTATATCTCCTGGTTTTGCCTCTTTATAGCTCGCTTCAAGCTGATAGGCTGATAATTCATTTAAATCTTCTAGCAGCTGATTTACACTGTTTTGGACCGCTGTGCTGATATTTAAGAGCTGATTGTCAGCTTTATCTAAGGCTAAGTAATTAGCTTTAACCAGATCGTAGACATGGATAAAATCCCGGCTCTGTTTACCATCACCAAAGATTACTGGATCTTCTTCTGCTAAGAGCTTATCTAAGAAGATAGAAACTACTCCACCTTCTCCTTTGGGATCCTGTCTTGGTCCATAGGCATTGGCATAGCGAAAGATAGTATATTTTAAATCATATAATTCAGCATACATCTTGAGATAATGCTCGACTGTATGTTTTGTTATTCCGTAAGGTGACATTGCTTTAACTGGATGTTCTTCAGCAATTGGTAAATGCTCCGGCTCTCCATAGACTGCTGCCGAAGAAGCATAGATTATTTTTGCTGCTCCATACTCTCTACACATTTCTAAAAGATTGATAGTTCCTAAAATATTATTTTCTGCATCAAAGATAGGGTCTGCAATTGACTGCTGCACATCTATCTGAGCTGCATGATGAATAACATGGCTGATCTTATTTTCTTGAAATACTTTTTCTAAGTTCTGGTCTCTAATATCAAGCTGATAGAATTTAGATTTTTTGTTGATGTTTTCTTTTTTGCCTGAGCTTAAATTATCTACTATTATTACTTCTTTCCCCTGTTCAATTAGATAATCAGCTATATTGGAGCCGATAAAACCGGCTCCACCTGTGATTAATATCTGCATTGATTTAACACATCCTAAGATTTAATTTTAATCTAAAAAAACCGCAATAGGGTAGTATACTCTTACTTCAGCTTATAATAAATCTCATCCAGTTTCTCTACAGTTTCCTTAAGCTCATCCTCATAATCCCGGAGTACATAATCTAAATTATCGAGCTCAGAATTATAGACATCAAAGACCTTCTCTAAAAGTTTTAAAATATCATTTAAGCGGTCTTCTATCTGCTCATCATCTTCCAGCTGATATTCAATTTCCTCTATTTCTGTAAAATAAAGAGGCAGCCTTCTGCTCAATATCTCTTCTAAGTCCGATATTTCCTCTTTAACGACAGTTAATTCTCCATTGGCTAATTTATACTGCAGCTTATCTCGAATCTGATAGAGGCTCAGCTGAACGTCTTTTAAGAGTTTTACATTTACCAGATTATTTTTCCTCTGCCCACTATTTTTTAACTCTCTAAAATAGATTAAAAGAGCAAAGAAAACTAAGATAATAATCATAAAAGACTGAGTTGTAGCAATTTTAGTTAATAAAAAGGCAGTTAAACCAAAGCTGAAGCTGATTAAATAGAGTATCTGCCGGCTCTGTTCCTCATTTAAACCGCTGTCTAAGAGTATGTGGTGTAGGAGCCTTGAACGAAGCTGAGTAAGATCAAAGTCCTTTTTAAAGATCAGCTGATAAAAGACAATTAAACCATTGATAATTGGAATCCCCAGCAGCATTGCCGGTAAGACTAAGGAAATAAAGGTAATACTTTTAACAGCACCGATGATAGAAATCAGTCCCAGCACTGCCCCCACAAACATACTGCCTGAATTACCGAGTTCCCAGTTTTGATGATTGCGGGCTAAGTATTTAATAATAATTAAACCCAGCAGTAATAATGCTGCTGAAACAACTGTCAGGTAGCGGCCTAAATCCCAGGCAATAATTAAAATAAATAAAGATGAAATAATAGCAATACCTGAGGCTAAACCTTTTAAGGCATCAAGTAAGTTTAAAAGATTGATCATTAAAACAAACCAGACTAAGGTTACTGGAAAACTTAATTCTTCAAAGTAGATAAAACCTTCAAAGGGATTGGTTATGTAATTAACTCTGATCCCAAAATAGACGAGATAAGCTACTGCTAAGACCTGCAGCAGTAGCTTTGTTTTAAAGCTAAGATCTTTATAATCATCTAAGAGCCCGACAAGATAAATTAAAGTTAAGGCTGATAAAAGATGAAAACTGGCTACCTTCTCGACTCCTAAGACTAAAAAGCCAGCAATAAAAATTAAAAAAACTAGTGCTCCACCCAGAGGTATCTTATTTCTTTTAGCTGAATTCTGCATAAAAACCACCTTATTTTGATTTAAATAATTTTTCTAGAAAAGTTTCTGCTTTGTCATCTGCTTTTTGGTGTTCATATATATCTTCTCGCTTTAGGACCTTAATTCCTGTTTTTATTATTATTTTTAGATCCAGCCAGAGGCTCTGGTTTTCTACATAGTATTGATCTAAGGCTATTTTATCTTTAAAAGTACAGTGATCTCTGCCGTTTATCTGGGCACAACCTGTTACTCCCGGTTTTGCCTGATAAACTCCTTTGTTTTTTCTGGCCTGGTGAAATTCTTTTTCTGCCAGAATTAAAGGTCTTGGTCCCACAAAGCTCATTTCTCCTTTGATGATATTAAAAAGCTGTGGCAGCTCATCTAAGCTCGTTACTCTTAAAAAGTTACCAAAGCTTGTTATGTAATCTTCTCTATTATCTAAATCACGGCTTGCTTTATTGTCTGGTGTGTGGTGATACATTGTTCTGAATTTGTAGATTATAAAATCTCTGCCGTACTGTCCTGTTCTTTTTTGTTTGAAGATTGCTGGCCCGTGTGATTCTATTCTAACAATTAGAGCAATTATTATCAATAAAGGAGATAAAATGATGATTAATAATAGTGAAAGTATTATGTCAAATATTCTTTTGGTCATTTTATCATCCTTTCTTTAGAAGAGGAGTTTAGTAAAATAATCACTTTCTTATGTCTCAATTATTTAAGATTTAATAGTTCCTGATATAACTTATCAGTTTCTTCCACCATATTTTCTACAGTCCAGCTATCATTAACTTTCTTTTGAGATTTTTCACCCATTTCATTTCTGATTTTTCCATCTTCAATTAAAAGTTTTAACTTTTCTACCATAGCTTCAGTATCTTTCATGGGCACAATATATCCATTTTCACCTTGATCTACTATTTCCCAGGCTCCATCTACATCAAAAGTAACAATTGGTTTTGCAGTTGCTGCTGCCTGAACTAAAACTCTTGGTAGGCCTTCCCAGAGTGAAGTTAAGATTTTTATATCAAAGATTGAAAAAACATCAGCTATATCTGTTCTATAACCGGTAAAAATTATATTGTTTTGAAGCTTTAAATTTTTAACTTTTTCTTTTAATTGATCAAACTGAGATCCGTTCCCTACTATTAAAAATTTAACTTCTGGATGATCTGCTATTATCTTCTCTGCTACTTCTATATAATATTTATAGCCTTTGCGGGGTTCAAGTTTTGAAACCATTCCCACTACAAGATCATCTTCAGCTATCCCTAATTCTTTTTTTAATTTATTAATTTTATCCTGATGATTATTGCTGGCATCAATAAAATCAGAAAGTTCCATTCCGCTTCTAATGGTTAAGTAATCTTCTGCCTTACCTACATTAGCTTTGATATATTTCTGCTTCATATCTTCACCAACAGTTATAAATTTATCGGTAAATAAGCCGCAGAATCTTTCTATATTTTTAAAGAATTCTCTTTTATGAACAGGTATCTGATCAGGAAAGGTAATTCCATGGACTCCGTGAATAATATTTTCTACTCCAGCCATTTTTGCAGCTAATCTACCTAAGACTCCTGCTTTAGCAATATGGGTATGAACAATCTGATAGTTATTATCTTTGATAATTTTATAAATCTCCATTAATGCTTTAAAATCTTTGACAGCATCAATTTCTCTAACTAAGCTTTCTACCTGATGAACATTGATGTGATTTTCGATAGATATCCTTTTTAATATTTCTGATTCTGTTTCTTTACCTGTTAATAAATCAATCTGATATTTATCTTTATCTAAACCATTGATCGTAAATAAGGTGTTTTCATCTGCCCCTCCATTTACTACTCTGGTTATAATATGTAAGACTTTTGTTTTTTCCATCTGCATTACTCCTCGTTAAACTAAATATAAATTATGAAAATTATTTATATAATTCTTTTAAGAATTCAACTTCTCTTGCCAGCCCTTCTTCAAACTCAACCTCAGGTTCATAACCGAGCAATTCTTTAGCTTTAGATGTATCGGCTGAAGTATGTTTTACATCCCCTTTAACAACCTGCTGGTATTCTCTATTGGCTTCTTTATCGATCAATTCTTCCATTAAATCAATAGCCTCATTTAAAACTACTCTTTTACCATCTCCACCAATATTAAATATTTCGCCTTCAACATCACTTTCTGCAGCTAAGATATTGGCTTTAACTATATCATCTACATGAGTAAAGTTACGAGACTGTTTACCATCGCCAAAGACGGTTAATTTTTTATCTTCTAAAATAGCTTTTATAAAAATATGAAAGGCCATGTCCGGTCTCTGTCTTTCCCCAAAGACAGTAAAGTATCTTAAGGATACTGTTGGTACATTAAAATTCTGATGGTATAGATATGCTAAATTTTCTCCTGCTAATTTAGAAACCCCATAGGGTGAAACTGGCTGTAATCTATTAGTTTCCTGCATCGGTAATTGATCTGTATCTCCATAAACTGATGAGGAAGAAGCATAGACAAACTTCTTTATATTACTTTCTTTTGCTGCTTCTAATAACTTTTGGGTGCCTTTGACATTATTATGTGTATAAATCTCAAAGTCTTCTCCCCAGCTTGATCTAACACCTGCCTGGGCTGCCTGATGGAATATATAATCTACATCTTTTAGTAATTCTTTTAAGTCAAGTTCATTTATATTTTCTTCAATTAAAGTAAAGTTTTGATGGTCAATAAATGAATTTATGTTGTTTTCTTTTAAAGAACGATCGTAGTAATCTATAAAACAATCAACACCTATTACCTGGTGTCCTTCTTGAAGTAATTCTTCTGTTAATGTTGAACCAATAAAACCTGCTGTACCTGTTACTAATGATTTCATGTTCTCATTCACCCAGCACCTTAGTCATCAACTATTGATATCACATTAAAATATGGACTGATTAAAATAAATATCAAGATCATAAAAGTCATTTTATGCCTGATAGCTGTACCAAAATTTGCAGTAACCACTGCATAGCCCAAAACTCCAATAGCTAAAAATATTAATAATAATAGAATTCTTTTATTATAAATCTTATCACTTATAACAAAATTTCTTAAAGTATATAAAATAATACCTATCAACATAGTTGATTCTAAAAAAGCAAATATGATAAATATATTTGAACTTATGTCCCAGATAAAAGGTGCAAATAAAAAGTACAAACTTCTTATAGGTAGATATATTATCATGTCAAAGATATTGTTATAACTAATCCACTCTAAATAGGCTGCTCCACCTGAAGTTCTATATTCCATTTCTCTGGCAATATAATCAAAACTTAAAAGCGGAAAGATATTAGCTTCAAGTAAATATAGTACTCCAAAAAAACTAAAAGCTAGTCCTAAAATGGAAATAATTTTATAAATCAATGCACTGTTTTTTACTTTTTTCCAGATAAAATAAACTATAAAAATAAAAATGAAAAGAGGTAAGTTCTGTTTTCTAAGATAAAATATAAAAATAAAATCTAAAAGAAAAATCAATTTATTTAAAATTATATGTTCTTTAAATTTAAAAAATTGTTTAATTAAATTAAGTGTTAAAAATATTATTAAAGCATCTCTCATGTTGATGGAAGTAAATATAATAAAACTAGGCCAAAAAACTGAAAGAAAGGCCGCTTTCAAAGCCATTTCTTTATTGAAATCTGTATATATAGAAATATCATAAACTTCTCTGGCTATTAATACCCCAAGCAAGGCATTAATTATTCTGATATTTATTTCATAGGAACCCAAAATAGTATATATAAAAGATACAAATAGAGAATAACTTTTAACAGATGTACTTTCAGATATATTATAAAATAAATTTCTGAAATTATATAAATTATTTTTAATTAACAAAGCAGTACTCTGAAACTGGCCTGTATCCCAGCCATAGGGTAATAACTCAAATGAATAATCTAATATAATAAAAATCATTCTTAATGTAAATGCTATAATAATAAATAAATATAATTTATTTTTTGTTTTTGAATATTTATATACAAAAAAAGTATATATTAATATCATCAAAATTATTACATTTATATATTCTAATTGGAATAATATTATTCCAATTAGAATTGTTGCTAATAAAATTAGTAAATATTTTAGGTTTTTTTTCATTTATTAATAATGCTCCCATTTTTATCAATATATTTAAAACATTTCTTAAATTTACCTTATAATGGTTGATTTAAATTTTTAAGAAAATATCTTTTTTATCTTATCCGCGCTATTGAAATTTACAAATATTCATGAAGCCATTTTTCGAAAACAAACAAAGACCATAATTCTCGAGAACGATTTACTTTATTTGTAAAATGATCATTTAAAATATTTTCTATATAATCATAATTAAATAATTTTTCTGATCTTATTTGTTCTTCATTCAGTTCATTTAACAAATTAGATTTAAGTTCATTTTTAAACCATTTGTCAATAGGAACTCTAAACCCATGTTTCTTAGCGTTAAATAGTTTATCAGGAATTAAATCACTAAAAGTATCTTTTAGTATTATTTTTTTATTTTTAGTATTTATTTTATATTTAGCTGGTATTTGAGCTGAAAGTTCAATTACATCTTTATGAAGCATTGGCACTCTCGTTTCCAAAGAATTAAGCATGCTAGTCCTATCAACTTTATGAAGCATATCACCTTCTAAAACAACTTTTAAATCTGTATATAAAGTTTTATGTAATTCATTTTTCATATCAACTTCATCATAATAATCCTCTATAAAATCTAAACTATCTTCTTGAATATATTGCTTTTGAAATAATTGTTTTATTTCTTCATTTCCAAAACCCAAACACATTAAAGACTTGCGTTGATCAAAAACATTTTTATTAGAATTATTAATAACCTTTCTAATCTTTCTAGTAAAACTAGTTGTGTCAGGCAATTTATAAATGATTTTTTCAATGATATTTTCTCTTAACCATTTGGGTACTTTATTATACAAATTAGAATAATAATTGATTAAATATTTATCATATCCTCCAAATAATTCATCCCCCGAATCTCCTGTTAAAACCGTTTTAACATGACCACTTGCAAAATTAGATACCATATATGTCGGTAAATATGATGGATCTGCAAAAGGTTCATCAATATTCTTTAATATTTTATCTAAATGTTTCAAGATATCTTGATGCTCCAGATACTTAATATGATGATTGGTATCATGAAATTCTGCTGCTATCTTCGCCCTTCCACTTTCATCAAATTGTTTATCTCTAAACCCTATAGTAAAAGTATCAATCTTTTTATTAGATAATTGAGAAGCAATTCCTGTAATAATTGTTGAATCAATACCGCCACTTAAGAACGTTCCTATTGGTACATCTGCAACCATCGCTTCTTCAACAGCCTTAAACATTGTCTCTCGAAGCTTATTTTTACAATCATTATAATCTCTAATTAAAGATTCTTCATTATATTGAACATTCCAATATTGTTTTTGCTCTATTTCTTCATTTTTATTAATTTCAATATAGTGACCTGGTTTTAATTTATAAACATTATTGAAAATAGTAAGAGGAGCAGGTATATAAGTCAATCTAAAATATTGATTTAAGGCTTGTATATTAATTTCTTTCTTTAAAAGGTTTGTAGATAAAATACTTTTTAATTCAGAAGCAAAAATAAAAAAATCATTGTTTTTATGATAATATAATGGTTTTTCACCAGCTCTATCCCGAGCTATTATCAATCTATCACTTTTTAAATTATATATAGAAAATACAAACATACCATTCAATTTGTTAAAACTATTTTCTTTATATTCTTCATAACAATGTAAAACTACTTCTGTATCACTATCTGTATAAAAAGTATGCCCTTTATTTAATAAATCTTTTTTTAAAGATTTGTAATTATATATTTCTCCATTAAAAACAATTACTAATGTTTTATCTTCATTAAAAATTGGTTGAGAGCCTGTATCCAAATCAATTATAGATAAACGCCTCATTCCAAGCCCTATATTATTATTTATAAAAGCCCCATCCTCATCAGGCCCTCTGTGAATTATTTTTTTGTTCATTTCTGAAATGATATTTTCTATTTTATTTTTATTAAATCTATTTTTAAATTGATAAAAACCATTTATACCACACATGTAACAATCTCTACCTTTCTTATCCCCGATATATAAACTTTCAATTAAAATCTAGGTATTATTACTTTTTTAGAAGTAATCTTTTATAAGTAGTTACCAGTGAATCTACCATTTTGTCCAAATCATAATTATCTGCTCTTTTTACACATTTTTTTACTATTTTATTATAATAGTTATCATCTTTAATTAATTTATTTATTATATCAGCAAGTTCTTTTTCATTCCCCTGCTCAAATAAAAGTCCAGCACCTTTTACAACTTTTCTCAAACCACTAACATCACTTGCAATAACTGGTTTACCTGCTGCCATTCCCTCAACTGCAGCCAACCCAAAACCTTCCCAAAAAGAAGATAAAACTACAATATCAGATGTTTTCAAAATTCTTTCTATATCATTTCTGAATCCTAAAAAATGAACTCTATCATTAAGGTTCAGATTTTTCACATATTCCTTATGTTCATTCAATAACTTTCCCTCGCCAACTAAAAATAGATGTACATTATTATCTAATTGTTTCAACGCTCTAATCAATGTCTTCTGATCTTTTTGCTCAGAAAAGCGTCCAACCATCGTGATAAATATGTTGTCTAAATTACATGTAGAACACAATTTTTTTTTTGAATATACTTCAGCTTCGTTAAATTGTTGAATATCAATTCCATTTTCTACAATAATGAATTTAGTCTTTTTCTCTACTCCTAACCAGTCAATTAAGTTAGTTTCTGTCTTTTGACTTATTGAAATTACTTTATCAAATTCTTTATAAATTAATTTCTCAATAGGTCTAAATAAAATATAATCTCTTCTTCTATAATGAGTGTTATGTTCAGTAAATATCAATTTAAATTTTCTATTGAATAATGTTTTTGCAGCCAAAGTAGCCCAATACAGAGTAGGAAATAGGTGAGCATGGATAATATCAAAGTCATTATTTTTGATAAATTTTCTAATTAATATAACATTTATCGGACTATAAATATTATCTGCCCTTATAACATTTATCTTAACACCTTGTTTTTTAAGACTTTCTGCAAACACATTATTTTTATCTGTTAAAAGTAATAATTCTGCTTCTATATTTTCTTTTTTGTTCAAAATAGGAAGAGTATCTTTTATTAGCTTTTCTGCCCCACCTGAACCTAAATTATTGATTATATGTAAAATTTTCATATTTAATTCTCCAGTTTATTAAATCTGAATCCCATATTTTGATTTTAATATTTCATAATTCGCATCTAAATCTCGCGAATAAAATTCAATATTTAATTTTTCTAAGACTTCTAAAATATTTTTTATCTGCTCTTTAGATAATCTATTTTTCCAGGTAGTTAATGGATCACTATTTTCTTTTTTTACATTTGAATCAGAAACAGTTGTCTGGCTTAGTATATTAATCTTATTATATACTGTTATCTATCAAATTAATTCATTAACTGACTCTTTAACTAGACTTTAGTAAGTAACAAGCAAAGTATTAATACATTTTTCCCATTCTTTCAGAGGAATTAAATAATCATAACACCAGGTTATAGCTATCGGAATTGTTTCTAAAAGTTCAAGTAGCCAGGTTGTACCCCCCTAGGGCTTCCAGTTATTACTAAATTTTGAGGGTTGTCTATTATTGATCCCAGGTTCCAAATTTTATTTAAGCCAGTTTTCAATATAATCTTAATTATTTTGTTCATATATTAAATTTCTCCTTTAAATTATGTAAATTAATATCAATTTCAAAAATTGATAAAATAAAAATAACCAACCCTTTATAGTTAACAATATTATTTTTTATCATTTTTTTGGAAAATATTTTTGCTTTATTGTAACTATTGTTTTTATAATATAATTTCGCCATTTCAAAATAATAATTATCATAAAGTTTCTTTTTTTCTTTTGGAAATTCATTCAATTCATTTTCCCACTTACTTAAAAATATTTTCCAACCTTTTTCCTTACTATTAATATTTCGACTAATTTTATTGTCATGTGAACTAAACTTAACTAAAAATTCATCCACATAATCAATATCATAATTTTTACTTATTCTCAAAAACATATCATGGTCTTGGCGACTTAATAATTCAATATCAAATAATCCTACTTTTTGAAAACAGATTTTTTTTACTAAAGCAGTTGGAGTACCTATATAATTCATTTCCAACATATCTGTATATATACTTCCATTAACTAATTTAATTTTCTTTTTATGATAAACTTCCCCCGTATTATTTTTAAAACTATACATTCGACAATATACTAATCCCAAATTATTATTATTTTTAAACACTTCTATTTGCTTTTTTAATTTTGTGTTAACCCAAATATCATCATCATCTAAAAATGCTATATACTCACCTTCAGAAGTTTTTATCCCAGTATTCCTAGCAGCAGAACCACCTTTGTTCTCTGTATGTTTCAAATAAACCAAATTATCATTATCGGCATACTTATCCATAAACTCTTCAGTTTCTTTCCTATACTCACTATCTTCATCATTATCATCAACTACAACAATCTCTATATTATCATAAGTTTGATTTAAAACACTATCAATAGCTCTACCCAACATATCAGGCCGCTTATAAGTAGGAATAACTACACTAACTAAAGGATTCTCTTGTTCATTACTCATTAATAAAGCACCTACATTCTCCAATAATTATATATTTTCTCAGCTTCAACTTTATCAAAAATAGACTTAACATCAATAAATACAGGTTTATCAATATCATCCTTATAAAACTTTTTAAATTCTTCTAGTTCCATTTCATTATACTGATCATGATTTACTGCAACAACTACAGCATCTGCATCACTAATATTATTAATATCCTGCAGTTCTATTCCATGTTCTCTCACTGCCTCTTCTGGATCAGCAATCGGGTCTGTCACCTTAACATTAACATGATACTCTTCCAATCTATTAATTAAATCTGCAACCTTACTATTTCTAAGATCAGGTACATTTTCCTTAAAAGTTAAACCCATTACAAGAACTTTAGATCCATTCACCTTAACATTGGACTCAATCATTTTCTTCACAATTTTTTCAGCAACAAAATTAGACATCTGATCATTAATCCTGCGCCCATTTAAAATCAACTGTGATATGTAGCCAAGTTCCTCAGAGCGATATGTTAAATAATAAGGATCAACTCCAATACAGTGTCCACCTACAAGACCAGGATAAAAATTGAGGAAATTCCATTTGGTCCCTGCAGCTTCTAAAACTGATTGAGTATCGATATCCATCTTATCAAAAATCATAGATAACTCATTCATAAAAGCAATATTAACATCACGCTGGGAATTTTCAATTATTTTTGAAGCTTCTGCTACCTTAATAGAAGGAGCTCTATGTACTCCAGCTTTAATGATGCTCTCATAAATTTTAGCAATAACTTCTAAACTCTCTTCATCCATACCAGAAACAACCTTAACAATAGTTTCAACAGTATTAACTTTATCACCAGGATTAACTCTCTCAGGTGAATAACCCACTTTAAAGTCTTTACCACAAATTAAACCTGATTCTTCTTCAAGTATTGGTACACAAACTTCTTCTGTAACTCCCGGATAGACTGTTGACTCATAAACGACAATTGATCCTTTTTTTAAGTTTCTCCCCACTGTTCTACTTGCACCTGTTACAGGGTCTAAATCTGGAACATTGTTTTTACCAACAGGAGTCGGAACAGCAACTATATGGAAATCTGCCTCTTTTAAATCCTTCTCATCAGCAGTATATTTTATATTTGAAATTTTAGCTAATCGATCTCTGCCAATTTCATTTGTTGGATCTTCCCCATTTTTGTATTTACTTATTTTGTCTTGATTGATATCAAATCCGATTATATCTATTCCATTTTCAGCAAATGCCACAGCTAATGGTAGACCAACATATCCCATTCCTGTGATTGCTATTTTGATGTTGTTAATATTCACATAAAAACCTCCAATTTGTATGTTGATATAATTTTAAATATCTATAAGATTTAAACTACATCAACTCTAAACCCAACTTCCTCCAACTTCTCTTCTTCTCTATTATCCAACCCAGGCAAATTAACAAAGAGATTCTTCTTCGTTCTACTCAAAGCGACATAATAACGTCGATGTGACTCTGTATTTTCTAAATCAGTATCACAAATAAAAGTCATAAAACATTCTTTTTCTTCTGATGGGATAATTAACAGTAAATTATCAAATTCGGCACCCTTTGCTTTATGGATTGTTCTATAAAAGCTGTTATCATTTTCAAGATTTATAGTCAGTGCAACTTCATTATATTTCAAATTACTATATAAATCATGTGGCCCACCACTATTTCCAATTCGCCTGCTGATATCACTGGTATCAAAATAATTATAAAGATAATCATTATGAAACTTTTTAAGAGTTAAATTTTTATATTCATCATAACAATTAATTAATCTCTGTAAATTTCTAAATCCATCTTTTTCAGTAAAATTACTGCTTTTGCGATAGGCTCTAAGCATATATCTTAAACCATCTTTAAAATTTTTATCTGCCGCAGATTCCACAGCTTTAATTATATTGAAAAGTAATTCCCGCCTTTTAGAATTGCTATCCTCTGTTAATAAATCCCTTAAGCTCATAACTTCTGGATATTCTTCCAGCTTAAATCGCATCATATTAGTGGCTTTATTTGTATAACTTAAAGTATAAAAATCTTCTTCCAGCAGGTTATCAACATACTCATAAGCAGAATTAAAATTCCCTGTTAGAATTTTAGGAACTTCTCCACTTAAATTATTAGGACTGCTCTGCTGAAAATTACCATTAGATCTCAAATTATTTAAAACACCAATAATCTCTTCGGTACTCCTGCGGTTATCTTCAATCTTATATAAAAGCATATCATTTAATTCAAAATTTATAAAACTTTCTACACTGGATCCTAAAAATTCATATATTGATTGAGCAGTATCTCCAATTACACCAACAATAGTCTCTTTTTTTGCCAGTTTTTTTATAATTTCTGTCTGAACAGGAGTAGTATCCTGAAATTCATCAACAAAAATATATGGAAACTTCGCTCTTAATATTTCTCTAACTTCATCATATTTTTTAATAATTTTATGGCTTAAAAATAATACATCATTATGACTGAGGAAACCCTGCTGCCAGCACAATTTTTTATACTCAATTATTGAATCAAATTTGACCGCAGATTCATAAGGAAGTTTTAATTTCCACTTTAACTCTTCATCCTCAAAATAAGTAACTGTTTTCTGCATATCTTTCTGCAGCTGTGCATAATCTCCTACATACTGATTTGTTTGTCTTAACCATTCCTTTAAAATGCTAATTCGAGCAATAAAATCCTGATGACCATCAATTTCAGCAATATTTAAATTGTATTTATCTTCCAGAAGCCAGCTATAAGGCTTAATAACATTCTTATATAAAAAACTGTGTATGGTACTAATTTCAACATAATCCAAAGAATTTTCAAGTCTATCAGCTAAGGTTTCAACTCCAATATTAGTATAAGTAATACAGGCAATTTTTCTGGCTTTTTTCAATCGTTTAGAATTTTTTATCACATTTTGAATATGATTAACCAAAAATCTGGTTTTACCTGCTCCAGGACCAGCACAGAGTTTAAAATGGTTTTCTGTTCCAATTAATTGATCACTGTCTTCTAATTCTATGGCTCTGGATAAATCCATTTTATCGCCTCTTTTATATAATCAGGAATCTTAATTTCTAAATCATCACTTATTAATTTAAATGCTAATTCCTGGGCCACAACTGCCTTACTGGTAGAATCTAAAAATCTGCCAGCTATTATATGTTTTCTGAGTTCATCAGCTTCTAAATTAGAATTCACCAGATCCTTCTTAAGTTTCTTTTTGAATTTATTTTTATTCATCACTTCCAGTATATCATCAATTGAAGAATCTGATTCAGCTAATTCCATAATTTTTTCAATTTCATCTTGATTGCTCATGGATTCAGTTATTAGATCTTTATTACAAGGATTACTTAAAAGTAAATCATACTCAAAAGTAGAACTTTTACCTTTCTCCTGAGTATAAATCCGGATATTACCATCAGATTCAGAATATTTATCAACTGTAGCATTCGAACATTCCTTATATTCAAATTGATCGTCATTATTAACTGCAAAAGGATTACAGCTTTTCCATTTAGCATTTTCTTCATTTTTTCTTCTCACTGGATCAAGGTCTGTTATACAGGCTACTTTTTTATTTAAAGCAGCATCATTTTTCTCGAGATCAAAAAGTTTTAAGAAATGTTTAAAATGCCTGCCGCCTAAATTTACTATGGAAATATGTTTATCAATTAAATCTTTATCCATCTGCTTTGCAAATTCTGGAACTAACAACGACTCTGAAATACCTTCAACAAAGATTAATGCTTCTGCAAAAAACATATCTGATTTTGTTACATCCAAAAATCTCTCGATATATTTTTTAGAATCCTGGTCATCTTCTTTTTGACTAAAAACTCTACCTGGATAAGAAATTTTGACGCTTATGTCATTTTTGTTTAAAACAATTAAATCATCTAAATCGACAGCTGCGGTTATATTAGGAGAATGAGAGCTAATAAAAATTTGTCTTACCTCATCTTCCTGATTGTCATTTAAAAATTTCAAAAACAAATACTGCATATTAGGATGAAGATGTGCTTCTGGCTCCTCAATTGCCAGTATTGAATATATTTTAGCATTACTCCCCAGATAATCTCCAGAGGCATCTTTCTGCATTTTTGCTAGCAGCAGAGAAATATAAATCAAATTATTATAGCCAAGACCATTTTGATCTGCAGGGATCTGAATACCTGTTTTATCTTCTATCATTAATTTTAAAGCAGAATACATTTCTGTATCTAAAAGTTCTCCTGCAAACTCTGGTTTAGAACCATCAAAAGAAGCACCAGTTTTGTCAGCATATTTCAAAATTTCCTCTTTACCTGCTTCCATTCGCTGATGAAGCTGTTTTAATAACGGCTTAGTATCTTGATTAAATTTATTTTTGTTTTTCCTAATTTCTTCTTTCTTTTCTCTATCAGATAAGTCATTATCAGTTTTAATGTCATAATCCATAAAGAAGTCAATTACTTCTTTTAGTAGAGTTTTGCTGCCGCTATATAAATCTCTTTCCACATCACGAATAGGTGATAAAAACTGAAAATCAAATTTTTTTAAATCTGAACTATCCAGTCTGTTTTTATGATCAGGATTTCCGACATATCTATTATATTTGTATTTGCGCAAAAATTTTGATTCAATCAACTGCCAGTAATCATTTGGATTACTGCTGGAAAGATTATTTATTTCTTCCAGGTAATTTTCCAATTCTTTTTCTGGTAGATAATAGTGGTATGTTATTTTTGCTTTATAAGGGCTTTCTAAATCAATTAACCAGTCAGAAACTGTAACAAGATCATCTGAATAGTTTTCTTCAGCTTCAGATTCTTCTAAAATAGCAGTAATCTTTATTTCTGGTGGCTTTTCTTTTAATTCAGCAATTGTTATATTTTTAGAAAAGTCATTAATTGACATGGATTTGCTAGAGCTGTGGTCAAATAAGATTGACAGAGCATTAATTAAGGTTGTTTTACCAGAATTATTTTGTCCAATTAAAACATTAATTCCTTCATTAAATTCTATCTTGATTTTTTCTTTAAAAACTCTGTAATTTTCAAGATTAAGCTCTGAAATATACATTTATATACCACCATTCTTAAAAAGCCAAAATATTAAATCTCAACAATTATTATGTTTAATTTAGAAATCATATTTATGCTAATTTATCATCATAATACTCATCCCAAACCTCAGCAGCATCTTTAATTGTTCCTTGAGCTATTATCTTCTCACCAGCTTCAACCTTTAAACAGCTGGCAAGTAATTCGTCATTAGAATCCATTGAAATCAAAGAATAACTGTCAACTAAAAATTTAATTTCATCATTAAACAAGCTTTTATTGTCAGCTAAAAGAACATCATAAATAAAGCCATCGACTAACTTTCCATCTTTCCAAATTCCTTCTTTAGCTTTTACACCATCAGGTTGATATTCTATACCCTCTCCATTTCTTTGATGATCTTTAAAACCACCAGCAAAAATCAAATTACCTTCCCTATCAAAAATTTCAGCACTGCCTTCAATTACAACATTAGCATCAAATTTAGCCCCACATAATTTTTTGCCTTCACTATTATAAACTATAATATGATCATCTCTTTATTCTGCTCTAACTCCTGGTCTTTTTCTTTCCTTTTCTGCTGAACTTCCAGCTTATAAAGATAATAGGCAATAATTACTGAAACCATTATACTTACAATAGAAAGATATAAGCTGAGATAATCGCGTAATTGAATTTCTGCAAAGAATTCTCTTCCCAAACCAAAAGAAAAGTATGAAAATATTTCAGGAAGATAATTGATCACAGAAAAAAGAAGCGGAATTACTACAATAGGTAATATCATTATTAAAATTGCTGTTAAAATAATTTTTAGAAACAAAATATCACCCTTAAATTTCTTTCATCCCGGCTGCTAGTCTCTCCAAATTATCCAATGCCTCTTTGGTCCCAATAACTGCATCTTCTAAATCGCGTTCTAGTTCGCGACCAGATGTTCTAGGGTATTTAGAGGAATAATCAGCATCATTTCTATAATCTCTTAATTCGCTAAGTGTTTCGCCGATGTCCTTTTTTATAGAATTAAGCCGTTTTCTATATTCCAGATCAAAGTGATTAGTATGTTTTAACTCATTAATTAAACGGCTGTGAGAATTTCCGCTATCTTTTAATTGAGACTCAGTTAAGAGTTCCGCTTCAATAGCAAAGTTTTGGCAGAAATGATATAACCCGTAATAAGCTCTGCTAATTCCTGTCCTGATTAAATATTCATTTTCCTGACTAAAATCACCATCATTAAAAATTTCTTCTGCATAATCAATATAATGTTTACAGTCAAAGATAAAATCAAGTGACATGAAAAACAATCCTCCCATCAAGGTCATCACTGTGATCAAAATACCAATCATATTTAAACTTTTTAAATTTAGCCCTGGCTTCCGCAACAAACAACTCCGAAGTATTTATATAAACAGCCAGATAATCAAAGTCCGCAATCTCAGGATCAGATTTTTTAACCAGAGTAAGTTCCATATTGTCAGCAAAAGCTTCATTGATTTTTCAGCTGCTTTTAATAAGAAAGTTAGTAAATCACTTTTATCCGTTAGATAGTCAAAAATTTCACCAGAATTTTCTAACTGATAGCAAATCCCCAGAGATTCCAGCTGATTATTATCTATTGAAGGAGCCTGAGGAGAACTTTCATTAATTTTATTTGAATAATTCTTCTTATCCAGACTAAAACTTTTCATAACAGCTTACCCCTTTTTCCTATGCTAATTTCAATTGGACTGTCTTATCTGCTTCTAACTATTTATATATAATTCAATGTTAATAGTAAATCACCTGCTAAAGTAAGTCAGAAATCGCATCTTTAAAATCATTAAACTCTGACTTCATTTCCGCTTCCGTCAACCCAAGTTGTTCTTTATAAACTGAAAAATCTTTTTCTAAAAAGTGATGTTCTAAATCCTCTATTAAACCCTTTAGCTCCAGCTTATCAAACCCACTTATATCTTTCTTCTTTGGAGCTTCACATTCGTCTAATCTCATTAGCTTAAAAATCAACAAAATCAAAAACTCTTTAATATAATTAAAACGACCAAAAAACCTTAGATCTGTATCTTTAGCTTGATAGGAGATTTCTCGATAATTAATAATCAGCAGTAGAAGGTTTCTGAAATCATAGGGCATTATAATTTTATGCTTTAAATTTGGGTAATTATCTTTTATATTATCCCAGAAGTAATTAAGCCATTCATATTTTTCAAAATAAATGCAGCAGGCTCCAGCATATAAACTAAGTGAATATCTATTGCGAACTTTAAAATAACTAAGAGCTTCCTTAATCTCTTCATTAATTTGTTTCTGCTCAATTATTTTTTTGTCAGCATATTGATTAATCTCATCTACATATTTCTGGAATTTATTCTGCCATTCAACTAAAGTTTTCTTATCGAAAATTAATTGTCTTTCTTTACTGAGTTCCTCTTCTAAGCTTCGTATTTCTTTCATTTTATCATCATCAGAATCAAGAGAATTTGAATAGCAAATTGATTTATATTCCGGAACTTCTATAATTAATCTTTGACTTAATTCTTCTATTAACTTTGAAAAGGCTTTTTCATTTCCACTTTCTACAGTATAATAAATAATCTTCCTGATGTAAGAATTTAAAAGCTCAAGTTTATTTAAATTTTTATCGAGCTGCTCATCATCAACTAAATAGAAATACTCTCTATACCAGCGAATTGTCAGCAGAGTTAATTTTTCTGGTTCTTCACTTTTATTAATTTCCTGCTTATAAAGAGTTGTTATTTTTCTTAATAAATATTCCAGCTCAGGATTGCTTTTATCTTCAGCTTCTGAATCGACCTGATCAGCATACTCATAAATTTCAGCTGCAATGAACTCAGTAATAATTTCAGCTAAATACTGTGATTCATAATCATTTTCTTTTATCTGCTCGTAAAAATAAAACCACTGGTTAATTAAAAATTTATAAATTCTAATGCTATTTTTTTCTTTTCTCCGAATTAATTTATAACCGGAAAATATTTCACTGTGTTGTTGAAAAAGATTATCAAATTTTGATTCAATCTTTTCTTTGCTAACCTTCCCAACTTCGCTCAGAACAATTTTCATTTTTGCATCTAGATAATTCATCTCATCTGACAAATTTCTATCTACTATTTCTTTTTCTGATTCAAGCTTCATTTTTTTATCAATATTCTCAAGCAGCCAGTTTTTTTTTGAAGAAAAATTAACAAAAAAACCAAAAGCTTCTTTAAAATAGTAAAGCACTGCTATTGTAAAGCCAAAGCTTATAAACCCTAAAAAATTCAGTTTATTTAAAAATAATCTGTCATCTCTAAATACTAAAGCAATTATGATTACAGATAAATTAGCTAAATTCAGTTTCAACATTAACTTTATAATTTCATTTTCTAAAAATATTTCCTGTAAAACATCACTTTGGTATTTATCACTTAGTCTATTTGCTACTTCAATACTTAAAGGAAGAAAAATAGCAAGAATAGAAACACTTAAGGAGGCAGAGATGGTGTAATAAGTTGAACTAAATGAAAGGATATCTAAATCAAATAGTAAAGCAATTTGGTTTTGAAGTATCAAAGAAAGCTCTTCCATTATAATCTAACTCCTAATATCAATTTTAATCAGGTGGATAATATACCATCCGACCACCAATTGCCAGCCTTTCCTGATCAACAAATTCTTTAATATCCCAGGAATCATCAATTTTAGTCTTCAGGTCATCACTCAGCTCCAACGCCGGCTCACCAACTTCTGTTCCATAAGCAGCAAGTTTAGTCAGCCACCAGTCTTTAGATTTAATCACACCAAAATTATCATAAGCTTTATCAAAACTATCTTCACTAAAAGAATCGCCAGTTTTAATTTCATCTATCAGCCCACTTAAAAGCTCCATTGACCGATCATGAAAAAGTTCCCTGCCGCCATCGAAAAGTTCATAAATTTCTGCTGCAAATTCAGGGGTTCTTTTGAAATATAACTTTTCAAAGCCGTGGTCAGCTGCTAAATCATAATTAACTATATCACCTAACTTCATTGTATCGATAAAATAGCCCCTCTGCTTATAACAGCGGGTAAAAGGTTGATAACCAATTGGAAGCACATCCTTAACTTTCTTTTCAGCTTTAAGATTAATAGTTAAATCATCTACCCTTTTATATAAAACAGCATGAGAACCAAAATCATTTTCTCTAATATCTCTTTTGCTAACAGGCTGATATTTTCCATTGCCCATATGTTTACAACAGGCAAAGAATAATGCTACTGCAAGATCATCCGTTATATCTAGATACTGAGTTCTAATGCCATAATGTTGAGCAATTACATAAGAAAATATATCACAATAATTCCAATCTAAATTATGTTTTAATTCATTAATCATATTTGAAAAAGCTATTATTTTTAATTGAGCAGTAAAGAATTCTAATTCTCTTTCTGCTTCTGTCTCTAATCCAGCAAGTTCTCGCCCTAAAGAAGATCTGCATTTAGATCCATTATTTTTTCTGCTGTAATCTTTTGCTTCACCCCTATAAAAAGTTTTTATAGGAGAATTCATTCCATATTTAACTACTATTCCATGAGGATATCTGACTGTACTACCATTGGTAAACAAATCTGCATATAAATCTTCTCGTGCATTACGTCCTAAAGGAAAAACATCTTTACTAGCCATAGTAGCTCTTCTTGCAGTTGATACATTTTTGTTTCGTTCTTTATATTCCTGCTGCAGTGCTATAGTTCTCTTTAACTTATCAAGTTTAATAACTTTTTTAGTCAAAATATAACCTCTCTTTTTTTATTTCACAGCACTTTTCAATCTCTTAATCTGTTCAAAATATTCTTTGCCGTCAATAATTAAAAAGATAGCTGCATAAACAACAATTCCAGTAATTACATTAATAGCTAATTGAATTGGCATTTGTTCAATATTCGGTGTTACTAGATAAGTTTTAGTTAAATATACAATTATCATCATAAATATGGTGTATAAAAATGACTTCTTAATAAAGTTAACCAAATCCAATAAACTCATATTAATCAAACTACCAGTAATATAAAAACTAATCCAAAAAGCGTAAAAACTAAAAATTGCAACTCCAGCTGCAACTCCTATAATTCCCCAGTTCATACCAATGAGCATCGCAACTGCTAAATTACTAACAGCAAACAAATTCCATTTAAATGAAATATCTGATCTTCCTTGAGATAATAAAATAGTCCCTAGTGTTGTTCCTAATGATTGTAAAGCACCCGTAATACTAAGTATTTGAATTAATATAATTACCGGAATCCAATTTTCACCATAAATACTTAGGATAAACTCAGGAGCGACTATAAATAATCCTCCCATCATTGGAAAAGTTAAAAGTGAAATTAACTGTAAAACTTTAAGATAATATTTTTTTATTGATTTTTGATTATGTTTTATTTGAGAAAAAGCTGGTAAAAATGTATTGCTTATTACACCACCAATTTTTTGAACCGGAATTAACATCATTTTATAAGCCAATGTGTAATAACCAAGTGCTTCTGAACCTAAAAATCTACCTATTAATAAATAATCCAGATTACGATTAAAATAATTCAAAATGCTCGAGCCAAAAACATAAACACCAAAATTCAATAAATCTTTAATCTCTTTAAAATCAAATCTAAAACTAGGAACCCATCTATTAAATAATATTATTAAAATTGTATTAACAATATTTTTACTGATATAACCTAAAACTAAAGACTTAACACCAAAACCATTAACAGCTAAAATAATAGTAATAATACCATAGGAAATTGTTGAAATGATATTGATATTAAAAAGCTCTTTGAATTTCATTTCTTTTCGTAATAAACTCTGTTGAATAAAAGAGAAAGAAACTACTGTAAAAACTATAGAAATAAGTCTTAATAACGGAGCTAAACTATTTTGGTTAAAAAATAAAGCAACTAAATCTGCACTAAAAAAGACAATCCCAGTCATTGTTATCCCAACAAACATATTAAACCAAAACAAAGAAGAAAGACGTCTTTGATTTAAATTTTCACCCTGAATAATTGCAGGTGAAAGACCAAATTGATTCATCATATTAATTAAAGCTATAGTAGTTTGTATCATTCCCATAACACCAAAAGCATTGGGAGATAATAATCTTGCTAAAATAGCTGTTATTATAAAATTTAGTCCGGTTAAAGAAACACTGGATAAACTATTCCAGATCCCTCCCCAGAAAGTTTTCTTTTTTAATGACATATTTCACTCCTGAAAATAATTATTTCTTAGAATAAAATTCATATCCTAACTTTTCCATTTCTGAAGAACAAATATTTTCTATATTTCGAATTACTTCTTCTGAAAATAATTCTGTAATCTCTTTATTTTTATTTTCACCTTTAGGTTGATATTGTTTGTCTACTAAATGAGAAATATCATTTTGCTTTTTTATATTTAAATCTTCACAATATCTTTGAATTGAACTTGTTTTATCTTCTATAAAATCCTCATAGCGAATTAAATAAATAGAATCTTTATTTTCTAGAAATAATTTAACAGTATAAACCCAATTATATGCCATAGAATAGGGAACTTTATTAGAAGGATTATCCCCTAAAACTTTACCATTCACAAACCATTTCCAAGGATTAATGATTTTCATATCATCTATTTCTTTGGTATCTATTGGTAAACTACTGGGAGAAATATTAACTCTATCCAAGACACTCCTGACATTATCAACAGGATGTCTTGTAATTAAAACTATTTTTGACTTTGGAAATATGTCTTTTATTTTAGAATACAAAAATGTCAAATTAGGCTCCTTGACTAATTTTTTAGCAAAGCGATGAGGGTTTTCACTAATAAACTTTTCAAGTTCAATATTTCCTTTATATAATTCTAATTGTTTATACCACATTTCTGGTATATCTATAGTTTTTGTTAAACCACCATAAACTGCAATTAAGCTTGAAATAACAGATGTCCCAGTTTTTGGATTTCCAATAACTATGAACTTAGGATTAGAGCCAAATTTTAGTTTCAAATTATAAACAGGGTTGAAAATTTTATAATAAATTTTATTAATATACTTATTAATTAATTGTCTTCTCCCCATTTTAATTAACTCCATCATAAAATTCAATTATTTTTTCAGCAATATATTCAATATCTCTATCTTTCAATCCATAATACATAGGCAAACGTACTAATTTTTCACTCTCACTGGTAGTAAACTTATCTTCACCAACAAACTCACTGAATTTTTTACCAGCTTTAGTAGAATGCAAAGGTATATAATGAAAAACAGATTGAATATCATTTTCTTTTAAATAAGAAATCAGTTTAGTTCTTTCTTCTAAACTTTCCGTCTTTATATAAAACATATGGGCATTGTGTTCACAGTTATCTGGAATATATGGTAAACTGATCATGTTTTTTTCTTCCAATGGTTTCAATAATTTATAATACAAATTCCAAGATGACACCCTATTATTATTAATTTCTTCAGCTTTTTCTAATTGAGCATATAAATAAGCAGCATTTATTTCACTGGGAAGATAAGAAGAACCATGATCCTGCCAGGTATATTTGTCTACCTGACCTCTGAAAAATTGACTTCTATTAGTTCCCTTTTCTCTAATAATTTCAGCTCTTTCTTTGAATTTTTCATTATTAATAATTAAGGCTCCACCTTCACCACTAGAATAATTTTTGGTTTCATGAAAACTATAACAACCTAAATCACCTAGTGTTCCCAAATATTCATCGTTATACTTCGACATAACTCCCTGAGCAGCATCTTCAATAACATATAAATCATACTCATCAGCAATTGAGTTAATCTTATTCATATCACAACTTACACCAGCATAATGAACCGGGACTATAGCTTTAGTTTTATTTGTTATTGCCTGTTCTATTAAATCTGCATCCATGTTCATTGTCTCTGGCTCAATATCTATAAACTTTATTATTGCTCCTCTTAATACAAAGGCATTAGCAGTAGAAGTAAACGTATATGAAGGCATTATAACTTCATCACCTTTTTGAATATCAATTAACAAAGCTGCTAATTCTAGGGCATGAGTCCCAGAAGTTGTTAAAAGAGCTTTTGAACAGTTAAATTTATCTTCCATCCATTTATGGCATTTTTTTGTAAAAGGACCATCACCAGAAATTTTATTGTTTTCTTCAACTGCTTCTTTAATATAATCTATTTCTTTATTGATGTGAAGCGGTACATTAAAAGTTATCACAATTCCATCTCCTAATTTCTAGCTATTAAAAATATTACTCCATTCTTCTATGAATACATCAATATTAAATCGAAAATCAATCTTTTTCCTATTCTTTTTTGCAACTTCAGAATCAATTTCATCTAATAGATCATTATTAGAATTATTAAATGAAAAAACTTTAATATCATTTTCTTGCATAAAATCCCAGGTCACTATATCATCTCTAATATAGACCTTTTTACCAAGATAAAGCAAAGTTAAAATGTTCCCCATAGCTTGCTGTCTTTGATGATTAAAAATTGCTATATCAATATTACTCAGCAATTTATTATAAGTTTTTAAATCCATAAACTTAGTTAATGGAACAAAATCTTTACCAAATACTTTTTTGCCATATTTAATAACTTTCTTTTTTTGATCTTCTTTGCCATATGATAAAGGACAAATTATTTTTATCTTTTCATTTTCATTTTTATTTTCTTTTATTTTATCTAAAATTTCTACATGATTATTACTGGGATCAGCAGAATTGCCAACCTGTATAAAAATATGTTCTTTATTATGAGTATTAATTTTAAAATTAGTCTTAGGAATATTATAGCTAGGTATATTACTTAAATAACAAATACACTTATAATAATTAGCTTTTGTTTTATACCACTGTTGAGCTAATTTATAGTCACCCTTTATATAAGTAATTATCCCTTCAATATTTTTAATTACATAAAATATCATATAATTATAAATTTTACTTTTCAATTTTCTTTTTTTTAGACGTTTTTTATAACTATATAAATCTCCCCCCCATAAAATCCATTTACACTTTTTTAAAAGCCAGGGGTTAGTAAATAATATAATAAATATATTTCTATTAAATAAACCATGTAAAAAAATATTATCAGTTAAATATAAATCTTTTAATATCTTTAAATAATCTTTTTTGCTGTGATATTGAAAAATGTTTTTCTTATTATTATAATAAGAATTTTTATTATTTTTTGATAAAATAATAAATTTATGTTTTTGAAAATAAAAGTATTCTTCTATAAATCTAATATATGGCTCAATAAACTTATCATCATTCATTATATGTAAATGTTTCATATTAGATCCTTATTAAATTTATTGATTTTATAATACCAGCTATTGATTTTATTTAACTTAAAATTATTTTTATAATAAAAGTTTAGTGCATTATAATTAGTTCCCTGAGTAGATACAATTAATCTTTCTATTTTTTTTTCTTTTAAAAGTTTATAAGCACTACTTAATAATTTACTCCCAATACCTAAACCCTGATTATTTTTTTTTACACCGAGCAAACCAATCTCTGCAGAATCATCATTTAAAAATTTTAAAGTAATAAAACCAATTATTTTGTTTTGATCATTTCTTTCAATTATACAACAATCATCAAATGTACCTAAAACACTTTTTTTTACCCAAAGACTATAAAAATTACTAATTTTTTGGTTTGTTAACCTCTCAAATACATCAAATCTGCTTTTTTCAAAAACATTTGAAGCAATTAAACAAACATCATCTATATCTTTTTTTTGTGCAATTTCAAATTGGCTTCTTTTATAATTATAATTACTTAAATTTCTAACTAATGAAATTTCTAAATTAATAAAATTAAATTTTTTTGATTCTAAAAAATTAATTATTTTCTTTTTATTAATTTCAACCTTAGACTGTATAATATCATAATCAAAAAAATTATGCTCTTCAGCTTCAAAATTATCATTTTCAAAATGTAAGTCAGCAATTTCAAGATCCCAAAAATCACTATCCCATTTAAGTCTGTTTAACATTAATATCGCCTCAAATATTTATTCTCCGTACATAAATTAGTTAGATATTTCCCATAGTCAGTTTTAATTAAATTATCAGCAAGATTTAATAATTCTTCATCATCAATCCAGCCATTACGATAAGCAATTTCTTCAACACAAGCAATGTAAAGACCCTGTCTCTTCTGTACTGCTTCAACAAAATTAGCTGCATTTAATAAACCATCATGAGTTCCAGTATCTAACCAGGCTAACCCTCTACCCAAAAGTTCTACATTAAGAGTACCATCTTCCATATATAATTTATTTAAATCAGTTATTTCTAATTCTCCTCTATCAGAAGGAGTAAGTTTCTTAGCTTTTTCAACAACAGAATTATCATAAAAATACAAACCAGGAACAACATAATTTGACGTAGGATTATCTGGCTTCTCTTCTAAAGAAATAACCTTCTGCTCTTCATCAAATTCAACAACTCCAAAAGATTCAGGGTTAGTAACATAATAACCAAAAATTGTAGCTCCATCATTTAAGTTAGCTGCCTTCTTAAGTTTTGGTGTGAAACCCTGACCAAAAAAAATATTATCTCCCAAGATTAAAGAAACATTATCATCACCTATAAAATCTTCACCAACGATAAAAGCCTCTGCCAGACCATTTGGTTCATCCTGAACTTCATAAGAAAGTTCTAAACCTAAATGGCTGCCATCACCAAGTAATTCTTCAAACAATGGTAGATCTCTTGCTGTAGAAATAATTAATATTTTTCTTATCCCAGCTAGCATTAGAACAGAAAGCGGATAATAAATCATTGGTTTATCATAGATCGGTAAAATTTGTTTTGAAATTGATTTTGTAGCTGGATATAATCTGGTTCCTTTGCCCCCAGCTAAGATAATACCTTTCAAATTAAATCCCTCCAGTTTTTATATATCTATATACATGTCTTCATAGTAATTTTTATAATCACCTGAAGTTATAAGCTTAAGCCAGTCCTGATTATCTAAATACCACTTTATAGTATCAACAATTCCATCTTCAAACATAGTAGTAGGTTCCCAGCCTATTTCTTTTTTTATTTTACTGGGATCAATAGCATATCTTTTATCATGTCCGAGTCTATCTTTAACAAAAGTAATTAAATCTTTATTTATATTATTAAATTCTGTATTAGCAACTTCTTCATATTCATCATTTTCTTTTAATAGCTCATTTATTTCTTCAATTAAAGTTTTTACAATCTTAATATTAGTTTCCTCATTATTTCCACCTATATTATAAACTTCTCCAGCTTTCCCTTTTTCTAAAACCATATCTATAGCCTTACAGTGGTCTTTTACATATAACCAATCTCTAACATTTAAACCATCACCATAAACAGGCAATTCTTCTCCATTTAAAATGTTATTAATCATTAAAGGAATAAGTTTTTCTGGAAATTGATAGGGACCATAGTTATTAGAACATCTGGTAATTAAGGTAGGTAAGTTGTGTGTTTCATTATAGGAGCGTACTAACATATCTGCACTGGCTTTAGAAGCTGAATAAGGACTGTTAGGTTGAATATTAGTTTCTTCTGTAAAAAACCCATCTTTACCTAAAGATCCATAAACTTCATCAGTTGAAACCTGCAGAAATTTAACATCACCATTATATTCTCTTTCTCCAGTTTCCCATTTGTCTTTAGCTATGTTTAATAGATTCTGAACTCCTAAAACATTTGTCTTTAAGAAAATTTCTGCATCTTCTATTGAACGATCAACATGAGATTCTGCAGCAAAGTTTACTATGTAATTAATTTCCCACTGATCAAAAATATATTCTACTAGTTCAGTGTTATTAATATCTCCTTTTATAAAAGTAAGCTTTTCCGGATTATTATTTAAATCTTCTTCTATATTTGCTAGATTACCGGCATAAGTTAATTTATCAAGACAAATAATTTTAATATCTTTATGCTTTTTATCTAATATGTATTTGATAAAGTTACTACCGATAAAACCGGCTCCTCCGGTGACTAAATATGTTTTCATTTATTATCACTTCCAAAATAAAGTTTTAAATATAAAAAAATAGCCTCTTACAGTCAAGCACTAATCTTAAGTACTCAAACATAACAAACCACAATAAGTATTTCTATTAAATTTTTTCTCCACCGCAACACGCTGATGACTGTGTTGCAGTGAAATAGTTTGTTACATCGCTTCTTAATATTTAAGCATCGCTTAAATATTTCTCATATGTTGTTTTAAAATGTACAGTATGTCAACAAAAGTATATCTAAATCTTTATTAGTGACATCGAATGTCATTTCCTTAAATTTACATTATATTTTGCTAAATATTTCTTAATTTACTCTTGTTAGTTATTTTAATGCATTTTTAATCTAAAATCAACAAAATCAGTGAATTTTTTCCCTTATTTCTTATTTTAATACACCAAAGAACTAAATACAATGAAAATTTATGTCTTATTTTGTCGAAATTAGGTGAAATAATAGAACGATTGTTTTGAATATCATATATGGTTGCACTGCGAAAAATCCTAATTAAGAATTTCCGACTTATATAATCCCTATCAGGATAAGCTTCTCAAATTGATATAATATCAAAAATCGACTTTTCGCAGTGCAACCATATATTTTTTATAAATACCTTTAAAAATAATATTTATATTTTAAGATCCTTAAAACTTCCATATTACATACTGGATCAGATATGAATTACAAAAACGAGCAGAAAAGTCTGCTCGCTACTTGAAAATTTTTTTACTATAAATTTCAGATTCTGTTATAATTAATTAAAATTATTATAAATACTATAATTCTTAACTCCATAAATAGCTGATTCTAAAAGTTTTGAACCTCTTAACATACCACCACTATTATATTTTTCCATTAAATCGTCATAAACTCTATTACTGAGGCTTTACCACCCTTTTGACTAAACACACAGAGATTTACTCCGAAACCTGCCCAGGCTGATAAAGCTTCCTTAAATATTTGAATAAATATATCTCCCAAGTCATTAAGCCATTCATTGAAGATTGCGATTAAGAATTTGCCGTATTCTTTTGGACTTACTAATCTAAATATTACATTTCCCTCTAAAATTATTGGTTTCCGGATAGAATTCTGTTTTTTTAAGATAATAGCAATATTCGCAGTCTAAATTACATACTGGGTCCATTGGAAAAGCCATATATTAAAATTGAATTTTTGTGCTTTCATTATCTAAACTTTCCTGTTATTTTTAGCTAATTTATAGAATACCCTTTTTACTTATTGACTTTAATAACTCTAATTTTTTTTATATATTTTTTTACTTTATTCAACTCAACAAAACCAGTCTTTTTTTCCGCAGCATTTGCCACTCCACAGGCATTGGCAAATTTTAACATTTCTATAATATTCATTTTTTCAGCTAAAGCTACTGCCAATCCTGCAGTAAGACTATCTCCAGAACCAGTTACATTTACAGATTCTATTTTTGGAACCTCAACTTTATAGATTTCTTTTTCGGTTATATAGTACATACCTTCTTTACCTAAAGTTAATGCAATATTGTTAGCACCGTGTGACTGAAGCTTTTGGGCAGCCTTTAATAAATTGCTTTCAGAATTAATATTAAAACCTACAATATTTTCAATTTCACTTTTATTAGGCTTAATAATATAAGGGCCACCTGCAGCGCCCTGCAGTAATGCTTCTCCACTGGTATCTAAAATAACTTTTTTATTATTTCCTTTAGCTATTTTTATTATCTTTTGGTAAAAATCTGTTCTAAGTCCGGACGGCAAACTACCGGAGATAGCTATTACATCAAATTTATTAATCTTCTTTTGATAATTATTTAAAAATTCTTCTTTTTCTTCAGTAGTAATTTGGGGACCATTTTCTAGAACTTCAATTGAATTATTATTTTGGTCAATAATATTAAGGCAGCTTCTTGTAATACCTTTAATTCTTGTGAAATCACTATCAATTTCTAATTTCTCTAACTCATCAAAGATAAAATCACCAGAAAAACCCCCAATAAAACCTAAAGCCGTAACTTCTCTGTTTAATAAATTAATAACTCGGCTGACATTGATACCTTTTCCACCAGCAGTGGCCTGATAGTCTCCTGTGCGTTGAACAGTATTTTTTTTAATTTCTTTAATATTATATCTTCTGTCAACTGAAGTATTCAATGTAATTGCAGCTATCATTTTAATAATCCTTTATTTTCACTACCGCAGAGCTTTATTTTCTGCTTAACCAGCTTTTTCATATTTTCTTTGCCAGGTTTTAAGTATTTACGAGGATCATTAGCTTCTGGATTTTTGCTAAAGTATTCTTTAACTGCATCGGAAAAAGCAATTTTTAACTCTGTAGCAATATTTACTTTTGTAATTCCCATTTCTATAGATTTTCTAACATCTTGATCAGGAACTCCAGAAGCTCCATGTAAAACTAAAGGTATATCCACATTATTTTCTATAGCTTTTAAACGTTCATAATCAATTTTAGGATCCTTTTTATAAAGACCATGAGCTGTACCTATAGCAACTGCTAAAGAGTCAATTCCAGTTCTTTCAACAAAATCAGCTGCTAAATTGGGGTCAGTTAACTCAGATTCTGCATCACTTATTTCAATATCATCTTCTTGACCGACTAACTTACCAAGTTCAGCTTCAACACTTACATCATACAACCTTGCAAATTCAACCACCTCTTTTACTTTGGCGATATTATCTTCATAATCCAAAGCTGAAGCATCAATCATAACCGATTTGCAGCCTAATTTTATTGATTCTTTTATATCTTCAATATTTTCATGATGATCTAAGTGAAAAGCAATTGGAACAGTTGATTCTGCTGCTGCACTTTTCATTATATTTACTAAATAACGCGCTCCTGCAAATCTAATGGTTCCTGGTGTTGCTGCCAAAATAATTGGTGAATTTAATTCTTCTGCAGCTTCAACTACAACTTTTGTAGTTTCCAGGTTGTGAATATTAAATGCCGGTACTGCATATTTTCTTTTTTGAGCATCTAGTAAAAGATTTCTATTTGAAATTATAAACATCAGATCACTTCCTTTAAAATTATTTTCTATATACAATCTTTCCATCAATCACTGTTGAATAAATATTCATCATTTCATCTACAACCGCAATGTTTGCATTTTTTCCTTTTTCTATGCTTCCTATTTTCTTGTCCATACCTAATAATCTTGCAGGTACAATTGTAACCATTTTTAAAGCTGTATATAAATCAATATCTGCAGCTTCTTTAATATTTATGACAGCATCTCTTAATTCTAATGTACTTCCTGCAAGAGAACCAGCTTCAGTTCTCGCTATGGAATTTTTCACTAAAACTTTTAGTTCACCCAACATATATTCTCCATCACTTAAACCACCAGCACGCATACAATCACTGATTAAAATAACTTTATCACTACCTTTGATTTTTAATAATAGCTCTAAGGCTGCAGGATGGACATGAATATTATCAGCAATTAATTCTGAATAAACATCTTTATTGTTTAGAACTGCTCCTAAAGCTCCCGGCTCTCTATGGTGTAAGCCTTTCATTCCATTAAAGGTGTGTGTGGCAAGTTCTAAGCCACTTTCTACAGCAGCAGATGCTTCTTCATAACTTGCGTTGGTATGTGCCATAGTGGTTTTTATATTATTTTTTTCTAAAAATTTAATGATTTTATGAGAATTCTTTTTCTCTGGAGCAAGAGCAAAAACTTTAATTGTATCATTTGAAAGCTCTAAAAGACCTTTTATTTCAGCTAGGTTTAGCTCTCTCATAAATTCAGTCGGATGAGCTCCTTTATGTTCTTCTGTCAGATAGGGTCCTTCTAAATAAGAGCCTAAAATTTTCGCTCCTTCCACCCCTTTTTTCATTGCCTGACTTATATTTATTAATGCTTTTTTTATTTTTGACATTGGAGCAGTCAAAGTAGTTGCTAAAAAAGAGGTAACACCTGTTTTAGCTAAGTACTTAGAAATTTCATTTAGAGCTTCATAATCACCATCCATTACATCTTTTCCAACTGCACCATGGATATGAAGATCAATCATTCCAGGAATAATTATCTTATCTTGATAGTCAATTATCTCATCTTCTGGAGAAAGTTTAGAGTTTTTGACAAAGTCAACTATTTTTTTATTTTTTATTTTCAAAGCATAATTTAATAGTATTTCATCTTCTTTAAATATTTTTTTGCTTTTAATATAATAGGTCATTTTTTCACCCCATATAATTAAAAATCAGCTCTATTTAATAAATATTTATCAATAAAGCTGATTTTATAAATATTCATTTTAATTAGTCGATTGTTATTGCTTTATTTTCTTTAATAGATCTATGAACCCCTTCAACAATTTTAGTATTTTTTAGTCCAGCTTCAGAATCAGCAGATATAGCCGTATTATTTACAATACTATCAACAAAACTATTTAACATATAAGTAGGAGGTAAAGTTAATTCACCATTTATAGAAGTTCCAATTGTACTAAGATGCTTATATGATTTACCAGCATGTTTAACCATTTGATCTTGTAAATCAATATAAAGAGCTCCCTCTTCACCAATTATTTCAAATTTGCAGTCATAAATTAAAGGCATAGATTCAGGTAAAATCCAACTTGTTGTAAATACAGCATTAGTTCCATCATCAAATGTCACAGTAGCCTGCATTGAATCATAAGTATCTATTCCTAATGATATCAATTTTTTCTTTGTTCCTACAGCGTAAACTTTTTTAACATCTTTATTATTATACCAACAAGCCATATCTATTATGTGGGGAAATAAGAACCATCCAGGTGTAGAATTTTTAGACCATTTTAACATTTCTGTAGGCACAAAAATTGTGTCATTTAATCTAGAATTTATAGAATTAATTTCACCAATATTACCACTTTCAATTTCTTTTTTTACAGCAACAAATGGAGGATTCCATCGATTTTCAAAAGCAACTAGGCATTTTATTTTATTCTTAGAAATAACATTGTGCATTTCTTCAGCATCACTAACTGAATTAGAAAAAGGTTTTTCAATTAATAAATGTAATCCTCTTTCAGCAGCATATATGACTGGCTCTTTATGTAAGTGATCAGGTGTAGCCACAATTATTGCATCTAAGTCATTCTCATCAATCATTTTTTTGTAGTCTTTATATCCTTTAGTATTAAATTTTTCTTTGTTTTTTTCTAAACTTTCATTATTAACTTCTGTAATAGCTTCAACACTTGCCTGATTATTTTGTTCTATACTTTCAGCATACATTTGCCCTCTAATTCCCATTCCTATAATTCCTGTTTTAACCATATTTAATCTCTCCCTTTTAATTTAATATTTATGATACATATTATTGTTTGACAGATCCTGCAGTCATTCCACTTACTAATTGCTTTTGTAATAGCCAAAAAATCACAACGACGGGTAAAGCTATTAATGCCGAACCAGCCATTAATACATTCCAATCAGTTGTGTACTGACCTTGAAAACTCGAAATACCAACTGGTAATGTCCACATTGTATACCTCTTTAGAAATACACTAGCAAATAAATATTCATTCCAACCAGTAATAAAAGAAAAAATACCAGTTGCCACTAAACCTGATTTTGCTAAAGGTAGCACTACATAAAAGAAACTTGTAAATTTGTTACACCCATCTATTAATGCTGCTTGATCAATAGATTTAGGAATAGTATCAAAAAAGCCCTTCATCATCCAGGTACAAAAAGGAACTGAAAATGTTGTATAAGCAATCATCAAACCAAAATGAGTATTTAACAAACCAAGATTATTCATTATTATATATAAAGGTACTACTAATAGGGAACCTGGTAAAACTTGCGTAAGTAAGATAATATATCCAATTGCCAGTCTTCCTTTAAATCTAAATCTAGACATTCCATAACCACCTAAAGTAGCAATAAAAAGTGAAAATATAGTTGTTAAAAAAGAAACAAAAAAACTATTCCAAGTCCACTTCAAAAAATGAAAAGTAGAGCTAGTTTCTAGTAAAGTTTTGTAACCTTCTAAAGTTATATTGTTTGGTATGAGTTTCGGAGGAAATGAATATACTTCATTTGCCGGTTTAAAAGAAGTCGAAATTATCCATAGAAAAGGAAATATAGTTAATAAGCACACTATAATTACTGAAATATAAATAGAAATCTTTTTAAAACTCAATCTATCTCACCTCCTGATAGTATTTTTAAATAAACAACTATAAATACTAATGAAAATAATAGCATTACAACCCCTGCTGCTGCAGCTTTACCAAAATCAAAAAATTGAAATGCCAGATGGTAAATATAAATTGGTAAAGTTTCTGTTGCTCTAGAAGGTCCTCCACGAGCTAAAAGATAAATTATTGCAAAATCTTTTATTGTCCAAATAATTAACTCAAACTTCGCACATAAATAACCCTTTTGCACCTTGAAATTTCAATATTTAGCAGAATTTAAGTAATGTGATTTTACTGTTTTAAGCAGATATTGGCAGATGTTCTACTAAGTTTTCTGGAAGTGCCATGATAAATGCTTCTAAAAGCTGATCCAGCTGTTTTGAAGTTAATGATAATTTATCTTTAATGGTTGTAATAAAAACTTCCATCAGCATATGTATAGCTTGAATCCAGCTGATATCTGCCATTTCATCAACCAGAAGATAAAACATTTGCCCAAGTGTTCTGTCATCTGCATATTTTCTGTTTTCTACTGACAGTAACATGTATCTTGTAAAGACAATTGCTGTATGAG